>CAVRDB010000035.1:0-1075443 GCA_963719625.1 uncultured Acidobacteriota bacterium
GTTTTTCAGAGCAAGAGAATTTGCAGGTATCCGCTGGGAATAAATTTCGCGCACCTCGCGCTCGGTAAGAGTTGCGCCTGGCGCATCGACAGCGTTTGCAATCCACACCGGGCGCGGATAAACAGCGGCGCAAAGGTCCGGCACGTCGAAGTGCCGCAAAATCCCAGGAACAAACCAATCCAATGGCAGCGAATAGTCCGTTGATTGCACGATGGACATATAACTGACAAGTGTGCGAGTTAGAAGAAGCGATCGAGCGCGGTCGTCGAGCACCGCAGCCATCAGTGCAGCCAAGCCTGCTTCCTCTTGCCCGATGACTCGAATCTGCGACGCATCCACATCCGGTCTTGACGCAAGATAGTCGAGACTTCGCACAATATCCCAGACTCTCTGACCAATCACGGAAGTCCCCAGAATCAGATTGGCCCAGGCATACCTTTCCTGTAGATTCATTTGCTGGTAGAAAACCGGGCCTGCCCTGGGAGGGCGTGGTTCCGATAGACCCGTGCCGCGCAGATAAATGGCGCAAACTGCGTGGCCTTGGCCAATGATCTGATCGAATTCGCTCGGCTCGCCAACTGCCTCGTCCGCATAGCCGTCGCTAATATAAAGTACGCAAGGATGCACCGCAGCGCCATTCTGCGGAGCAACGAACCAGCCGACAATGCGAACTCCCGGTTCAGACTCAAATTGAATCTCCTCAATTCGCTGCTTTTTTCTTATGTTCGTTGATAGCGTCTTGGCACGAAGCTCGGTTTTTTCCGGCGGCAGCGCGAGTAAATGGCCAAGCTGCGCACGTATTTTTTCTCTGGCGCGAGATGCATTGAACGCAGGATCGCTAAAGTAGCTGGCCGGTAACAGACGTTGAGCACGATCTGTATTCAATTGAACAACAGACCGGCCGCGGAGCGAGGTAGAAACCTGTCCGGTGAGAGTGGCGTTCAGCGCACTGTCTGGGCCGTCGTCATACTCGGCTTCCTCGACACCTGCGTCCATTTTGCCAAACCATCGGTTGAACCAGCCATAGATCGCTCGGCGCGAAAAGAAATCCATTCCATGGGGCAAGTCGCCAGCAAATAAGTCTGTTTTTTCTCTGGCTGCCAAGAATTCCGTAGATCCGAGTTAGCTCATCGTAGTTTTCGATGACGGCTTCTGAATTCACCGGTCCATATGTTTCTCCTTCATCATTCTTCGTATAACAGACCAGCAAGGGCTTGGGTGCAAAGGCCGCGAGCAGATCGCCGCGGTCCATGCGCAGGGGCAGACTGCCCACGATGTCTGTTTCCGCGTCAGAAATAGAGCCTGGCGGATCATAAAAAGGTCCCGCCACATTCGCGAAGCTACCCTCAATCGCAACCGCTGCATGGATGCGCGGTTCAAGCGCGCCAAGAAACATAGTCATAGTTCCACCGCCGGACTGGCCGGTGCACCCGATGCGCTGCGGGTCGACTTCAGGACGCGTCAAAAGATAATCCAGACCGCGAATCCCATCCCAGGCAAGATACAGTGCGAGCCCATCGCCAAATAAAATCATCGGCCTCCCAGCCTGTGTATGTTCCATGGAAATCGCGTGGAAGCGGGTCTGGTTCGTTCCCGGTTTTAGGTACTGGATTCTTTCGCCTTGTCCGAATGGATCCCAGGTCAGAACGATGTAACCCTTCCTGGCAAGGTTCTGGTAGGTGTACTGGTAGCGCAGCGCAGCCTTGCCGTTCGGGCTATGTCCGATGGGCGCAAGAATCGCCGGAAATGGAGGTTTGCCAGTTGTAGGCACATAGAGATTCGCCGTCACATAGATCTGCGGCATGCTTTCAAAGATGAGTTTCTCGATGCGGTATCCATTTCGTTCCAGGGAGCCAGTAATGCGTGGATTCAGCGGTGTTTCTTCAGGACGTCCACCCAAAAGTTGCCAAAGTTGGGAACGCACTGCTTCGCAGCGAGCCTCGACCTGCTGCTTCGATTGAATCTCGGCCAGCAAAGAACGCCGCGAGTTTCTGGCGAGATTCATATTTCTTGTAACGTAATCTGGCCAATCATTCCAGAATTCTCTAGATGAACGCGGAAGCTGGCTTTCTGGAACCAGATCGACTGCGGCAACTTCACCCAGCATTGGCCGATGCAGTCCAAGCGCTGATGCGGCAACAGCAGTCATGTTTGTGGCTAGGAATGTGCGGCGAGTCACCATGCAGGATCGTCCTCCAATGGATGATTCATGTGCTGTTGCAAGTTCCGAAAAGTGGTACCGTTGAGAAAACTTAGCGGAGAGTTTGACGGCAACGATGCAAAAATCAAAGCATAACGAGATGCCATCCAATTCGGAAGCCAACGCCACATACGTACGTGCTATTTGTAAACTCTTGCTCTCCTGTATTTTATTCGTAACCGCTGGGCGTATAGCGGCCATGCAGTTGATACGTTGTCTTCTGTTACGCCGTCGGGACCCGTAGTTAGCGGTTCTTTTTCTCGCCTTGAACTTCGCCAATTCGCTGCTCTTCGACCCATTGACAGTCACACCCATGTCTTCGAAAAGTCTCCAGCATTCTATGCGATGCTCAAGAAGCTCAATCTGCATCTCTTGGACATTCTTGTAGACGATGACACAATCCCGGAATATACAGATTTTTCGAAAGAGGCGAAGGATGGCTGGTCGGTT
Organism: uncultured Acidobacteriota bacterium; assembly: GCA_963719625.1. GTDB lineage: Bacteria > Acidobacteriota > Terriglobia > Terriglobales > Acidobacteriaceae > JAKAAZ01. The sequence continues at coordinate 2,651 of CAVRDB010000035.1, forward strand.
GTCCGTGGAAGCAGCGGTCGTGTCGCGCTCTGTACGACATTCGACGCGTATCGATTTAGCCAGCCTAATTTTTCTGGAGAGGCTATCCGCAAACTGAATGAGGATTTTGCACGCGGTGCCATCGCAGTAAAGTTCTATAAAGTCGTTGGCATGGAAATTAAGGACTCGAAAGGGAACTACATCCTGCCTGACAATCCAGTCTTCGAGCCGATCTTTAAAGACATTGCTGCGCACAACAAAACACTAATTGCTCATCTTGCGGACCCTGACTCGGCATTTGAGGCGCCCAATCCAGACGCCCCGGATTACGAATATCTCATGCAGAATCCCAAGCTTTATATGTATGGAAAGGCTGGCGCTCCAACTAAGCCGCAAATCCTACAGTCGCGCGATCGCATATTGGACAAGAACCCAAATCTGCGCATGGTAGGGGCCCATTTGGGCAGTATGGAATCGGACTTTAACCAGCTTGGCCAGCATCTCGACCAGTATCCCAACTTCGCTGTTGATCTAGCTGCCAGGATGGCGTACTTCGAGATGCAACCCCGCGAAAAAATGATCGAGTTCATCACGAAATATCAGGACCGTTTGATTTACGGGACGGACAACGAATTCTACCCGGCAGTTTCAGATACTCCGAAGGATTGGGAGGATACCTACGCCAACGATTGGAGGTATCTGGCCACGAACGACATTATCCTTTACAGAAAGAAACGAGTGCAAGGACTTGCCCTGCCGCAATCCATTTTGCGTAAGATTTATCACGACAATGCCGTGAAGTGGTTTCCAGGAATCCTTGGCACATCCAAGTAATACTGGATGTATCGCGCGCGGACATTTGTGAAGTTGTGATCTATAAACATACGTGCAGATCCGGTTTTGAGAGGAGTTGTGCATGCGTCGTAGAGATTTTCTGAGCACCTCCATCGCAGCAGCCATGATGCAGTCGGGTGCCTATGGCCGCGCTTTCGCAGGCAAGGAACCCGGTTCGTCGGCTACATTCTCCGCACCGGTTGCTGAACCGCAGAACGCGATCAAGCGACAGAATGGCGTCCCGCCGATGGCGATCGGTGTCATGATTGCGCCTGTATATGACGGGCCAGAGACGGCGATCGCGCGAGTAAAAGAGTTGGGGATGTCGAACTGCTTTTTGAGTCTTGACGACTATATCGGAAGGTTCAGCACATCAGGTGCGCAACGGCTGAGCGCAATGCTGGACAAATATGGAGTGACGGCGACCAGCGTCGAGATTGTTGGCCCGGGACGTCTGGTGTGGAATTTCGTCGATGGGCCGTCAACCATCGGTTTGGTGCCGCCAGCGACACGGGCTGCCAGGATTGATGCACTGAAGCAAACTTCGGACTTCGCGAAGCGTATGGGCATTCCTCGTGTTCAGACTCATTGCGGCTTCATTCCCGAGAACCCTAACGATCCGCTCTACGATCAGGTTGTCCACGCCATCCGCGACATCGCGATTCACTGCGCGGGGAACGGTCAGGATTTTCTGATGGAGACCGGCCAAGAAACGCCGACTACCATGTCGCGAGCAATTCTGGATGTTAATCAACCGAACCTCGGCGTGGGTCTGGATACGGCGAACCTGATTCTCTACGGGAAAGCGAATCCGGTGGACGCGGTCGACATGATCGGGCAGCACGTCCGAAGTGTCCATGCCAAAGATGGGATGTGGCCGACCGATCCCATGCAATTAGGCAAAGAGGTGTTGATCGGTACCGGACGCGTCGATTTTCTGCAAGTATTTTCTAAGCTCCAAAAACTGGGCTATCAAGGCGCGATCACCATTGAGCGCGAGACCTCCGGTCCGCAACAGATGGAAGACGTAAAACATGAGAAGGCATATCTGGAACGAGTTCTTGCACAGGTTCATTCCAATCCAATATAGATCAGGAGTCTTTATTCCATGGATAGAAGAAAATTTGTTGGGGGCGCAGCTGCCGCGTCAGGAATATTGTTGTTGAAACCGAAAACGGTGTTCGGCTATGAGGCCAGTTCGGCGGTACGGCTGGCGCTGCTGGGATGCGGCTCGCGCGGAACTTCCGTGGCGGAATCCTTTTTGAACAACACCAGTGCTCGCGTGGTGGCCCTGGCAGATTTGTTCCCGGACAAACTAGAGCCGGCGAAAACGCGGATTGATCAGATCTCAGATCAGAAGGGCTACCCCAAGATCGATCCGAAGATGATGTTCCACGGCTATAAGGCGTTCGAGGAAGTTGCTTCCTCTCCGGATGTGGATGCCGTACAGATTTCAACTCCACCGTGGTTTCATGTGCAGCATCTCGATGCCGCTGTGCGCGGCGGCAAGCATGTGTACTGCGAAAAACCAATCGGAGTGGATGTCGCGCAATCGAAACAGGCTCTCGAGATTGGCAAACGCGCCCAGGGGCATGTCAGTCTCGAAGTGGGTTTCCAGATTCGCAGCGCACCTCCCTTCGTCGAAATCATCCGTCGTATTCAACAGGGAGCATTGGGCAAGATTGGCGCCATAGCGGCGAATTACAACGCGCCGGGCGCTAGTTATCCTCCCATGCCCAACATCTCTGCGGATGAACTCCGAATACGCCGCTGGTACTGGGACCTTGTACTCTCTGGCGACATCATCGTCGAGCAAGCCATCCATCTAATCGACATCTGCAACTGGGCGCTCCAGGCGCATCCCATCAAGGCAACCGGCACCGGTGGAAGAAACATCCTTTCTCACCCCGGGAATACCTGGGACAACTATGAGATTGCGTTTACCTATCCGGAAAACATCCATGTTAGCTTCTCCTGTACGCAGTTTGGTCCCAATGACTGGTTCGATGTCTCGGCACGGATGTTCGGCGCGGATGGGCACGCCGAGATACCGTACTCAGGCCCAATGAGAATCGTGGGCGATCACGCGTGGACCTGGGCTGACCAGGAACCGGCGAAGCAACCTTCTCAATCTTCCTTTGCTGCCAACGGCGTCTTCAATGACAACCTGGCATTGGCCCAACGGGAAAAAGATAGAGGATTCATCGATAGCATCACATTAGGAAATTTTCATAATCAAATTGCCGCTGGTGTGGAGACTGCTTTCAGCGCGATGCTGGGCCGAATGGCCGGCCGCCGTGGAGGCGAAGTTACATGGGAGGAATTACTGCGGCACGGCGAAAAATTCGAATTGGGCATCAACATGAGTCAATTCTCTTAACGCTGAGCGCACTCAGCATACTCTACATTGCCAGCAATACTCGATTGCTTTTCTCTGAGCATCATCGAAAGGGATACGCTGGCGTCAGCTTGCAAATATGTGCAAACATCCTGCATGGTCGAACGTATGAAGCATATTCTCGTGACCGGCGCGACAGGCAAAGTAGGCACTCATTTCATTCGCCGTGTCTTAGAGGCGGATAATTGTCGCGACATTACCGTTCGCGCACTATGCCACAACCGCCGTCTTAAACCAGAGGAGCGGTTGGAAATAGTCAGTGGCAGTATCTCTGACCGTGAGGTTGTGCGCGCCGCCATGCGCGGGATCACGCACGTGATTCACTGCGCGACGTGCAAGGAAACTGAAGAAAGTGTCATCGACGTCAGTGTCAAAGGCCTGTTCTGGCTTCTGGAAGAATGTCGCCTGAGCGATTCCTTTCAACAGATCATCCTCATCGGCGGGGATGCCGCCTTGGGACACTTTGTTTATCCGCACCCATTGCCAGTCACAGAGCAGCAGAAGCATAGCGCCTATCCCGGTTGCTATGCACTCTCCAAGGTTCTTGAGGAGGTAATGCTGGAACAGTATTTTATTCAATACGATCTTTCGGGGTGTTGTTTGAGGGCGCCGTGGATCATGGAGAAGGATGATTTCAAATACTCGCTCTCATTCGGCGAAGATGCGTTCGGAGGACCACGTTGGCGAGATTTCGTGGGTCCAGAAAATGCTGATGAGTACCTGAAGCGCAATGCCGTGCCGCTGATGCTCGATCCGCTGGGAAAGCCTGTGAAGCGCAATTTCGTCCACGTCAACGACTTAGTAGAGAGCATGCGTCCTGGCTCTGGATCATCCCAAAGCACGACAGCAAACTTTCAATATTTGTATGGATGAGCCGGTGGATTATCGCCAGGTAGCGGACTACCTACTGGAAACGCGAGGAATGCCGTCGATCGAGATCACCACACCATATTGGTCGACCTGGATGGACAACAGCAAAGCGAAATTCCTGCTCGACTGGAGACCGTCCGTTGACCTGAAACGGCTGATTGAAGAGGCTTGGTGTTATCAACGGGATAAAACGGATCCGCGGAAGGTATGGTACCCGGGCTAGAGGAAAAACGAACATATGAGGTAGGGCGTTCATGCATCTCTATGGATTGTTGGAGATGAAGGCAGTCGTCTCCAAGGTGATAGCATAGCGCTCGATGATGCATACACTCCGGTTTTCCTCTTCGTTTCGAGCCTTCGTCGTTGCGGGAACATACGCAACCTTGTTCGCCAGTCTTTCTGCCCCGTCACTCACGGCGCAAGCGGCAGCTTCCAACGATGAAACTCATGCTGCGCAGAAAATGGTCATCACGAATCTGCTGGAAGAACTAGGCCGCACCCGCACGCCGCTCCAGGCGGCGATATCGCCCGATGGCCGTATAGTCGCATGGGTTGCACCTGTTGCGAACGCTGGTAACCGGATAAATCTTAGGCTGCTCGATGGCACAGAAACGTCGACGCGGGTAATTTCACTCCCAAATTCAAGCGCCGGAGCCCAACACGAATGCAGTGAAGGCAACGTGGCATGGTCGCCCGACAGCAGGCAAATTGCATTTGTGTCTGACTGCGCGACCCCTGGCCAACAGCAGGTGTTTTTGTCCGAAGTGGATCTGAACCCGTCCGGCAACGGTCTTGGCTTCTCGGTGCCGCGTCAGCTGACGTCTCTGAAGGGCTACATGCACGATGTCACATGGTCTCCTGACGGTAAACGCATAGGTTTTTTATTTGTGGAAAATGCAACGCGGCCGCCCGGTGCGCTGGCTGCCATGAAACCAGCCATCGGTGTCATCAGCGCCAAAACAATGGCGGAAATCCAGAGTGTGACAGTCATCGATGTTCCTGCAACGAATAATGGAATACCGCAAGTCACGCAGGTGACTCCGGCAGAGTTTGCACATTTATGAATACGATTGGTCGCCAAACTCGAAAGATCTGGCATATATCGCTGCCGCGCCTCCGGGAGAAGACAATTGGTGGGTGGCACAGCTGTATGTGCAAGCAGTCGCGAAAGGCACACCGCATGTGATCCTGAAGCCGAAGATGCAGATTGGCGAACCGCGATGGTCTCCTGATGGCAAAACCATTGTTTTTATCGGCGGCCTGATGAGTGATTATGGCGAAACCGGCGGTGATATTTACAGAATTTCTTCTACTGGAGGTGAAGCCAGAAATTTAACACTCGGCCGCAAGTCGAGCCCGGCATGGCCACACTGGGTCGACGATCAACATCTTGGATTCACTGAAGTCGTAGATGGGCAGTCTCGTTTTAGCGTTATCGATCCAACCACTGGCCTTGAGGACAAATCCGTCCGGGTCACGTTCCCCGCCACAATCGGCGATGGCACCCGGCAACTGAGCCTATCGTTTTCCAAAAACAAGAGTGGGGGAGTGGTTGCGGCATTCATTAAGTCCAGCTTCAACGAACCGCCGGAAGTATGGGCTGGGTCATTGAGCAATGTTTCGCAAATCACGCATTTGAACGATTCACTGCAGCGTGACTGGGGCAGGACTGAGAGCCTGACCTGGGACAACGAAGGGTTCCGCGTGCAGGGATGGTTGATCTATCCGAAGAACTATGATCCACAGAAAAAATACCCGCTCATCCTGTGGGTTCACGGAGGGCCAGCCAACCAGATGCTGCCTCGCTGGCCCATCGCGAGCTACAATCCTCCAATTGCTTTTTCCACGCTGAACGATTTTGTGCTGATGCCGAACCCGCGCGGAAGCTATGGCGAGGGAGAAGCTTTCACGGCAGCCAACCGCAAGGACTTCGGCTATGGAGATTTGCGCGACCTGCTTGCCGGGGTCGATCTAGTGACGAAAAAAATGCCCATTGATCCGAATCGTGTCGGCATCACCGGTTGGAGCTATGGCGGTTTTATGACCATGTTTGCCGTCACGCAGACACATCGCTTTCGCGCAGCGGTCGCCGGGGCAGGAATTTCCGACTGGAAAAGCTATTATGGAGAAAATTCCATCGATCAATGGATGATTCCATTCTTTGGCGCCAGCGTGTATGACGACCCGGCGGTGTACGCAAAAAGTTCAGCGATAAATTTCATCAAGAATGCAAAAACTCCAATGCTGATCGTGGTGGGCGATCGCGATGGAGAATGTCCTGCGCCTCAATCTTTTGAAATGTGGCATGCGTTAAGCACGATGAACGTACCTGTGAAGCTTGTTGTTTACCCAAACGAAGGTCACGGATTTTCCAACCCTAACGACGAACGCGACGTACTGGAGCGAGCCATCGAGTGGTTCGAGAAATATATGCCAGCAAGTCAGCCTTCCAGCCACGCCACGATCAGCCCATAGTGCGATCCATCGCCGAAGTGTGAAGAGTCAATTGAACGGCGGCGGCCATCGATGTGCCGAGTATCCACGCGCAATGGCAAGTCGACACTCTCCGGAATCGCGACGAGGCATGCTGAACTGTCAAGACAATTGAATAGGCCAGCAAGTCCATTTGTTCGAAGGACCACCCCCAGTGATAAACTCGCCTCCGAATCGGGTGCCGGCACGAACAGTTAACTTGGATACCGAGTTAAGATCGCCAATTCAGTCAGGAAATCATTCGAGTAATTTTCTTGACATTAGGTAAATGCTGATTAAACATTTAACCCAATACGAAACGCCCGCCGCGCGTTGGGATATAGTTTGCTCTCCGCGAGCAGGTCGTTCTAAGCCACTTTAGGGAATGAAAGTTAAATCTGTGCGGATACTGCCGAGAGCTTTACCAGAATTCAATTTCGGGAGGAAAGGCCATGACTCGCAACAGATTTTTTTTCTGGTCAGTTGTAACACGCGTTGTTCCCTATCGAAATTTGACGAGCCAATTAGGGCTAAAGACCGGGTGGTTCCTGATTCTGTTCCTGTCAATTGTTCCGATTGCGCTCGCGCAGGGCACTGGCAACATCTCTGGATATGTTCGAGACGCGTCAGGAGCGGCCGTGCCGGGCACGAACGTCACCGCAGTAATGAACGAGCAACAGACGACTCGCACCGGGGTAACGGATGCACAGGGTTTCTATAGTTTCGTCGCATTGCCTGCCGGGCACTACACAATCACCTTTGAGGCAAAGGGTTTTCAACGGGAAGTACGATCGGATGTGGAATTGACCGTGTCCCAAAATGTCCGGGCGGATGCCCAACTGACCGTCGGCGCAGTACAGACTGAGGTGAAAGTAACCAGTACGGTCGCGCTAGTGGATACAACGTCGAATACGTTAACCGGCTTGGTGGATGATCGTCGTGTGGTGGATCTGCCCTTGAATGGCCGCAATGTCATGTCTCTGGCTGAACTTATACCTGGCGTCACGAATGTCAGTGCTCCGCAAACGCAAAGCGATGCTCGCGGGGGCCCCCAGATGGACGTAAATGGCAGCTTGCCGAATGCAACTGTCTATACCTTTGATGGGGCGTTTTTCAACAACCCCTCCCGTAACACGGGCATCAACTTTCCACCGCCAGATGCAATTACACAGTTTCGTATACTGACCAGTAACTTTTCGGCTGAATACGGTCATAATGCTGGTGCACAAATCGAGGTTGTATCTAGAGCGGGGACCGATAAGCTCCATGGGGCTGCATGGGAATTTTTTCGAAACGCCGTATTCAACGCAAAAGATTACTTCGCTCCTAATGTTCCAGCTGAAGTTCAAAACCAATTCGGTGCGGCGATCGGCGGTCCGATCATCAAGAGTAAGCTGTTCTTCTTTGCCTCCTATCAGGGATTAACAAATCATCAGGAGGCGGAAACAACCGTGGCCGTGGTTCCCAGCGCCGCGGAAAGAAGCGGGAATTTCACTGGAGCCAATCAACTCTTTGACCCTACGGATCCGCTCACAGGACTTCCGCTAACGGATCCGACAACGGGTGCTCCATGCGTGGTCAATAACATAATCTCACCCGGGTGCATTAGTCCGGTCGCAGTCAACCTACTGAAGTATGTTCCGCAGTCGACCACTGGAACCGTGGTCGCGCTGGCGCCTAGTCCGATTCTGGATAACAACGGCAACATCAGAATCGATTGGAATCAGCCCGTATGCCCTGCCAACAGCGGAGACCCAGTCGCAGACTTCCTCCTGGGCGCCTACAATACAACGACAGTTGCTTTCGGACTTGCCGTCAATGACAACCGTACGGCCTACAATTCTTTTTATGCTGAAGATGCCTGGCGAGTCAATCCGCGCTTTACTCTTAATTATGGATTACGGTATGAACCGTTTCTGCCTTGGAAAACTGCCGGCAATAGACTCACTACCGTAGAACCTGGAGTTCAATCCACTGTCGACCCGACGGCCCCTCCCGGAATCGTGTTTCCCGGTGACCATGGTATTACCGATGGAATATCGCCCGCAGAACTGAACAACTTCGCTCCCCGTGTGGGCTTTGCATGGGATGTTTTCGGAGATGGAAAAACCAGCGTTCGGGGTGGGTACGGAGTTTTTTACAATGCAATTAATGCGGACTCTCTTGCGCAAATCAACGCGCCTTACGCTGGCACAGCGAATCCAGCCACGGCCATATCGCGAAGCGCACCCTAAATCGTTTATTGAGGAGATATCCATGAGGGCTTTCGTAATCGCAGCACTTGCTGGCGCATGTTGTTGCATCGCGCAGGCGCAAACTGTATCTCCCTTGTTTGCTCGTGGCTACACAGTAATTCCGGCGCCGCAACAAGTCTCCTTGGGTACTAGTGATTTTGTTTTCGACCAGGGTTGGCAGCTGAAGCTCGACAAGGGAATTGCCAAAGACGACGTAGCGGTAGAAGTATTGCGTGAAGACCTTGCCGCCAGATTCAATGTGCAACTCGGTACATCCGGAAAGTCTACCGGCACTCTATCCTTGCGTATCGAGCCAGGAAGTGTGTCAATTGGGACCGCCCTCGATTCCAATAAGAGATCCCTGGAAGAGCAGGCCTACCGGATCGATTTGCATCGGGGTGCAATCACGATTACTGCCAATGCTCCCACTGGACTCTTCTATGGAGTGGAGACGCTGGTCCAGTTATTACGGCGAGACATGGGGACGCTGTGGCTGCCTGAAGGGAGCATCGTTGACTGGCCGGATATGCAGCTTCGTCACATCTATTGGGATGACAACCATCATCTTGAACACGTGGATGAATTGAAGCGCGATCTGAGGCAGGCGGCATTCTATAAAATCAATGGGTTTGTGATTAAACTCGATGGGCATTTTCAATACAAGAGTGCTCCTGCAGTTGTAGAGCCCTATGCTCTTAGTCCGGCAGAACTACAGGAGTTAACAGACTACGGTTTGCATTACCACATCCAGTTAATACCGTATTTGGATGGCCCAGCACATATTGCGTTCATCTTGAAACATCCAGAATATGCGAAATTGCGGGAATACCCGGAAAGCAATTATGAGATTTGTTCAACCAATCCGGCATCCTACAAACTCCTCGAGGGAATGTATCGAGACTTACTCGACGCAAATAAGGGAGTGAAGTATTTCTATCTATCGACCGATGAGCCTTACTATTTGGGACTTGCACATAATTCGCAATGCAATGAAGCAGACTTGGCAAAACAGTTGGGGTCGGTCGGTAAGATTTTCACGCACTTTGTCAACAAGGCCGGCGGCTATTTGCACGACCAGGGGCGAACGGTGGTTTTCTGGGGTGAATATCCGATGAAACCCAGCGATCTCTCGTCCTTACCGTCTTATGTCATCAATGGCGAGGTATATGGTCCGGAGTTTGACAAGGCATTCCATCAGCGGGGCATTCAACAAATGATTTTCACCTCGGCGGAAGGCGAGGAAAGGCTGTTCCCGGATTACTTCATCCTTCCACAAAATGAGCGGCTTCACGGTGCCTCAAGCGATGAGTTTGAAGACAATCCAGAAACGCCGAGGGTAGACGACATCATGAAGAAAATCTCATTTGATTCGTCTCGAGTAAATACAAGTGTTATTGGTGAGATCGATGCAGGTTGGGCGGATGAGGGCGTGAATCCGGAGACCTTTTGGCTCGGGTATATTGCAGGTGTTGCTGCAGGTTGGCATCCGGGATTGCCCGGTACTTCGGAGTTGTCCAGCACGTTCTATTCTTTGTTTTACGGCAAGAGAGTAGTCAATATGGATCGCGTTTATCAGTTGATGAGCGATCAAGCGCAATCCTGGAATGATAGCTGGGACCCTATGGAATCAAAAGCGCGAAAACCAATTTGGGGGTCTTACTATGCAATCTTTACACCACCACACCCCGCGCACGACCAGACACTTCCGTTGCCGTCAGCTCCGGATAATACATTGGACTATTCACTGACATGGTCGAAGGAAAATGCTAGAAGAATTGAATTAGCTTTGCAGGCGGAACAAAAGAACGAGGTTTTGCTCGGCTTGCTTCATGAAAACATCCAGCGGGTGCAGTTCAACCGATACAACCTGGAGATATATCTGACAATCGCCAACCTATGCCGTCAGAATCTTTCGATGATTGCAGACATCCATCGGATGGATGTAGATCTTGCAGCCGCCTCTCAAGCAAAGGAAAAAGACCCCAAAGAGGCGATCAGCGAAGTCGATAGCGCGCTGGATCTAGCTACGTCTATCTGGCAGCAGCGGAACGCGGTGCTTAAGAATTCTGTAGCAACGTGGGACCAACGGTGGTTTCCACGCGTCGAAGAGGCGAATGGCCGTCACTTTTTACACGAACTGGATGACGTGAAGGACCATCTTCCAGACAGAACGACGGATATGACCTACCTTGTCTATCGGGAAAAACTTTTGCCGTTTGGGGAATGGGTAAATGCGATCGCAGCAGCTCGGAATCAGTTTGCTGCGGCACATCAGCTCCCAACCAGAAACTACCGACTGGATTGGGACGATTTCAGTGTGGCTTCACAGGAGCTCACCATCGTTCAATGAAGCCGTCAAAGGTTGGATTCAGCGAGTGGTTCGTTACCACTTTGGAGTGGTCGGGGAGCAAATAATTTCGTTCAATCAAATCTGGAAAAGATCTCGTGGCGGTGTCCACGGGGTGGGACACCAGCAACCACAAAGTCTAGTGCTGTTAGTCATAAGGGTATGGCGATCTTTCTTAGATTTTATAGTGGGAGCCTTTGATAAATCTCGGTACGCATCTCGACTATATAGGGCAGCTGCTTCGCAAAAAGCGCGATATGCGTCGGGTCGTCGGACATTTCCTGCAAGGCATGGTGCAGATCCTCCAGCGAAGCAAACTCACATTGCCAGAGCAGGGTGTTTGTCGGCTCTCCTTCCGCTAGCAGTTGATATCGCCTGCCCTGGGGAAACTGGGGCGAGCGGCGCTCGAGTTCTGCGAATTCGGCTTCCAGTTGGAAAAAGACCGCAGCGGCAGATGGCTGATACTTCTGCACAAAGAGCAATACGTATGACATCCCTGGCTCTCCACAATTTCCTTGCCCGCCCATGCAGCGGGATGTACCTATCGCTTGGTTCGAGAGATGGCACAAAGGTTCGATTCCACGTAGGTTAAAGGTTTAACTATGGGAATCGAGCCTGTCAATAGAAAAATCATGAGCTGGCTGCTTGCACCGGACGCGTGCCTCAGCTCGCCGGCTGCGACACCTGCGAAGTGCTCTTGCGTATCACCAGGTGCGGCTCAACTTTCTCGTGCCTCTCGCTAACAGGTTGCCCGGGGTCTGCCGATAACAGTCTCTGGATCATTTCCGCGCCCAGGACCCCTTGCTTTTCCAGATGCTGCCGAATAGTAGTGAGAGGAGGGTTATAGAAGGCCGCACCGGGTATATCGTCAAATCCTATGACCGAACAGTCTTCCGGCACCCGGCGCCCCGCCTTGCTGAGAGCGCCAATGGCCGCGAAGGCGGTTAGATCGTCAAAAGCAATCAATCCGCTAAATCGCTTTCCCTGCCGTAGCAGCCGCTCGGTGAGTTCATAGCCCTCCTCGTAACTCGAGTTATTGCCTTTTATCTCCACCACCAGGGAGCGATCGATCCGCATACCTTTCGCGCGGGCGCACTCCCGGATTCCATTCCATCGCGGCGCACTGTCACTCATCGCCTTCGGCCCTTTGATGACGGCAAGGTCGCGATGGCCGAGTTCGTAGAGATGTTCTACCGCCGCCCGCGTTCCGGCCATGTTATTGACCACCACCGAGGCATAGCTTTCGTTTGCCGGGTGGCTCCCGATGACCACGGCGGGAACGTCAAACGGCAGCAGCGCCGTGGAAAGGTCGGTCCCCAGATGTACCGGGTTGGCGATGGCGATGACGCCTTCGACGCGGCGCCCCATCAGCATCTGCAGGCAGCGGTGAAGGCGTCCCGGCGTGTTTTGCAGGTCCGCCAGCACCGACATATATCCGGCGCCCTCCAGGGAATTTTCGATCCCGCGGATGACCAGGCCGCAATACGGATCGGTGATATCAAATACCAGGACGCCGATGCTGTGGGTCCGTTTGCTGCGCAGCGAGCGCGCCTGCAGATTGGGGAAATATCCCATCTTATGCGCCGTGTCCTGCACCAGCCGCTGCGTCACCGGCGGAATCCGGCGCCCCGCTTTATTCAGAACCATGGAAACCGTGGCTGTCGATAGTCCAGTCGCTTTTGCAATGTCGCGAATCGTGATCACGCCGTCGGGGACCCCTGAGGTCATCTTCTCTAGTCGTTAGGTATACAGCTATCTCTACGTCGTTAGGTATACAGCCTCTCCCCCACTCCTGTCTGCCTCCCCCTCCGCTTTGATCAAGCCCAAGTGATGGAATGACAGTCTCGGTATTCGGAAGGTTGTTCTCGTAACTGTCTTTGGCGCATCCAAATCCGGCGATGAAATTGTCGCGCAAGCTTATGGAGTAACTCGAACCACATCAAAAGTTTATTATTAGCGCGAGTGCTACTGCCAACTCATGATATGAAACTACAAAGGAAATTAACTGACAATGACAATGACCAGAAGGCAAGCGGCGTTACTTTTTTCCAAAACGCTGGCAGCCACGCCGATTCTCGCCGCCAGCAGCGGTGTTTTGACGTCAGATGCGGTGCAGGGAACGAGCGCCAATCGCGAGGAGGGGAAGTCGAAGGCTCCCGTCTACATTGTTCTATGGTTTGATACTGAAGACTACATGCTGCCTGCAAGCGATGATGCAGCGAAACGAATCGCAGATTTTCTTGACAAGCAGGGAATTCGCGCCACATTCAAGGTGGTCGGTGAGAAGGCTCGCGTACTAGAGCAGCGTCAACGCACGGATGTGATTGCAGCACTTAGCCGCCAGGAAATCGGCTATCACTCGAATACGCACAGCCAGCAGCCCACCCCCGCGCTATATGAATCCGTGCTTGACTGGGAGCTAGGCCAGGAAGAGTTCGACCGGCGAGAGCGGGCTGGCTTCGACGATGTTCGCCGCATATTTGGCAGGCCACCCAGTTGCTATGGCCAGCCGGGGTACAGTTGGGCGCCACAAGTGTATCCAACGTTGAAGAAGTGGGGGGTTCAGGTTTACCTCGACGACGGTCAGCATGTTCAAATCGATGGCACACCGTTTTGGTACGGTGGCCTGCTAAACATTTTTCACATAAAGGCAGGCTTGCAGCTTGAGCAGAATGAGGATTGGTCAAATCTTGAAGAGGCAAAAGCGAATTTCAAGTCTATCTATGCTGAAATGAGTTCGCGTCCCCCCGGCGGCCTTGTCAGCTTCATGTTCCATCCGACGGAGTTGATATCGGCCAAATTCTGGGATGCGGTAAACTTTGCCGACGGGGCAAATCCGCCAAGGTCGGAGTGGAAGCGTCAGCCAGAAAGAAGTCCCGCCCAGCGCGAGCAAGCTTTTCAATATTTGGAAGGCTTGATTACGTATATGAAGTCCTTTCCAGATGTCCGATTCGTGACAGCTTCAGAAGCCTCAGTCCTTTATCGAGACAATGCCCAGGGGCAACAATTTAGTCCGCATGATCTGGGCGACATTGCTAGTCAAGTAGGTTCAAGTATCACGTTCCAAGCCCACGAGAACTACACCCTGTCATCCAGCGAGGTGTTCACGTTGCTCAACGGTTTTGTCGCCAGATTCGCAAGCCAGGGCACACGCGAAAGCATAAAGCTGGATTTCACGCCTTACGGGCCCAGTTCACGCGCGTATGGAATGACAATGCCTGACAGCAATATGAAGATCGCGTGGAATCAATTCTCTCGGACTTCGATAGATGTAAACGGGTTTCTTGAGAAACGGCGAGCAGTCCCAAACGCTATCTGGTACGGGAGCACAGCCGTCATCCCAGAGTCCTATCTGGTAGCCTTGGCAAGTGTGACCCAGGCACTTATTTCTACAGGTCATCCGCCGGATTTTGTGCGGGTCTTGCCGGCCGAGCTTGGTGCAGCGAAGTTTGTAGCAAAGGACTCCATACCTCTTTGGCCCTGGCCTATATTTCCGACATGGATTTCATTCCCCTCACTTGATGGATCTTGCCCGATTGCAAGCATGGACACTGAAACCGGCAATCCTGGAGAATTTAAGTTGAGACGAGATTGAATAGCTGTACGTATCTAGAGCGTGCCATTATCTGGAGCGGTTTGATACTCGTCCGTAAAAGGTTTGGATCGCTTCCAATTTAGGGGTCATATGTCATCCAGCGAAACCGTCGCAACCTGCCAGCAGCTACCCACTGAAATGCTGTCGCCGCAGCCTGAGCCGACCCGTGACGACGGCGTTCGCACCGTCAAGCCTGCGAGTGGACTGCCGCAACGTAACGTTGCCGTCGACGCCTATCGTGGGCTGGTTATGCTTTTGATGATGGGCGAAGTTCTCCACTTTGCGACGGTGGCGCGATCTTACCCTCATAGTCTTTTCTGGCACATCCTGGCCTTCAATCAGACTCATGTCGAATGGGTTGGCATGAGTCTCCACGATACAATTCAACCGTCCTTCACTTTTCTGGTGGGAGTCGCGCTGCCGTATTCTCTGCGTAGCCGCATACGCAAGGGAGAGACCTTCCGGCACATGTTGGCGCACACCATTTGGCGCAGCTTTCTTCTCGTTGCACTCGGAATCTTTTTACGGTCTACCCACAGCACTTCAACCTACTTTACTTTTGAAGACACATTAACGCAGATCGGCCTGGGCTACACGTTTGCTTTTCTGCTAACTTTCGTCCGCCCGCGCTGGCAGTGGACTGCACTCGGAGTCATTCTTTTTGGATATTGGTTGGCGTGGGCGCTCTATCCTGCTCCGGGACCTACTTTTCCGTATGCTTCTGTCGGCGTTCCAGCCGACTGGCATCAACATCTGTTACACGGCTTTGCCGCGCACTGGAACAAAAACAGCAATCTCGGCCAGACCTTCGATGTATGGTTTCTGAACCTGTTTCCTCGCACCAGCCCCTTTGTCTTTAACGATGGCGGATATCTAACGCTGAGCTTTATCCCCACTCTAGGCACGATGCTGCTGGGGCTTGCCGGGGGACGCTGGTTGATTTCGAGCGCGCCAGCCATTCCATTCCGCAAGTTTCTGATCGCCGCCACGGCGTTGATCGGTGCCGGTTTGCTGTTTCATTTCACGGGAATTTGTCCGATTGTGAAGCGAATCTGGACACCAGCGTGGACGTTGTTCAGCGGCGGTGTGTGCTTTCTGTTTTTGGCTGCTTTCTCCTGGATTGTCGATGAAAAAAAGCAGGCCCGCCCCGCATTTCCACTAGTCGTAGTCGGCATGAACTCCATCGCCGCGTATCTCATCGCCGAACTGTCTGAAAGTTTTGTTGCAGGCAGCTTCCGCATCAATCTGGGGGCATCGGCGTTGAATATCTTTGGGACTGCGCTGGAACCGCTCGTGCTTGGGTCGCTTACGCTCGCTGTTTACTGGCTGGTTCTCTACTGGATGTACCGAAAGAAGATATTTATTCGCATCTAGCCCACATTTCCTATGCAGTGGCACGGTCACAGATAGAAAGTTCGTCTGCGCAGTGGACCATTCGGCCGAAGTTAGAAAGACCGCGAGTCCTTTGACGTCCCGACGCTTCATCTGGAAAGGCGCGTTGCGAGACATCTCTCTCTGCAAGTACTATCGCGCGCTGATCATGGCAGACTAGACGACCCGCGACAGGCCTACGGTCAGAAGAAGCGCCATGATGGAGATGATCGTTTCGCAGACCGTCCATGTTTTGAAGGTCTGCACCACGCTCATATTGAAATATTCCTTAACCAGCCAGAAGGCGCCATCGTTTACATGGGAGAAGACAAGTGATCCCGCACCCGTCGCAATGGCCAGCAGCTCCGGTTGGACTCCATGCATATGCAGCGCGATCGGCGCAATAATTCCCGCCGCCGTGGTCATTGCCACCGTGGCCGATCCGGTCGCAACGCGGACAACGGCGGCAACCAGCCACGCCAGCAGAAGAAGTGAAATATGCGCGTGGAGCGCCACATCCACAATGGCTTGGGCGGTGCCGCTATCCTGCAGGATTCTACCGAAGCCGCCGCCTGCTCCTATCAGCAAAGTGATGGTGGCCGTCGGCGCCAGGCATTCATTGGAAAATTTCAGGATGGCGTCCCGGCCGAAACCTCGCATCGTCCCGAGAGTAATGAAACTGACCAACACGCCGATCAACAGCGCGATGTCGGCGCCCCCAATCAAACGAAGAAGTTGATTCGGCAGCGTGTTCGGTCTGGCGAATATGTCGGCCCAACTGCCAATCATCATGAAAACGACGGGAAGCAGAACCGTGGCGATGGTCAGACCAAAACTGGGCAGCTTGACCTTTGCATCCCGTTCAAGAAACAGATCGGCCATCGGATTCTCGGCGGGGAGGGGAATGTGAGGCGCTATCAATTTCGCATAAAGCGGTCCCGCGACAATTGCGGTTGGAATTCCCACGATGAGGGCATACAGAACGGTCTTGCCGACATCCGCATGATATGCGGCGACAGCCAGCAGCGCGGCCGGATGCGGAGGAACCAGTCCATGCACGACCGAAAGTCCGGCTACCATGGGAATGCCCACCAGCACCATGGATGTGCGGGTGCGTTTGGCCACAGTAAACGCAATCGGAATTAAAAGAACAAATCCAACCTCAAAGAAGACTGGCAGACCGACGACAAAGCCGATTACCACCATGGCCCAGTGCACACGTTTTTCCCCGAACAATCGGATGAGCGTATGGGCAATCTGATCTGCGCCGCCGGACTCCGCCATCATCTTGCCGAGCATCGTTCCCAACCCGATCACCACGGCAATATGGCCGAGTGTCCCACCCACGCCCACTTCGAAAGAGTGGACAATGGTCTGCATCGGCATGCCCGTGACCATCGCCAGAGCGATGGAAACCGTCATCAATGCAATGAATGGGTTGGCCTTGTATCGTGCGATCAGGATGATCAGAACAATCACGGAACATAGCGCGGCAAGCAAAAGGAATGTTCCGTGGCTGGGCGTGAAAAGAGTGTGCATGGTTGTTCGCTTTTACAGAAAATGACCAGAACGCTGCATTTGTCAGGAACGGCCGTGCTTCATCAGCTTGCAGATGGCTTGTATGCGACGCAATCAATCTCTACCTTACAGTCGACCATCATGCTGGAGGCAACGCAGGAACGAGCCGGAGGGTTTTCTCCAAAATACTCTTGAAATACGCGATTGAATGCCACAAAATCGCGCGGATCGTCGAGCCATACTCCACAGCGCACAACATCTTCTGCGCCGTAGCCTGCCTCATGCAAGATCGCCATCAGATTTTGCATGGCCTGATGGCTCTGTCGAACAATGTTGCCTTCGACAATGGCGCCATTCATCATCGGTACCTGCCCGGAAACATAGAGCCATCCGTCTGCCTGGACGGCCCGTGCAAAGGGCAGATGCTGACCACCGATTCCCGTGCCACCTTCTACGCCGTAGCGCTTCATTGGAATATGTCCTCCGTGAAGTGACGTACACAATGGTTTGAATGTAGCCTATTGCGTGCTTGTATGGGGCTGCCGAGGCAAAAAACATCCTGTCCGTTGTCCTGTGGGGCTTTGTCCTCGATAGGAGAGACTGCCGTTGACCCATACCGCCTCAATCCCTATTGAGGGGCGCATCAGGATCGTCAAAAGTGGCAACATCTTGCACGGTTGTCGGATCAAACAAGACTAGGTCGGCAGAATAGCCCTCGCGGATCCAGCCGCGGTCTGCCAGGCCGAATCGTTGCGCCGGCAACGAAGTCATCTTGCGAACAGCCTCGCCGAGAGAAAATAGATTCCGCTCCCGGCAATAGCGGCCAAGCACGCGCGGAAATGTACCCCAGAGACGCGGGTGCGGCAGCGGATCGTTGGGCAGGCCGTCGGAGCCGATCATGGTGCCGGGATGTCGCAAAATGGCTTGCATGTCCTCTTCTGCAATGCTGTGATAAATTGCGCCTGCTGGCTGCAGACGCTGTGCCGCTTCCATCTGTTTCACGCCCCAGGCTTCGGCAATTTGCGCCAAAGTTTGTCCGGCTTTTTCCGGATGCGTCTTTGACCATGTGATCTGGATTTTCACGCGCTCATCCACTTGGCGTAAGTCGAGGGTGCTGGAACCGGCCGCATACGGATAGCAGTCACAGCCAATTGGCTGTGACTGTCGTGCCTCGTCGAGCCACTGCAATACTTCTGCGCTTCGCCCCCAGTTGGCGATGCCCGCACATTTCAGATGCGAAATGACCACCGGCACGCTCGCGTGTTTACCGATGCCCACTGCCTCATCCATAGCCTGCAGGATTGTCTCCGTCTCGCTGCGCAGATGCGTGGCGTAGATCGCGCCTGAGGCCGCCAACACCTCAGCCAATAACATGACTTCTTCGGTGGAAGCAGAATTCGCGGACAGGTAAGCGAGCCCGGTGCTCAGACCCATGGCTCCGTGATCAAGCGCTTCTTGCAGTTGAGCACGCATGGCCTGGATCTCTGTGTTTGTGGCCGTGCGGTCGAGCCGGTCCATATGGTTGTTGCGAAGCGCGGTGTGGCCGACCAGGGCGGCCACATTGACGGCTGGTTGTGCGGCAGCGATGGCTTCGACATACGCGGCAAAAGTGGGATATCGAAAGCTCTCGGCTTCGCCCAGCAGGTTCATTGGATCGGGTGGTTCGCCTCGTAGTTGCACAGGCGAGGCGCTGGTGCCGCAGTTCCCAACCACCACAGTTGTCACGCCTTGCGATAGCTTCGGAAGCATCTGCGGGGCACGGATCACACTGATATCGTCGTGGGTATGCACGTCGATGAAGCCCGGGGCCAGCACTTTCCCAGCGCCATCGAAAATAGTTTCCGCCTTGGTGTCACTCAGATTGCCAATCGCAAGGATGCGCCCATCGTCGATGGCGACATCTGCAATTTCGGGCGATCTACCGCTCCCGTCTGCGACCAGAATGCTGCGGATTAGGGTGGAGCAATTCGGCATCTCTGTTCTTCGCTTATCCAGTAATCTTCAAAGCTTATATCATTTGAGATTCACAGAGGGCGTGCCATGGGAAAGCGTGAAGACGGCAACACCGGGAAGCTCAAGATAGACATTCCAGAGATCACCGTTGGGCCTTTGAACAAGGGCTTGGGCACAATGAACGAGGCGATGACGTCGCGCGAGATCATCGGCCAGCGATGGAATCTGCTGCATGAAGACCTGAGCTTGCCTGCCGCAGTCTTATACCAAGACAGATTGGAGCATAACCTTGCCTGGATGCAACAGTTCATCCAGTCCTACGGTGTGAAGCTGGCTCCGCACGGAAAAACTACGATGACGCCAAAGCTTTTCGCGCGCCAACTGCAGACTGGGGCATGGGGCATCACCCTGGCCACCGCGCATCAAACCCGGGTGGCGTATGAACATGGCGTTCGCCGCGTTTTGATGGCCAACCAGTTGGTGGGGAAGCAGAATATGGAGGTCATCTCGCGCCTGCTGCAGGACGAGAAATTTGAATTCTACTGCTTGGTCGATTCGGCGCAGCTGATAGATCAGCTTGGAGAGTTTTTTTCTGCGCACAAGCAGCGACTGAATGTCCTGATCGAAGTGGGAGTAGACGGTGGACGAACCGGCATCCGCAACCAGCAGGAGCTCGAGGCCTTACTGACTTCGCTGGATCGTTGGCGCGACCAGATCGCCGTCTGTGGCATCGAGCTATATGAGGGCGTGCTCACAGAAGAAGACGCGATTCGGAAGTTTCTACACCGCGCCGTAGAAGTTGCGGCAAAGCTGGCAAAGGAAAACCGGTTCGATCGAAAGCCCGCAATACTTTCTGGAGCCGGTTCGGCATGGTACGACGTTGTGGCGGAAGTATTCACTGGAGCGGATATTGGATATCCAGTTGAAATCGTTCTCCGGCCCGGCTGTTACCTCACGCATGATGTTGGCGTATATCGCGAAGCACAAAAGCGGATTCAAGTTAGGAATCCGATTGCGCAGAAGATGCATTCTGGTTTGTTGCCGGCGTTGCAGCTTTGGGCCTACGTGCAGTCCATCCCTGAAAAAGAGAAAGCGATCCTGACTTTGGGTAAACGCGATGCAGCCTTCGACTCAGGTTTGCCGACTCCGGCGCTGCAATACAGGCCTGGAGAGGCTGCACCTCGCCCCTGCCCTGACGACTGGAACCTCTTCCGCATGATGGATCAGCACGCGTATATGAAGATTTCCGAATGGGACGATCTCCGCGTGGGAGACATGATTGGCCTGGACATCTCACATCCTTGTTTAACCTTCGATAAATGGCGTTACATCCCGGTTCTGGATTCCAATTATGAAGTCATCGATATCGTGCAGACATTTTTCTAGCAACTTGACGATTCTAGTGACGAGTGAAAAAGTGCGCAAAGAGTTTTCCAGGACCGACTCATGCTTCAATTAGAAACTCTTGCCGAGAAAATGACGTCATTGGCCACGGGCCAGACGACCAGCCGGGAGCTGGTAGAGAGATGCCTTGCAGCTGCGACAGATCCATCGGGTGAAGGGGCGCGGACCTTTACACGGATCTATGCCGCGGAGGCATTACATGCGGCAGATGCAATCGATAAGCAGCATCTACCAAGTGTGTCGAACCCGCCGCTTCTAGGACTTCCAATCTCCATCAAAGACCTTTTCGATATAGCCGGAGAGCCGACGCCAGCCGGATCGATGGTGCTTGCAGATGCGGTGCCCGCGTCAAAGGACGCCGCGATCGTTACTCGTTTACGATCTGCGGGCGCTGTGTTGATCGGGCGAACCAACATGACGGAATTTGCATTCTCGGGGCTAGGGATCAACCCGCACTACGGCACCCCACGCAATCCCTACGACCGAGCGAATGGGCGCATTCCTGGCGGCTCATCCTCCGGCGCGGCCATCTCTGTAACCGACGGCATGGCTGCAGCAGCGGTTGGCACGGATACCGGCGGTTCGCTGCGCATTCCAGCAGCTCTCTGTGGCTTGACAGGGTTTAAACCAACGGCGCGACGAATTCCATTAGAGGGTGTGCTGCCCCTGTCTCCCAGTCTGGATTCCGCTGGTTCGATCGCTCCCACCGTCGCGTGCTGTGCATTGGTGGATGCAGTGCTCTCCGGCGATACTCCGACGCCGTTAGTCAGTTGCGACACCGTTGGTCTGCGCCTGGGCGTTCTGCAAGGCTATGTGCTGGATGGGTTGGATGCCGATGTGGCGCGTCGCTTTGAAGCGGTGGTATCCATTCTTTCCAATGCTGGTGCATCTTTGAAAGAGATACATTTCTCTGCGCTTGATGAGATTCGAGAATGTAACGCCAAGGGTGGTCTGGCTGCGTATGAATCCTATGCGTGGCATCGCCAGCTTATCGAACAGGATGGCAAACGCTACGATCCCCGCGTCCTGACGCGAATCCTGCGTGGTCGGGAGATATCTCAGGCTGACTATCTGAACCTGCTGAAGACACGCCGCCGAATTATCTCTGAGGCGGAGCATGTCTTTACGAATTCGGATGTTTGGCTGATGCCGACGGTGCCGCGGGTTGCCGCTAAAATTTCGGAGTTAGTATCGAATGACGCCGCATATTTTGATGCCAACGCGGCAATGCTTCGGAATCCGGGTATTGTCAACTTCCTGGATGGCTGCGCGTTATCGATCCCTTGTCATTTACCCGGTGACGCGCCTGTCGGTCTGATGCTTGCGGCGCCCGGCGGTCATGATCAACGACTGTTACAAATTGGCTTAGCGATTGAGACGGCGCTTGCCAGCGCTGGATGCGCCATTTCGCATGCGCCACTCCCGTAATTCTTTGTCGAGCCTGCCAGCCAAATCAGGTCACGCGAAGTTAGAGCGTGCGTTTGAACAGAGGCGTTGCGATCAACAGGGTCGCGATTCCAAATCCAAACAGGAACAACAGGTCCATCCAAATTGCTTCGAACCCGCCATCTTTCAACAGAACTGCTTTGAATCCATGGACCGCATAGGAAAACGGGTCGATGACGGCAATTCCGCGTAGCCATTTCGGAAATCCAGTGACAGGCGAGATGGCGCCGCTGGGAAAGAACAGCAGGGTATTTAAAACGCCAAACATCGCTCGCGGAACCAGCGGATCTTCAACCCTCACCATCATCAGGAACATCATGCCGTTGAATGCGATGGAGGTGGAAACGATCAGCAGCAGCAACAACAAGACTGTCTCTGGATGAAAGATGGCGCCCAGTCCGGCAAGCAGGGAGCCGATTACAGTCAGAGAGATGCCGGATAAAATCGCCTTGATAGTTCCGGCCAGGTTCAGGCCCAGGACCAGTTCGAACTTCGTGATCGGCGTGACAAGATAGCCTTCGTGGACTCCACGCGCTTTGTCGTCGATATACAGCATGCCTCCGCCAATCATGACGGCGACATACATGGCCAGCGCGATGGAGCCGGCGAGCAGGTACTTCATGTATTCGACGTAGGGATACAGTTCAACAATCTCAAGCGCAATCTTCTGCACCACCTTGGGCTGAATCACCGGTGCATTTAATGCGTCGACCAGTGACTGCATTTCCGCTTCGATGCCTCCGCTCGTGGTCAGGTCGGTGTTATCCACTACCAGGCCAATGGCTGGCGAATCCCCCGCGAGCACGCGTCGCGAATACTGCGCCGGGATAATCACCGCCGCATCCAGCTTTCCGGTGCGCACATCTTCCCGCGCCTTCTGTTCATCCTCGTATTCGGTAGTGGTGAAGGTCCGTATATTCACCGCAATAGCGTTGAAGGCCTCGTGGATCTTGAGCGCCTGAGAGCCGCGGTCATAGTCCACTACGCCCACCTTGGCGCCTTGAATTCTGCCGCCAATGGCGTGGCCGAGGATGACCAGTTGCACGAGCGGCAGCATCATTGAAACCATCATTAATGTCGGCGAACGAAAGAACTTCCGCATCTCTCGCTCTACAATGGCCGTCATTCGTGTCATGGCCGCATCCCCGGGCGTGGCGGCATGACAAATCCAAGCGCCTTCACCTGTTCGTCACGAAGCTGTCGCCCCGTGTAGTGGACGAAAACGTCGTCGAGCGAGGTGTTTTGAACGCTCAGCGATTTGATGCTTCCGCCGTATTCGGTTGCCATCGCAACCAGTTGTGTCGTGGTCAGCGATCCGTCAGAGGTAAGCAATCTGTACATCCCTGCGCTCTGTGATTCCACGGACGTGACGCCCGATAATTGCTTCAGTCGAGACGGCCACTCAGTAGATTCCTGTGCGAATTGCGCCTCCACAACATTACTTCCCGGAACGCTGGCCTTCAGCGCCATGGGTGTATCGAGGGCCACCAGCTTCCCGTGGTCGACAATCGCAATACGATCGCAGAGACGATCCGCTTCGTCCATATAGTGCGTGGTCAGCAACATGGTTAGGTTGCGCGTGTTTTTCAGATGATTCAGCATTTCCCAAACCGCGACGCGAGAGACTGGATCCAGGCCGGTTGTAGGTTCATCGAGGAAAAAGATTCGAGGATTGTGAACCAGTCCCCGCGCAATTTCCAGCCGGCGCCGCATTCCTCCAGAAAGTGTCTTCGTTTGCGCGCCGCGCCATTTCACCAGATCGACTGCCTCCAGCAGATCGTTTATGTTGCGCTCGCGTTCTGCCTTCGGAACCTCGTAAAGCTTGGCATAGATGGAAAGATTTTCTTCCACCGTCAAATCGATGTCACTGGTAAGCGCCTGGGGAATCACACCGATGGCCCGCCGCACTGCATCGGACTCGCGTGAGACATCATGGCCGGCGACCACGGCCCGGCCGCTGGTCACGGGAGTCAATGTGGTCATCATCCGGATAAGCGTGCTCTTGCCGGCGCCGTTCGGGCCGAGCAGCCCAAAAATTTCTCCATCGTCCACATGGAAAGTGATACCGTTGACGGCCGTAAAATCTCCGTAACGCTTCACAATGTTTTCGACAGAGATTGCCACATTGGGATTGCCTGCGCTCACTGCTTCACCAACTTGCTCTTGGGGATATAGACTTCAGCGAGCATCCCAGGCACATACCGCATGCCCGGATTGTCGATCAGCAATTTCAGGCGAACAGTTTCAATGTCCCGCTTGCGCCGGCCCACGTCGCGTTGCGTTGCAAAGTCTGCTTCTGCAGATTTTTCGATGATCTTGCCCTGTAGCGTCGCACCGCTTGGCATCACCACGCGCAGTTTGTCTCCTAGCTGCACAGAATCTGCCTCCGTCTCAGGCAGCGGCGCATAGACCCAGGTTTGCGTCAGGTCGGTGATGGTGACAATGGGCGTTCCCGCCGCAACCACTTCGCCCTGCCGTGCCGCTCTCACGTTTACCTTGCCGGCAATCGGCGAGACGATTTGCGAGTACCCCAGCTCCACCTGTGCCTGGTTCAGCAGCGCTTGCGCGTTTTGCATCTCACTGCGGGTTGCTGCTACCGTTTTTGCCTCCGCCTGCGCCTGAATAGTATTCGCCTTCGCCACCTTAAGCGATGCCTCGGCGGCTGCTACATTCTGCTTCGCAGAATCGACGGCCGCCTGGGCGGCGTGCAGCGACGTTACGTCTTCATCTCGTGTTTGCTGGCTCACTACGCCCTGTGCCGCCAGGGCAACGGCTCGCGAAGTATCGGCGTTTTGATGCTGCTCCTGCGCTTGCGCTTGTACCAGAGCTGCCTGCGCAGAACGCAACTGCGCCTCCGCATTCGTTACCTGGTTGGAGGTACTGCCTCCGACTTGGCGCTCCGTGTCGCGGGTTTGCTGCAGCAGATATTTCTGGCTAATGGCCGTTGCCTCGGCTGCATTTCGCGCTGCCGCCAAGTCATCGCTTTGGATGGTCGCAATCAGTTCACCGGCGCGCACGTCGTCGCCTTCGTCGACTGTGAGGGTCTCGATCCGCCCAGGGATTCGCGAGCTGATGACCACTTCATTTGCATCCACCGTGCCGATCAGTTGCAAATCACCGGACCGGTTTGTGGTGAGGAAATACCAGCAGACCGAGAAGAGAAACAGCACTCCGAGCAAGATGAAAATTCGGTTGCGAGCATTCATAAGGTTTTTCTCCGGGCATGAAAATCTTCAATCCGCACCTGTATGTTCTTCGCCCGAGGCATGGGCATGTCTCGAAGAACATGATTTGCTAATTTCATGCCGGCTGCGCGGTCCGCAAACAACGCGGAGCCCAGAAACAGTACGGCAGCCTTTCGTCGTGCCTTCAGTACTTTCGGGTCAAAAGGATTCAATGGCAGTGCCAATTCCAGCATCGGGGCACTGAGAAAATAAAAGACATTCGCGCCGAACATCGAATACATCACTTGAAGCCAGTCCATCGGGCAAAGTTCTCCCGTTCGTACCCCGTCCTCTGTTGCCTTGCGCAGTTTTTCTATCATGGGCTGGAAGGCCGTCTTGAAAAGAATCGGCAGTGATCCACTCTTGCCGCATCGAAAACGGATCATCTCCTGCTGCATCAGGCTTTGAAATTCCCGCTGCGTCAGGATGCGATCGAAGTGATGCAAGGCTGACCGCAGCAGACGCTCCCCCGCCGAGTATTTGGGGTCAAACTCAGCCAGCGCATTCTCTACCACCCTCGCAGAAACTGCTTCAATAGCCGCCGTATACAAGCCCTGCTTGCTCTTGAAGTAGTAGTAGAGCAATGCCTTGTTTACTTTTGCCGATTCCGCGATGCGATCAGTGCGCGCGCCGGAAAGGCCATGCGTGCTGAATTCCTGCACCGCGGCGCGAAGAATTTTCTTCTGCGTCTGGTCAGCCCGGTCATTCCGTGTTCGATTTGAGGTTTTTAGTGTCATTGATTAACTGGTTAGTTAAATAATATCAAATATTCTAAGACTGCGTGTAGTGTCGGGAACGTCCGCAATTCGTTGCACTAAGAACTCGGAGTGCTCCCTTATAGAGGCCCGGCTTGACGGCCGGCAATTCAGGCGGGCGACATAAAGACGCATCGTCGCATCCATCTTTCGTATGATTCGAAAATTGAAGTCCGGGGAATACCGGTTATATTCACGCAAACAGGATAAGTCGACGGGTAAGAGGCGCAATCTTGGAACTTTTCAGACCCTCGAAAAGGCAAAGAAGCACGAGCAGGAAATACAGTATTTTAAAAAGCATTAAGCATTGCTGCGTCAGATGGCCGAACATCCAGTTCAAGCGGGATGCCGGATATACTTGCGACGCTGCTGAAGCAATTCAACGTGCAGGCTCAATGGACTAAGCGGTTTAGATAGTTGCGAGAGGACTTTGCATGCCTCTTCATCTTACCTGGGAACAGATCGTGCTGCGCGTTGCCCTGGCGTCGATTGCCAGCTTTATCATCGGGCTGAATCGCGATGAACACGGACATCCTGCCGGTATCCGCACCACAATGTTGGTCTGTTTGGCGGCCACGTTTGCCATGCTGCAGGTGAACCTCTTGCTCCCACTCGCAGGAAAGCTTCCCAACTCCTTCATTGTGATGGACTTGATGCGATTGCCTTTGGGGATTCTCTCCGGCATTGGCTTTATCGGCGCGGGAGTCATCATCAAGCGCGACACGCATGTGAACGGCGTGACCACTGCGGCCACGATTTGGTTCGTTACCGTTCTTGGTCTTCTCTTTGGAGGAGGCAATCTTTATCTTGGAATCGCTGCATCGGCAATCGCCATTGGGATATTGTGGGCATTGCCGTTGATTGAGCGCTATCTCATTCGCGAATATCGCGGCTCGCTTCATCTCGCTTTTTCATCCAATCCCCCCAGTGAAAGCGATGTTCGTCAGCGATTGCTGGCAGCAAGTCTGAAGATCGTTCACTGGACGGCACGATACGATCCGCCAACTGCGCTCACCGCTATTGACTGCGAGCTGCAATGGAGAGCCCCCGCCTCGCGGATAGCGGCAACTCCTTCCTCCATCGAGCAGTTGCGCACGCTTCCCGGCATTAAGATGCTCACCTGGAAAGAATGATGAAGCGACTCTTTCGCAAGTATTCATTCTGGACCGGGAGTGCTGCGAGTTTCAATGCCCGCTTGAAGCCGCATGGAATGATGATGAGGCCCGGCAGGCAGGTGCACAGCTGGTGAAGATGCTCCATTGGGAGCAGAATTGGTGTTCTAATATGTATGTTTCGACGCATCCGTGCGAAGCCACTTCCAATCGGCGCTTTCCTCAGTCCAGGACGAGCCGAACGCTGTTTGATAACGTCACTGTAATCGTCATGCAAAGAGCCTAAGGAACGGGTTGGCCGGTCGCATTTGTTCCACACTTGCGGGAGTCCTTGTGTATCAGCCAGAGACGTATGCCATTGCACTTTTCTTTATGGTCGTCAGCATGTTGTGCTGGGGATCATGGGCAAATACGGTCAAGCTGTGTCCGACATACAGATTCCAACTGTTTTACTGGGATTATGTTCTCGGATTATTTGTCGGGGTTTTTCTCTGGGGATGGACGCTTGGTTCCTACGGAGAAACGGGACGTGCGTTTCTGGCCGATGTCGCAGGTTCCAGCACGACCAGCATCCTCTATGCGGCTCTGAGCGGAATCGTCTTCAACATTGCCAATCTTCTGTTGGTGGCAGCGATTGAGATTGCCGGACTCGCCGTGGCTTTTCCTGTCGCGATTGGTCTGGCGCTGGTCGTAGGGGCTGTCAGCAGCTATATTTTGTCGCCGACCGGAAATCCAGTTTTGTTGTTTGGCGGGATTGCATTGGTTGTGGCGGCCATCGTGTGCGATGCACTCGCGTATCGCCTGCGAGAGCGGGAACACCGCGCGATGAGCCAGCGCGGCCTGATCATCAGCCTGGTGTCCGGTGTGTTGATGGGTAGTTTCTACCCGTTGGTGTCGCACGCAATGAGCGTGCCGCATGCACCCGGACCCTACGCTACTTCGTTTTATTTTGTTGTTGGGGCTGCCGTCTGTGCCCTCGTATTCAATTTCTCGCTGATGCATAAACCGCTCGACGGAAAACCTCCAGTCAGCATGTCTGCGTATTTCCAGGCACCGTTCCGCTGGCACGCCTGGGGTATTGTGGGAGGCAGCATTTGGTGTTCCGGAGCGGTCTTCAACTTTGTTGCCTCACGCGCGCATATTGTCGGCCCTGCAGTTTCTTATTCCATCGGCCAAGGGGCGACGATGATTTCAGCCGGGTGGGGCGTTTTTGTATGGAAGGAATTTGCCGGCGCGCCGCACCGATCGAAGAAGTTGCTGGCTTTCATGTTCGTTCTGTTTATTGTGGGACTGTGTGCGATCGCCATCGCTCCCATCTTTCGAGCTCGTTAACGGAAGCATGAGAATTTGAAATGGACATAGGAAAAACAATGCGGCCAATCGTTGTGGTGGGAAGCATCAATATGGATCTTGTCTCTGTTGCTCCAAGGATCCCGGCGGCTGGAGAAACGCTCCTCGGGTCCGGATTTCAGATGCATCCCGGGGGGAAGGGCGCGAATCAAGCGGTAGCCGTTGCCCGTCTTGGGTATCCAGTCGAAATGATTGGAATGGTGGGATCGGATCTATTTGGCGAGCAACTGCGAGCGCACCTGCACACCGCCAGAGTAGGGATTGACGGGATCAAAACGGTGAAAGGCCCTACCGGGATTGCGGCCATCACTGTGGCATCGGGCGGAGAAAACTGCATTGTTGTCACGCCGGGAGCCAATGCCGCAATGTCGCCGGAGTATGTCGAGCAGCATCTATCGCTGATCCGCAACGCAGGCATGGTTCTGGCGCAGTTAGAAATTCCCATCGAAGCAGTGGAACGATTGGCGGAATTGTGTGCGCAAGCGGATGTTCCGCTAATGCTGGACCCAGCACCGGCACAAGCACTTTCATCCAGCCTCCTTAAGCGTATTCACTGGTTTACTCCAAATGAGACAGAAGCGGATTTTTATGCAAATCGGGAATGGCGCTGCGAAGCGCGGATGGTCACGGACCGAATGATTCGGATGCAATGGGTCTGAGTCAGACTGCGCGTTTAGTTCTGGCGCAGGGACCGGCGGGCATTATTCTCAAGCTGGGCTCGCGCGGTGCTTACCTTGTTACCGATAGTCTTGAGCAGCAACTGGATGCGTTGGCCGTCGATGTAGTGGATACGACCGCGGCAGGTGACGCGTTGAATGGGGCGTTCGCTGTTGGGCTGATGTTGGGAAAAACTCCCGCAGAGAGCGCGCGGTTCGCGGTGGCGGCCGCATCCATTTCTGTAACGCGATCTGGTGCGCAGCCGTCGATGCCGACGATGACTGAAGTCGCAAGGATACTCAATGGCGGGCGATAGGAATCTTTGATTTCTCGCACTGACTTTGCCGTAGAAAGATTGCGGTCAATTGCTTTACGACGGTAGCGAGCCAATTGGAGAATTGTATGAATCGTATTCGCACTCAAATATTTGCTGTCGCAGGCGTCGTGCTCGCGACCGCTATGCTGTCTGCTCTGGGAACCGCACAAGACACGAGTTACGGGCCCAGCAGGGAACAGATCCCTTCCCCAGATTGCCTCACATTCAGCAACGCGTATGTGGTTGCGCTTGAAGGTGGATACCATCCGTGTTCTGCGAGTGAGCACGAAGCCTGGTTGAAAGATGTGACGCACTGGCGTACGGAACGCCGGATCCGCATCGGCTATGATGGCTCGCGCTATGACATGCCAGCGCTGCAGTGGACGCAGTCCAGCTTCATTCAGCCGCAGATGATGGTGCAGGACCGCTATTTGTACGATCCCGTTGCCGGCAAGTACACCGTCGACCGTTACCTGGATGATCTCGAAAAGCGATATGGCGGAATCGATGCGGTACTGGTCTGGTCGACCTATCCAAATATGGGGATCGATGATCGCAACCAACAGGATATGGTGCGTTCCATGCCCGGCGGAGTTGAAGGAGTTCAGCAAATGGTCGCCGACTTCCATCGTCGTGGCGTGCGAGTGTTGTTCCCAATGATGATGTGGGACCAGGGAACCCGCGATCCAGGAATGCCGTGGCCGAATGCGATTGCAGACTTCATGAAGCAGCTGAATGCCGACGGCATCAATGGCGACACACAGGATGGCGTGCCGCTGGCATTCTCATTGGCTGCGGATAAAGCGGGGCATCCGCTGGCATTTGAGCCGGAAGGCCAGCCCTCCGACGAAGCCCTTGCGTGGAACGTGATGACGTGGGGTCAATACCAGTTCCCCTTTGCACCGGAGATTGATCGCTTCAAGTGGTTAGAGAGTCGCCACATGGTGAACATCTCCCATCGTTGGAACCGCAACAAGACGGATGATCTTCAGTTCGCGTTTTTCAACGGCGTGGGTTGGGAAAGCTGGGAAAATATTTGGGGCATTTGGAACGGAATCACACCGCGCGATGGCGAGGCCACTCGACGTATGGCAACGATTGAACGCGGTGTTGCTCCTTTTCTGGTAAGTAAGGGGTGGGAGCCGTTGTATCCGACCACGCTCTACGGAATCTTCGCCAGCCGATGGCCGCTGGGTGACAGGACCGTCTGGACGATCGTGAACCGAAATGAATACGACGTGGCCGGACGTCAGATGTCCGTTCTGGCAAAGGACGGCATGCGCTACTTCGACCTGTACCACGGAGTAGAGCTGAAGCCGGATCGCGAAGGCGACAAGGATGTTCTGTCGTTTGCCATCGAGGCGCATGGCTTTGGAGCGGTACTGGCGACGCCGGGTGAGCCGGATGCCGCGATGCAGAAGCTGATGGGGCGGATGAAGTCGATGACGGCGACACCACTCTCGAGTTACTCGTCAGAGTGGAAAACGCTGCCGCAACAGATGGTTGCAATTCCTGCAACCAAACCCGCCGCAAGCGCGCCTGACGGAATGATTCAGATTCCCGCCGCCGACTATGTATTCAAAGTACGGGGCATTGAGATCGAAGGAGGGAACGACATCGGAGTGGATGTGCAATATCCATGGGAGGACATGCCGCGGCGCTTTCACGAGCACAAGATGCACATTGATTCGTTCTACATCGACAAATATCCGGTTACCAACGCGGAGTTCAAGAAATTTCTCGATGCATCGCACTATCAACCGAAAGACAATCTGAATTTCCTGCGCGATTGGAAAAACGGAACCTACCCTGACGGCGCGGGCAACAAGCCCGTCACATGGGTTTCGCTTGAAGATGCCCGCGCGTATGCGAAATGGGCCGGCAAACGCCTGCCGCATGAGTGGGAATGGCAATATGCAGCGCAGGGAACGGATGGACGAATTTATCCCTGGGGCAATGACTGGAATGCCACTGCCGTGCCTACGCCCAATACTGGCCGAACGCTGGAAACCGCTGCCGATGTCGACGCGCACCCTGCCGGTGCTAGTCCGTTCGGCGTGATGGACATGGTGGGGAATGTCTGGCAATGGACCGACGAATATACGGACGAACACACGCGGGCAGGAATTTTGCGCGGAGGAAGCCATTACCAGCCGCAAGGCTCGATCTGGTATTTTCCGCAGGCATATCGCAACGATGAGCACGGGAAACTTCTACTGATGGCTCCGAGCTACGACCGCTCCGGGGCTTTGGGTTTCCGTTGTGTTATGGATGCCCGATAAGAGCGAAGGCTTGGGTTCGACTGCTTGTGGTTCCATTGCTGCCATCAGCGGCGGCAAACGCAAGCAGTCGACACGGATGGCTTACATGTTGGTGTGGCCATGCCGCATTTCTTCATTGAAGGCTGGCTTGGTGAGCGCAAGCGCTTCCGCGAGGACGGCATGGTAATGGTCGGCTCGCTGCAGCAGCAGCGGTGTGGCTGCGGCAAACTGCGAGTCGGAGCTCAAAGTGACGAACCCTTCGCTGGCCAATAACGTCGCTGCGTGTTGCAGCTGATCCGCACTGGTATTGAGATATTGGGCGTCTCTTGGATCCGCGATCCACACCGGCTGGCTGCCGCCCAGTACTCCGGAGAGCCAGTAAAGTTTCACGGCTAGGAAATCTGTGCGGGTCTCATCGTCCGTGTCGGTAAAGACGAATTTTTTTTGCCAGCGACTGTAATAGCGTGTGGTGACAGGTACCGGTTGACGATTGCCGCTCTTGATCATCTCCATCTGACCCTGGTCGAGCGTTTTGCGCACGGCATTGTAGATAAAAGTTTCTGCATACGGCTGCTCAGGCGCGAGGACAATGTCCGCAAAGGTGACCGTCATGCTGGCGGCAATTTTGGCATGGAGCGGGCTCGAAGTCCCATCCTCCAAATGCGCCACTCCGTGAACCACGTAGGTATCGGAGCCGGAAGTCGAGCGATGAAATGGCCAGCTGAAGCTATCGAATCGGATCGGCAATCCAGCCAGAGTGACGTAACAATCCGGACGAGGATTCCGCAGGCGCAGCGCGGCTTCGCGCAGGTAACTGGTCAACTCCGGCAAAAGTGCAGGTTGATTGAAATCGAACGTGTTGCTCAATTCCAGTTGCAGCGTGCGATCGCTGGCGGTATCCGGACGCAGGCTGAAGGTGAAACAGGTTGTCGGCGCTCCGTGGAAATCCGATCCTCCGCGGGTGGACAAAACGACCAGGCCAGCAGTTTTTGCCGCGGTTTCAATTGCGGCCGCGAGAGGAAGATTCATCGAATGAGTTGAACTCTCTGTCATATTCTTGGCTAGATATCCTGTGTTTAGTTTACTAGGATTGTCGTGGTTCGTACGCTGCAGTCGACGCGCAGTCAATTCCTCGTATGATCGGAAGCTGTCCGCTGCTTTGAAAGGAGCTCGAATGACATTGAGAATTCTTCTCAACAGCAAATGCCGTCGCTTTACTATCCCAGGACTTATTTGCGCATGGATGATTTTGTCACTTGGGAGCTTTGCGCAGAACACGCTGCCCGCTGCGCAGCAGGCGAAGGTGGATGCCATTGCGCAGCAGGTGTTGGCGAAGACCGGTGTGCCGAGCGCCTCTGTCGGAATCGTGACGGATGGCAAGATCGCATATCTGAAGGCCTACGGCAAGGCAGACCTGCATCCGCCAGTGGACGCTACGCCGCAGATGCGTTACAGCGTCGGCTCGATCAGCAAGCAGTTCACGGCGGCAGCCATTCTGATGCTGCAGCAGCAAGGCAAGTTGAAACTAGATGACACGATCTCAACATGGCTGCCAGAGCTGACGCGCGCCAACGAAGTAACGCTGCGCGAAGTCCTCTCCCACACATCCGGCTACCAGGATTATTACGCGGAAGACTACTCTATGTTGCCGATGAAGCACGCCACCACGGCAGATGCAATTCTGGACCAGTGGGGCAAGAAGCCGCTTGACTTCGACCCCGGTACGCAATGGCAATACAGCAACACGAACTTCGTGATTGCCGGCAAGATTGTTGAGATCGTAAGTGGAATGCCGTTGATGAAATTTTTGCAGCAGAATATCTTTACGCCGCTTCAGATGACCCACGTGATGAACTCCGACATGCATGAACTGGAGCAAACGGATGCCTATGGTTATATCCGCTACGCGCTGGGGCCGTTACGCCCGGCTCCACAAGATGGTCCAGGATGGATGTTTGCTGCCGGAGAGTTGGCCATGCCGGTCGAAGATCTCCTTCTGTGGGACATTAGTCTGATGAATCAATCGCTGTTGCAACCGACGTCGTATCAGCAGATGTTTACCGGCGTGAAACTGAAAAGCGGCCAGGACACGAATTATGGCCTGGGGGTAGAAATCACAACCCGCGACGGTCATCTGGTGATTTCGCATAGTGGGGAAGTCTCCGGATTTACCAGCGAAAACATGGTGCTGTCGCAGGACAAAGTTGCCATTGCCGTGCTGACCAACGAAGAAGCTGCGGACGCAGCGAGCGCAATCGCGAGCAAAGTAGCTGCCGTGCTGGTTGGACTGCCACCAAACGAATCAAAGCAGAGCGAAGACCAGGCGCGACAGATTTTCCTTGGCCTGCAGAATGGAAATATCGACCGCGCGTTGTTCACCGCTAACTGCAATGCATACTTTGACTCGCAGGCGCTGGGCGATTTTGAATCCAGTCTGAAGCCGTTGGGCGTGCCCATTGAATTTCATCAGACCGCTAAGGAACTGCGCGGCGGTATGACCTTTCGCGTCTACGATATTGTGTTTTCAACTACGCATCTGGAGTTGACAACCTACCAGATGCCGGACGGAAAAATTGAACAATATATTGTGACGCCCGCAGAGTAGTGCGACCAGCTAGCTCAGCCTAGAACCGCAGCAGATAGGTCATCTTCAGATAAATGGTTTTGCCGTCATTCATCAAAGAGGAGTACGTAGGTGGCAGAATGGGATCGTTCGTATTGCACTGACCGCTTGGTTCGCGAGTGCAGAGGGCGCGATCCAGATTGGCAAAGTTTCCAATATATCCAAAATACACGGCAGTACCCGGATGCGGTAGGTAGGTAAACAGGGCATCGGCGAAAAGGTCCTTCGAGTTCGTCAGGCTGGTGTATTGCGGATTAGGTAGTGTGGAAATGTATTGTCCAATCAGGTTGAACGAAATTGCTTTCGTCAGTTGATAGTTCCAGCGAGAGATCAGTTCGTGGTTGTCATATACGACGGCGCCGTTCGACGGATTCGTGAAGTGCGTATAGACGTAGCTGTTGTTCAGGTCGATCGATCCGACGGGCTTCACTTCCAGGTTCAAGTTGGATGAAGTCACATGGACTGGATCTGGACCGATGTTGTCTGGAGGCGAATAGTTGATGCCTTTTCCGGTGTACGCTCCTCCGCCGACGGCAATGTAGGGGAGGGGAGAAGTGTAGAAATTTACGCCGCTTGTCTGGCTATGGTATTCCACGTTTTCTGGTAAGGCGGAGTAATCAATAGGGCGCAAACGATCCTGCCCTAATTCCGTGTTGGCCCATACAGACGTTCGGTATTTAAAGCTCACGCTGTACGCTGGGTTGATATAGAAATCGAGCGGCAGCCCGGTGTGGTCCCAGATGCGCTCACTATAGACGCTCGGACCATGGGAAAGAACCCATCCGCTCTTTGGCCGAAAAGTATAGGCATAGTATCCGCTTGGCTCACGCACATCCGGACGCCGAAAGAAACCAGTGTCCGTCACATATCCAGCCGATGTGTCGTTGTAGGCAACCCACCAGTTTTGATGCAGGTCGGAGTAGCTCAGTTCCTGCGAATACACCTGACCACTGCAGGTAAGGCTGAGATTTTCGCAGGTTTGTTCTCCCGTTGTGTCGTTGCTTATATTTTGCGTTGCAGAGGAAATGAACTGGCCTGTCAATGTCCAGCGGTTCTTCAAGCGGGATCGATAATCAAAGCCACCGGCGCGATTGAACGAGCCTAAGTATTCCCGGTCGGCATAAATGATGCCCACGTTGGACAAGGTGCCGATATCGCGATTCACGCGTCCAACATAGAAATGCGCGCGGGTCCCAAACTCAGGATCGCCTGGAGGAACAGCCTGACCCGGATTCCGATCGTCCACCCCCAGGATGCCCAGCGCCCAGGGGCCGAGCTTGCCCGTAAGCCGCGCGCCATACTGCGGCAACACAATGTTGTTTGTGTAGTACAGGTTGACCGGAGTCATGAAATAGCTGCTGTTCTCGATGAAAAACGGCCTCACCTCTGGAAAGTAGGGAGGAAAGCGCTGGTTCGGCGTAGCAGGATTGTTGATGCCCACCTGGCTGAAATCAGGGTTAACCGTAACATCCAGGATGAGGCTGTTGCGTAGAATAAACTTGGCATCCAGACCGGCATAGGCCTGCAGATGCTTGTCTTGAAAATAGGGATTGTTCGGATCGATGACATTCAACTGACGTAGATTGCGGGCAAGCACATACGGTTCAAATTGCCAGTTCTGGCCATGCGCGATGTTCATAAAGCCGTCTGCGGCGATGTCCTGCGTCAGAATTCCTGCCACATCGTGGATGTTTCGGGGCCAGTATACAGACTCATTGGCGTGCGATATTCCACGCTTCAGAATGATGCCCCACGTGCGCATCTGGCCGGGATCTGCCTTAGCGAAATACAGGCTCGCAAATGGAATGCGCATCAGGACGACATATCCAAATGAAGTCCGCTTGCCCCAGGTGTCCCACACCGTGTCAAAGGAATAATCGGAGCCATTTTGCTCGCTGTAGAGTGCGTCTTCCTGAATGCCAAAAGCATTGGAGGTGAACAGGAACGCTCGGCGTTGATCGTGAAATGTGTCCAGATACACAGTGACATTGTCATCGTCACCCAAAGCATCTCTGGCGAGCATATGCGCTCGAATCAGGTTCGGAGTTTTGTCGTGGCACACGAACGCCACATAGAAGTATTTCTTCGTATATCCCAGATAGGCGACGGTCTGCTCGGTGGAAGGCTTGCCATCTTCGGGATTTCGCTGGACGAAATGGCTGACCCGCAACATTTGCCGTGCGGTGGGAGAAGCGGGTGGCGCTACCAGGAAATCGCTTAGCTTGGGTGCAGCATCCAACGCCGGGACGGTAACATGGGCCGGATGGCGCACTAAACCGTGCATCGAAAGGCCCAGAGATGGCTCAGGTGCCGATGGTAAAGAAGACACAGCGGCGTCTGAATTTCCCTCATCGATGGCAAGCGCATGGGGGCAAAGGCACCCGTAAAACACTACGAGTGCCAAAATCAGCTGACTCCATAAACTTCGCCGCATCAATCGATTGGATTGCCCTTCAATGGGGTTGAGTCGACCCTATATCTATTGTAGGGGGGAGTAAGCGTGCAGCCTCGTCAACCGCTCATATTTAGACGCATTTGACTCGCGCAGTTGTTAGGTTGGGGCAACGCGCGAAGACGCGACCGATGATCGTCAGAAAAGCTGATTTTGTCTGCGGGGCTGTTCAAGGCCAAAGTGTTGGTACGCGAGTCGCGTAGCGACGCGTCCGCGCGGCGTGCGGTCGAGAAAACCGATCTGGATCAGGAAGGGTTCGTACACTTCTTCCAGCGCGTCTTCTTCTTCCGCCAGGGCTGCCGCCAACGTGTTCAGGCCGACCGGGCCGCCGTCGTATTTATCGATGATGGTGCGCAGCAGGCGGCGATCCATTTCATCAAAGCCATGCGCGTCCACTTCCAACAGGTTCAATGCTGCCATCGCCGTCTCCCGGTCGATCTTGCCATTGGCGCGGACCTGGGCATAATCGCGGACGCGGCGCAGCAATCGGTTGGCGATGCGTGGTGTCCCGCGGCAACGCATGGCAATCTCCGCCGCGCCGTCGTCGTCAATGGGCACGTTCAACACGTCCGCAGAGCGATGCACAATGATGCGCAGCTCCTCGTCCGTATAGAACTCCAGCCGCAACAGAATGCCAAACCGCGCCAGCAGCGGAGAGGCAAGCAGGCCGGGCCGAGTGGTCGCAGAGATAAATGTAAACGGATGCAGGTCCATCACGTGGGTGCGTGCGGCTGGTCCTTGCCCAATGATGATGTCCAGTTTGTAATCTTCGAGCGCGGTATACAGTTTTTCCTGCAGGGCCGGCTGCAAGCGATGAATCTCATCAAGGAACAGCACCTGGTGCTTCTTTAGATTGGTCAGGATCGCGGTCAGATCGCCCTGAATCTGAATCGCCGGACCAGAGGTTTGTTGAAAGCCAACGCCCAGCTCATTGGCGATAATGTTGGCCAGCGTGGTTTTTCCCAACCCCGGAGGACCGGAGAGTAAAACGTGGTCCAGCGCCTCCCCACGATTGCGGGCGGCTTCAAGCGCGATGGACAATTGCTCCTTGGCCTTACGCTGCCCGATGAACTCATTCAGCCGCTGGGGGCGCAGCTTCAGGTCGAGAGCGAGGTCGTCCTCTACAGGCTCGGCGGAGACAATACGGTCTGACGGGCGATTCAAGTCCATGCAAGCGGATGGTATCGTGAGCGGCGAAGCGATGCAATGCCTACGCTGCTCCTGCTCACTTCGTGTCAGTCGTAAGCTGCTGCACATACAATACGCGGTGAAACGGCGGCAACCATGTCGTGTATTCCACGGGTGGATACTCTATCCGGCCAAGACATGGCCTCGGAGAATCAACGACAAAGTAGCTTGGATTGATTGCCGGTGTAACTGTCATAAACCAGTACCAAGGTGCGCAGTCTTTGGAGATTCTAAAGTCAGGAACTTTTGGGTTGTACGCTCCAATAGGTATGCGTATCCGTGCATCATTCAGATGCCCACCGTCTTCAATCTGCGCCCATCCATCATCAGAGAAGCCTGCCTGGATGGATGTCCTCGATACGCCAGAATCTTGAATCATTTGAATAGCATTTTTCCGAGCGCCGAGCTTGTGCATAAAGGTCATGAACACCTCCAATGGCATAGATCGCGAATAGAGCAAGTGTGACCAGACTAAATGTCGGAAGGCTTATCTCCAATCTTGCTCCTGATATAGCCGGAGAAGAACGACTATAGCGATTGGGAGCCAAGCCCAAGAAATATCTATCCCAGATTAGGTAAGTGCCCCCAATGGCGCCAATAAAGCGAGGTAACTCAGTGAAAAAGGACCCAGAATCCATGCTATCTGGTTCCACAAAGATGGCTGCCTATCAGTGTTAGCCAGCTTAATCCGCTTCCGGCTCGTCCTCTGCTCTACAAAAATGAGCGCAGATGCAATGACTAGCAGGGAGATCACGAACCTCACCCAGACAGTCAGTATGATAGGCGTCACGCCGAACATGCCCGGTATCTGGTTACATTGTAATGTGCAAGACAGGCGTGAGCCAAGGTATTACCCAGCCATCGAGTACACCGTGTCTATACAAGATAATGGCGAACGCAGCCAACATAGGCCATCGCACCGACAAACCGTAGCCGGGCGTTGCGATTCAATCGAGGCACAGTCGGCAGCCACGCCACCAAGACTGGAAAAATGACCAGGAGAAGGCATAGCAGTGTCTTTAAAAGTTGGGCGTTCATATGGACAAACATCCCGAACTTCATGGGTGTGGGAAGAACATGCGTTGGCACCGAATAGGGTTGCTGGTTAAACCAATGGAGACACGCCTGCACGCCAACGAAACTGCATATCCACAGGAGAACCCCGGCGACCTTCATGCCGCGACGTTCCGCAGTAACCATGCCGTTGATGGCACCATAACAAGTGCCCCAAGCCACGCGATCTGGCGCACTGTGCCGCCAGCCACGTTGACTACCATTGCGGAACATAGCCACATAATAGCGGCTTGATCCGTTCGTGCCGCGACTGCACGCTGACACATGTAGATGCAGGCCAGGATGACGAGCAATCCGGGTACATCCGTCATGTAGCTTGCCGCCAAGGGTAGAAAAAGAGGCGAAAGTGCCATTGTCAAAGCACCCAGGACTGCGTTTCCCGGATTGATTCCAAACCGCCGCAAAATCTGATGGAACAAATACACGGTCACCATGGCAATGGGTAGCATCGAGAACCGCACAACGGTAAAGGAAAAGCCAAAAATCTTGATGAAGAGCGCACCCCATGGAATCTGCCAACCCAGCATCGCTGTTGCCCATCCGTTGTAGACGATGTGTCCAGTCCGCGCAAATTCCAGAGCTGTCTTGGCATACGAAAACTCATCAATGTAAGGCATATTTACAACTGGATTCGCTATCAACACACAGACGGCGACGGCGAGAGCGCATAACAGCCCATTACGTATTGAATCGGAGCGCTCGTCGTTTTCGGTTGGGACGCGCGTTGTTGTCAGCGCCTCGACAGTGCTCTTCGCTTCACTCATGCATTTCTCCTCTTTAATGATTAGGTGCCTTGGATTGATCGAGCCATTTGGCGTCCCAGGCGTACGCTTTCAGCGATGCCCCGGTCCTCGGGGTAGTAATTTAAAGTCCGCAGCTAGAGGTCAGTTTGAACTATCCCTAAGTTGTTGCACATACAGTTCGCGACGAAACGGCGGCAACCATGTTGTGTATTCCACGGGCGGATACACCGTTCGTGCGAAACCGGAAATTGGAGAAGCGACGACAAAGTACTTGGGATTAATCGCTGGCGTCAGGTGGGCAACCCAGGTGTTGTATCCTTCCGGATATTTCGGACCAAGGATATTGCCGTTATACGCTCCGGCAGGTATTTGTATCCGTGGATCGTTTATATGGCCACCGTCTTCAATCTGTACCCAACCGTCGCTTGCCCATCCCAGCGGTATCGCGCTTGTTTGGATAGATCTCCTTGGTACACCTGAGCGTTCAACCATCTGAATCGTGCGTACTTGAGCACGCGATTCCGCATAAAAATCATGAGTACCCGCAACGGAATAGACTGCGAATACAGTGAGCATGGCCACGCCCACCATTGGAAGTTTCACGCCGACTCGCTCTTGATACAACTTGAGCAGAACGATAATGACGGTGGGAACCAGACCCAGCAGATACCTATCCTGGATTAGATCGAAAGCCCCCCTGGGCGCCAATAGCAGGAGGTAACTGATCGAAAATGGACCGAGAATCCATGCTATGTCGCTCCACGATGTTCCGTGATTGTCCCTAAGAATTGGTTCACTCTGCTTGTGGCCCGTTTCCTCTTCCAACACGATAAGCGCGGTTGTAATTACGACAAGAGAAATAGCGACCCTTATCCACAGAACCATTGCGACGGGTGTACCGAACATGCCGCTTACGAAGCTGGATTGTAGTGCGAGAAGATACATGAGCCACGGCATCACCCAGGTATCTATTCTTCCTGACGCGTATGCGAGGATATCGAGCAAGATTACCAAGCCCATGACGATGGCAATTCGCTGCCAAGCCTTTTGACCCAATCTGCCCGCTGAGGGCAGCCACGCCACGGAAACAGGAAAAATGATGAGCAGAAGGCAGAGGAACGTTTTTACATATTGCGCGGCCAAGTGGGGAAGCGTTATCCAGTGAATAGATCCCCAGATAATATGCTCGGGCACTGAATAAGGCTGCCGGTTGAACCAATGCAGGCAAGCCGATACTCCGATCAGGCTTAACATCCACAATAGAACTCCGGTAGTCTTCATGCCACGACGTTCGCGCAGTAACCATGCTGTCGATGGCACCATGATGAGCGCCCCAAGCCACGCGATCTGGCGCACCGTGCCGCCAGCCACGTTGACTAACATTGCGGAACATAGCCACATAACAGCGGCTTTATCCGTTTGTGCCGCGACTGCACGCTGACACATGTACAGACAGGCGAAGATGGCTAACATGCCGGGTATATCGGTCATGAAACTTGCAGCGGAGGGCATAAAGATAGGCGAAAGCGCGAATGCCAGTGTGCCGAATACCGCATTTCTGGAATTGATCCCGAACCGGCGCAAAATCTGGTGGAACAAGTACACAGTCACCGCGTCAATCGGCAGCATGGAGAACCGCATCACATTGAAAGAGAAGCCAAACAGCTTGATGAAGAGCGCGCCCCATGGAATCAACCATCCCAGCATGGGTGTCGCCCAACCATTGTAGATGATATGTCCGGTGCGTGCAAATTCCAACGCAGTTTTATCGAAGGAAAATTCGTCACTGAAGGGCATGTTCGCAACAGGATTCGTGATCAGCACAGCGGCTGCGACGACTAAGGCGCAGAACAGCCCATTACGCACTGAATCGGAGCGCTCGTCGTTTTTGATTGGGATGCCCATTTTGGCAGAGTTTTCAGGAGTCCACAGATGGGGTCAGTGTGAGCCATCCTTAAGCTGTTGCACATACAGTTCGCGACGAAACGGAGGCAACCATGTTGTGTATTCCACGGGCGGATACTCTATCCGGCCAAGACATGGCTTTGGAGAATCGACGACAAAGTAGCTTGGATTGATTGCCGTTGTGACCGTCATAAACCAGTACCAAGGCGCGCAATCTTTGGAAATTCTAAAGTCAGGAGCCTTTGGGTTGTACGCTCCAACAGGTATTTGTATACGTGAATCATTCATGCGCCCACCGTCTTCAATCTGTGCCCATCCATCAGCAGCGAAGCCTGCCTGGATGGATCTCCTTGGTACGCCAGAATCTTGAATCATTTGAATAGCATTTTTCCGAGCACGAGCTTGTGCAAAAATGTCATGAACACCTCCATGGCATAGATCGTGAATAGAGCAAGTGTGACCAGACTAAATATCGAAGTCGTATCTCCAATCTTCTTCGATATAGCCGGAGGAGAACGACTATCGCGGTTGGAACCAATCCCAAGATGTACCTATCCCAAATGAGGTAGGTAGCCCCGATTGGCGCAAATAAAGTGAGGTAGCTTAGTGAAAAAGGAACCAGAATCCAAGCTATCTGATGCCAGGATGTCGCATGCCTGCCGGAGTTAGATATCTCAATCTGCTTCCTGCTAGTCCTCTGCTCTACAAAAATGAGTGCTGATGCAATGACGAGTAGGGAGATCACGAACTTCACCCAAACAGTCAATATGATAGGTGCCACGCCGAACATGCCTGGTATCTGGCTGTTTTGTTGTGTCAAGACAGGCGCGAGCCAAGGTAGTACCCAGCCATCGAGTACGCCGTGTCTGTACAAGATGATGGCGAGCGAAATCAACAGGGCAACTGCCCCTGCAAGCTGCAGTCGGGCGGTACGATTCAATCGGCGTGCAGTCGGCAGCCACGCAACCAAGACTGGGAAAATGACCAGGAGAAGGCATAGCAGGGTCTTTAGAAGTTGGGCGGTCAGATGGACAAACGTCCCGATCTTCATGGATCCAGGAAGAACATGCGTTGGCACAGAATGTGGTTGCTGGTTTAACCAAATGGATCCCGAAAGAACATGCGTTGGCACCGCATATGGTCGCTGGTTAAACCAATGGAGACAAGCCAGTACGCCAAGGAAGCCGCATATCCACAGTAGAACTCCGGCGACCTTCATGCCGCAACGTTCGCGCAGTAACCATGCCGTCGATGGCACCATGATGAGTGCCCCAAGCCAAGCGATCTGGCGCACCGTACCGCCAGCCACGTTGACTAACACTGCTGAACATAACCACAAAATAGCAACTCTATCGCTTCGTGCCGCGACAGCACGCTGACACATGTAGATGCAGACCAGGATGACCAACAATCCCGGCACATCCGTCATGTAACTCGCCTCCATAGGAAGAAAAAGGGGAGAAAGCGCCAATGTCAAAGCGCCCAGGACTGCGTTTTCCCGGATTGATTCCAAACCGTCGCAAAATCAGATGGAATAGATACACGGTCACCATGGCAATGGGTAGCATCGAGAACCGCAGGACGGTAAAGGAAAATCCGAAAAGCTTGATAAGAGCGCACCCCATGGAATCTGCCACCCCAGCATCGCTGTTGCCCATCCGTTGTAGACGATATGCCCGGTGCGTACAAAATCCAGAGCTGTCTTGGCGTACGAAAACTCATCAAGGTAAGGCATATTGCAGCCGGATTTGCTATCAACACACAGACCGCGACAGCGAAAGCG
This sequence comes from uncultured Acidobacteriota bacterium, assembly GCA_963719625.1. Taxonomy (GTDB): domain Bacteria; phylum Acidobacteriota; class Terriglobia; order Terriglobales; family Acidobacteriaceae; genus JAKAAZ01. The sequence continues at coordinate 46,515 of CAVRDB010000035.1, forward strand.
CATAACAGCCCATTACGCACTGAATAGGAGCGCTCGTCATTTTCGGTTGGGACACGCCTCGTAGTCAGCTCCCCGACGGTGCTCTTCGCTTCACTCACGCATTTCTCCTCTTCAAAAATTAGGTGCCTTAGATTGATCGAGCCATTTGGCGCCCAGGCGTACGCTTTCAGCGATGCCCCGGTCCTCAGGGTAGTAAAAGCATGTGTCTGCAATTTGAAGTCCGCGGATGGGGGTCTGAATCGGTGGGAGTTTGGCTGCGAATCCCGGTTCACAGATTGGTTGAGCATGGCGCAGGCGAGCAACCCGAACGTCGAGCAGGTCATCGCGGGTAAGGGAAGGGTTTAGATGTTGCAGACAGCCGAATGCATCGTCAATTAGCTGCTCATCGGACCAACTGAATTTTGGATTTGTAAGTGGCAGGTAATACGGTGCATAAACGATGGAGTGACTAAGAGGGCGCAAATTAGAGAACTCGATCACGCCGGGAATACCATATTTCTTGCTCGAGATGTTGATCCAGAAGTGAGGACTGACGGGACGCTTGAGCTTGAAGATCAGGCAGCAAAGACCGATGTTTTTGATTGCGTCGTAGCGCTCCTTCCACTCCAGCGGCAGATCTGGGATCAACTTTGTGATGGAAGGTATAGGGATTGTGGATATGACCTGATCGGCAGAGAAATGGCCAGCGAAAGTATCCACTCCGGTGACAGATCCGTTCTGAACGGTAACTCGTTGGGCTCCTGCGCCGAGGTGTATTTTCCCATGTCCCGCCTCGATTGCTTGTACCAGAGCATCGATGAGGGTTTTCGATCCGCCTTCAATGTATCCCATCTCTTCTTGCATGATGCTGCTGCGGGATCGACCAACACGTCTCATGCGAGTCCACATCCATGCGGCGGAAATGGACTCCGCATATTCGTAAAACTTGAGATCGAAGAGGGGGCGCCAGAAGACATCATAGCCGGTCTGGCCACACCAGCGAGTAATCCATTCGCTGGCGGATGTGTTCTCGAGAGCAACGCCCCAATTTTTTCTTTGAATGCAAAGGGAGGCAAAGAGCGCGTAGCGGAACTTGTTGATCAGACTTACGCCGGGCAACCTGAGCAATGCAACCGGGTTCCCCCAGTCATGCAAGCGATCATTGAAGAAGAAGCCCATTGAGGTGGGGACCCAATGCATTTTGGATGCGATGCCTAATTCAGTCATCAGATCAAAAGTTGGCTGGTCGCTCCGGCAGACGAAATGATAAAAGCGTTCAAGTGAAATGCCCCCAAAATCGAAGTGTCCAGCCATGCCGCCAGGTTCAAGAGCATTTTCGAGAACATCGACTTCGTGCCCGTCCTGCACGGCCTGATAAGCCGCAGCAAGCCCCATAGGGCCAGCGCCAATCACGATGACTCTCGACATGTTCGAATTAGCCTCCAGAATTATTTTGCGATCGGGTAGCATGAACAAAAATCTGGTGGTTTGTCATTGCAAACCGAGGGCCTTGACTCTGCGGTCACTGTCTAACTGACTGGGTGCATGAAAGCCCCTCTGCGTCCCCCATAGTCCCGAGTCGTACGTTAAATAAGTTGAAAACTGAGATTTGGTATCTGGCCGGAGACACTTTGCGTCGCCAAGGTGTAGCTACTGGGATGCCGATTTGTCGGTCGCAAGTACGTTTGTAACGCCTATTCTCTTGAGGGTACCATGCCCTGTTTCTTCCTTGAAGGGAAGCCTCAATACGAAATATGGAATTAAGGGCTGTTGCTGCAGGTGTTTCGCCGACAGAAATTTTATGCGTATTTACCCAATGGTAAGTTTATCAATCACGCAATTTTATCTGCTCGTCATTACGGACTGACAGATAATCTGACGCCAGAGATCTCCCTGCCCTCTAGTAAACTCAGCAACAGCCGCATGCGCATACCTAAATTTGAAATTCACAAACCGCAGATACTAGCTGCTGCCATGTTGTGCGTGTTTGCCATTCAATGCCTGTGGGTGGTTCACCGACAGACTCTGACCCGCGTCGATTATCAATACGCGCGTTGCGGGCGCGAGCTGTGGGAGAAGGCCTTCTCCGCTGGCCGGTTATCTGACCTCCTGCGGCAATATCAGCGACGGGACGTTTGCCTATCGAGTGGCTGGACTGCCGTTGACGGTGGAACGCATTCTCCTTGGCCAACCCAGTAGCGTTTCTCCGTGGGAGATGCGCCACCTTGCCGGAGATGTGCTGTTGCTGTTGCGGCTGCCATTCATTTTCTTTGGTGTCTGGCTGGGTGGCGGCATCTGGTGGGTGTCGCGAAGACTGTACGGGAACGAGGGCGGTTTTCTGGCGCTGGTACTGTATTGTTTTTCTCCGGAGATAATCCGGGCCTGCGTCCAGCCCAACAATGAGATTCTTGCAGCCTGGGGGTTGTATGGCGTCTTGTACACCGCGGTTGGACTTGCCCATGCCATGCAGGGCCCACGGAAAAAGTGGCGTCCCCGACTGATTTTGCTGGCCGTGGCCCTGGGCCTGACTACCGCGGCGCATGTGGCTGCCGGCCTCCTGGGATTGTTGTTGGCCATTGGATTCATGCTGTATGTGGCTGAAAAGAAAAGACAGGCAGTGGTTCCTGTGTTGGCGATTGCGTCGGCGGGAGCCTTCCTCATTCTGGTCGCGTCCTATGCGTTTCATCTGGATGGCCTCAGTTATGTCTTTCAAAGCGCCGACGCCTTCCTGTGGTTCTCCTGGGCAGGAAGTTTACACATGATGGCCAGCTTGTCGAACGCTGGTTTGACGATTGCCATCCTGACGGCGGCCGCGCTCTACCTGTTTCACCGCCGCTCCCGGTATTTCGGCAATACGACGCCACTCATCGTGGCGCTGATTCTGCTTTCGCTGGAGACCACCGGTGTGCGGAGCGAGCCATGGATCTGGGCGCTTCCCTTTCTGTTGACCTTTACCGGCGGCGTGTTTGCCGACATGCTGGAATCGCGCCATCGGCGAATGTTTTTATGGTTGATGGGGGCCTTGGTGGTGACCCAGGCAACACTCACGCTGGCGAGTCTGCCGCTGCTTGTTTCCTAGCGAATAAAGCGTTGCGAATGAAGAGATCCGGGCTCGTCAACTTCGTTCTTCTCAGCCTGCTCAAACCCCTGAAAACACGGTATTCTAGATAGAGACCTTCAGTTCCGTCCGAGCGCGTGGGAACCTAGTTCCATTGTCCGCCGGATAGGCATTTTTGGCTTACTTCACGAACGATTCGCGACAAAAAACATGGCAGACGAGCAAAACCCCCAGCAACTTCCTCTTGGCGACAATGGCAGCGATGGCACAGGCAGCAATGGAGCGCCTCCGGGCGGCCCCACGGGTCCAGGCGCCGCACACATGATCTTCATCAACATTGAAGACGAGATGCGTCGCTCGTATCTCGACTACTCCATGTCGGTGATTATCGGGCGCGCATTGCCGGATGTACGTGATGGCCTGAAACCGGTGCATCGGCGTGTTTTGTACACGATGCAGGAGATGGGCCTGCAGCACAACAAGAAATACACCAAATGCGCCAAGGTCGTGGGGCAGGCCATGGGCTTGTACCATCCCCATGGAGACGCGTCGATTTACGACACCATGGTGCGTCTGGCGCAGCCTTTCACCATGCGCTACACGATGGTGGATGGTCAGGGAAACTTTGGCTCCGTCGATGGCGATCCACCGGCAGCCATGCGGTATACAGAAGCCCGCTTGACTCGCATCGCGGGCGAGATGCTGGCCGACATCGATCAGGACACGGTCGACTTTACGCCGAACTACGATGAGAGCACGTTTGAGCCGGTCGTCCTGCCTACGCGTATTCCCACTTTAATCGTGAATGGATCGAGCGGGATCGCGGTTGGCATGGCGACCAACATTCCTCCACATAACTTGACGGAAGTTGTGAACGCCGCCATTGAGATGGTGAACAATCCTCATGCCGGATTGGCAGAGGTAATGAAGCACGTGCAGGGGCCGGATTTTCCGACAGGTGGCTTTATCTATGGCCGCAGTGGAATCCAGGAGGCATATAGAACCGGGCGTGGCCGCTTTCTGATGCGCGCACGGGTTGCGATGGAAAACATCACGCAAGGGCGTCAGGCGATCATTGTTACCGAGATTCCTTACCAGGTGAACAAGTCGAAGCTGATCGAGCGCATCGCCCAGCTGGTGAATGAAAAGGTGATCGACGACATCAGCGACGTGCGGGATGAGAGTGACCGCGATGGCATGCGGATCGTCATTGAACTGAAACGGACTGCGGAAGCGCAGATTGTGCTGAACCAGCTCTACAAGAACACACAGATGCAGGACGGTTTCTCGATGATCTTCCTGGCGGTCGTCAACGGCCAGCCGCGAGAAATGGGCTTGCCGCAGGCGATTCGGCATTTCCTCGATCATCGCGCGGACGTCGTGCGCCGTCGTACAGCTTTCTTGCTGAAAAAGGCTCGCGAGCGCGAACACATCCTGGAAGGCTACAAGATCGCGCTGGACAACCTGGATGCCTTCATCAAAATCATCCGTGGATCGTCTTCACGCGCGGATGCACGGGAAAATCTGCATCGCTTTTCTCTTGGCAAAGAAATTGTCATTAAGTTGGACAAGGACACCACCAACCTGACAGCCGAAGCCGGCATGACATATCGCCAGATCGATGCGGTTCTCGAATTACAGCTCTATCGGTTGACGCAACTTTCCATCGACGAGCTGTTGAAGGAACTCGCCGAAGTCCGCGAACGAATTGCAGAGTACGAATCGATTCTGGCCAGCGAAAAAAGTTGCGCAGCGTCATCATCAAAGAGCTGGAGGCAGTCAAGAAGGAATACGGCGATGCACGCCGCACGCAGATTCTGGACGAGACGGCAGAGTTGCAGATGGAGGACCTGATTGCGGACGAGCAGGTGGCGATCACCGTTTCCCATTCCGGCTATCTGAAGCGCACTGCCATTTCGACCTATCGCCAGCAGCGTCGCGGCGGCACGGGACGCTTCGGCATGCGCACGCGAGAAGAGGATTTTGTCGAGCAGTTGATCATCGACTCCACCCACGCATATCTCCTTTGCTTCACTAACACCGGTCGCGTGTACTGGCTCAAGGTCTATGAGATTCCAGATGTAGGCGCGGCAGGGAAGGGCAAAGCTATGGCCAGCCTGCTGAGCTTGCAGCCAGGAGAGAACGTCTGCGCTATTTTGCCGGTGCGGAATCTGGAAGAGGAAGGGAAATTCATCTTCTTCGGCACTCGTCAGGGAACCGTAAAGAAAACTCCGCTGAAAGATTTCTCCAACGTGATGGCGAAGGGAATTATCGCGATCGGCATCGATAAAGACAATGAACTGGTCGCGGCGCGGATCACGGATGGCAAACAGATTGTCTTTCTCGCAACGCACGATGGCATGGCAATTCGCTTCGATGAAAATGATGTCCGCTCCATGGGTCGCCCTGCATACGGCGTGCGCGGCATCGACCTCGGCAAAGACGACTATGTCGTGGGCGTTGCGGTAACTCCAAAAGAGCGCAAGAAGAACGGCGGCGGCACGGACTGCGCCTGCCTGATTCTTTCTGTGACCGATAACGGTTATGGCAAGCGTACGGATGTCGATGAATATCGTCTGCAAGCCCGCGGCGGTAAAGGGGTCATCAACCTGAAGACCATGAAGAAGAACGGCAAAGTCTGCTCCATCAATTTGGTAGACGATTCGAGCGAGCTGATGGTGATCAGCCAGTTCGGCAAGATCATCCGCATCGATACCAAGACGGTGCGGGCGGCAGGCCGTTCGACACAAGGAGTGCGTCTGCTGAACCTGGAAGAGCCGGACAAGGTGGCCGCCGCTGTCGTGATTCCTCCCGAAGAAAAAGAAAACGGAGAAGAACCCACGCTTATTCAGTAGAGATCGTTAAGCTTCTCGTGCATCTCAATGAATCATCGGGCCTGTTGTGGCATCTATTGCGGACAGGTCTGCGCCGTGCTTCCGTTGGAGATCCGGCAGCGTGCATGGGCGAACTCAATCCTCAAGAATGTATCACGGAGAAAACTACGATGGCGATCAAGACAGTTGCACTGAAAAATGGGCCGTACCTGGTCACAGGCGATCTGGCGGAACTTGAACTCACCGATGCCAACGGAAACCGCTACGACCTGAGCGGAAAAGAGAAAGTTGCCCTCTGTCGTTGCGGAGGCTCTGTCAACAAGCCTTTCTGCGATGGCCAACATTCGAAAATCGGGTTTCAGGCGGCAGAAGCGGCGGTCAAGGCAGACCTGTAGTAACGATTCATTCTTGAACAGTGCGATTTCAGGATTGCTATGTTGAATGAACGCCAGCGTGCGGAGATTCAGCGCTTGTGGGCTCGTAAGGTCGGACAGGATGCTGCCGACGTTCCTTTTTCGGAACGCCATCGAAACCTTGCGCCGGCGAGCGCCGAATTTCTCTCTGTCCTGGTTTCTGGACTTGGCGCGAAAAAGATCGTCGAAATTGGCGGGTCAAGCGGCATTTCGACCATTGCGCTGGCTGCCGCGGCGCAGCAGACCCAGGGCAGACTCATCTCGCTCGAGATTGAGCCGGTCCGTCAGGCCGAATCGAAACAGACCATCGCCAGGCTGGGCCTTGGTGAATTTGTGGAGTTTCATCTGGGCGATGCTGCCGAGACGCTGCCGCATCTGAGCGATCTCGACTTCGTCCTCATCGATTGCGAGAAGCATGACTATATTCGCTTTTTCGACATGCTGCGGATGAAGCCCGGCGGCATCGTCGTGGCCGATAACATCCTTTCTCATCAACTAACGGATTACGTTGCTCATGTAAGGTCTCAGCCGGGTGCAAAATCGGTAACGTTGCCAATTGGCCAAGGGCTGGAACTCACGCGAGTATCAGAATGAACACAGCCGCGATCGGCGACGCAAGGTTTATTTTGTGTTGGACTGATTCATGCTATCCTCGGAATCACATTTCGCCGTTATCGAGGGGGTACACTCCCACATGGGATTCCGCGAGGCGGCGCGATTGTAGCTTGATGCAACTTCCGCGTTTTAGCTTGACGCAACTTCAATGACTGACTCGATTGGCCGAAGTCGTATCCACCGTTCTCGCATCCATCATTCCTGCATTCAGCGCATGAGGCCCGTGCCTTCGTATGCGTAGACGCACATGGATCAGTCTGGCGATTGCGTTGGCACTTGTGGCTGCATTGCTGACTGCGGCCTATCTCCGCAAGCAGGCTCCTCCTGAGGCGGCCCGTCTTCTTCCGGAAGCGGATGGCATCGTCTACTTCAACCTGCAGCCTCTACGCTCGCTTACTCGATTTGATCAACATCCGGTGGCGCACGATCCCGATTACCAGAAGTTCATCGACGCGACGGGAATTGTATTTGAACGCGATCTCGACCAGGCGGCGTTCGCTGTTCATCGCATGGCGGATGCTAATGGGCCCAACGGGGCTGTTGCTTATTCTGAGGTATTTCAAGGGCGATTTGATGGGCAGCGTTTGACGGCTTATCTGCAGGCGCAGGCGTCCGGTCAGGAGCACTACGCCGGGCACGACATCTACTCGATTGTGCACGAGGGACGCACGGTGCGCGTAGTGGTGCTCGGGTACGATCTGGTGGCGGTTTCCAATGTGCCGATGACGGAACAGATTCATTCCATGATCGATCGCTATCATTCATCGGCGTCTCCTTTTACGGGGGACACGTTGTTGACGCGATATTACTCAAAGGTCCCGTTGCTGTCGGAGGCATGGGGAATTGGCGAGATCGAACCACCGACAGGCCCGGGGCTGCAATTTAACATCTTCGGTCTTCCCGTATCGCTGCCGGCGGGCGCCACATTTATCGGCTCCATCCGCTACCTGGGCTCTGTCCACATGCGGTTGGAGGAAATTGCACCCACTGCGGCTGCCGCAAAAGAGTCGGCCGAGATGGTGAATCTCGTGCTGGGTCTTGTACGCTCCACCCAGGTCACCCTCGGTCCGCAGAATGCAAACGTTACAGACTGGGACGCATTCGTACGCAGTATGAAGGTTGAGCAGAAAGGGAAGCGCGCGACCGTCCAGGCGGTTGTTCCCACTCGATTGATACGCAGCTTGTTGTCCGCCGAGAAAAACGTTCCGACTGGGTCAGGGACCCCTGAAAGTGCCCCTGCACCCTCTGAGCCCTAACGCCCCCCTTTAGAACGCAACATTCGTTTGCGCCTGATTTTTGTGACTGTTACACTTAGGTTGCAGCGCAATCCCTATGCGGCTGCCAGGATCTAACCCCCGCGAAGGAAACCGGCCTAATTCTGTGGATACACAAACCCGTCATGCAATTAAACACGATGCTCTGATCGATCACGCGCACAGCGCACTAGGTTGGCTGGAAGACCATAAATCGGAAGCAATTCTTTTCTCTGCAATCGTGGTCGCGGTCTTGGCCATTAGGATTGGCAGCATCCTTTTCTATCAGCATCGGCAGGATGAGGCATCCGTTGCGTTTGGAGCCGCGATGGACATCTATAGCGCCCCCGTGAACCAGCCTGGCACCCCGGCGGAACCTGGTGTGCGAACCTATCCCACCAGCGTGGCTCGTGCCGAAGCTGCGAATGCGGAATTTTCGAAGGTGGCGGACAGTTTTGGTTCTACCGATGCGGGAAAGAATGCGCTTTACTTCTCCGGCCTGACCTACATGGAGATGGGGAACACCGGAGCAGCCGAAACTACATTGAAAAAAGTGACGAAGCACGGGGACAGTAACTTGGCAGCGCTCGCCGACCTGGCCCTGGTCAGTCTCTATCGCCAGAGCGGAAGGACCTCGGACGCCATTCAATTGCTGCAGCACCTCGCCTCGCATCCCACGACCACCGTACCCGCTGGGCAAGCGAAGCTGGAGCTAGCAGGCGTGTATGAAGAAACCAATCCCGAACAGGCGAAGCAGATTTACGCGCAGTTAAAGGACAAGGATTCCAAGACGACAGCCGGTCAGATCGCCGCCCAGAAGCTGCAGCAGATGCACTGATCAGCGCGGTTGTAGTTTCAATTCTTATGAAGGCCACGCTTCGAGCGTGGCCTTCGTGTTTCTGTGCGGTAGAATTGCCACCACATCGGTGGATAAATATTTCCGAGCGCAGCTCGCCTCCGTTGCGTCCTTTCTAGTGAACTGATCTTTATGGATGTCAGAACAGCGACCAACGAGCAGATCTTGACTTGGACCCTGGGCCGAAGTGTGGGCCAAAGCGAGTGCGATGCTGCGAACACACTGGTGGAAATTTCCGGTCTGGCAACGGAGTATTCCGCACTGCTGTTTCGCGTGGCGTTCAGCATTTTGCGTCATGCAAGCGATGCCGAGGATGTTGTCCAGGAAACATTTCTGCGCGTTCTGAAGCATCGGAAGAAATTGGCATCCGTCGAGAACCATCGCGTTTGGTTGGTGCGGATTGCATGGAATCTGGCGCTGGACCGCAAGCGCCGGTTGCGCGCAACACCAGTGGTCGAGGAAGCAGAAGAAATTTTAACGAACCGTGCAAGTGACGACTCTTCGGCAGAGATCACTCTGGATGCGGCGCAGGGTTGTGCTCGCATTCTCCGCATGATCGACAGTCTGCCCCGCAAAGAACAGGAAGTTCTGCGGCTTTCAGCAATTGAAGAGCTGGGGACGTCGGAAATTGCAGCGATTTTGAAGACGACAGAATCCAGCGTTCGCTCGTGTTTGTTTCGCGCACGACAGCGATTGCGAGAACGTCTGGAAAGGGAAGAAAGGAGGATGCAGCCATGAAGTCAAATCAGGATAGACCGGAGAAGTTCGACAAGGAAATTGATGCTGCGTTGAAAATGCTAAGCGAAGCAGCGCCTCCGGCGGCGATGCTGTCTCGTGTCCATCAGAGTTTGGAAACCTCGGTCGCCACGTCTCAGCGGGCAAGGTCCGGCAGGACGCTTCTGGATACCTGCGACCTGCGCTGCAATGGCGGCCGTTTTAGTTCGTCGTTTTCTCCCGGGGACATTGGACACGGCAAACGACATGCGCGGTCGCACCGGCAAGGCATGGCAGTCAAGTCTGCGTCCCTTGAGCCTGGTGCAGCTCAGCCGGCACTCGTTTCCGCAGGGGATTACCGTATGCGCGAACGTTTTTCGCAACGTGCAGATGTACGACGCAGCAGGCGAGAACATCCGCAGTATCGACATGTCGCCAATCTGTTGAGCTATCCGCTGACGCGGCAGGAAAAGCTGCTCGTGAGATTTGTGCAAACCGCCAAGCCAGAAGACCTGCGTGACTTGAATCCGGAATATCAGGCCAAGGTGGAAGCGCAACAGGAAGCGGAATTTGCTGCGTATCTGAAATCCGGCAGCAGCTCCAACACAAAGGAAACAGCAAATTAAACGACTCGACCAAGGAATGAGGTCTCTGATGAAACGAAAGAATGGATTTCCGCTTTTGCTAGCTCTTGCAATTATTTTCGCGTCTGCTCCTGTGGCTGTCCATGCTGCTCAGCAAAAGGATGTCCCGCCTCGCCGCCTCAAGCTGCGCAACCTGCTCCGCCACAACCCAATCCCTCCGATAAGAGAGACGCCCAACAGACGATTACGGGGCCCTATCGGATCACATATACCCTGACAGAAATGGATGGAACCAGGCGAGTCGGATCACAACGCTATGCCATCGTCTTAGATTCGGGTGAAGAAGTTCCGTCAGCCGTTCTGAAGCTGGGTTCAAAAGTACCTTTGGAGACGGGTGAATTTAAGGCAGGTTCGGGCGCGCAAACTGAAATTTCATATATTGATGTCGGGTTGAATATCGAAGCCAGCCTGCGTTCATTCGCCAATGGTCACGAACTTCGAAGTCATATCGTGCAATCCGTTATAGACACCTTCCCCTCCCTCAACAGTCCCTTCCGAAAGATCCTGTGATCAGGCAAACTGATTTTAAGAGCACCGTTCTCCTGAATGAAAATAAGCCCATCACGATAGGAACCGTAGACATGCCTGGCAGCACCCACGTCATGCAAATTCAAGTGGAGCTGAGTAAGCTTCCGTAATTTGGGCGGCGGAAAGTTTTTTACCCCGCTCAAGCCAATTTTTGGCTTGAGTCGGCCACCCTCCTTCACTTCGCAAGCGCCAAAAAAGCTCTTGGGTGGAGTCCTTCCCGGAGGGTCGCCGATATAGTTGCCTAGGCAACCACTTTGCCAATATGGTTGCTAAGGCAACTAGTTTTGCGGACATTTTTTGGCGCGAAGAAATTTATTTCGAACCTGTGGCGCACAATTTTCCGGAGGTTTGGAAAAGAGATTGTTATGCGCGCATCACCAGGCGGAAAACAAGACGAACCAGCATCAGCACGATGGCGCCCAGGAATGCCGCGAGAAATCCATGGATATGAAATCCCGGAACCAAGCGGCTGGCCAGCAGCAGGATGATGGCGTTGATGACCAGAAAGAACAGTCCCAGCGTCAGGATGCTGATCGGAAACGTCACCAGTTTCAGAAGAAATCCCAGCGTGGCGTTCAAAAAGCCAACCACCAGGGACGCGATTAACGCACTGCCGAAGCTTGCGATCTCAAACCCAGGAACGACATACGCTGTGATCAGCAGTGCAACGGCGCTGAGGAGCCAGATGAGCAATAAATGGAGCATAGCCAATGTAGATTAGCAGAAACCTTGCGAAACGTCCGCTGTTTCCGCGGCGGTGGCGGACAAATTACTTTCCGGCCACCTATTTCCCGGATCAACCGGGGGCAGGGAACTCCGATCCATTTGGTCGCGGGTCCGGGCTATTTCCGAAATTCGAGCTTCCAGTCTCCTCGCATGACAGGCTGCTTGGAATTTAGCAATACTCGATAAATCTGGCTTCCCCAGGTGCGAGTTAAAGCTGAATCGGTGAGCGTAATCTTTTCTATGACCGGCTGAATCTGCGAAGCATCGTACGCGAGCGAGACCGGCGTGTCCGATCCGGAAATCGATCGCAGCAGAAGCGTTCCGCCAGGTCCGGCTACCGGAGCGCCCGGCGTCATTATGGTTAGGCTCACGGGAAGGGAACTCGCCAGCTCGAAGGCTTCCTCAAGCAGAACGCTGCCTCTGGTGCGATCCAGAGTCAGTTTGCGCTTCCATACTTTGATCCCTGCTTCTTTCGGATATGCTCCGGCCAGATCGAGGGACAGCACGGCTCGATCGTCGGTGCTGCTGTAGTCCATCACTTTGGCCCTGTACGTGTTTCCCTGATGCTGCATGACGCCGCCGACGGTGGGAAGATTGTGATAGGCCGACTGCATTGTCCAGATCGAATACCGGTCGGCGCTAAAGGTCTGAGCAGTGTAGGTTCCTACGCCGACGTCGATGACCACTGGCTCGCCGTCATGGTAGAGGATGAAGCTTCCCGAGTCGTTGTGCGCGTGGCTCCTGCCGTTGCTGGCTGCCTGCACCGCGAGGTACATTCCTTGCGCGGAACCTGCTTTCTCGCGTGCCGTCATTAAACCTAGATTGGGATACCAGACGTCTCGAATCAATGCATCCTGCTGATGTGCTGCGCTCAATTTCGAGATGTTAAAAAGGGCAGGCAGAAATCGGGTCATTCTAGAGAAATCCGAGTCAATCACAACCGATCCGGTCTTGTTGGCGCAATACGCTCCGAAGGCCGCAAGCTGTGCATCGCCTACCGCTTCGCCATAGCGATAGATGAGATCGCAGGGAGGATTTTCTTTGGGATGAGCATCGCCGAAATCCACATAATAATTTTTGGCGATGTGGACATTGGCAATGTATCTTCCCATCTTGTCGAGAAAGCTGTTGCTGAATATGTCCGAGGCATTGCCGGTCGCAGACTGCAAGGTATTCACACACTCGAAGTAGCAAGCTGGAGAAACCGCCCAGTATCCCGGCCCCTCTTCACATCCGCCATCGGGCGAGTATTGGTTCAGGAATGCGTCGAGACTTTTGGTGATTCTTACTGTCTCCTGCAAACGAATCTGCGGATCGTCTTCCAGTAAAAAATTTGTGACTAGCAGGTTCGAATTGATCCAGGGATTCCAATTGTTCAGCTGAGGTGTCTGTGGGCCGAGACCCATCCACCAGAAGTCATTGCGTTCGCTGCCGGCCTCAAAAGACGTTCTTTTGCTTCGAGTCGAATGCGATCCGTGATCTGCGGAGATATTGTTTCCAGTTGATCGGCCAGCAGATAGTTCGTCCACGCAAGCAGTGCGCCGGTCTCGGCACCAAACAGTTCAACGGTCGGGTGGGTGACATCGGGCAGACCGGGAACCGGCAGGTGCGCTGGTACCCCCCAAAAACTTTCCTCACAGATGAGCCAGATGCCGTCTGTAATGCTGTCGAGGAAACGCCCCTTCCCCTCGAGACATTCGGCAATTACCAGACTTGCCAACTGACTGCGGCGGCCAAACTCCTGATGTTCATATCGGTCGCGATTGCCGGTGCGTTTGTAGTCGAGAAAGCCGGTTGCGGGCAAAATTTTCCAGCCTGCCGATTGCGCCGCTACAGCACGCTGCAGCAAAAGAGTACGAATATCTTCAGGAACTGCCTCCCAGGCTGCACGCTCACTGCTATGCGGATACGGATGCCAGGCGTTTACCGGCAAAAGACGGTTCGCGAGAAAAGATTCAGGAAACGTTCTAGTGAGAAGATTCTGGGGAGATTTTTGGGCGGAGTCGATCGTCGGCAACGCGCCGAAAGACCGATAAAAATTGGGCTGGGCTGCCAATGCAATGCCGCCGGCCAAAAAATGTCGTCGATTCATTGAGACCTCACTTCGCAACGTCCAGGAGGGCTTGTCATTTCATGTGCGCGGAAAGTTTGTTGAGATTCGAGGGATAGCGTTTCTGCTGCAGGTCGGCGACGGTATGTTTGCTCCGACGGTTAAGCTCATCACTGAGGTTCCATATCCAGATCGGCAGCGGCGGAGCCGCTCCCTGTTTTCGGGCGTCGCGGTTTGGTGGCAGTAACACCTGCTCCATCCCCTTCGGGCCCTTCTTGAAAATAAACTGGTTCGTAGCGGGCAAATTTCATGGAATATCCGGCGCGGCGCGTGCTCGATTGCAACAATTCGGAAAGGGGCACGAAGGCATGAATCACCTGCGAACTGGCGCGCCGCTCGACATTTTCCATGCGGCCGCGACGCGAATTGATATCGGCAATGATGTAGTCGATGAACTGTTCAGGGACTGTGATTTCAATCGCCATTATCGGCTCAAGCAAGACTGGTGAAGCCTTTCTAGCAGCTTCTTCAAAGGCGATTGAGCCGGCGAATTTGAAGGCCATTTCGTTTGAATCCTTTTCGTGGTAACTGCCGTCATAGAGGACCACTCTCACGTCCACGATGGGATATCCAGCCAAAGGGCCTACTTCAAGCGCTGCCTGTACGCCCAAGTCGATGGCCTGTACGTATTCCCCGGGCACCAACGCACTTTTAGCTTCGTTGATGAACCCGTAGCCCTTACCTCTCTCATTCGGCTCAACGCGCAGTTTGCAATGGCCGTAATTACCCAAACCGCCAGTTTGCCGAATGTATTTGCCCTCGGCTTCCGCTTGCCCGCGAATCGTTTCCAGGTAAAGAACCTCGGAATTACCAATATCGATGTCGATAATCTGCTCCTGCTGAATTCGGAGGCAGATTGATTCTAGATGCGACTCACTCATCCCGCTAACAATGATCTGCCCGTCAGTAGGATTTACGTCAATTTTGATGGTCGGATCTTGTTGAGCGATACCTGTGAGAGCTAGACGAAGGGTTTGGTAATCACCCTTGGACTTGGGAGTGATGGCTACGGATATTATGGGACGATTGGGATTGTTCAATTCGCTCATGGCGACCCGACGTTTGCGGCTACGCCCTCGATCATATAACCCATCGTAGTTTCTCGGAATGCCAGCCTCCAGAGGCGTTTATGAGAGCGGGAGGCTGGAAACAAAAAAGCCACCCCGAAGGGTGGCTTTTTTGTAAGATAATGCCGGCGATCACCTAATCTCCCACACTCAAAAATGCAGTACCATCGGCCCAGCGAGACTTTACTTCCGTGTTCGGGATGGGAACGGGTGTTGCCCTCGCAGTATATTCACCGGCAAATTGTCAAAACATCAGACGTCGATGATGTTTCACAACAGGATAGATTGAGGTAAGTCAAACTACATGGCTCGCCGTTGAGTATCTTCAGCAAGAATTCTTTTGGAATTCTGTGCGAAGTTAATCTTATGGTCAAGCCGAACGGGCGATTAGTACTGGTAAGCTACGCACATTACTGTGCTTCTACCTCCAGCCTATCAACCAGGTGGTCTTCCTGGGCCCTTCATTTCCCTTTTGGGTTGGGAGATCTCATCTTAGAGCGTGCTTCCCGCTTATATGCATTCAGCGGTTATCACAACCGAACTTCGCTACCCAGCTGTGCCTTTGGCAAGACAACTGGAACACAAGAGGTTCGTCCATCCCGGTCCTCTCGTACTAAGGACAGCCCTCTTCAAATCTCCTACGCCCACAGCAGATAGGGACCGAACTGTCTCGCGACGTTCTGAACCCAGCTCACGTACCGCTTTAATAGGCGAACAGCCTAACCCTTGGAACCTTCTACAGCTCCAGGATGCGATGAGCCGACATCGAGGTGCCAAACCGGAGCGTCGATATGAACTCTTGGCTCCGATCAGCCTGTTATCCCCGGCGTACCTTTTATCCGTTGAGCGATGGCCCTTCCATACAGAACCACCGGATCACTAAGGCCTGCTTTCGCATCTGCTCGACTTGTAGGTCTCACAGTTAACCACTCTTATGCCTTTGCACTCGACGACTGATTTCCAAACAGTCTGAGAGTAGCTTCGCGCGCCTCCGTTACAATTTAGGAGGCGACCGCCCCAGTCAAACTACCCGCCTTACTATGTCCCTCATCCGGATTACGGAAGTAGGTTAGAATCACAGCACTCGCAGGGTGGTATCTCACAGTTGGCTCCTCCGAACCCAAGAGTCCGGGATCAAAGCCTCCCACCTATTCTGCGCAGCAAGAACCATAATTCATAGTAAAGGTATAGTAAAGGTGCACGGGGTCTTTCCGTCTAGCTGCGGGTAACCGGCATCTTCACCGGTACTACAAGTTCGCCGAGCAACTCCTTAAGACAGTCGTACGATCGTTACGCCATTCGTGCAGGTCGGAACTTACCCGACAAGGAATTTCGCTACCTTAGGACCGTTATAGTTACGGCCGCCGTTCACCGGGGCTTCAATTCAGGGCTTCGTCTTGCGACTAACTCCTCCTTTTAACCTTCCGGCACCGGGCAGGCGTCAGCCCCTATACGTCGTTTTCGACTTAGCAGAGACCTGTGTTTTTGTTAAACAGTCGCCGTACGCGTTTCACTGCGGCCCCCTCGCGCTTTCACGCTACCGGGGCAACCCTTCTCCCGAAGTTACGGGTTTAATTTGCCGAGTTCCTTAAGAAGCCTTCACTCGAGCGCCTTTGGATATTCTCCTCGTCTACCTGTGTCGGTTTGTGGTACGGTTCCCGTGATCTCTCCTTAGAGGTTTTTCTTGGCAGCGTGGAATCGGCAGCTTTCGGCCATTCGGCCTACTGCTTTGCACCTCAGTGTTATGCTCGCCCGGATTTGCCTGGTCGAACCACCTTACGTGCATCGAACCCTATAGCCATAGAGGGTCCTGCGTATCCTTCTGCGTCACCCCTTCGTATAACGAAATCATGGGAGGTCCGGAATATTAACCGGATGTCCATCAGCTACGCCTTTCGGCCTCACCTTAGGGACCGCCTAACCCTGAGCGGATTAACCTTCCTCAGGAAACCTTAGACTTTCGGCGCGGAGGGTTCTCACCTCCGTTATCGCTACTTATGCCGGCAGGGTCTCTTCTCACACATCCACCAGTCCTTTCGGTCTGACTTCACATGCTTGAGAATGCTCTCCTACCACGCACACCATAGGTGTGCATCCGCTGCTTCGGTGTACAGTTTTAGCCCCGTTATATTGTCGGCACCGGACCGCTTGACCAGTGAGCTATTACGCTTTCTTTAAAGGATGGCTGCTTCTAAGCCAACCTCCTGGCTGTCTGGGCGTTCCGACTTCCTTTCCCACTTAACTGTAACTTGGGGACCTTAGCAGGCGGTCTGGGCTGTTTCCCTCTCGACAATGAAGCTTAGCCCCCACTGTCTGACTCCCGGACTGGTTGTCAACGGCATTCGCAGTTTGGTTGGATTCGGTAAGCCGGAAAGCCCCCTAGTCCATCCATCTCTCTACCACCGTCGCAAATCATCCGAGGCTAGCCCTAAAGCTATTTCGGAGAGAACGAGCTATCACGGAATTTGATTAGCCTTTCACCCCTACCCTCAGCTCATCCGAGCTTTTTTCAACAAACACCGGTTCGGTCCTCCAGTGGGTGTTACCCCACCTTCAACCTGGCCAAGGGTAGATCATCCCGCTTCACGTCTATTCCTGCCAACTGAACGCCCTATTCAGACTCGCTTTCGCTGCGGCTCGCTCACGCTTAACCTTGCTGACAAGAATAACTAGCCGGCTCATTATGCAATAGGCACGCGGTCAGGCATTCTCCTTACGGAGCATAGCCCTCCCACTGCTTGTAGGCACACGGTTTCAGGTACTTTTCACTCCCCTCGCAGGGGTACTTTTCACCTTTCCCTCACGGTACTGGTTCACTATCGGTCAGAAACAAGTATTTAGCCTTTCGGGATGGTCCCCGTAGATTCAAGCAGGGTTTCACGTGCCCCGCCTTACTCAGGTATCCGCTTCGAGTCCAGTCCATTTTCGTCTACGCGCCTGTCACGCTCTATGGATCCACTTTCCAGAGGATTCGACTAATGGCTGGATTGGTAACTCTACTGTTGCGGACCCTACAACCCCCGCCGCACCGAAATGCAACGGGTTTGGGCTGTTCCGATTTCGCTCGCCACTACTTTCGGAATCGAGATTTCTTTCTTTTCCTCCAGGTACTGAGATGGTTCACTTCCCTGGGTTCGCTCGTACCCGCCTATGAATTCAGCGGGCCGTATGACGGTTTTGCCGTCATGGGTTTCCCCATTCGGAGATCTCCGGATATAACGCCTGTTTGCGGCTCCCCGGAGCTTATCGCAGCTGACCACGTCCTTCATCGCCTGTTTCTGCCAAGGCATCCACCGTGCGCCCTTAGTAGCTTGACCATAAAACTAACTTCACACAGCATTCGCTGCAGAGCGGTTAGTTTCTGTTATTCGCCTGGTGGCAATACTGGCAATAGCAACTTCCTATTGCAGCACGCCACTCCTAATATCTAAAGACACTCAACTCAGCTGTACTTCAGCATAAAGCCAAAGTACTGCTCAGCCTTGTAGTTACAACTACCCAATCTATCCTGTTGTCAAATATCTTCGACGCTCGTTTCCAAGCGCTGCGCCCTAAGACGCATTCGGTTCTGTCTGCATGGCAGACTTGCCGAAAGCTCGCAACTTAAGCCGTCCTGATGGAACAGGGAATTAAGTGTCGAGCTTGCTGCAATGGCTGCGTGGTACAGACATGAAAAGATGTACTGAAATTCCAGCTGGAACATGGTGGAGCTGACCGGGATCGAACCGGTGACCCCCTGCTTGCAAAGCAGGTGCTCTCCCAGCTGAGCTACAGCCCCATCAAACAATGGTGGGCCTGGGTAGATTCGAACTACCGACCTCACCCTTATCAGGGGTGCGCTCTAACCAACTGAGCTACAGGCCCACATAGGAACGTGCGACTTCGGCACGAAACCGTGAATGCGCCGCTCGAATGCGGGTCCGGGTACTCGAATTGGGTACTCGAACTTGCTTTCAGTCAATCTTTTCGAGGACTTGGTTGAATATGCGAAGCAGCTACGCTGCTTCTGACCATCGATGTTGATTCAGAGAAGAATAGAGGGCTTAGTTCAAGCTCCCTTCACTCGTGTCAGGACATTTGTGAAGGGGTACATGACAACATCTTATGCACGCTCGCCGAAGCGAGTCCGCAATCGCGGAAGTGAATAAGTGCCATGACGTTCTCTATTAGAAAGGAGGTGATCCAGCCGCAGGTTCTCCTACGGCTACCTTGTTACGACTTAACCCCAATCATGAACCACACCTTGGACGGCTGCTCCCTTGCGGTTAGCGCACCGGCTTCTAGTGCAACCCACTTTCGTGATTTGACGGGCGGTGTGTACAAGGCCCGGGAACGTATTCACCGCAGCATTCTGATCTGCGATTACTAGCGATTCCAGCTTCATGCAGTCGAGTTGCAGACTGCAATCCGAACTGAGGCCGGCTTTTTCCGATTAGCTCCCCCTCGCGGGTTTGCAGCGGTTTATACCGGCCATTGTAGCACGTGTGTAGCCCTGGACATAAAGGCCATGAGGACTTGACGTCATCCCCACCTTCCTCCCCGTTATCCGAGGCGGTTTCGCCAGAGTGCCCAACTGAATGATGGCAACTGGAGATAAGGGTTGCGCTCGTTGCGGGACTTAACCCAACATCTCACGACACGAGCTGACGACAGCCATGCAGCACCTATATAGCGACCTATTGCTAGGAAGGGATATTTCTACCCCAGTCCACTACATTTCGAGCCCAGGTAAGGTTCTTCGCGTTGCGTCGAATTAAACCACATGCTCCACCGCTTGTGCGGGCCCCCGTCAATTCCTTTGAGTTTCAGCCTTGCGACCGTACTCCCCAGGCGGATCGCTTAACGCGTTAGCTTCGGCACGGCAGGGTTGGATACCCGCCACACCAAGCGATCATCGTTTAGGGCTAGGACTACCAGGGTATCTAATCCTGTTTGCTCCCCTAGCTTTCGTGCCTCAGTGTCAGTAATGGTCCAGTGAGCCGCTTTCGCCACAGGTGTTCCTTCCGATATCTACGCATTTCACCGCTACACCGGAAATTCCACTCACCTCTCCCATACTCAAGCCCGGCAGTTTCTTGTGCAGACTTCAAGTTGAGCCTGAAGATTTCACACAAGACTTGCCGAACCACCTACGCACCCTTTACGCCCAATAATTCCGAACAACGCTTGCCCCCCTCGTATTACCGCGGCTGCTGGCACGAAGTTAGCCGGGGCTTCTTCTTCCGGTACCGTCATTATCGTCCCGATCGAAAGGAGTTTACGTCCCAAGGGACTTCATCCTCCACGCGGCGTTGCTGCGTCAGGGTTTCCCCCATTGCGCAAAATTCCCCACTGCTGCCTCCCGTAGGAGTCTGGACCGTGTTTCAGTTCCAGTGTGTCCGTGCGCCCTCTCAGGCCGGATACCGATCACTGCCTTGGTGGGCCATTACCCCGCCAACTAGCTAATCGGCCGCGACCCCCTCTTTCAGCGCATTGCTGCTTTGACTCGTAAGTGTTATGCGGTATTAGCCCAGGTTTCCCTAGGTTATCCCCCACTAAAAGGTAGGTTAGTCACGTGTTACTCACCCGTGCGCCACTTTACTCATGGATTGCTCCACTTTCTCGTTCGACTTGCATGTGTTAGGCACGCCGCCAGCGTTGATTCTGAGCCAGGATCAAACTCTCGTTTGAAACCTGATGCATCTTGATTCGACGGAGGTCGAAGAGCAAGATGCTACCTCGCAGCGCTCGAAAGGCTGCGAAGCCTATACTAGTGAGAATGACTAAACCACAACTTCATCGTCATCTCACGACTGGCATATTCAACCAATTGTCAAAGATCCTTAAGAAATTTCGCCTGAGCGAGTTCTTTTTGGATCGAGCTGCCGGATGATTCCAGCAGGTCCTCGAACTTTGCGCACACAGGGAAAAAACTGCTTTTCAGCACTGTCTCCTGTTTTTTGCGCGACCAAACCAGACTATCAATTTCTTACGACTACTGTCAACCTTGCGTGAATCTTTTCTGACAGTTTCGCCAGAAATCAGAATGCAGGATTCTCCATTCGCAGTTCACTTTTCCGAAGGCATTTCGCCCCACGCATGTCCGCATTGGAAGCCGGATCGGCAGAAAAGTTTTCTTGACTATCTATGGGAATGGTAGTGCGAACAAGATGCCTGGATCAGGCTGTTCCGTTCTGCTGGCCTACGAATTCTGCTTTAGATATCTAGATGGGCTTGCGGAGTTCTTCACGCCCAGTGATGAACATACTCTTATTGTTGAGATTGCGCAACAGTTGCATTGTTGAAAAGCGGTCGAATCTGTTGAAAGCACCGGCTCTCCATCCACGCTCTACTCAAAAAATCTCTTCGTCGGTTTGCACCTGGGGTCGCACCTGCGCAGACTCGGCCAGAAATTGGGTCCGCATGTTCGCAATCGTTCGACGGTTCCAGAAAGCCACTGCGGTAGCCCCGAGGATTGCCGAGCCAGCCATGAGAAATGCCGTCGACCAACGACCTCTCCTCGGCGCGGCGTTCCCGGAATCTGTTCCAACGAACTCTTCATGCCTCGATTCCTGTGTTCTTGCTTTCCCCGAGGTTCCCATAATCCTCTCGTTTTCCGTGCGTCAGCGAATATTCCGCACCGGTGACAGTATGGCATATACCTAGACTAGGCGCTATCTATCTTTAGAATCAATCCGAAGGGGAAACCATCTGCCAACAATTGGGGGCCCGGTGCCACCCTCTAGACGCTCAGTTTCTATGGAATTTGGAAGAAGTGCCGAAAAAAATATATGAAAAATACAAATATTTCGTGCATCGGGCTTGATTCTGTGTCATCCTATGTTTGTAAAGGAATGAAGCTGCGCTGCTACAAGTGGCGCTCCATCCTTAGCAAGTTGCGTCACTGGCCTCCCGGCACGAACAATTTACCGTTCGTGCCGTCTTTTTTTGTCTGCGGAACCTGTACGGCCTGACGGCTCAAGATTGTGGTCACGCGGAAATTCTCGACGGCCAAGATGCAAGATGGGTGCACGAACCTATTTGGCGTGACGTTTCTGCTCATACATGTTCGCATCGGCTTTGGCGCAGAGCTCTTCGACGTTTTGCGCGTCGTCAGGATAAATTCCCAGTCCGATACTCGCACCCACCGGCAGGCGAACTGATCCCATGACAATGGGCTCGTTCAAATCTGCGGCCAGCTTGGCCGCCAGTACTTCCGCCCCATGTGGCTGCAGCAGATCTGAGACGATCACCATAAATTCATCGCCTCCTGCCCTGGCAATCGTATCCGCCTTGCGGATACGCATCTGCAGTCGTGTGGCAACGATCCGCAGCACCTCATCTCCGACCGGATGACCGTAGGTATCGTTAATCTGCTTAAAATGGTCCAGGTCAATCAACAGCACGGCCACACGCGCGCCGTTGCGCTCGGCCCTCTCAAGAGCCTTGGTCAGGCGGTCCTGCAGCAGGCGGCGATTCGGTAAACCAGTCAGAGGATCATGCAAGGCAAGGTGATGTGTGTGATCGATCTGCTCTTCCAGCAATGTCAATAGAATTCCGATCGCGACAATATATTTCGGAATATTCCAGACGGAATCCTGAACATGAAGGCCAGGCTTGAAAATCGCGAGGAAGACGGAGACAGGGAAAACCGATGCCCAAACAACGAAACCCACCACCGCTGTCAAAGAGCCCGTCGTTCTTTGCGGGAACTTTCTCCAGTATTGAATGCCCGCCATCAAATAGACCACAAAGTAAATGCAGTCCGGTCCATAGTCTTGCTGTCTGTAATGGATTACGAGCGCCAGCAATACCGCCAAAAAAAATACTAAGAATGCGTACAGATTCCGCTCGCTGGCAGGATGGTCGGGGTCGCGAAACAATACAGCAACGACCGATGCAAACAGAAGAGCGACAACCGCGTAATACGGTGGCGTCGACGTAATACTCAAAGAGACAAACAGGATATAGAGCAGGGTCGCGAGCAATCCGGTGCCAGCGATGCACCGAAATCGTACGCTGCGATGGCCACCGCCGGCGGCGTAGATAAAGGCTGCGCCGGCTAGCTCCAGCATCACAGCTGAAACAGCGTAGGCAAATGTCTGCAGACCGCCGGGCTGGCCGCCGAATATCTGCGCTGCAAAGTGAAGCAAAATGCAGATCCAGCCCAGCAGCCACGCCTGCAGCTTGCCACCTGCGCGACGCCGCAGGATTGACCAGAATACAAACACAAGAATTGTCAGGGCAAGCAGGTCCGGCAGCGGAGCGAAATTCAACATAGGAAACCAGCGCAGAAATCTTTGTTGGATGATTCCATTGGCGGGAAAAACCCGTGACTGTCTATGTCGGCCATCGAGCCGACCAAATGGTGCCAGTATGGTACGTCCTTACCCTAGCACTTTTGAAAATATTCAAGGTGGATAATTTGCAGTCGAGCATTCGGATGCCCGCTATCAGGTTACCGTTGTAACTCGCCGAAGAAATCTTCTCTGGCTGGATGCGCCTGTGGCAATGATCGACACGGCCAGTAAAAGCGGTGGAATCATTCCCTCGATGCGGCGCCGCATGCTGCGGTGAGGCCTGGAATTTCAACCTTTCGCCGGAAAGATCGTACAATTTGGAAAGTGGTTACAGGAGTCGGATGTCACATGCCTAGCCGTTTCTGGTTGACTCTTACAATTGCGCTGATCTGTGTTGCGGCCCACGCACAATGGACGGATCCAACGATCGATGTTCCTGCATTCCACCCCGCAGCTCCGGTTCGATCCGTGAAGCTGCCGCCGATTTTGCACGGCAAAGAATTGTCTGGGCCCAATTTTCAACTCGCCTGGCAGGTCAAGGTCTATCGCGATGCAGCCAAGATTTCCAGTGTCTTGTATCAGCTTCCCTGCTATTGCCGCTGCGATCGGGCCGTGGGACACACAAGCCTGCGAAGCTGTTTCGAGGGGCTGCACGGCGCGGAATGCAGCACCTGCGCCAAAGAAGGCTTCTACGCCTACCGCATGACGCGCAAGGGGTGGACGTCAAGCCAGATTCGCGCTGGAATTGAACGCGGCGATTGGAAGAAGATTGATTTGGATACGGCTGCTGGAAGCCATCCACACTCCTGAAACAATTTCATTCCTGAGAGTTCTTGCGGATTTCGGGACCGCGAAAATTCCTGACATGCGCATCGCTCGCACGGAACTTTCGCCGCAGAGATGGTGCAGCAAAGAAGACTCTCAAATGTAACTTTACTGCGATCGATATAATTGAAGTTATTCCATGAGGCACGTTCTCATCAAGGAGATCCACGCCATGCCCTTACAGCCGACGAAACATATCTGGCACAACGGAAAACTTGTTCCCTGGGACCAGGCACAAATCCACATCATGTCCCATGTCATCCATTACGGCACGTCGGTGTTTGAGGGGATTCGATGCTACAAGACCGAACAGGGCGCGGCCATTTTCCGGCTTCAGGACCACATGCAGCGCATGTTGGACTCGGCAAAAATCTATCGCATGGATCTGGGCTACACGCTCGACCAAATGAATGAGGCTGTTATCGAAACGGTCGAATCGAACGGCGTTGTCCCATGCTATATCCGCCCCATCGCGATTCGTGGATACGGCGAACTGGGCGTGAACCCGACGAAGAATCCCATTGAGGTGTACATCGGCAACTTTGCCTGGGGAAAGTATGTGACTGGAGATCATGGGGCAGACGTCTGCATCTCTTCCTGGAGCCGGATGGCGCCCAACACTTTACCCGCGCTGGCGAAGGCTGGTGCGAACTATATGAACTCGCAACTGATCCACATGGAAGCCAAGACCAACGGGTACGACGAAGGCATTGGACTCGATGTGAACGGGCTCGTTTCCGAAGGCTCCGGCGAAAATCTCTTCGTCGTCTACAAGGGCCAGCTGCTGACCTCCTATCTCGGCAGTTCCGTTTTAGCCGGCATCACTCGCGCGTCGATTCTCACTCTGGCGCGTGATTTTGGAATTCCGGTTGTTGAGCAGCCAATTCCGCGTGAACTGCTTTACATCGCCGATGAGGTTTTCTTTACTGGTACGGCCGCGGAAGTGACGCCCATCCGCTCGATTGACAGAGTCACCGTCAAAGATGGAATTGCCGGCCCGATCACCAAGCAGTTGGCGGCTGAATTCTTTGGCATCACGTCCGGCAAGCGTCCGGATCGATTCAATTGGCTGACCCCGGTCAAAGTGGCCGTCGCTGAACCAGTATCCGCGTAGAACGGAAATTGATAGAGCGCAAGACTGCAGGGAAAAGGGGTTGTGCCGGTGTCCATCAGCGACGATTTAGCGAGGCTGGCGCTTCAAGAAAAAGCGCTGGTTCTTCCACGTTTCGATGCTGAGGTTGCATGGCGGATCGGCACAACCCTTCGCGAATTGGCGCTCACGCGCAAACTAGGAGTGGTGATCGATGTTCGTCGTTTCGGTCAACCGCTCTTCTATTGCGCGCTGGATGGAAGCACTCCAAACAATCCGGATTGGGTGCGCAGAAAAGGCAATGTCGTGGCACGGTTCTTTCGCAGCTCATACTCCATGGGCCTGGACTTGCAGCTACAGAAGACCGACTTGATCGAAAGGCAGGGCCTGCTGTTCTCAGAATATGCGGCGCATGGAGGCAGTTTTCCCATTCGCGTCGAGAATGCAGGTGTAATCGGCTCAGCGACCGTTTCCGGGCTTCCTCAACGGGATGATCATGAGTTGGTGGTCGAAGCGCTCTGTCTTGAAACAGGACAGAACTACTCGTCTTTGCGGTTGTCCGCTCAGGATTGGTAAGTTGAACGGTCGACTCTCAACATCCAAACTGCAGGACGAAACATCCTAGCTTTCTGGAGTCACTCCATAATGCAGAGACAGTTGTCTTGTGTTCTAGCGGCGGGTGCTTTAGCCGTCGCTCTTTTGCCTGCGGCAGCCTTCTGCCAGGACAAGTCCGCGGGCCAGGCAACGAAAGAAGATCATCCTTCTTCTGAATCGCAGGCTCCGGTGCAGGCAGCACCGTCGAAAACGTCCGGCACAATCAGCGTGGAGGGCCAAACAATTGCCTACACAGCCGTCGCCGGCACTCTGACCGTTGGAGCGACGGATACACAGGATGCCATGATCGGCCCGGATGGCAAGCCCTTGCCCGGTGCGGAAAATCCGCCGAAAGATCCATCGCAGGCTCCTCCCACGGCCCAGATATTTTATGTGGCGTATTTCAAGCAGGGCGCGGATTCGAATCAGCGGCCGATTACGTTTCTGTATAACGGCGGTCCTGGCAGTTCCACCGTGTGGCTGCACATGGGCGCCTTCGGGCCAAAGCATGTTTCGACGCCGGTCGACACCCACATGCCGCCTGCGCCGTATCGTTTGGAGGACAACGCATACAGTCTGCTCGATGCCAGCGATCTGGTCTTCATCGATATGCCGGGCACCGGCTTCGGACGGCTCTACGGCAAAGACAAGGAAAAGGCATTCTGGGGAGTGGACCAGGATGCGCACGCCTTCGCCAGGTTCATTGCACGATTCATCAGTACATATGACCGCTGGAATTCGCCGAAATACTTGTTTGGAGAAAGCTACGGCACCACGCGCTCCGCGGTGTTGGCGAACATTCTTGAAAATGAGAAGGGCATCGATCTCAACGGCGTCATGCTGCTCTCGCAAGTACTGAATTTCGGGGATCTGCCGGATGGTCCGCAGACCAATCCTGGGAACGACCTTCCTTACGAGCTCGCACTGCCTACGTACGCCGCCGTTGCGGCATACCATCATAAGCTGCCGCAACAGCCCGCGGACCTTCCGTCGTTTCTCAAGGAAGTTGAAGCTTTCGCGAGCGGCGATTATGCTCATGCGCTGTGGGAGGGGACCCAGATTTCCGCCACGGAAAAGCAAACCATCGCGGAGAAGTTGCATGACTACACTGGTCTGCCGGTCGACTACTTGCTGAAGGCAAATTTACGCGTTACCGGCGGCGCGTTTGAGAAAAATTTGCAGAGCAACGAAGACCTCACGACGGGAAGGCTTGACGCCCGCTTCTCCGGGCCGACCCTCAATCCGCTCAGCGAAGCAGCGCAATACGATCCGCAGAGTACGGCCATCACGTCAGCCTACCTCTCGCTGTTCAACCAGTATGTAAGGCAGGTGTTGAAGTATGGCGACGGCCAGACCTATCTTGGCACGGCTCTGTTTAACGGCCACACCTGGGACATGAAGCACGCGCAACCCGGCAGTCCGTCTTCAGACGGCTCCAACGCGCTGAATGTGATGCCGGACCTGGCAACCGCGATGAAGACAAATCCGCAGTTGAAAGTGATGTTGAATGCCGGCTACTACGATCTGGCAACGCCATTTTCCGCGGCGACGTATGAAGAGCATCATTTGCCGATCGATGCCAGCCTCGCGAAAAACATCGAGTACGACTACTATGAATCCGGCCACATGGTGTACGTGCGCGACGATTCTCTACATCGTTTGCACGACAATGTCGCTGCATTCATCCGAAGCACGGAGAATCAAGCGAAGTAATTTCGCATACAGTTTTTTTCTTGGATCGCCGCCACGACGGTATCTCAGGATGGCGGGGTTTCAACAGCTCCGGGAGAATTCGGGTCCAGCCGTTTTTCATCCGAAGTCGACTCTGCGTCGGTCAATGTTCTCCACCCCGGTAATTTCTGGCTGCCGGTAATCAGGCGCGGTCCTACGGAAAGCGCAAAATACATCCAGATCCATTGCAACAGCACTACGATGCGATTGCGGAAGCCGATCAAGAAATAAATATGAATGGTCAGCCATGCCATCCATGCGGGAAAGCCGCGCATATGCGCATGGAACGGCCATTTCACATCCCCTACGGCGCTATGACGTCCGATGGTCGCCATGTCGCCTTTATCGAAATAATGAAATTTCGTTCGGGGCTTGCCTGCCATGTCAGCGAGAATTTCCCTGGCTGCATGTGCACCCATTTGCATGGCCGGCTGGGCTACGCCGGGAATCTGCCTGCCGTTTTCGACGACGTGCGCCAGATCGCCACAGACAAAAATGTCGGGATGACCCGCTGGATTCAGATACGAGTCGACGAAGATTGCGCCTCGCTTGTCCATCTCCGCGCCGAGCATTTTGCCCAGCGGTGAAGCTTGCACACCAGCGGCCCACAACGTCACGACCGACTCGACTCTCTCTCTATTCACCACCACATAACCCGGCTGGACATCGGTGACGATGGCGTTGTTTCTGACCTCGACGCCCAGACGCCGTAGTTCCTTGGTTGCTTCGCGGGACAGGTCTTCCGGATAGGTGGCCAGGATTCGCGGCGACCCTTCCATGACGATCACGTGCGCCTGGCTGGGATCGATGTGGCGAAAATCCTTTCGCATATAGAGCCGCGAAATATCTGAAATCGCACCGGCCAGCTCTACCCCGGTTGGGCCGCCTCCGACAACGACGAAATTCAGCGGTGGATGCGAGCCATGCTCCAGAGCCTCACGTTCTGCCAACTCGAAAGCCAGCAGCACTCGACGTCGAATTTCAATGGCATCTTCCACCGTTTTGAGCCCCGGCGCATACGGTTCCCAATCATCATGGCCAAAATAGGAGTGGGTGGAGCCGGTCGCCAGAATCAGATAGTCGTAATGGAGATTCGCGGAACTGTGCAGATGGACTGATTTGGCGGCGGCATCGATGCCCACTACCTCATCCATCAATACATCCACGTTCTGACGATTGCGAAAGATGCTGCGGATGGGCTGCGCGATGTCGCCCGGCGACAGAGCCGCCAACGCAACCTGATACAGCAGCGGCTGGAAGGTATGGTGATTGCGCCGGTCCACCAGCATGACCTCCACCGGTTTGCCAGCCAGATGCATGGCAGCCTGAAGGCCCGCAAAGCCTCCGCCCACAATTACCACGCGAGGTTTCCTGGTATTGCTTTCGCTCTCGATAGCCATGCTCTATACCTGTTCTCCTGATGCCATAGATTGCCGACTTCCATTCGTGCAGCCTTTCTTTAAGGAAAGGCTGCGTGTATTTCATTTTCCCGATATACACCTTCAGGAGAACCGGTATAGCTTTCCTCTCCTGGGCGAAAGCGGGGAGGTTTACTGAATCCTCTCGCTGCTCTAGATATATAAGATGTGTCTGGCCCTCTTCTTTTGGATGCTGCGGGCTTCCAGAAAAATTCAGCCCGATGGAACAAAAATCACGGCTTACCTGTGGCCGATGGAAGGGCATGACTGGGATTGAGTCTTTCTTCCTCCCGCTTGCATCCACTCCCGATACACTAGGGAAAAGATTATGACAGACGAAATTCGCGACACCATTATCGTCGGTACGGGCTGCGCCGGTCTTACGGCCGCCATCTACGCGGCCCGTGCCAATCTGAAACCTCTGGTCATTGAAGGGCATGAGCCAGGTGGTCAACTCTCCATCACTACCCTGGTCGAGAATTTTCCCGGCTGGCCGGAAGGTATTCAAGGTCCGCAGTTGATTGAGAACATGCGGACGCAGGCTTCGCGCTTCGGGACCGATTTCCGCCTAGGCCACTTGAGCAGCGTCGACCTTTCCAAGCGGCCTTTCCGGCTGCATGTTGGCAAGGAGGTATTGCACACGCGTACGCTGATTATCGCGAGCGGCGCCTCGGCACGCTGGCTCGGTTTGCCCAGTGAGCAGGCCCTGATTGGCCACGGCGTCAGCAGTTGTGCCACCTGTGACGGCTTCTTTTTCTCCGGTCAGGAAATCGCCGTGATCGGCGGCGGTGATTCTGCGATGGAAGAGGCATTGTTCCTGACGCGGTTCGCCAGCAAAGTGACGCTGATCCATCGCCGCGAACAATTTCGCGCTTCAAAAATCATGCTGGACCGCGCCATCGGTCACGAGAAAATTCATTTCTTGACCAATACCACCGTGGAAGAGGTGCTGGGTCTCGAGAAGAAAGAAGTAACCGGTCTGCGCCTGCGAAATCTGGTGACGCAGGAGACGTCGATCCTTCCCGTCAGTGCCATGTTCCTCGGGATTGGCCACGTGCCCAACGCAAAAATGTTTACCGGACAAATTGAGCTGGATGACGACGGGTATATTCGCACCCACGACTACGTTTTCACGCGCGTGGCGGGCGTGTTTGCCTGCGGCGATGTGCAGGACCGCCGGTATCGTCAGGCCATTACCGCTGCGGGAAGCGGTTGCATGGCCGCGCTCGAAGCGGAAAAGTACCTGGAAGAGCACGGTCGCTAGGCGGCTCTCCATGTCCATCGCCGACAACACCGCTCGCGTCGAAGAACAGATCTCCGCGGCGTGTCGGCGTGCCAGCCGTCCACGAGAAAGCGTGCGACTCATGGCTGTCTCGAAAACGCATTCGGCAGAATCGATCGTGGAAGCCTTTGCTTGCGGCATTCGTCTGTTCGGTGAGAATCGCGTGCAGGAATATGCAGGGAAACATTCCGCTTTGCAAGCCGCCGGTATATTTGCCCACTCTCAGCCAGCCAGGTTTCATTGCATTGGGCCGGTGCAGACGAACAAAGCGGTGCGTGCGGCTCAAATCTTCGACGCCATCGATACCGTCGACTCGCTGCGCCTGGCAGAGCGGCTCAATCAAGCTGCCGCAGAAGCAGGCAAGCGCTTGCCAGTCTTGATTGAGATTAAGCTGAGCCCGGAGGCATCCAAGCACGGACTCATTCCCGATGCACCGGAGCTGGGTCAACTGCTGGAACGCCTGCCGGAGTTGAAAAATCTTGACGCGCGCGGCCTCATGACAATTCCACCCTTTGCCGAGGATTTGGAGCAAGTGCGCCCGTATTTTCGCAGTTTGCGCTTGCTGCGGGACTCTCTTGCCCAACGCTACCCTTCGCTCGTGTTCAACGAACTTTCCATGGGCATGTCCCACGATTTTTCGGTTGCGATTGAAGAAGGTGCAACGCTGGTGCGCGTCGGCACCGCAATCTTCGGCGCAAGGGTCTGCCGCGTAACTCAGGAAGTCCTCGATGAACGTCGCGAGCCAGGATGCACATCTTCCGTAGCGCCTCGAACTTTCCGCAGTGTCAAGTCGGGCATGCCTTCTATACACTGAACGGGTTCTCTCAATTCTTTCGCGCGGGTCGAGTCCATGTCCTGGCTGTATGCGGTGGTTTTAGCCGTCGTTGTTCTCACTCTGTTGATCGTTTCTGGATCGCAGATGCGCGGCGCCAAAACGAAGGCCGACTACCTGCTCGCTGGCCGTTCGTTACCTGCCTTCGTACTCGTATTCACATTGCTGTCTTCGTGGATTGGCGCAGGCTCATTGTTTGCGGGAGCGGAAAACGCCTATCGCAACGGATTTGCCGCGCTGTGGCAGCCTGCTGGCGGCTGGGCTGGTCTGCTGTTGATTTATTTCATCGCGCCCCGCGCCAGAAAATTCGCGCAGTTCACCATTCCTGACCTGCTGGAGGCCCGCTATAACCAGACCGCGCGCGTGCTGGGCGTCATTGCCATCCTGTTCGCATACACGGCGATCGCCAGTTACCAGCTGCGCGGCGGTGGAGACATTCTGCACCTCATCTTTCCCGATGTCATCAGCAGCACGCAGGCGATGTATATCATCACCGCATTTGTCATTGTGTTTACAGCGCTGGGCGGCATGGCATCCGTCGCCTATATGGATGTCGTGATTGGCTTGCTGGTGACGGTAGCGCTGCTTATCTCACTGCCAATTTTTCTCCATCACGCGGGTGGTATTGCGGGTCTGCATGCGGCGTTGCCGGCAAGCCATTTCCAGGTGTTTGGCTCCATCTCGTTTGCGCGCGCCATGGAATTCTTTTTGCCGGTACTGCTGATTATGCTGGGCAACCAGGCGATGTATCAAAAGTTCTTTTCCGCGAAATCGGAACGAGACGCGCGCGTTGCTGTGGTCGGCTGGGTCATCGGGACGGTGATTCTTGAAACGGTGATCATCGCCATTGCAGTGGTTGGTTCCGCGATCTACAGAACCGGAGAGGTCAGTCAGAATCCGCGCGAGGTGATCGCCTACATGGCTCGGCATGGTTTGCCTGCGCTGCTGGGCGCTTTGCTGTTGGGCGCTGTTTTCGCCAAGGTCATTTCAACCGCGAACAATTATCTTTTTTCTCCGGCAACGAACCTTGTCAACGACGTTTTTCTTCGCTACATGCAACCGGAGGCCAGCAACAAACGCATCCTGTTGATCTCGAGGCTGGTGGTAGTGGGGCTTGGCATCTGGGCGCTGATCCAGGGAGCTTACACGGTGTCGATCCTGGAAAAGGCTCTCTATGCCTACACCATCTATTCGACCGCGCTCACGCCGGTGATCCTGGCGGCGTTCTATTCGCGACGCATCAACTCCTATGGCGCCGTTTCCTGCATTGCGGCGGGCACGTTCGTCACCGTTGTCTGGGATACGGGCTTTGTTCATCGCCATTTGCCCGCGCTTTTTCTGCATAGAGACGCCATCTTTCCTGCCCTGGCGGCGTCGCTGATCTGTCTGTTCGTCGTCAGCTGGCTTACGCCACCGCCGCAGCAGGAAAAGGTCGCGCAGTTTCTTCCGTAAGGCGGATCGACAGCGGAACGCCGTACAATATGCGTAGGGGTTCCTGGACGATGCGCCGTGTCTACATGGATGCCAATGCGACGACGCCGCTGCTGCCGGAAGTCTTTGAGGCCATGCAGCCGTATTTTCTGGAGCGCTTTGGCAATGCCAGTTCTGTCCACTCCTTTGGCCAGCAGGCCCGCGGAGCGGTGGAGCAGGCGCGCATCCGTGTCTCAAAATTGTTGCAGTGTCGTCCAGCAGAGATCGTTTTTACCAGCGGCGGTACCGAGAGCGACAACCTGGCGTTATTTGGCGCGACTAAGCCCGGCGATCATCTGATTACGACAACCATGGAACACCACGCGGTACTGCATGCAGCCGAGCAACTGGCGAAGTGTGGCCGTGAAGTTACATTTGTTCCAGTCGATGGCAATGGGGTTGTTGACCCAAACCAGATCCGCCTCGCGCTGCGGTCGAATACACGCTTGATCAGCGTCATGATGGCGAATAATGAAACCGGCGCGATTCAGCCAGTTGAGGAAATTGCCGCGATTGCTGCCGAGGCCGGGGTTCAGTTTCATACCGACGCCGTGCAGGCTGCCGGCAAACTGCCGCTGCATGTCGCGAAGATCGGCTGCAATCTACTTTCGATTTCCGGGCACAAAATTCATGCGCCGCAAGGTACAGGCGTTTTGTTCGTTCGCAAAGACACAAAGATTGAGCCCCTGTTGTACGGTGGCACGCATGAACGTCAGCGCCGCGCAGGGACGGAAAATTTGGCCGGAATTGTAGGCTTGGGGAAAGCGGCGGAAATCGCCGGCAGGTCGTTGGAAGATGGGTCTACGCAGCAGATCGCCGCGTATCGCGATCGACTGGAAGGCGAAATTCTTGCTCGTGTCGCCGATGCAGGAGCGCATTCGAGCCAGGTGCTTCGCGTGCCCAATACCACCAATATCTGGTTCGATCATCTGGAAGGGGAGGCGCTGGTCATTTCGCTCGACCTGAAAGGGCTGGCTGTTTCTGGTGGCTCTGCCTGCGCGTCGGGAGCAAGCGAACCGTCGCATGTGCTGACGGCCATGCATGTGCCCACCGAGCGTGCCCGCGCCAGTTTGCGCTTCAGCCTGTCGAAGCTGACCACTGCGGAAGATGTGGATTTCGCCATCGAGATTGTGCCGCAAGCAGTTGCCAAGCTGCGGGAACTCTCACCCTTTTATCAAAAGAAAGATGCATTTCCGGCGAAAGCAGCTCCAGCTGCGACAGCGCAACTGTAGTCGAAAGAGAAGAGAAGTTCCTTCGAATTATGCCCACACCAGAAACCATTGCCGTTGCCATGTCCGGTGGAGTCGACTCCTCGACCGTGGCCGCCATGCTGAAGTCTGAGGGCTACAATCTTGTCGGCCTTACGCTTCAGTTATGGAACCAGCGCCGCCTCGCCGGCAGGCCCGGAATGCCGGAGACCAGCGAAGGCCGCTGCTGCTCGCTCGATGATGTATATGACGCGCGCCGTGTTGCCGAGCATCTGGACATCCCATACTACGTGGTGAATCAGCAGGACCGGTTTGAGCAGGATGTGGTGCAGCCGTTTGTCCAGGAGTATCTGAGCGGACGCACGCCAGTGCCATGCACGCTATGCAACAACCATCTCAAGTTTGCGCAACTGCTGGATACCGCGCGCCAGATTGGAGCCGAACGCATCGCCACCGGCCACTATGCGCGCAATGAATATGATCCTGTCCGTGACCGCTGGATTTTGAAGCGGCCAGCAGATGCCAGCAAGGATCAGACCTATTTCCTTTTCGGCCTGACTCAGGAACAACTCAGCCACACCCTGTTCCCGCTCGGCAGCTACCAGAAGCCGGACGTCCGTACCATCGCGCATCAGCAGGGACTTGCGCTGGCCAACAAGCCTGACTCTCAGGAGATTTGTTTTATCCCCGGCGGCGACTACAAGCAGTTTCTCGACGCGTATCTGGCTGATCGCGGCGAGACTATGCCAGACACCAGCGGCGAGCTGGTCACGACAACGGGCGAAGTGGTTGGACATCACCAGGGCATTCACAATTTCACCGTGGGCCAGCGCAAAGGCCTGGGAGTGGCCACAGGTTCGCCGCTCTACGTGATTGGCATCAACGGAGCGGACAGGAAAGTGGTTGTGGGCAGCAGCGCGGATCTGACATCGAAAACTCTGCGAGCCAATCGTCTGAATTGGATTGCGATTCGGCAACTGGAAGGTACGCTGCGCTTGCAGGTAAAAATCCGCCATCGCCATGAGCCGGCGTGGGCCGCGCTGAAAATGTCAGGGGACGATGAAGTTACAGTGACGTTCGACGATCCTCAGCGAGCTGTCACTCCTGGCCAGGCAGCAGTGTTTTACGATGGTGACGAAGTCGCAGGTGGCGGCTGGATTGTCTAATCGTTCAAGGTTACGCAGGAAGTTCGGGGCAATCGGAGCGGCCGCTCAAAACATGCAGCAGATCGCTACTGGCCAGACTGTTGCGGCAGGACATTCGTTGCGGCCATCTGTTGCATGGTTTCGCGCATGTAACGGTGAGGATTGACGGGTGTATCGTGAATCCGAACTTCGTAATGCAGATGAGCGCCCGTGCTGCGGCCGCTAAGTCCTACATATCCAATCACCTGACCGCGGGAGATAGTCTCGCCCGGAGTCACAGTAATCGACGCCATGTGGGCATATAACGTGGTGATGCCATGACCGTGGTCTAAAACAACTTCACGGCCATATCCTGTACCCCAGCCAGCGGTGGCAACGACTGCATCGCCCGTGGCGTGAATTGCGGTTCCGCTTGGGGCGGCGATGTCAATTCCACGATGAAATTCACCTTCGTCGCCGGCAAAGGGATCGGTGCGCTCGCCAAATGAACTGGTGATGCGGCCCACAATCGGCCAGAGCGAGGGCGCGTCGGCCAGGTTGACCCAGTCTGTAAGTGTGGAAGTTGTACCGAGCCCGGAAGTAAGCGCCCGTGTCGCCACGCCGGAAAGCGCTGTATCGCGCAACGCGTACAAGCGATCGAGAGTGTTGTGGTACGAATCGGTATCCGTTGAAGTGGTGTTCGGGACACTGGAAGGGGTCGATTTCACCACACTTAGTTTGCTTTGACGCAGGCCATAGAGAGCTGAAACTTCACTTGCCAGCGAGCCAAGGGACGCTACTTGAATGTCTTTCTGTTTGGCATCCTTCTGCAACAACTGATACTGCTGGCGGAGGCTCTGTTGTTCGCTGCGAACACGATTGAACTGCTCTGTTTTCAGCAGCATTCTGCCATAAGAGCCAGCCAGTCCAGTGATGGTAAATAGCCCGACTACCGCTGCTGTCACAAATGCATAGGCATACCGCATCGGAATCGGGACCTTGCGCAACTGGCCCTGATCGTCCCGGCTTACATATACGATGTAATGACGCTTACGCACGTGTGAAACTCGATTCCTTTCAGCTAGTCCAATTCTGGACAGCCCACAACCCCCGAGCGATCGAAGTTGGAGAAGAGAAGGTAC
Source organism: uncultured Acidobacteriota bacterium (assembly GCA_963719625.1). Taxonomy (GTDB): domain Bacteria; phylum Acidobacteriota; class Terriglobia; order Terriglobales; family Acidobacteriaceae; genus JAKAAZ01. The sequence goes on from CAVRDB010000035.1 coordinate 82,307, forward strand.
TCATGCGGATCGGGGGAGATGCGCACTATGCCAGTGTATATGCTGAGGGATCAGCCTAGCAAAGCGGGGTTCCGGCGTCAATGAGGAAAAATTAGGATGTGTAGCCGGAATCAAGGGTTGCATTAACTACCATCGGAAGTGTCGGTCATCGCTTGGGGATGGGGAACGCTGTATTCTGGCAGTCGATGCCGCATCCGCCTATAGCCGGAGAACGCGCCTTTATTCGGTCTTTGCGAACGCAGGTAGCTCGCTTAGCGGGCTCGTCGCCGGTGCGTTCACACGGATTAAGGTCCCGTACCGGAGCACGGGCGGCAGGCGTAGTGCTTGGCATTGGCGACGACTGTGCAATCCTTCAGCCGCCGGCAGGTCATGAAATCCTTATCACTACAGACTTTTCTCTCGAAACGGTCCATTTTCGCCGCGATTGGCACACTCCAGAATCTGTCGGGCATCGCTGCCTGGCGCGTGGGTTGAGCGATCTTGCCGCCATGGGCGCCCATCCGCTGGCCGCGTTTCTATCTCTGGCGCTTCCCGCCGAACTGGTACGAGGCCGCGCTGGCCAAACCTCCTGGCGAGAGCGTTTCCTCAATGGGTTCCTTGCTTTGGCGGATACCTACCACGTGCCTCTGGCTGGGGGAGATACAGCACAGTCTCCGCTGATTCCGGCTGCATCGCGGTCGCGCGTTGCCTCCAGAAAAAAATCTGCTGACACCGCGGCGACAGGTTGGGTGCTGGCCGATATCGTGCTGGTTGGCAGTGCGCCGCGAAACCGGGCGCTCCGTCGCTCCACGGCGAAGGCAGGGGATCGTATCTACGTCACCGGTTCCTTAGGCGGAGCAGTCGCCGAGCTGGCGCAACTTGCCGCACACCCTCGCCGTTTCCGCCGCTCGAAACCCGCTGACGCGGAACCCGGAATGGCAAATCCTCATCCGCATTTGTTTCCGTTGCCAAGATTGGATGTGGGCGCGTGGCTTCTAAAAAATCATCGAGCTTCTTCCGCGATCGACATCAGCGATGGTCTGTCTACCGATCTCGATCATCTCTGCGAGGAATCGAATCTCACTGCACGGATCGATGCTGCTGCGATTCCCATCCATCCCATTGCGCAACAGGAGTTCCGCTCCAGCGCGGAGCTGGCCTTGCACATGGCGCTGAACGGTGGGGAAGATTATGAGCTGTTGTTTACGGCATCGCCGGGCCTACACATTCCACACCGAATTGCCGGAGTTCCCATCACGTGCATTGGAGAAATGGGTCCGTCCAAGTCACGCGTCGCCCGCGTTCTGCTGACGGAAACCGTTGGCGGTCGCCCGCGAACGCGCCCGCTACCCGCCGGCGGCTGGGAGCACTCTGCCTAGCATCTTTGTCGGCCTCGGATCGCACCTGTTCACGAAGGTCTTGCGTTGCCTGTACGGCCAGTACCGACCGCTTTGTTACCATCAGGATTCATGAATCCGCAGAAACCTCGCGTACGCTTTGCTCCATCGCCCACCGGCCAATTGCATGTCGGCAACGCCCGCACCGCGCTCTACAACTGGCTGTTTGCTCGCCGTTTTGGCGGAGATTTTCTGCTGCGGATTGAAGACACCGATATCGAGCGCAGCGAGGCGCGGTATGAGTCGCAATTGCTGGATGATTTGCGCTGGTTGGGTTTGGACTGGGATGAAGGGCCGCAGGCGCGTACGCCTGCAGGTCAGGCAAAAGGGGCGAAAGAGGACGGGCCGTATGGACCCTATCGGCAGTCGGAACGCCTCGAAATCTATCGAGAGCATACGGATCGTCTGCTTGCCGAAGGACGCGCGTACCGATGTTTTTGCTCGGCCGAGCAGCTTGATCGAGAGCGCGAACAGGCCATCGCCGCGCATCTGCCGCAGGTCTATTCTGGCCGCTGCCGAAATATTTCGCTGGAAGAAAGTGCTGCTCGTGCCGCTGCGGGCGAACCGTTTGCGGTGCGCCTCAAGATCGGGGCCGAGCCGATTTCGTTTCACGACATCGTTCGCGGCGCGGTGGAATTTGCCGCCGATGCAGTCTCGGACCCAATCCTTGTTCGCTCTTCGGGCATGCCCGTGTATAACTACGTGGTCACGATCGATGACGCACTGATGCACATCACGCATGTGATTCGCGGCGATGATCATCTGTCCAACACTCCAAAGCAGGTGGCAATTTATCAGGCGTTCGGTTGGCCAGTGCCGGAGTTCGCGCACCTTTCGACGATTCTGGGGCCGGATAAAACGCGGCTCTCGAAGCGTCATGGCGCAACGTCAATCTCGACATTTCGAGAGATGGGCGTGCTTCCGGAAGCGCTGACAAATTATCTTGCGCTGCTGGGCTGGGGCGCGGAGGGAGGAACGCGTGAGACCTTCACCATGGCCGAGCTGGCCGCGGAGTTTACGCTGGAGCGGGTCACGCCTTCGCCCGCTATTTTCGATTTCAATAAATTGCACTGGCTGAATCGGCACTACCTGAAGCTCGCGGAGCCAACGCGTGTGCTGGAGCTCGCGCGGCCATACTTCGCTGCGCAGCATTGGCTGCCCAAGTCCGGCAGTGTGGAAGTCGATGCGTGGTTGCTGCAGTTGCTCGCGCTTTTTGTGCCTGCGGTCGATCAGTTGGATCAATTGCCGGAAAAAGCGCGTTTTGTGTTTGCCTTCGACCCGTCGGCGGCCATAGCCAATGAGGAGAACGCCGCTCTGCTGGCTGGCGCATCGGCCCGCAAAGTCCTCGAAGAGTTTGCCGCTTGTATCGCCGCGTTGCAAGGTCCGGTGACGGCGGAGGCCTTCAAAGCGGTGATGAATGAAGTCAAGGTGGCCAGTGGAGCGAAAGGGAAAGAGTTGTTCCATCCGGTGCGCATTGCGTTGACCGGAGCGCACTCTGGTCCGGAGTTCGACAAGCTGGTTCCTCTCATCGAAGCCGGGAGTCAGCTACCGTTGCCGATGCCTGTTCTCAGCGTGCGCGAACGCGTCGAACGATTTCTCTCTGCGCTTCCACCTGCCTGAGAGCCGTGATCGTATTTCGAACGAAGGAGTCCGCGAGTGCACCCAAAGAAAACGCTGCTGAGCTGGAGTGGTGGCAAGGACAGTGCGTGGGCTCTCCACACCTTGCGCCAGAATCCTGAATATCGCGTGGCGGCATTGCTGACCACGGTGAACGAACGGTTTGGCCGGGTTGCGATCCACGGCTTTCGCGAAGAGTTGTTGGATCTGCAGGCAGTCTCGGTCGGATTACCGATTTGGAAGATTCCGCTGCCGTACCCTTGCTCGAACGCAGACTATGAATCGCGCATGCAGGCAGTTTGTGCGCGGGCTGTAGACGAGGGCTTCGAAGCCGTCGCATTCGGCGACTTATTTCTGGAAGACATTCGCGCCTATCGCATCGAGCACTTGGCTGGTACCGGTCTCGAGCCAGTCTTTCCTATCTGGGGAATTCCGACCGACCAACTGGCGCAACAGATGGTCGCAGCGGGGTTGCGCGCTCGCATTACCTGCCTCGATCCGCGTCATTTGCCGACATCGTTTTGCGGCCGGGTCTTCGATGCGGATTTTCTGTCAGATTTGCCGCCATCGGTAGACCCATGCGGCGAGCGCGGGGAGTTTCACAGCTTTGCCTATGCGGGACCGATGTTTTCGCAGCCAATCTCGGTAGAGCATACCCATAACGTCGAGCGCGAAGGCTTTGTGTACGGAGACCTGGTGCTGACCCATGCCCCTGTTTCGCAGTAGTGATCAAGGGGTGTCTGCTACCCTGCAAGGGTGGAGAGGCGATGAGAGAAACCACTCGACTTGTTCGCGTTGGACTGCCCGAACCACCGGCAAAATTGGCTCCCGGAGACCCGATCCATCCCGGTCCGATCTTCGCCTCCGCCTATGTCACGCCCGGCGATCCAGCAGAGTCGGCATACACGTATGCCCGCTTCCACAACCCCACCTGGAGCAAGCTGGAACATGCACTCGGCGGGTTGGAGGGAGGCATCGCGCGAATCTTCCCATCTGGAATGGCTGCCGTGATGGCGGTTTTTGCGGCCGTGCTTCGTTCCGGCGACACGATTGTTCTGCCCTCCGACTGCTACTACACCACGCGCCTTCTGACGCGGGAATTTTTCACGGCCTTGGGCGTTACTGCGCGTCTGGCATCCACGGCAAACAATGCACAGGGAGAAATCCTAGAGGGCGCGAAGCTTCTGTGGTTGGAGACTCCTTCCAATCCCACCATGGACATTTGCGACATTCGCTTGCTGTCGGACGCCGCGCACAAAGCGGGTGCGCTGGTAGCTGTCGATAACACCACGCCGACCGCGCTCGGTCAACAACCCCTGGCGCTGGGCGCCGACATTTCGGTTGCGTCCGATACCAAAGCCTTAACCGGGCACAGTGATCTTCTGTTGGGCCACGTTGCTGTGCGTGATCCAGAATTGAATGCAAAAATCGATCGCTGGCGAACATTGTCCGGTTCTGTTGTCGGACCGATGGAGGCGTGGCTTGCCATGCGCTCACTGGCGACGCTGCCGTTGCGACTCGAAAAACAATCGCAGAATGCCCAGATGATCGCCGAATTCCTCGAAAGCCACAAAGTAGTTCAGTCAGTTCGCTATCCCGGGCTGATTTCGCATCCTGCGCACGCATTGGCACGGAGTCAAATGCGCTATTTTGGGCCCGTGGTCAGCTTCGAGCTTTCCAGCCGATCCAGCGCCGAGCGTTTTCTGAAGGCGTCCAATTTGCTGGTGGAAGCGACCAGTTTCGGCGGAATAGTTTCTTCCGCGGAGCGGCGGGCACGCTGGGGGCAAGATGATGTTTCTGAAGGTTTTATTCGGCTAAGCGCAGGTTGCGAGGACATCGAGGATCTACTGGCCGACCTAGATCAAGCTTTGACCGCCAGCGCCGCACCGTAGCCGATTTTCGATCCGACCTCAACTATTTCTGCCACGCGAGTACAGCAATGGGATAGGTAAGTTTCACGAGGCCTTCTTCCCGCCGCGCACTGACGCCGAGATGATCTGTGTGTGCCTGAATATCGTCTTCGAAGAGCGCGCGGATTTTGTCCGCATCTCCCGGCCTCGGGAACGAACTTGCCAGCAGCTCTTCAAGGTCCGTCGCCAGTCTGAAACTCGCTTGACGGAGCCGTTGCATTCCCGCCTCTTCTCCAAGGGCTTCCAGTTCGGTTTGTGTCAGGGCGCGAGTGTGCGAAGGGTCCCGCAGAATTTCCCAGTGATTGAAGCGGTTCTGCGTCTCTTCGCGCGGGGCGACATCCGCTACCAGAACTGTTCCGCCGGGTTTGCAAACGCGTTTCATTTCGGCAATGGCCGCTGCCGGCTCCAGGTAGTGATGGAAGGAAAAACGGGTCACCACCCGATCGAAGGAGTCATTGGCAAAGGGAAGTGCAGTCGATTGACCTATCCTCCAGTCGATATTTTCCAACTGTCTTTCCGCCTGCAGTCGCTGGGCCCGTTCCAGCATAGCGGGAACAATATCCAAGCCAGTGACGTGGGCCGCGAGGCGGGCGAAAAAACAGGAGACGATTCCCGGCCCACAGGCGATATCGAGCACGGTATCTTCCGGACGAACGCCGGCGCATTCCGCCATCAACTGCAATAAATCGTTATTGCTGTGGGCATGTCGCTGGAGGAAAGGCTCTGCCTGCCTGGTAAATTGATCGAGTATCTCGGCATCGTGCTGCATTAAAGTCATCCTAGCGATTGATTTTCTCATGACGACCACAAATCCCCACACCGTCGACTCAGCTTTTCCCCACGATTGGCAGGTAGAAGTCCTGAAGGCACCGCCGCTGATTGCACCCACTCGACACTATGTTTATCCCCAGGCCGTGGAGGACGTGGAACAAGGCGCCTTGCAGATCCTTTTGAGATCACAGGCTGGGCTTGCGCCAGTGATGGCGACCTTTGCTCTGGGATTCGACGAGCCGTCTCTGCCCCATGGCATCTGGAGTTGTCCGAATCGGCGTGCAATTGTGCGCGATTGCAGGGGGATATGCCTACGTCGTAGAAGCGGACCGTCCGGACCAATGGATGCAGATACCGTATCGGCCCGTTACCTGGGTCCAGGCCGCGCCGGAGCAAGGATTGCTGTTATTCGCCAGCTTCCACGCTTTATGGGCTTTGGGGGTGGAGGGAAAAGCCTGGGAAACGCCCTGGTTATCGTGGGAAGGGATGCGCATGACCGGAATCGATGGCCAGCAATTGCATGGATTTGGATGGGACCTGGATTCCGATGCGGAGGTGCCATTTACAGTTGACCTGATCACAGGCCAACATGTCGGCGGTGCGGGACCAGCCGCTGGAAATGTACGGAAAAATGAGCAGCAATAAAAAAAGCGGCCCAAGCTCGTAATCGCTCAAGCCGCTCAAAAAATGGAATCTACTGGCCTGCTATCACCATGGCCTGGAGCGAACATTGGCCTCGTTCGCAAGCGATGCACGATAGTTGCTGAAAACCACCTCGCTACCCTGAGGGCCATCCAGGAGTAGTCCGAAGCGCAGCGGTTCCTGCCAGCTAGTCAGAACATGATTCGCCGCTGAGTTTCCTAGCGGGTGCCATGCACTGTCGCCCTGATGACGCCAGAAGAAGCGTACGTCTGCAGCATCGCCGCCAGACACACGAAACTCAAACTGAGAGTTGGTATTTACCTGCTGACGGGCCAGCACCCTGGCTGAATTCGGCTCGAGCTGCCAAAGGACGACGCTGCCGTCTCCGAGGCCGATGACCATCGCATGCTGCGCGTCGCTTACCAGGCCCAGACCGGAAATGGAAGAAGTACTCATGGGCGCGCGGGTCAGCCGAACTTCAGCGGCGGTACCGGAAGCGTCTGCATCGCGACTCAGCAGCACCGTGCTGGCTTCGCGCGATTTGATCCGCACCTGGTTGCCGTTAAAATGGAGCTTGGGACTTTGACCGGGGAACGAATACCATCCGGCCTGCCGGGAGCCGTCGAAGATGACGTTCTGGACATGTCCTGTCGACCAGCCACGAACCTGTTGGGCGGACGCATGGGTTGTAGTCATGGATACAGCACAAAGAACCGGAGCCGCCGAAAAAGCAATACCGCGCAGAAAGTTAATTTTCATTTCATCAATCCTCGCCTACTAGCCTCGACCAACTTTTCGTTGGAGTGTCCCCAAGGTAGCCAGCTATCTACACCATAACAAGGAAAACGGTCACCGCACTTTAGTTATGTCTGGGTAACCTGAGTAACTAATGGTTCTGGAGGTCGCCGTGCCATCCGCCATTCGTATTGCAACGAAAGAACGTTAGAGCTGCCTCGCCTTGCTCAATCAAGCGATAGGGCTGCAGTTTGCCCTGGCTTTCGGGTAAGCAAAAGCGCCTGGAATGTTCGACGATAACGATGGCGTTGGCTTGAAGAATGGGATGCTGTGCGAGAAACTGCAGGGCCGTTTCATACCCTGGCCTGTCATTGTAGGGAGGGTCAAGGAACACAAGATCCAGGTAAACGCCCTCCTTTATAAGACGCTGAAGAAGAAACATCGTGCCTCGGTGTTCAATCTGTGCTTGCTCGCGGATTTGAAGCCTGTCGAGGTTGTGGCGCAATGTCTCCAGCGGGACTTTGGCGTTTTCAGCGAAATACACCTGTCGAGCTCCCCGGCTTATCGCCTCAATCCCGACCGCCCCGGTTCCGGCAAACAAATCCGCAAAGACGGAGCCCTGGATCTGAGGAGCGATCACGTTGAATAACGTTTCACGCAGCCGATCGCTGGTGGGGCGAGTGTTCCTCCCTTTGGGGGCGAACAGCGGTTGCGAGCGGAATTTTCCGGCGATCACGCGCATTTGTTTCGGCGGCACTACTGCTCGTTTCAAAAGTTTGGTACGGAGTTAGCCCGCGCCGGGTGGGTCTTTTTCCGGGCGTGCTTCCATTGTCTCCGGAAAGCGCAGGGCAATGCATCTACAATACCGGGAGAGGGTTGCAATGCGTAGTTGGTCCATCCCGATGGGACGTTTGCTGGGCGTGGAGATTCGCCTTCACTTCTTCTTCGCGCTCTTGCTGGGTCTTTCTTTGTTGTACACGGGGATGAGCGGCATGGCTGCGATTCGAGGGATCTCGCTGTGGCTGCTACTGCTGATCATCGTTGGCGTTCGTGAGCTGGTTCGCGCCATTGTCTGCGCCTATTACGGGTTGGAAATCCGCAGCGTGCTGCTGCTTCCCATCGGCGGTCTGCCCTCCTACGCAACGCCAGAGTCCGCCGAGCAGGCCTCCGAAGGAAGCGCGCAAATGGCCCTGGCGATGGCCGGTCCGATTACAAATTTTGTTGCTGCTTTCATCCTGCTGGGTTTTATCGTGGGAGTTTCGCCCAGCGTCTCGGTCCTGGCGAAACCATGGGTCAGCGCCGACCATCTGCTGCGTAGCGCCTTTTGGTTGAACATTTTCCTCGCTGGTGTCAACCTGCTGCCTGCCTATCCGCTGGACGCGGGCAGGCTGATGCGCGGCAATTTTTCGCGTTCTCAGGGAACGCTGAAGGGGACTCGCGCCGCCTCCGGAGTAGGACAAGTGATTGCTCTTGCATTGATTGTCGCGGGAGTGTTCTGGCAGAGTCCATGGCTACTGCTGGGCGGGTTTTTCATCCTGGTGGGGGCACAGTTGGAAGACCAGGGGCTGGTATTTCAATCGGTGGTGGATACCGTCCGTATGCGCGATATTATGCTGACGGACTTTGCCTGTCTGTCGGCGTCCGACACACTGGAGGATGCGGTGTATAAATCCATCCATAACCTGCAGGACGATTTTCCGGTGGTGCGCGGCGGATTGCTGGTGGGGGTGGTTTCGCGACAGAGGATTGTGGAGACGCTGCAGATCGATGGCAATGGATACATCCAGTCGATCATGTCGCGTGGGTTCCAGGTAGCGCAGCCGGAAGATTCTCTTGGCGCCACGTTTCGCCGCATTAATGCGGGGCGTGGGCTTTCCCTGGTCCCGGTGCTTGACGGAGAACAGATCGTTGGCATCGTGACTTTGCAGAACCTGATGCACAGCATGGGTTTGCTGGCGGAAAGCCGACGACTGCAGCAGCAGTCCTCTTGAACCCCCATGGCTAGACGCGCGCAGGATGCCACGGGACAAGCTTCGACTCCAGAGACCCGGGCGGCCAACCCGCTTTTGCCGGGACTTTACATCGTCGCGACTCCCATTGGAAATCTGGAAGACATTACGTTGCGGGCGTTGCGCGTTTTGCGCAGCGTCGACCGGATTGCGTGCGAAGACACACGCCAGACGCAAAAATTGCTATCGCATTTTGGCATCGCCGTGCCGACCGTGAGCTGTCATGCCCATAATGAACGCGAGCGCGCGGAAGAATTGATCGTTGAGCTGCGGGCCGGCGGCCGCATCGCTTTGGTCTCCGATGCTGGTATGCCCGGTATTTCGGATCCGGGAGCGCATCTGGTGGCCCAGGCAGTGGCTGCGGGCGTTCCAGTGATTCCAATCCCCGGCGCGTCTGCGGTGGTATCTGCGTTGGCTGCATCGGGCCTCAACACAGCATCGTTTCTGTTTGTTGGATTTCCGCCCCCACGTACAGGCGAGCGGCGCAGTTTTTTTGAAACTCTTCGCAGCGAGCGGGCCACGCTGATTTTCTATGAAGCGCCGCATCGAGTGCTGGAGTCTCTGCGGGATGCGATCCAGATTTTTGGCCTGGAGCGAAGAGCGGTGCTGGCCCGCGAGATCACGAAGGTTCACGAAGAATTTTTGCGTGGCACGCTACAGGAGCTGGAAATCGTCTGCGCCAGCCGCGACCTGCTGCGCGGCGAAATGACGCTGTTGGTTGCAGGAGCCGATCCGGCTCAGTCCGCAGCAAACAATGCTGTGCCGGACAGCGATCTGCGGTCTGCGATGGCTATTTATCTTGGCCAAGGGTTGGACGAGCAAGCAGCGCTGAAGCGCGTCGCGCGCGATCGTGGGGTATCAAAAAGCGAAGTTTATCGGGAGTGGCAGCGCGAGCAGGGTCGCCGCAAATAAGAACGTTCAGTTCGATCCTGTTTGGCAGGTGGCTTTAATGAGCGTCTGAAGCGGCCTTGGGCTCAGGCTCGCGGCCTTTGAGCCGGTCGTAAAGGTAAAGATCGCTGACGGTGCCGAGCGCCAGGTTGTAGTAGTCGGGCCTGCCGATGGCTTCCCATACTTCTTCCTGGAAGGCATGAAGCGCGTGCAGATGGTCGGCGGTTGCTGAAATTTCGAGTCGGCTCGTGCACAGGAATTTTTGATAGCCGCGGTCGACAAGGGTGGCAATTTCACCGCCAACCAGGCAGCCCGGCCCAGCCATGCAGGCTACGCCGCCGTTCGACATCCGCGCTAACACCGCGGCGCAGCCATATTTACGGACCTGCACCTGATTTGCGACTCCGTGGGGTTCCTCGACATCAAATCCATGGGTGCGAAAATAGGTCAGGGCGCTATCGAAGGTCTTGGCGGGAAGAATTGATTTCTTGCTCATAGAAAATATCGATGGGACTTTGGCTTCGGAAGCGGCTCAAAACAGGCCACATGGTGCGTTCGGGATTGCCGCGACCCGCCAGATGACGCTACACTTTCAGTATAGCGTGAGCGAATGTCTGCTTTCTGCGGACAGTCCATACGACAAGCCATGGCAGGCCGAGCTCAAAAGGTACATCTGGACGAAATATCCGAACAAACTGCGAATTGTGAGACCGTTGCAATGCTGACGACTGACGAATCCGAAAAGCAAGATGTCGCCAATCGCGCCCTATTAGGCAGCGGGATACTGGATCGCGTCGGCAACACGCCATTGATTCGCATCGACGGACTCGCTGCCAATCTTGGTCGAGTTCAAATCCTCGGCAAGGCGGAGTGGGCCAATCCAGGCGGCTCTGTGAAGGACCGCGCTGCGAAAGCAATTGTGTTGGACGGAATCGAGCAGGGGTTGATCGGCCCAGGCAAGAAAAAGCATCTGCTGGATGCCACCAGCGGCAACACAGGCATTGCCTATGCGATGCTGGGTGCGGTCCTACGGTTCCCGGTCACCCTGGCGATGCCCTCGAATGTTTCGCCGGAGCGGAAACAAATTCTGGCTGCGTATGGGGCGAATATCCTCTGGACCGATCCGGCGGATGGTACGGACGGCGCGGTTCTCAAGGCGCGCGAGCTGGCGACGAGCCAACCGGAGAAGTACTGGTACGCTGATCAGTACTCGAATGACAATAACTGGCGCGCGCATTATCAAACCACAGCGAATGAGATCTGGCGGCAGACCGAAGGCCGCATTACACATTTTCTGGCTGGCCTGGGTACCAGTGGAACGTTTGTCGGGACGACGCGGCGTTTAAAGGAGTTGAATCCTCACATCGAATGCATTTCGCTCGAACCAGACTCGCCATTCAATGGCCTGGAAGGTTTAAAGCACATGGAGACCGCGCTGGTGCCGAGTATTTACGACTCGCAGCTTGCGGACCGCAAGGTGGAGATGGAAACGGAAACCGCCCACGCGATGGCGCGACGACTGGCCCGTGAAAACGGCTTGTTGGTAGGCATTTCTGCTGCTGCTGCTGTGGCGGCTGCTTTGCGAATCGCGGAAGAGTGTGCGGCAAAAAATGAAGAAGCCGTGATCGTGACCATTTTGGCCGATGGTGCGGACAAATATTTAAGCGAACGGTTTTGGGAGGAATAGGGACCACGATGCTGCGCATGGATAAGGTGCAATTCGACAGGATTCGCCAGCATGGGGAAGAGACATATCCGCATGAGTGTTGCGGTGTTCTGTTAGGACATATCGAAGAGGGCGTAAATACCGTCATCGACGCGGTCTCGGCTGAGAATACCCGCTCCGACTCCGCCCATAATCGCTACCAGATTGCGCCGCAGGAGTTGATCCGCATTCAGCAGCAGGCTCGTCGTCGAGGACTGGACATCGTCGGTTTTTATCATTCGCATCCCGACCATCCCGCGCAATGGTCGAAGACCGATTTGGAAGAAGCTCACTGGGTGGGATGTTCGTATGTGATCACCGCCGTAGTGGGGAATGCCGGCGACGGTGATGGCACAGGACGATGTCGGGCGACGGACACAAACTCCTTTCTGTTGGCCGGAACGGGCGAGGAAGACAAGCGCCTGGAACGCGAGCCGATTGAAGTTGCAACCGGTGTCGGCGCTCGCTAGCCCGTTACCCTAAACCCGTTGAGTTGGTTCAGAACCATGCGAGGATTGCATTATGCAGATTTACATTCCCACTCCGCTGCGCGTGTATGCCGGCAAGCAGTCAGTCGTTGATGTTGCAGCCCACACCGTTGCAGAAGCGCTTGTTGCGCTCACAACACAATTTCCAGAATTGCGCAAGCATCTCTACACGGAACAGGGCAAGCTGCGCGCATTCGTGAATGTCTATTTGAATGACGAAGACATCCGCTACATCGATCAAAAGGAAAATGCGCCGGTAAAGGATTCGGATTCACTCTCCATCATTCCGTCGATTGCAGGCGGCGCGCCTGTTGCCGAGGCTGCCGCGCCCGCGTTGACGCTGACGCCGGAAGAGATGGCGCGGTATTCGCGGCATTTAATCCTGCCCGAGGTAGGGGAAGCGGGTCAGTTAAAGCTAAAGGCTGCGCGCGTCCTGTGCATCGGCGCCGGTGGATTGGGTGCGCCGCTGACCATGTATCTAGCGGCCGCGGGCGTGGGTACGCTTGGCATCGTGGATTTTGACGTGGTGGAAGCCAGCAATCTTCATCGCCAGGTGATTCACAGCACCAGCGATATTGGGCGGCTCAAGATCGACTCAGCGGAAGACTCGTTGAAGGCCATCAATCCGAACGTGAAGATTGTGAAATTTCCAACGCGGTTGAGCAGCGAAAACGCGCTGGAAATTTTCAAGGACTTCGACATTGTTGCCGATGGCACGGACAATTTCCCGACGCGCTACCTGGTAAATGATGCCTGCGTGCTGGCTGGCAAGCCGAACGTTTACGCCTCGATCTTTCGCTTTGAAGGCCAGGCCAGCGTCTTTGCCACAGAAGACGGTCCGTGCTATCGATGCCTGTATCCGGAGCCGCCTCCGCCAGGTCTGGTTCCATCCTGCGCGGAAGGTGGAGTGCTTGGGATTCTGCCTGGTCTGCTGGGTATTATTCAGGCGACCGAAGTCATCAAGCTGATCCTCGGCCAGGGCGAACCGTTAATTGGTCGTCTTCTTTTAGTCGATACGCTGGCGATGCGTTTTCGCGAATTGAAGCTGCATAAGAACCCTGAATGCCCGGTCTGCGGCACGCATCCGACCATTACCAAGCTGATCGACTACGAGCAATTTTGCGGACTGCCATCGGCGTCAGCCGCGCCCGCTGCGGTGGTAAATGGAATTCCGCAAATGGAGCCGGAGGAACTGAAGCGGCGTATGGATGCTGGAGAGGACCTATTCCTGCTGGACGTGCGTGAGCCGTATGAATTTGCCATTGCACAGATTGGCGGACACTTGATTCCCTTGAATGACCTGCCGAAACGTGTGCGGGAACTGGATCCGACGCAGGAGATCGTAGTGCACTGCAAAGTGGGCGGACGCAGCCAGAAGGCGGCGGAATTCCTGGCGCAGAACGGATTCAAGAACGTTCACAATGTCGCAGGCGGCATCGACGCATGGTCAAAGAGGGTAGACCCCAAGGTGCCGAAGTATTGACATCGGGATGGGCCGGTTTCATGCGGCGGATTTAGGCGTGGTCTTTTTCTTCGGCAGATGATGCTTGAGAAATTCATCGAGCGCGACCGCATTGTTGTGTTCGGTATCGTGCGAACTGTAAATCAGGGTCACAGTCCCGTGCCGCGCGGCCTCGACGATCGGCTTCCACGCCTCCGGATTGGATTTCAGCTCGACAAAATAACGGCGGCGGAACTCATCCCACTTGGCGGGATCGTGGCTGAACCACTGGCGCAGCTCCGTGCTGGGGGCCACATCCTTCAGCCAGTCCTTGATGTGCAGGGAGGTCTTCTTTACTCCTCTCGGCCATAGTCGCTCGACCAGAAACCGGGTTCCGTCGGTGCGACGGGGCGGGTCGTAGGCGCGCCTTAGTTGGATCATTGGAAAACTCTTCTTCGATAACGTGGAATGAGCGGCGATCCGGCAGCTGTTGTCTCTGAGCACCTTGGTTGCCGGTGTCCCCAGATCACCGTCACAGCTTCCAGTCTATGTTCCAACGTACGCGGTCGCGGAGCTTCCATGTTGCGGCAATCAGGCCTAGCAGCAGACAGAAGCTGACGATGACGACAGCCGGCCAGAATTCCCAGCGCCGGATGTGGAGCAGCTCTCTCCACGTACCAGAAATAGGCAATCAGCGCGAGCAGCCGGTTTCGCGCGGTGCTGTGCTCAGCCTTCAACGCCGCGGCGAGAGGAAAAATCAGGAACAGAAAATCGTAAATCTGGTGTTTGAAGCAGAGCAGGCAGGCAGCCATCAGGCAGGCCATGAGAAGGCGGCCATCCACCTGTTTGCTGTGTGCGAAGAAGTAAGCTGCCATCCCCAAGGCCAGCGCGACTCCGCAGAGGTAAGGAGCGTAGAGTGCCCATCCCACGGAATGGGAAAGATAGAGAGCATCGGGCGCCGGGCGAAACATGGGAGGATGTCTGAGTGCGATTTCGCCAATGGCCATGATGTTGGCAAGGCCAGGCGAGACATTGTTCGCCGAAGTGCGGAAGGGTTCGAAGAACAATGTCCAGAAGGGCGTGCGCAGCCACGCGTAGAAGAATAAAAAGCCAATTGAAGGCGGCAATAGCGAATACAGCAGCAGTCGCCAGCGACGCCGCAGCAATAGAAATGCCGCCAGCACTGGCGGCACACTGTACTTGGCCCACGATATTCCAAGCAGCAGTCCGCGCCCTGATGACGACAGAACCACTGCCCACAGGGCGAGTGATGCAAGCACCAGGGCAGTCACCTGACCGTTGCCGATGGTTACTCTGGCAGGCGTGCCGGTCAGTACCAACAACGTGAGCAGCCATGCTTTGCGGCCATTCAGTTCGTACATTCGCGCTATCAACCAGCAACTCAACAGAACCAGCGCCAAATTGATCGCCGCCCATACCAGCTTGGCCGGCATCAGAGGCAGATAGCCGAATGGCAGCATCGCAACATAGAGTTCATGCAGATCATTGGGCACCTGGTTCAGCAGGATGCGATGGCCGGGATCACCCGCAAGATAGGTGGCCCAGGGATCGATATGGCGCGCCAATAGCCGCGCTGGGCTCCATTGGAAATCGAGGGAATGCAAAATGCTGTTGCGAATCGCATCCGCAACAGAACTCAACGCAAGCAATGTCCCCGCCCATAGAGCAGGTCGCGACAATAACCAACGCTGCCAAGGATCGGGCCGTTCGGACGGTTCGGTTGCGGTGTTAATTCCGTTTTCAGACGCGTTCATGAATGACCATTGCCCTTGTTGGGAGTGTACTGAAGGGCAACGGTTTACGAGAGCTGAATATGAACCAGTTCCTGCTCTTGCACGGACTCAGGGGGCAGGCCGGGGGAAATCTTTGAGGTCTGTGGAGCGCGCCAATGGTCAATATAGGAAACCTGATGTACGCAGGAGATGGTGCAGTTGGGAGCGCAGGTTTTCTCCGTCAGGAATTCTCGCTTCACGTCCTGACGGCGATATTCCGATAGCGGAGTGCCGGGCCAGCCGCGCTGTTGCGAACAGTAATGCACCAATCCGTTTTCGCAGATGTATACATACCGCGCGCCGGCTCGGCAGCGCCAATCGTTCGGCTCGCCGTTGACAATGGCTTCCTGAAAGTGATTGAAGCGGGAATAATGCTTCTTTCCTAAATTCTTGACCTCGTAGTAGATCCTTCGCTCTTCGTCGCGCAGAGGTTTCAACTGGCCATCTCCGTCGTGAATGATGCCGATGGTGGAGGTAAATCCAAGCTCTAATGCGCGATGCGCAATGGTCAGGGCATCCTGTGGGTACTTGATTCCTCCGCCGACGACGGAATTGATGTTGACATGGAAATCGGCGTGCTCAGCCAACATCTGTAGTTTTTTATCCAGCACTTTGAGGCTTTTTTTGGAGACTTCATCCGGCTGCACGTTGTCGATGGAGATCTGCATGTGGTCGAGGCCGGCGCGGTTCAGGCGCGCGATGCGGTCGGGCATCAACAGATAGCCATTGGTAATCATGCCAGCGATGCGGCCATGATGGCGGATGCGGGCGATGATCTGTTCCAGTTCAGGATGCAACAGCGGCTCACCACCGGAGATGGTGACGACGCTGGTGCCGAGCCGCGCCAGATCGTCAATGCGACGCAGCATTTCTGTCAATGGAACCGGATCGGAGACATCGTCGAACTCATTGCAATAGGTGCAGGAAAGGTTGCACCGTCGCATGGGAACGATGTGCGCCATATAGGGATGGCCGGTCGACGCCAGAGCATGGGCGATCGACGCGAGTTCGCGAACTCGGCGGGTTGCGGCCTTCATGCGGCGCGCAGCCGACCGATGAGCCAAAGTGGAGGAGCGTTCCGTCATCTCTTTTCATTGAATCACAGTGGGATGGAAAGCGAATAGAGGGGGCTTCCGTTTCCGTTTGACGCGAATGTTGGGCTGGCGGCGGCGAGAGCCTGCCAGCAGGATATCTCGATCTGGCCGCGCGCATAGGCGTAAACTATCTTCATGAAGCGCCTCGCAGCAATCTCGCTGTTTGTCGCTGTGTTTCTTCTCCCTGCCTGCGCGCAACGTTCTGCGTCTCGTGGCGGTTTTTCCTATCATTCTGCCCCGGTATTTCGTGGAGGATTCTCCTCTTCACGCTCCTCTAGTTTTGCGGCTCCTGCCCACTACGTAGGCAACAGATATTTCAACTCCGCGCCGGTTTTTCGGAGAGGAAGTTCTGGCAACTTCGAAAGCCATCCAAACGATACCTGGCGCAGACTCTATCGGCCTCGGAGGTCGCGGCGGATGGCGTACGGAACGGGAATGTATTACGTTGTTCCGGGAGGGACGGGATGGATCGATCCGGATTCTCTCGATTACGGCGATACCGCTGAGCCGACTGGGTATGACGATTCGGGGGCTGCTCTCGATGATGCCGCCGGCGGCGATGGTGGTGGACCACCGGAGCAGGCCTGGCCCAGCATTTATCGGGACCACCAGTCCTCCAACGATCAATCGCACGCATCCTCTGTCCCAGATAGCGAGGAGGCGGTCACTCTTATCTTCAAAGACGGTCGACCTTCGGAGCAAATTCATAATTACGCTATGACCTCCACCACGCTGTATGTTTTGGATAGTCCTCATCGCAATATCCCGCTTGACCAATTGAACCTGTCCGCAACCACAAAGCTGAACGATGACGCGGGCGTCAATTTTCAACTTCCTCAGGCTTCCAAATAATCGACACTAGGGTTTCAATGCTCAGTGAGCTGTGTGCAGATGTGTTTACAATGATGAAGTTGGCAGCGCATTCCAGCGCGGCGGTTTCCCGGGCGCGTGAGGATTCCACGGGCGAGACGGTGGAGGGTGCGTTCGAAAGTCTGGATCGCTAATCGGCAAATGTTCGAAGCGTCACGCGTTTTCAGGCTTGGGAAAATTCGTGGTTGGTTTCTGTTTCTCGATAAAGAGTTTACGCGATTTTGCTGAGAGCAGAACTTGCACCCGAAAGTCACCGCTATACCGGGCCGACCTGGCCCGAAGATGGTCTATGCGTTTGTCCTAACGAGCTTAGTCACACGGCCAATTCGATTCCAGTCGGAAACATAAATATCGGCGTTCTTATCGATGTAACATCCATGGGCTGCGCTGAACGATGCAGAAGCGACCTCACGTGGCTGAACTTGGTAGTTCGCCCACTGGGCTTTCTGCGGATTGTCTCCGAGGAAAGCCACCGGAGTGTTGTCCCTGTCCAGGATGGTGACGCGCCCTTCCAATTCAGAAACCACCGCATAGTCTCCAAAGAAGCTTACCTGGCATGGCCGCCGCAGATGCAGTGTGATCGTTTGCACGAATTTTCCGTCGAAGTCGAAATGAACCAGCCGGCGGTTTTCACGGTCGCAGATCAGTAGTAGCGGCTGGTCGTAGCGCGTATCGACCGCCAACCCGTGGCTGCAGTCGAATAAACCATTCGAATTACCCTTCCCGGCATAGCTCGCCCGATATCCACCGTTCTTGTCGAACCGGAAGAGACGCGAGTCCCCATAGCCATTGGCAATGAAGATGTTGCCATCCGGTGCCGGTACGGCCGCTGTCAGCCGCCACTCGTTTGGCGCTTTGAAGCCGGCCTCCGGCGGAGCGGTAATCTTCTGCACAACTGTGCCGTCCGTCTTCATCTTGACAAAGAGCCAGTTCTCCCTCGGCGTTCCCTTCTGCACGGTCGTGTAAAAGTACTCGACGCCATCCTCCTCGGCGTAGAACATCGAGTGAACCTCGGGATATTCGTTGGCAATCGTTTTCAACAGATGTCCATCGGGGCCATAGACTAGAATCCCTGTCTCGCTCTGCGTGCTGACGTAGATATGCCCGGCTTTGTCGGTAGCAATGCCTCCGTGAGTGCCTCCAAACGCAGTCCCGCGGGTAGTTGTCCCCACCCCGGCACAACTTGATACGTCCACTCCCCGTTGCCTGTCTGCATCGTCATTCCGGCTGTGCTTTCATCTGCGTGGCACACCTCTGCTTCCGCACCTTTTCCAGCGAGAGCGGCCAGCGCGGCGGCTCCCGCAACAGCGCAAAAATGCCGTCTGTCGAATGCTCCGGCTACAGCTTGATTCCCTGTCCGTTTCATGGCGCATTCCTCGCGATGGTATGCGTCGACCCCGTGGCAGCGCGGGTTGTGCCGGCGTGTTGAAAAGATAAACGTGGCGCAGATTCTTCATCGAAGCGAGCGGAGCCACGGCTGCCGAGGTCACTCTGGTCCCACTCAGATTCAGGTAAGTCAACTGCGAAAGCGGAGCCAATTTCGCAAGTCCGTCTCCGGTGACGGCCGTTCCTTCAAGATGGAGCGCGCGCAGATGCGTAAATTTACCCAGCGTATCGAAGCTTGCATCGGTCACCGCCGTGCGTCCCAGCTCTGCTTCCACGATGTAGGGCGCGAATTTCTGGAATTGCGCAAGCTGCGCGTCGCCAAAGCTACCGGCCACATCCACCGTATTCAGGATCAATCCATCGGAGGGCTTGCTCGAGACCGGCATCAGCTTCGCGCCCTGTCCTTTCTCCATCTGCCGAATCTCGGCCATCATCGCGCTATAGTCTCCCACCGGCTGCAGCGGCACTCCTGCCTCTTCGCGGATCGAGACTCCCGCCAGCTGTGGTGGCGGATGGCGATGCTCCCTGCTGAATCCAGGCGCGTAATCCACGCGATCTCCTGCGGCCTCAACGGCGGCTTGCCTTCGGCGGGCATGGAGTGCTTATCGCCTGGCGGCAGCGTGACGCGCTCGAACAGCAGGCTCTTTTCGGGCTTGCCCGGAACGATGACCGCCCCATCCTTGCCGCCTTGCATCAGCAGCTCATAGGAATCGAGCCGCAACCCGCCCTTAACTTTCTCTTCGCCATGACAGGTGACACAGTTCGAATCGAAGATCGGGTCGATGTGCCTGGCATAAAACGAGCCCGGCACCGTCTTTGCTTGCACGTTCCCGAACGTCAAGCACGCGCTTCATCGGCGCAGGCATGTATTCGGTCAGGTAGTTGCTTCCGTGCGTGAACGAGCCGCCTTGATGCGCCGTCCACGAAAGCACCAGCAGCACGCAGGCCAGCAATACCGGATACACCCGCGGCGCAGCGCCAGACGACCACCAGGGCCGCGCCAGCAGGCACAGAAGCACGCCGATCGTGAGCGCAATGCCGCCCCACATGTGCCGCGTGACGCTCACGCCCGCCTCACCGCTTCCGTAGGCCAGCAGATACCCGAGCGTGACCGCGCCCAGGCAGCCGACGAAGCCAAGGGCCAGCACAAATCCCGCGGCCTCGCGCAGGGCCGGGCGGAATGCTCCCGCAATCTCGAGCAGCGGCACAAGCACGATGAGCCCGATGGGAAGATGCACCGCGAGCGGATGAAATCGCCCCAGAAACTGCTGCCAGTCGGCGTGCGGCTTGCCATCGAGCTTGAAGAGAAAAGGCAGCAGCAGCAGCACGATGCTCAACGCCAAAGCCCCACCCCACGCTGCGCGCGTCGCTTGCTCTTTGGAAGCAGCCTGTCGGAAACGAAGCGGCGCTTTGCCCGCTTCACGCCAGCAGTCCCTGCACCACGCTCGCCGGCACCGGCCCGGTCAGTTTCTGATCGAGCCCCTGGAACTTATAGGTGAGCTTGTTGTGGTCGATGCCCAGGCAGTGCAGGATGGTCGCATTGAAATCGCGCACGGGCACAGGGTCCTTGACGACGTTGTAACTGTACTCATCGGTCTCGCCGTAGGTGATGCCCGGCCGCACGCCGCCGCCCGCCATCCACGTGGTGAAGCAGCGCGGATGATGGTCGCGCCCGTAGTTTTCTTGCGTCAGCCCGCCCTGGCTGTAGACGGTGCGCCCGAACTCGCCGGCCCAGATGACCAGCGTGTCGTCGAGCAGGCCGCGCCGCTTGAGATCGGTGACCAGCGCATAGCAGCCGCGGTCTGTCTCCTCGCAAAGCATCGGCATCAATCCGGTCACGTCGTCGTGCATATCCCATCCGCGCTTGTAGATCTGCGTGAACCGCACGCCGCGCTCGGCCATGCGCCGCGCCAGCAGGCAGTTATACGCAAAGGTGCCCGGCTCTTTAGCGTCGGGTCCATAGAGATCCCAGGTGGACTGCGGCTCCTTGCTCAGGTCCACAAGCTCCGGCACCGAGGTTTGCATGCGATAAGCCATCTCGTACTGCGCAATGCGCGCATTCGTCTCCGGATCGCCGAGCTCCTGGAAGGTCTGCCGGTTGATCTGCATTCACGGCATCGAGCATCTTGCGGCGCACCTCGCGATCCACGCCATTCGGGTCGGTGAGGAAGAGCACCGGATCGCCGGCGGAACGCAATCCGACGCCGGCGTACTCCGAGGAAAGAAATCCGCTGCTCCACAGCCGCGACGAAACCGGCTGGTTGTTCTCCTTCGCGATTCACCTTGGTCTGCAGCACCATAAAGGTGGGCAGATTGTCGTTCATGCTGCCCAGCCCGTAGGAGAGCCACGAGCCCAGGCACGGCTTGCCTGCATTCATGTTGCCGGTGTTCATCAGCATGATCGCCGGCTCGTGATTGATCGCGTCGGTATTGGTCGACTTGACGATCGTCAGGTCATCGACGATCTGCGCCGTAGACGGGCAGCAGATCGCTCACCCACGTTCCCGATTTGCCGTACCGCTTGAAGGCCCAGTGCGACGGCGCGATAGGAAAATGCGCCTGCCCCGCCGTCATGCCCGTCAACTGCTGCTTGCCGCGCACCGAGTCGGGAATGTCCTGGTTGTAGAGCGCGGCCAGATTCGGCTTGTAATCGAGCAGGTCCATCTGCGGCGGCCCGCCCGACATGAAGAGATAAATCGCGCGCTTGGCCTTGGGCGCGAAATACGGCAGCTGCCAATCTCCTGCCACTGGCGTCGCGGACGCACTCTGCGTACTCGCCGCATCTGCATCGCCGCTCAGAGCACGCTCGCCCAGCAGGCTGGCCAGCGCCGCCCATCCCAGCACCTTGCCCGAGCGGCCAAGAAAGTTCCGCCGCGTCTCGAGCGCCGCCCACTCCTGCTTCAATCCCGCGGGGATGGGAAGATCCATCACGCTCGGTTCGTGCTCGCAATCGGTACAAAGGGGATGCTGCTTCATAGGGTCTCCCTCAACTACTTCGTTACCGTCTCGTCCAGGTTCAGCATCTCGCTGGCCACCATCGTCCATGCCGCCAGCTCCGGCTCCGGAATCGACGGATCGCTTTTCTTTTCGCCCACTGCAATCAGTTCATGCGCGGCCTTGGGATCGGCTGCGTAGTGCTTCTGCATCTGCGTCAGCGAATTCTCCAGAACTGCCGCCATCTTTGGCGGAGGATCGTGCGACAGAAGAATCTCGCTCATCAGGTCGATGCGCTGCTGCGGCTGCTTGCCGCCCTTCTCGATCACGCGCTGCGCCAGCGCCCGCGCGGCTTCAACCCAGTGCACATCGTTCATGGTCACCAGCGCCTGCAACGGAGTATCGGTGCGCTGCCGCCGCGTGCACACCACGTCGCGCATGGGCGCGTCGAAGACATCCATGTCCGGCAGCATCGCCATGCGCTTCCAGTAGGTGTACATACTGCGCCGATAGAGCGCATCGCCATGCTGCTGCACATAATTAGCGTGTCGCTGCCGCCGATGCCGATCTGCTCCCACACATTTGCCGGCTGATAGGGCTTCACGCTGGGGCCGCCGATCTTGCTCACCAGCAACCCGCCCGACTCCAGCGCCACATCGCGCAGCATTTCGGCGTCCATCCGGAAGCGCGGCCCATGCGACAGCAGCAGGTTCCTCGGATCCTTCGCGAGTTGCTCCGGCGTTGACTTCGCGCTCTGCCGGTAAGCCGCCGACATCACCATCAGCTTGTACATGTGCTTCACGTTCCATCCGCTCTCGCGGAACTCGACCGCCAGCCAGTCGAGCAGCTCGGGATGCGAAGGCCGCTGGCCCATGATGCCGAAGTCTTCTGTCGTTTCCACAAGGCCGGTTCCGAACAACTCATACCACATGCGATTCACGGTCACGCGCGCCGTCAGCGGATTTTCCGGGCTCACCGTCCACTTGGCCAGCGCCAGCCGGTTGTGCGGCTCGCCTGCCGGCAAGGGCGGAAGAAAATGCGGCGTGTTCGCTTCCACACGCTCCGTGCGCGCCGAGTAAATGCCGCGCGTAAGCACATGGGCATAGGCGATCGACGGCTTCTCCCAGGACACCAGCGTCAGGTCGCCGCCCTCGGAGAGCTTCTCGAGCTGCGCATCCAACTCCCGGATCTGGCTCTGGATCGCGCCTGATAGGTCGTGTCCACGTTGTTGAGATAGAACTGGCTCACCACGTGCCATTGATCTTCATTCCATTGGCTTGCGGGCTTGCTCGTCATCTCCGCAACATAGTCTTCGAAGGGCAGCCGCTTCGCTTCTTCTGCGGTCAGCGCGCGCCCATAGAGCCGAAGATCCTGATAGCGCGTCTCCTGCGCAGGATTGGCGTCGGGATATCGCCATCCAAGCTGCATCGGAGCCTGCGTGCGAATCGTCTTGTGGCCAAGCGCATCGCAGTCCACGCGCGTGGCCACCGGCAGGCCGTTCACATAGATCTTGACTCCCGATGCCTTGCCCGATCCGTCGTAGGTAAAGAACAGATGCTTCCACTCGCCATCGAGAGGCAGACGATCGACCGTTGAAATCTTGATCGCGACCAGCGGCGTCGTATCTGGGCCACCTCGGCAGCCGGCTTTTTGGCTTTCCTTCTTCTCTGCGGCTTCCTTTTTGTGTGCTTCCTTCTTGTGCGGCGGCTTGTTGGGCGCCAGATCCTTCGCCGTCAGGTCGGTCGGGGTGGGGTAATCGAAAGGCTCCTTTGTCTGCGCTCCTTTCTTCGCTGCTGCCTTCTTGGGCTTGGCCTGCTCCTTGGGCTCTTCATTGACAAGATCGACGATGAGGATTCCTTTCTCGATGGCGATCTCCCAGCCGCGGTTGTGCTGGGTCGAATCCATCTTCGAGATCAGCGTTCCTGAAGTGCCCTCGACGGAGTAGTTGGGCGCGGAACGCAACATGAACCAGCCGCCCAATGAGAACGGCTGGTTGGAGTCGTAATCACCCGTCTGCCCAAGCATGACGCGCGTGCTGGCATCCATGCGGAAGTCAGGCCACAGCCAGGTCGTCTCCCCCCATTGCGGCTTCGATTTGCCGATGGCGAAGCTCGCCGGGTGCGCATTCGGCGCGCTGTTCTTGAGCACCTCGCCGCCGCCTTCATCCAGGCGCAGGCGAAGCACCAGCTTGTCGGTCGAGACGGCCTGGGGCGGATTTTGCCTCGAAGCGAGCCATCGCTCTACAAGGTCGCGCTCCTGCAACCGCGCTGCGTTCAGTTGGCCTGCAAGCTCGGAGCGCCTCGCCAGCACGCGGTTGAACGCCTCCGTGTTCTGCGGCCTTGGGAATGCGCGCGACCGGCGCCCACACCGGCCGGTCGTCGTTGAAGGGCTTCTCGTCGATGTTGTTGAAGAACGCGGTGAGCGCATAGAAGTCCTTCTGCGTGGTGGGGTCGAACTTGTGGTCGTGGCACACGGCGCAGCCGACGGTGAGGCCCATGAAGGTTGCGCCGAAAGCCTCGGTGCGCTCGCGCGCAATGTTCACGCGCAACTCTTCGGGAATGGTGCCGCCTTCGTTGCTGCTCAGGCCCAGGCGAACGTAGCCGCTGGCGATGAGCGGATCGAGATTCTTCGCCGGCAGCAGGTCGCCGGCAATCTGCTCCATGGCAAACTGATCGAATGGTTTGTTGGAGTTGAACGAACGGATCACATAATCGCGATAGGGCCAGATGTCGCGGCTGTTGTCGTAATGAAGTCCATAAGTGTCGGAATAGCGCGCGTAATCGAGCCAGTAGCGCGCCCGCGCTCGCCATAACTCGGCCTCGCAAGCAGTCGATCGACAAGGTGCTCATAGGCATTCGGCGAATTGTCCTTTTCGAAGGCTTTACCTCGGCGGGCGTCGGCAGCAAACCGGTCAGGTCGAGCGTGACGCGCCGGATCAGCGTGGCTTTGTCGGCTTCCGGCGAGGGATGCAAGCCCTCCTTCTCCATTCGTGCCAGAACAAACGTATCGATCGGGGTCTTGACCCAATCGTGTTCGCACGGCCGGCAGATGGCGGCTTGACCGGCTTCTCAAACGCCCAATGCGGCCGGTAGACGGCGCCCTCCTTCACCCATTCGTCAGGATGGCAATCTCCTCCGGCTTCATCGGCTTCGCTTCGCCTTGCGTCGATTGCGGCATCAGATGATGAGGATCCTTCGACTCGATGCGCTTGATCAGCTCGCTTTCTCCGGGATGTCCGGGAACAATCGCATCCGGATGGCCCGGGCGTTTTGCGATCGCCGATTCTCAAGATCGAGCCGCAGGCCGGCCTTGCGCATCTCCGGGTCGGGCCCATGGCAACTGAAGCAGTTGCGGGCCAGAATCGGCTGCACATCCTGATTGAAATCGAGATCCTGCGTATGAGCGACACGCACGCGACTGCTGTCGCGACAGCTAACGCGTCACGGCACAGCTCCTGCAAGACACAATGATGTCACCAGCCAGACGAATCAGTTTGGATAGAACACGTTTTAGCAATTGCGACTTTCGGATAACTGTTTAAGGGGATTCACTCCGCACGGAATTATGCAAAAGAGAGCTGTTTAATTAATTCAGGATTGTACCTTACAATGCTTTTTCTCTGAACTCGTCTTGCATCGACGCGTCTTTAGTTGTTTGGTCTCGGAGTTTGATGGGTTGGATTTAGGCTAAAGCGCTGGGGTTCTTTTGTCCAGGTTTTGCAGATGAACTCGCAGGGTGTGAGGTCTTTCTTTCGGCTTGGTCAAACGATGATCGACGTCGCTCTGGGTGGGCGTTGGCGCTTTCCAAATGACACGAGCCAGCAAGCATGGAATTGGCTCTTCATAAAATGCGCTACACAGGTCCTCACGGTACATAAAGATCGGCAATCCAATGAAGTGACGTCTATGAGGCGGTGCAGGTGTGCTCAACATGATGGAACAGAAGAAGAAGCAAGTAAGAGGAGTTACAGTATGCCACAACCGCTTAGAGATTATGATTCCAGCTCACAATCCAAAGCACATCAACTCATTCGAAGACGATGCAAAGTAGGGTCGAAGTGAACGATGCAAGTGAATACTTTAACGAGCAAATCTGAGCCTGCTGTCTTGCTGCTCACGAGAGTGGTCTCGGTTTGCCAGGGCGCATCCCACTTCACTCGCACTCCGGCCGGTATTCAGTCGCACTTTCAAACAGCAGCTATGCTATCCGGTAACAAGGGGCAACAAATTCGTTTGGCAAACTTATCTTTGATCAGACTCCAAAGTATGCGAGTACCGACTGGTTATCAACTTTCCTGCAGCGACTGTCACATTCGAAGCGGAACGCGGCTTATGCTGCGCTGATGATCGACATGGCTAATCTCTTTCTCATGTTAAAAGAGAGCGAGCACGTCATCTCTCTACAGGTAAGGTTTCAGGAATGTTTCACGCAGCGAAAATGGGAGTCTTTGCCGCGATATAGCGAGGAGATGAAGGTTTTGACTGCTTACGTTGACTGGCTTTCGAGAGATGGCTAAAGGCCACGCATATGTAGTCCGCTTGTATTTCAAGCTTCCTGCTTTGACTGGAGATACATAGAAGGGTAAGACAATTTATGCGAGCTAGTGCTCAAGCTGCTATGGTGTGGACGACGCCGGATCTCTATTAGCGCTGCCGCCGCTATGGGGCCTAAACTCTGATAGCGATGGTGTGGGCATGGACACGGAGAAGATGGCAGTCTTCCTCATTCGAACAGGCCATCAATCACTCGAGACGCCAACTCCCAGGACGCCTTTAACGTAGCCTGTTTGTGCATACGATGCCGCGGCCTCAATCAATCAGGCATACAAAAACTATTGACACGCCAGAAGGCGCTGCTCTCATGCCAGAACTAGGTGAGGAAACCTTCTCGCGAGGCTTTTGGCGCAGAGGTTCAAACGGTGAGTTGAATATCTGGCTTCACGACACTGGCTCTATCTCTCTGTATTCTTTTTTTCCCCAGGTGGCCAGTTACGCCAGGCCATCTCCGCCGGATAGGCCATGCCCAGCGCTCACACTATTGGTTGGGGAGCGTTATGCTAAGAGAACTCGCGCTGCTTGTCACACATACGAGTGCCACGAGTTCATACGTGATCGGCGATCTCGCTATGGTTGCACAGAGCTGGCATGCTAAAGGGTTCTTCCATCATCTGTATGAAGTGCAAGGAAGTTTCGTAGGCGTCGCTCGCAAATGTCAGCTCTGAATAAGAGGTCAAAACGCTCGCCGGTCTCTGGGCTGATTTCGTGGCTACAATGAATCTTACGTTTTGGTAGTAGATCTCTTCGACGATCTCTATGGACCAGAGCCTGTAATCTCACTGCTCAGCTATAGGCGCGATGGCGGCTTACTAAAAAGAGGCTGTAGCTCGGACGAGCAGCTACGATGAACAGTCAGTCTTAGGATCAAAGCGGGCGCCTAGAATTAGTCAGGCTGTTGTATCAGGAGCAACAGACGGCTATCGAGGGCGATTCCTTCTCAGGAATCGCAACGAGATGCCGCCGGTCGACGCGAGCGACCAGTTCAGAGATCTAAAAGGAACAGTCAACAAATTCTTCTCAGTGGTTCGTATCCAAGACGAGAATAAGCATTGCGAGCGACCTGCATGAGCATTTACGCGTCGACCACGGAATATTAGTATCCAGTACGGCGTCTAGACGTTTAATAATCGTGCGTATCGTGGGGAGAGGTCTGCAAGGCTCATACTAATTTCTCGGTATCGGCAATCAGCGCGACTATGCTACAGGTGTAAAGATTGTAAAAGGATGCGCTTCTTCGTTCAATACAAGTGTTGCATTTGCGTTCCTCAGTACACCAGGTTGAGATCGGATGATAGGTACGTCATCTATGTCATTCCTCCAGTGGTGGTATTAAGTGTTCCGGAGGGCGGAGTGGCGTCTTATTCTCATTGTGTCGCTCTCGTCTCTGGGTCGATCGAGCGCAAATAGCCGGTAAATTGTCCGAATCTCTCGAGACACGACAATCAAATGGTTTCTCACTAAGAGTGGCGCTATGGTGGTACAGGAGCTTTGCGTATAATCGGCAACTTTTACAACCAGCGCACTTTGCCGTCATTGGCGTTGAGGACAAAGTGCGCATCTGGAGTTAAAAAGAATAACTAATTCTTGCAGATACGACTCGACGTTGGCTGATGTTAGAGCCTTTATTGGGCGAGTAGTATAGTGCCAGATTTGATGGCTTTATAGAGTATCTACGGCTCAAACGTTATCCGGCAGGGTAAACAGCAACACTCCATCGACTAATAGCGGTGAGGATTTAATGTGTCCGCGAGCTCTGTTTGAACTTCTCATGCAAGGCTTAGAAAAGCGACGTTCTGCGCGTTATTGTGTCTAGTGACTATGACGCTGACCAGAATAATTGCGCGGGATAGGGGCCAAGTCTTCGGCGGATGAGCAAGCACTGCGTTATCTACACTTGTGCCAGAGACGGATGGGGGAGTGCTACAGCTATCATCGCGCTCAAAACGAGCAGAAATATAGTTTTCATTAACGTCCAGTTTAGTTTAGAAAATCCCCATATGATATGGCGAGTCAGGTTCGCGTGTCTCTAATTCATAGCGTAAGTTGAGGCGCGTCATGTGTAAAAACGCCAGAAACCACGATTCTTTACCTCGTCTGCTGCGGCAGACTTCGTTCTGGATGACAAAGCTTATTTAACAAACGTAAGAGACATCACACTAGCGCAGCGTTTATAAATATGCCAATAAGTTGTGAATGTCAGTATCGGTGTATTTACTGAACAGCTGAACATGGAAATTACGCGTATTGACTTATATTGCACGTCGCGCGTGCGCTATGACCGATATGCCTCGTTGGCATCGAATAGAGCGACAGAAAGTTCGTCTGGCAGGCTAATGTGCCTTCTACAATTTTTCCGGATAATAGCAGACAGTCACGTTGGACTTCACATTTCTGGGATAAAGCATCTGCTCTCGAGTTGGAGTCCCGTATAGCAAGCGATACCAGCCAGATTGCCGTAGGCGAATGGCACGAGGCACAAGTCCGGCAAGATTGTAATAATGCTTTCTCGCTTCGGCCTTTCCGGTTTTGAGATCGATGGCATCTACGCCGAGGCGGCTTAAATGGCTTTCGCAGTATGAATGAATGTGGCCAAGCTGGTAATTTGCAGATCGGAAAAACAAAGCCAGGTATGCTCTTTTCAGGACGTCCACTGCTTATTATGTAACTAATCTTATTTCCCCCACATCCTCGGACACCAGCTTGGAGCGGTATAGGTCTGGTCCAGTTCGCTCTCATCGGCATCTCGGCCATGAGGAAAAAGTGGCATTTCGTTGAATAAGCAAGCTGCCGTTTTGATTAATTTCGGGGGTAAGACTAAAGCGGCCGCAGGGCCACTTGCGCAGACACCGGCATACTTGTCATGAGTGCCGCCATACACAGTATTTTCCATTGGAAGATACTGTAGACGGAATTCTTCCACATACAACTCTGCATTTTAGATGATTTGAACTGTGCGCTAATTTTGCGCATGCGATAGCAGGTTTTACCAACCTCAGTGGAAAATTCGCTGGTAATCTCCGAACCGAGAGCTGCTTTACCGACCGGTCGATATATATCTTTTTGCATGCTGAAAAAAGCCTTCGCTATTCTTCACCGAGGACTCATTCAAGGCCGAGCTTCGCTTTGTTGCTGGCCACATTGAGGACAGCAGGCCCAAAGGCATGAGAGACTGTGTTTGCGCAGGGCAGCGTAATCATGTTTTTTTTGCGTCTGGGCTACTTTGACGCAGAGACTGAGGCGCAATCGATGCAGAATAGTATTCGTTTCGTGGTAAGCCTCTTCGACCTATTCAACGATTTTATCGGGCTCAGGCGAGTACTCAAGCTCAATGCTGACTGTCCCCTTAAATCCGGCATCGCTTAGCGCCTCGAGATAGGGAATAAAATTGACCACTCCGCGCCGGTGGAAGATCACCATGCCTCATACTATCACAATCGGAAATATGGACATGAGTGATGCGTTCCTGCAAATATTGACCATCTACGGTGGACTTTTGGATAGCGCCAGATGTGAGATATCGATATTGGCTTTCACTGCAGGATGGTTTACATTTCCTCAAAACAGCTTCATTTCCGAAATATTCTTAACAATCGAAAGGTGAAATGGCTCAAGCTCGATTGCGAGTACGAGGCCAAGGGTCGCGGCGAATTCGCCTAACTCGCGCGTTGATTCAACGGCCCAATTAGACTGATCCTGGGGCGCAATTACTTCCTGCTGCCACACATACTCACCGAATACGAGCAGCAGGTTTCGGCTTCCAGTTCGTAGCACAGTTCCAAATGCCTCTTCGCGCGATCGATATGAACTTGTCGCACTGACTGATTGAAACCAGCTATACCCAAAGCGACGTATGCAACTGAAATCACAGGAAGGTCCACTTCAAGACACGTCTTCTTGATCAAGCGCCGCTCTAGCACATCAATCTCTGATGGGTTGGCGAAGATATCGATAGTGTCGAAAC
Source organism: uncultured Acidobacteriota bacterium (assembly GCA_963719625.1). Taxonomy (GTDB): domain Bacteria; phylum Acidobacteriota; class Terriglobia; order Terriglobales; family Acidobacteriaceae; genus JAKAAZ01. The sequence continues at coordinate 112,483 of CAVRDB010000035.1, forward strand.
CGATTTCACGAGTGTTCCGGATTCCTTCCGCTGTTCCAATTAAGGAATGAAGCCAAGCCGAATCGATCAATTATAGTTTTATAAGGAAATCTCCCTCACTTACTTCGCGAGACCGTTTACAGGACCATCGGACTGTATTCGTCTGTCCGCAGCGGCCTGCAGGTTCCGCGCTTTACCAATACGGTGGGAACAATCTTGATAGGAATGTCTTCGCGTGGCCGAGAATTCGTGCGATTACAGAGCTTCACAACTCCCGCCCCACCTGTATCGTATCCACGCACACACTGGTCAGGTGGGCTGCGCGATTGCGCTCAATTTGATGGTCGAAGCCGATCACACTGACATCTCTCGGGATATCCTTGCCGCGCTGTCGGAGCGCCTCTATCGCGCCGTATGAGACATGATTGGATCCAGCGATCACAGCTGTCATTTGTTTTCCTTCTTCCATAAGGAGTTCAACGCTGATACATCGTTATCGATAGCATTTTGCGAAAGGGGGAGCATTTGAGCGCGGGGTTGGAGAGAATGCTCCATCATCGAACGCGAATATCCTTCGTAACGGGTACGGAATGATGACAACGCTGTATCGCCGATGAACCAAATATCCTTGTGGCCGAGCTGAATCAGATAATTTGTGGCCTCGTAGAAGATGCGGTCATCGTCATAGCGGACCTGATTTGATTGTTCCCGTTTTGATTCAGAAGCAGTGTGGTTTGCAAGCACGACATATGGAAGCCCAAGGTTCTTCAGTGCCTCTAAACAGTTGTCGTGCATTAAGCCTGCCACAATAACGCCCCGGGTGAGTCCATTGCTTTCCAGCACCTTGGGGAGCGTGATCCTGTTCGGTTTTAACTGAGGGTCATATTGAAACCGCGTAAAAAGAACAAAATATCCGGTCTGTTCGCAATATTCTTCAATCCCGATTAAGATCAGCGCTTGTAAGGCATCGAGTACCCCGGAATTGCTCAATGCGAATGAAATAATCGGAGACTGATTTCGGACAAAATTCTGCGCGAGAATGTTGGGGCGATATCCCAGGGCGCGAATTGTATGCTCAACGCGTGAACGGAGTTCGCGATCGACTCCCTCATACCCGTTGATTACTCGTGATACGGTGCCGATCGATATTGCCGCTATCTCGGCAACTTGCCTAATCGTCACCGACGAGCGAGGGATTTTCGCCGATCTTTTAGTATTTGAAGTCATCCGTTAGCTCGCGATCATCGTCATATCGTGTCGAGTTGAATGATTTCGCTAAGCTTGACAAGACGTCGTTCTGCTATCGAACGGTATCCAGCCTCAATCAGCGCCATCGTTCGCAGGTTATCTCGTCCGCTAATCTCCGGTTCCGTTCCGCGTGCCAGGCTGTCAAACAGCTGTCCCATCGTGCCTTCAAAAGCATCCGGAAACCACACCTCTTTCCATCGCGGCGAGAATACATAGCCCGGATTGTGTTTCGTCGTGAAGTCAATGGTGCTGGGTTGCGCGTTAGGATAGCTAGGCCAGCCAACTGTTCCCTGCGCCATGCCGTCAGTACCCTCGACGCGCCAGCGGATATACCAGTCTCTAACGCCTCCGTCTGGTCCTGCCCAGACATCATCCCATCCGGCGGCGCGAAGACCATTTGCATATTCAAGGGTGTAGAGGCAGATACCATCGGCTTGTCCGAAGCGGTTTCGAGGGTCTGAGCGCGCGCTGACGAAGATGCCTTCCGGATCGCCGAAGAGAAAACGGAAACAGTCCAAGTGATGAATGCTTACGTTCAGGAGTGACAAACGGTCGTAGCTGGAAAGCCAGCGCTGCCAATGTGGCACCGCTCGCATTTCGATCGTTGCCAAAATCGGCTGCCCTAAATCACCTCTTCGCAAAAGCGTCTTGAGTGCTCGAATTGACTGATCGTAACGCATGTTCTGGTTTACCGCGAGCTTCACGCCGGCTTCTTCGCAGAGCTTAACAATCTCCTGGGCATCGGCCAATGTAACGGACAACGGCTTCTGGCACAGGATAGCTTTGATGTGTTCCCTATGTGTCACAGCTAGGCGGACAATCCCCAGTTGCTGATCCGGTGGTACGGCAATGTCCAGCACTTCAATCGACGGGTCGTCCAGTAGGGCCGAAACGGACTCATAGGCAGCGGGAATTCCCCGCCGGGTAGCTACGTCCTGAGCGATCTCCAGTGAACGCGAGGCAATTCCAGCCACGTGGAAACCAGCATTGCGATAAGCCACCAATTGGACCTGCCGCACGATGAAGCCGGCGCCCACGATTCCAATTTTGTAATCGGTCCGCAGTGGAGGCGGCGGAAGGTGGTTGAGATTAAGATTGATATCGGTCATTTAGCGTGGCCGGTGTTGACGTCAATCGGCACGATCATTAGTTCATGAATCAGTTCATCCGTCAATAGACTACTTCTGTGAGAGCGGTGCTACGCCAGCTGCGGGCTTTGGCCAATTTCGAAGAGAGATCGAGCATTGGCTGGACTAGAAAAAGAATCTTCTTGACCCCGTGAATTAGTTCATGAAATGATCTTGTGGTCGTAGACACCAGGCTTCGGCGCGCTACGTAGAACCAGTTGAGCCATGGGGGTGAGCTTGATCAAGTTAGTGAGGGGTTCCGCACTGTTTATCGCGCTCTGGCTATTTATCGCTATTCCTTTCAGTCAAGCACAACTTAGTCAAGCACAAGCTACGCCTCATCTCAACAATCCGTTCTTCGTGTTTGAAGACGGCTTAGGCGACCGCACCCCGGATCAGGAAGCCAAACTTGCAAAGGAGACTGGATTCGACGGAATCTCGTTCGATGAAGCGAAGCTGGTCCCAGAACGACTGAAAGCCATCGATGACCAGGGGCTCCAGTTCTTTTTTCTTTACGTCTACGCGGACGTTAGCAATGGGCAAATCGCTTACGAGCTGGGCATTGAGAGCTCGATTCGCGCACTCAAGGGCCGGAGCACAATTGTCTGGCTGATCATTCGCGGTGGTGGCCCTGGAGCTGAACAACGTGCCGTTGAAGCCGCCAAGAGAATTTGCGACTTGGCCGCGCAAGCCAATCTCCGCGTCGCTCTGTATCCGCACTATGGGCTTTACGTCGCACGCCTCAGCGATGCGATGCGAGTTGCCGATGAGGCACACCGCAGCAATCTGGGGGTTACGTTCAATCTGTGCCATGAACTGAGGTCTGGACTTGATCCGGATATCAAGGCATTGTTAGAGCGTGCCTTGCCCCGGCTGTATGCGGTGAGTATCGATGGCGCGGACAAGAACGGCAAGGATTGGGATCACCTGATTCAGCCACTCGACCGAGGCAGTTTCGATGTCGCGGGATTGGTTAGAACCTTAGTCCAAGTGGGATACCGCGGGCCCATCGGCCTGCAGTGTTATCAGATTAAAGGCGACCCGCGAACCAATCTCGAGCATTCAATGCGAGCTTGGCGTGCGATCTCGGACCAAGTCGCAAGTTCAGCGCAGATTTCCAGTACGCGGACTGACGAAACGACGACATCGTCGCCCTGAGGTTGCCCTCGAGACCATCCCGCATGGCACTCCATGTGAGGTGCTCCCTGACGGCTCGGTGCTAGGCAAGATCAATCTTGGCGGGACATCGACATCCGCTTATGCGCTGGAAGCTATCGAAGCATCGTTCGCCTTCGAGTTTGTGAAGAGTGCACCTGTCTCTCTTTGCGCACGCGAGGACTGTCCGAAGCTATTTACCGTCACCCGAAAGGACAGGAAGTTTTGTAGCGAGAAATGCGCGCGATGCATGGTGACAGGAAGCCGTATGTGGGCACGTCGATGAACCACCTTCATCGCGACGTCTATGCACCGAAAATCAAAGGAAAGCACCGCCCGATCTTCCCTGATGATTTTGTGCTCCACTCTCTACGCCATACAATGCTCTCAAGGCTTGGTGAATCAGGAGTGGACGCTTTCACGATCATGCGAATCGCGGGGCACAGCAGTATCGTGGTCTTGCAGCGATATATCCATCCGACACCAGAGGTGGTGGAGCGCGCTTTCGAGCGGCTGCAACTGTCTGGGAAATGTCAAGGTAATCAGGCCGAAACGACAGCTACCCGCTACAGTATCCGCTACAGTGGCGTATCCGGTTGCCGTAAGTCATTGAAGGGCCTGTAGCTCAACGGTTAGAGCAGAGGACTCATAATCCTTTGGTTGGGGGTTCAAATCCCTCCGGGCCCACCACAACGCTATTCCTCTGGAGGAATTGGGCAGGCCGTCAGCGCGACGCTTCTGCTTGCCGCGTGATTGGCTTAATTTTGGGAGGCCGCGCCTCAATGTGGCAAAACGCTTCTTTGCCACGACGAAAAGAGCAATATGTTCTCAACGCGGATTAGATCCGTCATGGTCCGTCCAGGCGACGGCTCCGCGATCGATTTGCGGAATGGTGAACTTCACGCGATTGCCGGAAACAGTTCCCTTCAGGGTGATGGTCGTGCCAAGAAACGGCAGAAAGTGAAGTGTAGTGCCGCCGCGTATAGGCGCATCGAGAACTACATTCTCTTCTGGCTCCGGTACGGTTGCAGCCCCAGCCTTCAATCCTCTGAAATTTGCAAAGAACCAATGGGTCTGGTGCTGTACCGTCGCGATGTAGACGACCATATCCGGGGATGCCTGAATGGAAAATTCAGAGGGATTATTGAGTGACTTCAAAAAGGACGATTGCGTATCTGGAGAAGCGCCTTGGAAATCCTTCTCCGCAAGCGCCAGGTATGTTGTGCCTGGATCATCGTGCAACTGAAGCGTATTCGAGAAGGTAGCTACATGACTATCCGTGTTTCCGGTCGTAATGATTTTCCCGGTTTCAGAGAAATTATGTAACTCAGTTAATTCTTCAGGACTGAGAATACGTACGTCAGGCAAAACAAGAGTGCTGCCATGAAAGGAAGCGAGCGTTCTGGGCGTAACAATTTGGAATTGGATATGGCTGCGCAAAAGCAGCAGAAGAATTCCCTGGTAAGAACGCACAAACTCATCGGGGAAATAATTGCGCGTTGCATCGGAAAAATAGACGCCAACCTTGCCGACCGGAACCCTTGGATAGCTAAACGTAGATTGATTGCTTGCAATCCAATGAAAGATTTGCATCCGCGTGGCCATGTCATTGGAACCAGCCATGCTATGGCCGGGAGCGTCCCAGTAGTTTGCACCCGCCATTAGTTCGGACATAGCAAGGTTCTTCATGGCATCGCTGGGAGTTACCCGTGGGTTGCCATCCCACGAATAGTTCAACATCCAGGTTGGCTTATTTCCGGCAAATGCGCGAAACGACTGCATCCCGACCTGATACAGAAACCAGTCATACTGGCTGCGGCTGGCAGCGGTATGGTCCTCTCCTTCGCCAAATTCAAATTCATGCGAAATCGCGTCCACGACTGGGTAGAGCTGATACACATCGGAGCCAACGCGCACCGCAGACTCATCGATGCCAGGGTAGATCTCAGGAATCACCGCAATCTTTGGATTTACGGAGATTGCGTTCTTGCGAATCTCCGCAAGAAACTCCGTGATGGTCTGAATGCGGAAATCAATCCATTTCCGAAAGACTGGATCGCTGAAATCGCCAAGCTTGATATCTGTCCGGGCGTTCAGGCCAGTGCGATCATGAAATGCCTTCACCGTGTAGTCGTCGAAACTGGCCCAGCTAGTTTCCCATCCCGTAAAATGCGTCATCCAATAGGGAATGTCGACGTAAATCCCGTCAATGCCTGTGGCTGCGATCTGACGGACGCGCTGCATATAAATCTTTCTCCACTCTGGCGGATAAGGGCTTACCCAGACGTCTTCATCGCCTTTCTTAATCCAGAAAGCTGCGTTCGCGGTAAAGATTGCCGGTTCACCGGAGCGCTTGCGCTGTAGCCAGTCAGGATGGTCTTTGGCCATGGTGTGCGGGGAGGTTTCGGCATTCGCGGTAATGCATTCCAGTCCGGCGATATAAACAAATGCATGGTTGCCATGCTGATGTGCCTCGTCCGCAACCTGCTGAATGGCTTGTAGCTTGGCTGTAGGGTCCAGAAAGCTTTCATACCTTCCGGGGATGTCGTTGTCCACCTCAATGCCGTAGACTCCGCTGTCTGTCGCCTTGCTGACGATTTGTGCGGCGGTGGAACGGCCCAGGCCATACGCGCCGATGCGAACATCATTCATCCATGCCCGTGGATTTTGACTGGATTGCTGCGCCAAGATAAGAGCTGCGGGCAGCAGGAACAGGGCAGCGACACTCGCTGATACTGTCGGCGCAAAACGGAGTTGCTTCCGCATACATGAACTCCATCGAGCTAACTCACTCCTTATGAAAGTGGGTTAGCCCGGGTTGATTTTTGGAGGTTGTCTAAACTACGACAGTAGTCGGCTTGGATCCCACGTGTCGCTAGAATTGATAGCGCACTCCCAGCTGCATATTTCTGGGGGGCGAGCCGCCGCCATTCGATCCGGCACTCGATGAAATAACGCCAAATGTCCCGTCCTGAGTAGCCGGTATCCGGGTATTCGAACCGGGGAGTGTTAGTGCAGTTGAAGCAGTCCGCATGCGCCTCAATCTGCCCCTTGCGGCCGCCCAGGTTGTAAATCTTTTCCAGGGAGATATCCGCATTATGGATGCTATCGGCTCGGATCTGAGAGAAGTACCGGGGAGCGTTGCCTGCCTGCTGATCGCCAGGATCGGAAAAGCACGCCTGATTCAACCAGGGGAGATCTGTGCCGGCATTGGTACTAATAGCGGCCGCCGTCATGCTGATACCGGTCGTGAACTTGCCACCGCTTGGGCAAACCACGTTCGGCCGCTGGTTTCCATCGGCGAGGCGGCCATTGGCCACAAAAATATCCAAAGGCTGTCCGGTCTGGTAGGTTGCCAGCGCGGTCAGTTGCCATCCGCCGACGACTGCATCCAACGCGCGATTCATATTGGCGCCAACCAGGTAGCCACGACCAATAGGTAGCTGGAAAATGACAGCGGCGACCAACCGGTTGGTTGCATCATTCGCGCTCACGGACCACTCGCGTTTCAAGTGATCTAACTCCTGCGGGAATCCATCGCCAAGCGTTCCGATGAAATTGTTGTTGCCCGCGGAGGAGTCATCCATATTTTTCGACCAGGTATAGTTGCCCTCGAAGTTCAGGTACTTGCCTCCTCGTTTTTGGAATACCACCTGTAGCGCGTTATACCAGGAGGACGCAGCAATCAGTTTGTAACCATCAAACGAGCCATCGAACTGCGGATATGGACGCTGCAGGTTCAAGAGAGGAAGCTGAGGATCGCTGTAGCGAGATGACGGCACATTGAATATTGCGCCGGGGCCGGCAAACAGGCCTTGAAATGGGTTAGTGACCAAGGTATTCAACTCGTCGCTCGTCTCTGTCGAACGCAGCGAAGAAGGAATGAAATTACGATTATCCGTTCCAGCCCACGGCAGGAAGGTACTGCGGTTCGCGGAGTAGTTTATCGCGATGACTACCTGGTCGGGAAATGCCCGCTGAATTCCCAGGTTCCATTGATAGATATCTGCATTTTTTGCGGTTTGAGTGCCGAGGTTATTCCCGTTCCCCAGTCCCCACAGGGCAAGCTTGCCGTATTGCTGTCCCTGCGCCGGCGGTATGCCGCCCGGGAATGGATCTTCCAGGGTTACGTCGCGGGTAATTCCTCCATCCTTGCTAAAGAACGCTTCTGGACTGGCAGTATATGCGGCCCCTGGATATTGATAGTTTGTGGCGACTCCGTAGCCAAAGTAGATTCCAGCGCCTCCGCGAATGGCCGTTTTTTCGTTTACCAGATAGGCAAACCCTAGACGCGGACCGATATCGCTATAATCCGTGGGAAGGTTTCTATTTTTCGACGAGGCAAAGATTGTGGTTCCTTTCAGCGTGCCCGGATATCCGAGAACGGAAATTCCGCTATCGCCGGTGAAATCACTGAACTGGGTGTTATTGTGTCGTTCGGTGTAGGGCGTGTCCCACTGATAGCGAACTCCAAGGTTCAAGGTCAGCTTGCTTGTGGCTCGCCAGTCATCCTGCACATAAAATCCTGTTTCCTTGGATTTATCGGCTACGGATTCGCCGACATTGATACCGCTGCCGCCCGGATCTCCCCATCCGATCAGGAGGCTCGCGAAATCGTTTCCCTGGGCTCCGTTTGCTGTGTCGAAGGGGGACTGTGATGTAACAAACTGATTGAAACTGAAAAATCCGTCGGGATAGTTGGGCTGGAAGAAATTGTTATAGAACAACTGCTGGTCGCCGCCAGCCTTCAGGGTGTGTTGTCCTTTGGTCCACGAGAATGCTGAAGAATAATTGAGCAGAGTATGGGCAAATTTCGTATCGACACAGCATTGATCATAGATGGATGTCCATTGCTGGATCTTCCATGATGATCGAGGGCATGCGGACGACGCCGTTTTGCTCCAGATACGAGGGGAAACCCACCGAGGTCGGGCTGGGATAGTTGGTAAAGGACGGCTGGGACACTCGATCCAAGCCGAGCGTTGTGGTCCATAGCGTGTGCGATGTGGGCGTATAGGAATAATTGATGCCGGAGTTGTATACCCGCGTCGTATACGCCAGGCCATCGTTGAATTCGCCATCGCCGAAAACGGTTGGGAGTGGATCCGCTGTTAGCAATTTCGCTATAGCGTACGGAAAGGGAGGATTTGGGCGTAAATTGTTGATCTACTTTGACATCGATTTGAAGGGAATTAGATTTGCTTAGAATTACATCGCGATAGTTTAAGGGACCGGGTGCATCTGGCCCGGTATTCGGCTTTGGATACAGTTTCAGAATCGCCTGACCGACAGCATCAATCTCACCCGGCGGAATCATGCTGTCGTTGTAGGCGGGGCGCACCGGATTGTTGGGGTACCGTGTCATTGACGAGGAATGGATCGTAGATCTGATTATTAGCGGACTGTGAAAAATCGCCATTGATCTCCAGAGAGGTTGGGACGGTTGCGACGATGTTGACTGGATTGCTGGCAATTACCGACTCCAGATCGCCAAAGATAAAGGTCTTGTTCCTGACGATCGGGCCGCCGAGAGAAAATCCATCCTGATTTTGCGAGTGACCCGGTCTGGGGCCACTATTGAAAAAGTCCCGTGCATCGTACACGGCATCTTGATTGAACCAGTAGGCGCTTCCATGCAGCCGATTGGTGCCGGACTTCATCACTTCATCGATGACCGTGCCGCCACCATACTCGGCTGAGAAACTATTGTTCTGGACTTTGACTTCCTGCAGACCCTCTACGGTTGCCTGGTAGTAGGTGTTGGAGTTTCCTCCTTCACCCTGTTCCGGCGAAGTGATCAGAACGCCGTCGAGCCGTATGTTGGCCGTTGAATTTCTCTGGCCATTCGATATGAAGTTCGTTCCGGCCGGATAGGAATCGTTAATGCCCGATCCAGCCGATTCGGTGACGCCTGCGGCCAGGAATGTGATGCCAAACGGGTCACGATTTTGCAGTGGAACCTGGGTCAGGTATTTAGCGGGGATATCTGTTCCCAGCGTGGCAGTGCCAGAATCCAGCAATACGGGAATGCCTTCCACCGTCACGCTGGTTTGTTGGCTGGCTGGCTTCAACGTGACGTCGAGCGTTGTTGCTTGATTGACGGTGAGGGTGATGCCGTCTTTTTCGATCGCACCAAAGGCAGGCGCTTCGACCAGTAATTTGTAGTCCGACGCTCGCAATGCAGTAAACGCATAACTTCCGTGAGCATTCGATGTCGTCGTCTGGGAAATATTGGTTCCCACATCGGTGATCGTAACTTTTGCACCGGAGACGATAGCTCCAGACGAATCAGTAATCGTTCCGCGGATTTGCGTCTGGTTAATCGACTGCGCCAGGACGATCGAAGAAAGACAACCGATCCCAAGCACGAGTCCGAAAAAAATGACGAATCGAATGGCCCTCATTGTGATACCCCCCAAAGAAAAAGAAAACGAAATTGTGCAGTCCTTACGTACGATTCTGTTTAGTTCTTTTGGGTATCCGCTGTCAAGGAATTTTGTGCGGTATTTTCAGGTTTTCAAACGATTGAATGGACCGGCCGCCGGAGGTGCTCTTTACTTATAAACAGTTGCAAAAAGCGAATGAACCCCCGGGGCCGATTGGTCTTACGGAATTGCCTGATACCGTTGATTTTCCTTCGGTGCGAACCGAGTGGAAATTGAGCCACTTACGGGGAATTGGAAGGTGTCTTCTCCGTCAAGTCCATCCACGCCGTGTGCGGTCAGCTTCACAGTGAAACTGCCATTGTGGGTGTACGCGTGGCTCACCTGTGCACCTTTGATGGATGTCCCATCGCCAAAATCCCATTGGTAGGAAATGGCGGGCGAATTCGGGTTGGCAACGACGGCGGAAAAGGCGATGGTCTCGCCTGCTTTTCCGGTGGATGGATGTTGCGCCTGCACCACGGGAGGCTGCGCCGGAATGGCGTTGTCGATGATCTTCAACACTCGAGCGGAATGCGGCGGCTGTGTAACGACCAACGGTTGCGACTCCGACAGTGAACCCTGGTTCTTATCGAACTCTCCGTCGATCGCATACGATCCGGCGCTACTCAGTCCAAGACTGGCAAGCGTCACGGTGTGGGTCCGAGGATTGTCTGTCCAATTGAAAATAGTCAGAATGCTTTGCCATGGACTTTCTTTCAGCCAAAACATACTCGGCTGGCGGTCTTCCGGGAGATACGTCATCAGGTCTATCGGAATTGAGGCCCGGCCCAGGCGAGCCATATCGATCAGATCCTGGTTTTGAACCAGTGCAAACCGTTCCGATTCGGATCCAAGGATAGGTAAATCGTCGCCAATTTCGTACATCCCTCCTGACACTGCGGCAAGAGCAATGGAAACCTCGGCTTCATCCAGTGAAAGCGGGTGTCTTGAGTTATGCCAGGACTGGTCATTCAAGGTCTGCTTTGAGACGCTAAATGCGTCAGGATCGGCGACAAAGTAGTTGCGGTTCATGTAATAACGAGCGGCAATGCCAGATGCTGCCTCGCTGCTGGCGCCAAATGTGTGTCCGGTATCCTGCGAGATGCGGCCAAAATCGACATAGCCGACGGGGTTCAGCATCACACTTCCATCTTTGTCCAGCAGAACACTGTTGCCAACAGCCTGGCGGATGACGCCTAAACCAATTCTCTGCGCTTGCAGAGCGGAGGTGTGGGGCTGATAGTAATTGCCCTCAATGGCGGTATCGTCCATAAAGTCCATTTTGATATAGCGAATTCCCCACTCACGGACAAGGGTCTCGTACGTTTTTCGCAGATACTCCTGGGCAGATGGATTGGTGCAGTCCAACACAAACAAACGGTCGTTATGGTCGGTCACCCAACCAATATGGATGGGTTCGCCTTTAGCATTATGAACCAGCCAATCGGGATGATTCTGATAAACCCAGGAGCGTTCAGAAACCTCAAACGGCGCGGTCCATATGCCCGGAACAAGCCCAAGATTCGTGACCTTTTGCTCCATGCGTGCCAGCCCATGAGGGAACAGCGTCGCGTTCGGGGTGCTGTATTCTCCACGCGCATACTGATAACCCTCGTCGATGTGGAAGAAATCATATCCAAGCGACTTCAGATTCTGGGCTTCCCATTCCGCGTTCGTGATTGCTGTTCCAGAGTTCAAGCCGAAATAATAGGCTGTCCAGCTCCACCAACCCATCGGTGTTGGTGCTGCAACACGAGCGTGGTGAAGTTGTCGAATCAGGGCTCCATAGGTCTCTAGCTGTCGGTGATAGTCCGTATCCACGCTTAGCAGCAACTTCTCCGACGCCAATTGCTCTCCGGGTGCTACTGGAGACTGCAACGCCATTTGATCTTCAGCAATAGCCTGGCGGAGTGATCCCCACTCATCTGTTTCCAGCTCCGTCGTTCCAGTGGAATCCACCTCGTATGCCGCGATCTGCTTTCGATTATTTTTTTCATCCAGATGAAGTCGAAGGATGGTCAGGAAGCGGTCAGAGGTCAGCGTACCGGCAAAAAAGCTTTCATGGCTCTGCCGGTTGTAGATCAACTGACTGCCAACGCCGCGATACATCTCGCCGTCGCCAAGATCGTGAATCGTGATATTCGGTCGATCTTCGCTGAAGCTATCGGAAAGCACTCGATCTTCCGCGGCAGGGCCACCCAGGTTGAGAATTGAATTTCCGACTGCAGCCAGCGGGCGGATGGCTTCTACGTCGACCGGCTTGGTCGTTGTATTACGAACGAACACCTGAATGTCTGAAAAGGGCTTGTCGGGATAGGTGCGCAGACGATAGACAAGATCAGGCTGGCCCGCTAAGCCGGAAAAGGTGACGGTCGACTCGTCCGCTTCACCCAAGTCGTCTGAAACCCTGGAGTTGGCTACGATATGTTTCGGGTAATCTTTGGATTGCAACCAGTGACCATCCAACTCAACGGCGACGCCTGCGCGCAGTACAGATTCATTCACGCCAGATGCGCCAATTATGTAACTTCCGTCGGCAGGGTCGACCCGCACCTGCAGCGCATTCGGTTGACTTTGAGCGTTCGCGGGAGTCACCAGCCAGGAAATAGTGAGAAGTCCACCAGCAATACAAGCTACGGGAATGATCCCGCCCCACCTCATCCAACTGCTTTTCACGGTGCATTCCTTTCGTCAAAACAGAATAGTTTCAGTCTGCAATAGGACTCTACTGGTTGGTCCACGCCGGACATATCTGCGATACCCGGCAGAAAATGTAGGAGAGGCTGGCGGGCTTCGAGCGTGCGCCGTTATTCCCTGGTACAGGGCTTATCCTAGCGACTGTCGACGTCTATCCATTGCCGAGTACGATGGCTTTTCAATTGAGCGTCCATCAGGACCATGTGTCGCAAACCGTCTACCAGTTGAGGATATTCAATCGGGGAATTCGGCTCCTGGATTGACGCATAGAATCGACGAAAAACCTGCTTGAAAGTGTCGTCGTAACCCTCGCTATGACCGCATGGGAGATCCGCATACGTCCGGGCCTTCTCCTTCATCAGCCCTGGGTCTTTGATATATATGTTGTTCGCACTGTCACGATGTCCGACCCATAATTCATCTGGACGCTCCTGGTTCCAGCTGACGGATGCTTTGGTTCCGAAGATTTCCATTCTGAGTTGATTCTTGCGACCCGCGGCCATCTGGCACGCTACCATTGTTCCGCGTGCGCCTTCGTCCATGCGGAAGAGAACAGCGCCAAGGTCTTCCGTATTGACAGTCACTGGCTCGCCACCGCTCGCATTGCCAGAAGGCACTTGGGCAATCGAGGTCTGAACGTTTTTCGCAGGTCGCTGGCGGGTCGGGTAAAAGGTTTGTAAATCCGCGCATAAGGAGCGAACCCGCAGGCCGGTTACATGTTCTGCCATATCGAACCAGTGCGTGCCAACATCTCCCATGGTCCGCAGTTGGCCGCCCGCTTCGGAATCGATCCGCCAATTCCAGGCTGCCTCATCCAGCAGCCAATCCTGCAGGTAGTTGCCCTGGACAATAAGAATCCGGCCAAGCTCGCCGTCTTCACGCATCCGTCGCATTTGCTGCACCATGGGGTAATAGCGCAGATTGTGGCACACACAATTGCGCAGATTCCGATCGCCAGCGAGGTGGACAAGCTCTTCCGCTGTTTCTATAGAAGTGGAGAGAGGTTTTTCGCAGAGGACATGTTTGCCCGCCAGCAGCGCATCCTTTGTCATGGGATAGTGAAGTGCGTTCGGCGTACAGATGTGCACGGCGTCAATGGTCGTATCGCTTAACACTTTGCGATAGTCCGATTCAAATGTCTCGATGCCGTACCCGGTCCCGAGCCGTTCCGCGGAAGCAAGCTCGCGTCCTGCGATCGCGACGACATCCACGCCTTCGACGCGACGAAGCGCTTCGAGATGCACACGTCCCATGAATCCCGTTCCAAAAATTGCCGTTCGAATTCGCTTCAATTCCGCTCCTCAGGCCGATGGCCGTTTTGCAAACGATCTGTACTGCAAGATATATAAAGCCGATCAAGCCCACCAAGGCGCTGTGGGTTGTTGCTCAATCACAAGCTCGCGGAGAAACTGCGCCGCTTTGGTCAATCCTTCTTCAGGGGACATCAAACTATCTTCGTGCTCGATTGAGAGCACGCCATCATAGCCAAACATCCGCAGTGTAGAGACGAACTCTTTCCACCATTCCGCGCCATGACCATAACCACAGGTACGAAAAATCCAGGCACGATTGCGCTCGTCGACGTAAGGTTTGGTATCCAGCACGCCGGAACGGACCAGGTTAGTTGGATACATCTGGGTGTCTTTGGCATGTACGTGGAAGATTGCATCTCCCAGCAGGCGGGTGGCTGCAATGGGATCGATGCCTTGCCAGAACATGTGGCTGGGATCGTAGTTGCAGCCGACGGCAGGCCCGGCGATCGCGCGCAGCCGTAGCATGGTCTCTGGACTGTACACGACAAAGCCGGGGTGCATTTCAATTGCGATTTTCACATTGTGCTGCGCCGCGAATGCCGCGCGCTCTATCCAGTAGGGCGCGACAACTTCATCCCACTGCCAATTGAGAACATCGAGATAGTCCGGCGGCCACGGGCAGGTGACCCAGTTCGGCGCAGTGGAATGCGGCGAGTCGCCGGGGCATCCAGAAAAGTCAACGACGACGGGGACGCCTAATTTTTCCGCCAGCAGGATTGTTTTCCGGTTTATGTCGCGGGCTTGTTGGGCTCGTGCAGTATCAGGATGCAGCGGGTTTCCGTGGCAGCTAAGAGCACTGATGCTACATCCCTGGTCAGTGAGGATGCGTTGGAACTCTGCAAGCCCCGCACTGTTTTCGAGCATGGATAGATTGCAATGTGCGTCACCCGGATAATTTCCCGTGCCGAGTTCCACAGCTGAAATGTGAAGGGTCTTTAGTTTCGCCAACACATCTTTCAGGGATAATTGCGCCAGCAGTGGCGTGAATACTCCAACTCGCATGCAAATTCTCTTCCCACTTCTTTATTCAAAGACGACGCAGACCGGCGAGTCGAGCGGGTACTGCCTGCCCGTTGACGCCAGCTTTCCAGTTTGAGGATCGCATTTCAAGACGACGATATTCGCAGTGTCCTGGTTCCCAATCACCAGCCATCTGCCGTCCGGCGCGACCGCAAAATGCCGCGGACTGCCTCCCTCGCAGGAAATTCGCTGTATCAGGGTAAGATGCCCATTTGCGGGATCGATGGAAAAGGCAGTGATGCTGTCGTCTCCTCGGTTGGACCCGAAGAGAAAACGTCCGTTGGGATGAATCTGTACGGTGGCTGCGTCTGTGGGCGCTTTATGTTCCTTGGGCAGCGACGAGATGACCTGGAATCGAGTCAGCGTACCCTTGGCGCTGTCCCAATCCATGCATTCCAGGATGCTACCCATTTCGGCGATCGAGTAGGCCCATTTTCCATTTGGATGAAAGGTAAGGTTCCGAGGGCCGGAGCCGGGAACCGCGCTATAAAACGGCGGATCGTTCGGCGTCAGTTGCGCAGTCTTCGGATCGAAATGAAAGACCATAATGCGATCCAGGCCGAGATCGTTCACCAGCAAGTATTTGTTTTCTGGAGAGACGGTTGTGCAATGGGTGTGGGGAGCCTTTTGGCGTTCCGGGTCGACGCTGTGGCCTTTGAAAAAGATATCGGAAACAGGCTCGCTGAGACTTCCGCCAGGAAGGATTTTATAGCTGGACACGCTGCCGCTGCCGTAGTTGGCCACGAAAAGAGCGCGGCCGGTGTGGTCGGCGGTCAAATTGGCGGGGCCTGAACCACCGGAGGAAACGACGTTTTTGGGCAGCAGCTTGCCGGTCGCGTGGTCGATGGCAAATGCAGAAACTGTGCCGAACCCCTTTCCCCCCTCATTTACCGCATACAAATCGTTGTGGCTCGGAGACAGAGTGATGAAACTCGGATTTGGAGTTTTCGCGGCAAGACCAATCTCTTCCATCTCGCCGGATTCCGGCATCCAGCGATACACGTAGACGCCCTGGCTGGTCTTCTTGGTATAGGTGCCGATAAAAATTCGTTTCACTCGTGGGTTGGCTGACCAGGAAAACTGACTGGCAATCGGAAGACTCGCAAGACCCACCATACAGGAACGCCGGGTGATTTTTTTCATGTCCTCAAGTGTAACTCGGGTCCTGGTGGTGTGGCTTGCTCACGCATAGCTGGAAGTTGCACTTTTATTCTTGCTGCCGCGTTCTGCTGAAACGCGATCGATATAGCCGCTATCGCGGAGTGCCTGGAGCGGGTCTTCTGCGAGGCCGCGCTCGCGTCTCCATTGCCGCAGGGCGGGTCGTACATCCGTCCAGAAGGCAGCCCGCAAATATTCCTCGGCCTCCACCAATCGGCATTCTCGTTGTAGCTGGGCAAGCTGCGCGTGGTCGACAAGGCAGGCTTTCGCGTATAGCTCCTGGGCAGTCAAAACGGTCTGCAGCATGGCTTCCAATTTGTTTTTCAGGTTATGACTTTGATCGACGACGTAGGCTGGCGCGGCAGCCTCCGGGTGTTCTGAATGATACGACAAGATTTCATGAAACAAGCGGAAAACCTGATAGGGATCGATGGACCCGAGGGTAAGATCGTCATCGGCGTAGCGGCGATCATTGAAGTGGAAACCTCCCAACATTTTTTCATGCTGTAGCCATGCGAGGATCTGTTCAATATTTTGTGCCTGATAGTGATGGCCGGTGTCGACCAGGACGAAAGCTTGTGGGCCGGCGGCGCGTGCGAACAACAACGCCATTCCCCAGTCGGCAATGTCAGTATGGTAAAAGGCCGGTTCAAATGGTTTGTATTCCACCAGCATGCGCTGGCCGGGAGCGAGCGCCGCGTGGGTCCGGGACAGGCCCTCTTGAAACCAATCGATTCGGTGGCGGATATTTTGCGTGCCAGGATAGTTGGATCCGTCCGCGAACCAAAGCGACACATCGACGTTGTTCAGCTCCCTGGCAATGGCTACGGATTCCAGTACGTGATCGAGCGCATGTTGGCGGACGGCATGGTCAGGATTGCCGAACGAACCATACTTGTAATTCTGGCTCTCAAAGAGATTTGGATTGATGGCTCCCGCACGGATTCCATAGTGCCGGCTCAGGTCGCGGACTTTGGCAACATCCCGCAGTCCATTCGGGAAATCCCACAAAACATGCAGCGCCATGCTGGGGCTGGCGCCGGAGAGTTGATGGACCTGCGCGGCATCCGCGAATTTTTCTTCCAGTGTGTGCGCGGCGGACGGCTGTAAAAATTTCCCGAAGCGAGTGCCAGTATTGGCGAAGCCCCACGAAGGCACTTCAATGGCAAAGCGATCCAGATGTTTCGCAAGATGATCGGCGGTATTTGCTGAATTTGAGTCGTGTTTGCCGGATGGTGTAGTCATAAACGATTTCCTCAATAGGTGCAGCCGCGCAGGTTAAGCGGGGGACAAGTGTATCCTTTCGGTCGATTGCGCCTGCACATGCGGCTCGGCGAGTATTCCAGCCCAAAGAGAGACAGTTTCGTGATCTACGCCATCCTGATCCACATCCTCACCATACTCGCCTGATGGGTTTCGATGCATCTTTTCCAGCGCAGCAAGTTGAATAGAAAAATTGCCGAGCGTTGAACTCTCCTGCGCTCCACAAACTATTTCCAGCCCGGTAGCCTGCTGAGTGATGCGGTTCAGTAAGGAATTCTTGCTGCCGCCACCCACGATGTAAAGACGTTGAAAGCGTTTGCGGGTCAGCGATTCGACTTGGCGCAGTACGGTGGTGTATCGCGCGGCGAGACTGTGAAGAATCAGATTGGTCATAGCCACCGGCGATGAAAGAAACAATTTCGCAGATACTCCGTTACTCTCAAGCTGCATCGCAATACGCTCTGGCATTCTTCCTGGCGCAAAGAATTGCGGGTCGTCCACGTCGAGCAAAGCTTCTGGCGCAGGGAGCACGGATGCTGCTTCGACGAGTTGTTCTGCTGTTCGGTGCTCCCCATCTGACTGCCAGGCTTCAATACATTGGTTCAGCAGCCACAAACCATTGACGTTGCGAAGGAAGCAAATCTTTCCGCCAACTCCGCCCTCATTCGTGAAGTTCAGCCGGGCGGATTCCGGGCCTGCGCAAGGCTGGTCCAGCAAGGCGCCGACGAGGGACCATGTACCCGAGCTGATGTATGCCCAATCATTGCCTTGAGCGTGAATGCCTGCGATAGCAGATGCCGTGTCGTGGCAGGCGGGCGCGACAAGCAGCGTGTCGCGAAGTGCATCCAAATCCGCCAACGGTCCTCGCAAGCGGCCAATGACAGAACCAGGCGCAACAATCTCGGGTGCGGCTGAAAGGTCCAGACCGGCGCATGCGAAAACTTCTTCCGACCACTGCTGCTTGCCTAGCGCAACCATGCCGGTATGGGTGGCATTCGTGTACTCTGCAACGGGTTTTGCGCCCCAGCGATAGAGCATGTACTCCGGCAAATTGAGCCAGGGAAGATTGCCTGGGATGCCTGCCATGCCATCGGCATACAACTGGTACAAGCTGTTGAACGAAAGCACTTGAATGCCGGTCAGTGCGTAGAGCCGGTCGGCTGCAATCCTCTCGTGGAGTGCCTCCATGGCTGGTCCAGTGCGCGTGTCGCGATAACAGAATGGATCGGCGATGGGTGTCAGGTGCGCCAGATCCGACGATGCAGCAGAGCTGCCAGCGCGGAGGCGCACATAATCCACTGCCCACCCAGTGACGCCGACGGCAGCGATGCCTTCGGTTGCGATCGCGGCACATCGGCGCAGTCCTTCATCTGCCGCGGCACAGAGCGCGGAGAGATTCCACCGCAAATGCCCCGCGTTGGCAATGGGAGCATTCGGCGTGCGATGGACGAGTTGAATACCCGGACCCTCTGGAAGCCAGCGGAGCAGCGACACACGGCAACTTTGCGCGCCGAGATCAACTGCAACCACCGCTCGCCGATCGGCTGGAAGGTTCACCGAAGAAATGCCTCGGTGAGGCCGCCGTCGACAGGGACAATGTGGCCGGTGGTGCAGCGTGCCTCGGGGCCTGCGAGGAAGAGAATTGTGCGGGCGCAATCGACGGGATCGATTGGCTGATGAGTCAGGGTGCGCTGCGCATAAAACTCCGCCAGCAGATTGCGCAGCTCGTCGTCGCTCGATGCCGGGTCGAACGCAATGCTGTATTTCTCCAGGGAAGCAATGACGCGCTCACGAGGAAACATTGTTGAGCCGCGAATGACAGTTGCCGGGCTGATGCCATTCACTCGAACCAGCGGAGCCAGCGATACGGCGAGTTCGCGAACTAAATGACTGACGGCGGCCTTACTGACGTCATACGCTTCGCTGCCGCGTTTTGCCACGACGGCGTTTGCAGAGCTGGTCAGGACGATGCTCGCATCCAAACCTTGTTCAAGAAAGATACGCGCCGCCTGACTGGCGAGAAAATAATTGGCCGTCACATTGATTTCGAGAGTCTTTCCCCATTGCGTTTGGGAGGTTGTATTGTCTGCCGACGCAGGAAAAAGAGCTGCCGTATTGATGAGCAGATCGAGCCCTCCGCAGAGGGATAGAACTGACTGCAGCGCAGCCTGGATAGAATTTTCTTGTGTGATGTCGATTTCGACCGCGTGGGCAGAGTCGCGACCGTGCCGTTTGCGAAGTTCCGCAACAACAGCCTCGGCGGCAGGAAGATTACGATCGGCAACGGCCACAGTGGCGCCGCTGGCGGCAGCCAGGAGTGCAACCTCGCTCCCAATGCCGCTGCCTCCACCAACAACCATTGCGATCCGGCGGCTAAGTGGTTTTTCCGGCGGCTGACGGCGAATCTTCGCTTCTTCGAGAGCCCAGTACTCGATCCGGAATGCCTCCCGTGTAGGCAGCGCGACGTAGTTTGAATGACACTGAAAAGCCGATGACGGAGCTGCGGGCCCGGCTTGCGGATATTCCACAGGGTCCTTCTTGCTGGCGCCTGGATCGGCCAGTGCGCAGGCGCCCTCCATCACGTGTATGGCATTTACGTAAAACTCAGACGTGATGCGGGCCTCGGTTCTGCTTTTGGCAAAGCTGAACATGCCGAGACCCGGGATCAGCACCACCGCTGGATTGGCGGGACGCATGGCCGGCGAGTCTGGAATCGCATGAGCTTGGTAATAGGCAGCGTAATCACGACGATATTGCTCCAGGTCCTTGTCCAAAGCAGCGCGCAAATGAGTGACGTCCTGCGATGGATCCCAGTGAACATACAAGGGGCGAACCTTGGTTCGAATGAAATGATCAGGGCAACTGGTGCCCAGCCAGGCCAGTTTCTCCGCTTGTTTCGAGTTCACAAATCGAAGCACTTCGGGCGGGGCTGAGTAGTTGCCAATGACTCGCAGAGGCGTTGAAAGCCGCCCACGTAAAAAGGGCAGCAGATCAATGGCGATGGCTTCACGATCTTCGCGCGCCTGGTGGAGTGCGCCACCGAAGATTTTGTTACCGAGCGCGTCGACGTGCTCCTGCACGAACTGGCCAAGTTGATCGATCAGCTCAATGGTGTTCAGGTAGCAGGATTCTGACGTCTCGCCCCAGGAAAAAAGTCCGTGTCCTCCAAGCACAATGCCATCGCATTCAGGATTCGATTCGACCGCGTTCTTGAGCATCATTCCCAGCTCAAAACCAGGCCGTTGCCACGGGAGCCAGACCAGATGATGGTGAAAGCGACGATTGAATTCCTGCATTCGTTGCTTGCCATTGGCCGCAGCGGCCATCGCGATTCCCCAGTCGGGGTGCAAATGATCAATGTGCAGGGCAGGCAGAAACGCATGCAGAGAAGTGTCGATGGATGCGGCTACAGTGTTCTGGCCAAACGCGCACAGCGGATATAAGGCGACCATGTCATCTTCATGAGCGACGCCGCGATAGATTTTGGCAAGATCGTAGAGTTTATCGAGGTAAAGGGTGGCGAATCCGCCGGTCGAGATGGTTCCAAGGTCTCCGCCGCTTCCTTTTACCCACAGCACCTGTTTTGAGGTGCCGTCGAGCGGGTCAGACTGGGTCAGCTTGGCGCTGGTGTTCCCGCCACCATAATTGGTAATGCGCAAATCTGAGCCGAGCAGGTTCGAGCGGTAGCGGAGAAGTTCAGGTTCGTTTAATGTTGCGGCAAATTCTTTGTCCCAGCGATTTTCCAGGTTCTGCATCAGGCCCTTCCGGTGGTTACGGACAAGGGAAGTTGCATCGACTCACTCCTGGTCCAGATCAATCTAATTGGGTTCTGCGGTTTGCCGGCGTGCATTATGCAACGTGATTCGGGAGAAGCACAACGCCTAACTGTTTTCCGCGTTCCGATACTTACAGGATACCCGCTTATTTCGCATGCATTTTCATCGCACTATATTCACGATCATACAATAGAGCAACTGTTTCAGATGCGAAGTTCCCGCTCTCAGCTTCTCTATTTCCCGGTTCGCGTCAGCAGGTGTTCTCGTTCGACAACTTTGTGTCCCACGTAGTTGTAAGGCGGCACATTTTGCCCGGCAAGCATGGCAAGACCCAGCTGGATGAGCCGCGCTCCGTAAGTATGTGCTTCATGCGAGACGGAGCCAATCAATGAGCTACGCGGGGAAGCGATTTCTTTCAACGCTTCCTCAATGCAGTCCTGCCCCACAACAGCGATGTGGCGTTCACGTTTCAGCTCCCGAGCAGCCTGCACTGCGCCCAGCGCGCTGGTATCGGTTGCGGCGGCAATCAGGATGGCGCGGTCTCTGGGATGACGGCGTAGAAAGTCGAGAACCAGATGGTAGCTCTTATCGCGCATTCCACGGCCATCCATGCGGACAAAGGATTCGATGGGGATATCGGGGATATGCGAGCGAACACCTTCAAATGCTCCTGTAATGCGACTCTGTACCAATGGGCCCGCTTCTGCCAGATCGAGTCCGAGTACCCAGGAAGGTTTTCCCTCCCAGTTCTGCTGGGCGTAGCGCGCCAGTAACTGGCCTGCTTCAAAACCGACGCGAAAATTATCAACTCCAAAAAAGACGGCGTGAGGATGCGGGATATCCACCGCTATCAGCGGAATGCCGGCGCCGGCAATCTTGTCGCCAATGATGGCTGCTACGTCCTGATCGACCTGAAATTCGATGACAAGATCGACGCTGTCGCGTACAAAATCGTCGGCATTCTGCACCGCGATGGTGGGGTCGTAATGATTGTCGAGCACCATGAGATCGATGCCTGTATCGGCCGCGGCAGCCTTCAGACTTTTGGTAACAGCTTCGGAGAAAGGCATCTCGACCGATTGGCATCCGAAGCCGAATACCTTCTTGCTGGGGCTGCTGATAGGACGGTACAAACCATCCTGCGATTGTGCGAGATATCCGCGATGAACCAAAGTTTTCAGGATGCGGTACACCGTCGTCTTCGATATCCTGGTTCGCTGATGCATGTTTTCCAGCGACATCGGCTTACCCTCGCGTTGGATGATTTCCAATACGTCGAGTGCCTTGGAGAGAACCGGGATGAGATAGAGCCGCTTCGGAGATGTCTTAGCCAAGTGGGCCACCTCTGCAAAAATTTTCCAAACCCGCAAAATCAATTTCGAAGAGAAATCTCAGGTAGTCGTTTACCTGGATCTCTCAGGCGTCGATTACGCAATCCAGCACGAGGGGCTCATTCACGCCCTGAATTCGCGTCATCTCGATATCGGCGGTGGTAGATGAGCCAGGAATCAGGGTAGCGGTTGCATTCGATATGGCTCGAGCGCGCAGAATCCCTCGGGTACCGTTTCCAGCGGGAACTAGCGTGTCCTTGTAGCACGTGATAAACAGAGAGGATTCGCATAAAGAATTCAATTCCAGCGCACGGTGGATCTGTGCTACGGTTTCCATCTTACCGCAGTCTCAAAGGCTTATCTTTCAATACGAAAACAGTTTTTATTGGCGTTCTGTTCTGAATGCGATAGCATCATCGCACTTCGCATTGGGGCAGATTTCATTGTTTTGAACGGCAAATTTTTTTGCTAAGAGGCATTGTTTGGGAGCAAATCCATTTGTAGGCGTGCTGTTTCATTGGACGGGAGGGTTGGCTTCCGCCAGCTGCTACCTTCCATTTCGATTCGTTCGGAAGTGGTCGTGGGAGACAAGCTGGCTGATCCAGGGTTTTTTCAGCTTTTTGCTGGCACCGATTCTCGCAGCTTTCCTGCTGGTTCCTGGGGTCGCTGCCGTGCTGCACCATACGCCAACGCATACCCTGGTTGTGACCTACGTCTGGGGATTGCTCTGGGGCATCGGCGGACTCACTTTTGGCTTGTCGATTCGCTATCTCGGCATCGCCCTTGGATATGCGGTGGCACTTGGTTTCACCACTGCGTTCGGTACGCTGATGCCGCCCATTTTCAGCGGCGAGATGCCTGAGCTGGTGAGGCAAACACCGGGGCAAATCATCCTTCTTGGTATTGGCGTGTGCATGGTCGGAATCGTTTTGAGCGGGATGGCGGGTTATTCGAAAGAACGTGAATTGAGCTCCGCCGAAAAAGCGAAGACGGTTGCAGAGTTCAATTTCCCAAAGGGCATTCTCGTGGCAGTCTTTGCAGGTGTAATGAGTGCTTGCTTCGCTTATGGATTGGCTACTGGAAAGCCCATCGGAATACTGGCTCGCAATGTGTTGATCGCTCATGACCGCGCCCTGGCATGGCAGAATCTTCCAATTTTGATCGTCATCCTGTTGGGTGGGTTGACTACAAACTTTTTGTGGTGTGTCGTACTTATGGTTCGCAATGGCTCCTGGGGGCAGTTCCTGCCGGCACGTTCCGACACTGCTGCTGCGGAAAGCGGGTTTGATGGGAAACCGGCCATCCTGGGCTTCAATTATTTGTTGTGCGCGTCTGTCGGAATCATGTGGTATCTGCAATTCTTTTTCTACAGCATCGGCCAAAGCAAGATGGGGAAGTACGACTTCTCCAGTTGGACGCTGCACATGGCCAGTATCATAATTTTTTCCACGCTCTGGGGCATCTCGCTGAAGGAATGGCACGGTACCAGCCGCAAAACAAAGGTACTGGTCGCTCTGGGTTTAGCGGTCTTGGTTTTCTCCACCATTCTTGTGGGCTACGGTAATTATCTGAACGTGCAGACAATACCTGTCAGCTAAGAAGACAGGCCGCGCGCCGATCGCGCAGCCGGACAGAGGATAATAGAAGTGCATGGAACCGCAGGATCCGCAGAGGGCAACATCGCAGAAAGAGGCGGCGCGAACAGACTCGGTTCTGTCGGGGGGTAGCCGCTTTCTGCGCGCATGCCTGCGCCAGCCTGTCGATTGCACCCCGATTTGGTTCTTGCGGCAGGCCGGTCGCTACATGCCGGAGTACCAGGCAGTTCGCCGGGCGCATTCCTTGATAGAAATTTGCAAATCCCCGGAACTGGCCGCCGAGGTGACCATTACAGCAGCGGAAAAGCTGGATGTCGACGCGGCGATTATCTTTGCCGATCTTTTGTTGCCCCTCGAACCGATGGGTCTGGACTTTGAATTTCAGGCTGGCGAGGGGCCTAAAGTGCATCGGCCGATTCGCAGCGCAGCCGACATCAGCGCATTGCGCACCGATCGCACAGCAGATCTCGGTTATGTGGCAGAAGCGATCGGTCGAGTTGCCGCACACTTCGGTGATCGCATGGGGATGATTGGTTTTTGCGGAGCGCCATTCACGCTGGCCAGCTACATGATTGAGGGTGGTGGCTCTCGCAATTACATTGAAACCAAACGCCTGATGTACACGGATCCAACTGCGTGGCGCGCGCTGATGCAAAAGCTGACGACTGTGTTGGCAGAGTTTGCTGCTCAGCAAGTGAAAGCTGGCGCGGACGTCATCCAAATCTTCGACAGCTGGGCCGGCGCGCTTTCGGTCACGGATTATCGGGAGTACGTTTTGCCGACAACACAGTCGTTGGTGCGGCAGGTGCAAGCGCAGGGAGTTCCCGTCATTTATTTTGGAGTTGATACCGCGACCCTGTTGCCAAGTATGCGCGAGACCGGCGCGGATGTGATCGGACTCGATTGGCGGATTCCGCTGGACGTTGGAAGGCACGAGGTGGGACCACATTGCGCGGTTCAGGGCAACCTCGATCCCATCGCATTGTTCGCTCCGGAGGCTTTGCTACGTGCTCGCGTGGAGGAGGTGCTACGCCAAGCGGGCGGAATGCCTGGGCACATCTTCAACGTCGGTCACGGCATTGTGCCGGGTACGCCAGTTGAAAATGTGCAGTGCGTGGTCAGATGGGTGCGTGAGATTTGTGCGCAGATGAAAGACGAATGCATGGGTGAGCCACGAACATCCACATCGAGGCATGCATGACGACTGCGGGCCAGTCGAGAATATCCGGTTCGGTTGCGACAGGGCAAAAATTTGCTGTGCTGCTGTTGGCGCATGGAACTCCGGAAACGGTCGATGAAATTCCTGAATATCTAAAAAATGTTGTCAGCGGTCGAGCGATACCTCAGCATGTTGTGGAAGAGATTCAAAGTCGTTATGCGCAGATTGGTAAAAGTCCGCTGACGAAATGGACGCTGGAACAAGCGGCGTTACTGGAGCAGAAAATTGGCTTGCCAGTGTATGTGGGCATGCGCAATTGGAAGCCTTATATCGGGGATACTGTGCGCCGGATGCAGGCGGATGGCGTCACGGATGCGGTGGCAATCTGCCTTGCCCCGCAAAACTCGCGCACCAGCGTGGGACTCTATCGACGTGCTGCGTATGCCGAAGCGGGTACCGCACTTCGGTTTCATTTCATTGAAGCGTGGGCCGATCATCCTCGTCTAGCGGATGCCTTTGCGGACCGCTTGCTGCCGGCCTGGCAAGATGCTTGCCGGGTTGTGGGAGCAAAAGTTCCCGTGCTGTTCACCGCCCATAGCGTCCCGTGCCGAACAATTCAGGTTGCAGCGGCCTCTGGTCACGCGACCCAGGCACAAGCGGGTCCGGACGTCGCACTCGGGAAGCGGGGAGAAGGCCCCAGAAGGTATCTCATCTTCGCATCCAGTTCGGCCGACTGTGGAGGAGCGTTCGTATGCGCTGCCGCCGAGTGCATCCAACGGTCCCGATCCCTACGCAGTCGAGGCCAAACATACCGCGAGCCTAGTTGCAGAACGGCTGGCCACGGACGGACTGGCTTCGCAAGATTGGTATTTCGCATTTCAAAGCCAGGGAATGTCAGGTGGTCCGTGGATTGGCCCCACGGTTGAGGACACGCTCGAATACCTCTATCGAGAAGGCCATCGCGGCGTGGTTCTCCAGCCGGTTGGTTTTTTGTGTGATCACGTAGAAATTTTGTACGACATCGACATTGCATTCCAGGGATTGGCGCACCGGCTGGGCCTGCAGTTATCTCGACCGGAATCCTTGAACAACTCCCCGCTATTGATTGCCGCGCTGGCGGACCTGGCTTCGCGAGGACTTTTGCAGCTCGGCACGGCACAGTTGAATACTGGATGCAGCAGTTACACTATCCAATCAGAAATGAAACGTATTGCCATCATTGGTGGGGGCATCGCAGGTGTCTCGGCTGCTTATGAGCTGGCTTTGCAGCAGCGGACGGGTGCGCCGATCGAGTTTGTCCTGTTTGAAGCTACTTCTCGCCTGGGCGGGATTGTCGAAACTGTGCACAGCGACGATTTTGTGATGGAGTGTGGGCCCGACAGCTGGGTAACGGAAAAGCCCTGGGCACGCGACTTGGCGATTGAGCTTGGATTGAAGAGTGAGCTTGTTCCTTCCCAGGACGACAGACGCAAAACATATATTGCCGAAGGCCGCACGCTAACTGCAATGCCGGATGGTATGCGCATGATGGTGCCGACCCAATGGGCCAGCGTCCTGAATTCGCCGTTGTTCAGCTGGCAGGCGAAGCTCGCCTACCTGCGCGAGGCAAAACTGGCAGAGACATTGAAGGCGAGCGCGCTGGAAGACTCCCATTCTAAGTGCGACGAATCGGTGCGAGATTTTGTCTCCCGCCACTTTGGAGGTGAGGTGGCGGATACAATTGCGGCGCCACTGTTGGCTGGTGTGTTCGGCGGAGATATCGCCACTTTGAGTGTGCGCGCTGTAATGCCGGTCTTCGTTGCCCTGGAACGCGAGCATGGCAGTCTGATCCTAGGTTTGCAGAAATGGATGCGCGCAGGGAACGCGTCTGCGTCTGTTTTCACCACTCTCCGGCGCGGACTAGCATCGTTGATCGATGGCATGGAATCTCACATTCCGGCGAGGAACATTCAGCGCGGGGTTGCGGTCGAGTCCATCGAGCGGAACGGTGGGGGCTGGTCGGTTCGCGGAACATCGGCTCAGGGAAAAACGAACCAGGCGCAAGAAACATTCGATGCAGTGTTGGTTGCAACTCCAGCCTCAGCTACAGCAAAACTGCTAGAGCCTCTCGACGAGGGTATTGGGAAATTGTTGCCGCAGCAGTCCTCTTCCGCAATTGTTGTGGCCTTGGGATTCACAGCAGACCAGGCACAGGCGATGCGAATTCCTCGCGGCTTTGGATTTCTGGTTTCACAAACGGGGTCCTACGATAGCAAAGCCCCGGTCGTTGGCGATGATGCTTTTAGTGGAAGCCCGGAAGCAATCGCGCAGCAAGCGCTACTCGCCTGCACTTTCGTGAATCAGAAGTTTCCCCACAGAACACCCGACGGTGCAGTGCTACTGCGTGCATTCTTTGGCGGGCCAGTCGCTCCAACACTGCTGCTGCAGGATGATGACGCGTTGACCAAGTTTGCGTGTGTGGAACTGGGACGTTTTTTAGGGAAGCTGCCGGAGCCATCGATCTCGCTGGTTCGACGCTGGCCCAACTCCCTCCCGCTCTATCTCGTGGGCCACTTGGATCGCATGGCGGAGCTGGATGTTCGGGTTTCCCACCTGCCGAATCTGCGGTTGATCGGCAACGCCTACCGAGGTGTGGGATTGCCCGACTTGATCCATTTCGGCAGAACAGTTGCGCGCGAACTGGCAGCAAGTTTGACAAGGGCCTAGAGCGGTCTTGGTCTTCAGCGAGATGCGACGGGAATCGCGCGAACCGGCTGCTCGGCTATTCGTACTTCAGAGCTTCTACCGGGTCCATCTGCGCAGCGCGCGTGGCCGGCAGAGTTCCAAATAGAATTCCAACGAGCATCGCCGTGGACAATGAAATGACGACGGACCACGGGGAAATAGGAATTATGTATGCGGGCAAGATAAAGCGGACAGAAAGTGGGAGCGCCAGGCCGAGCAGCGTACCGATAACGCCACCGCTGAGTGAAATGAGGATCGCTTCCGCCAAAAATTGAAGTTGGATTTCTCGATAGGTGGCGCCCACTGCTTTTCGAATGCCGATTTCTCGAATCCGAGATCGTACCGTTGCCAGCATGATGTTCATGATGCCGACACCGCTGACCGCAAGAGTGACGGCAGAGACTAATAGCAGCACCAGAGTCATGATATTGGCAATATTGGCCGCCGTATTTACCAGCGCCGTGAATTGTTGGACGTCATATACCGAGCCAGGCCGATGCCTCGACTGAATGACTTGAGCGATTTGATCCCGCGCTCGCGGCGTGTCGCTAAAATCGCGTACAGAGAAGAAAAGCTGCTTCACGGCGTCGGTACCGGTGAAGTATCGTCCCACAGGGTAGGGAATCAAGATCGTTTGTTTTGCAATCTCCGACATTCCCCAGGTGTTGACCCGCTCTTCAAAGACTCCAATGATGGTGAAGGGAATGCCGCGGATCGTAAAGGTCTGGTTGATGGCCCGGTCCGCGCTGCCAAACAGGGCCTCTGCAAATGGAACCGTGACCACCGCCACTTTGGCATGGCTGGTGGTGTCCTCCTCATCGAAAAAACGCCCGTACAAGACCGCCAGATTGCGAACACTTCTATACTGCGGAGAAACACCCAGAACCAGAATGTCTTTCACTTTGCCGTCGCCAAAGCTAATCGGGACCTGCATCTCCAGCATGGGAGAAGACCAGATGATGCCGGGAACCTGCTCATTGACCGCGGTCAGATCATCCTTAGTTAGGGAGTCAGGGTTCATGCCGCCGCACTGACAATCCGCGACGATCATGTTGGCTCCGATTCCCTGGATCAGATTGATCGCGTACTGCCTGCCTGTCAGACCGATGGTGGCCACCAGGATTACGGAGGCCGATCCCATGACCATGCCAAGAGCGGTAAGAGCAAAGCGTACTTTGTTGGCGCGAAAGCTATCGATAGCGAGAGAAATGATCTCGCTCAGCACCATGGTCTTCTTGGCGCTGGCAAGCGTACGGGCAAAGGACGGGCTATGTGAATTGACAGCAGCCATGGCTCAATGTGTTATCAGCGTGAACTCAGACAGGCGAGGACGGTTTCATCTCGACCGCCGTTCAAGCGCATATCTCAGCATACCGCCTGCACCGTTTTCGCAGCGGATGACCGCTCACCATAGAGTCGTGGACGCCAACCAACGCCGTGCTTCTCCGAGCGGTTTTGAAGAGTAATCCGGGATCTGCTGTTATATTTGCGCCGGTTGGTTCCATTCGGAAAAGACAAATTCATTCAACGGCTTGCGTCCTCTTGGAGAAATTTCCATAGTTTTCAGCGAATCGGGAAGGGCATCGAGGTTGCCAAAATAGCCAATCGCGGTCACCGCACCAATCTCATAGTCTGCCGGGATTTGGAATGCGGCGCGTATTTTCTCGCGATCAAATCCTCCCATAGAGTGCGTATGAAGCCCCAGCACAGTGGCCTGTAAGGCAAGGTTGGCGGTGGCAGCTCCTGTATCGTGCAGCGCATAATGATTCGGATTGCCGTTTTGGGTGAACGTCTTTTTGCCAACGGACAAAACCAACACGGGCGCATTCTTGGCCCACGCTTGATTAAACTCGGCCAGCGATTCGAAGATCTTGCGGTACGTTGGATCTCCCCTGTGGCCTACGAGGAACCTCCAGGGCTGCTCATTGTAGGAAGACGCTGCCCAGCGTGCCGCTTCAAACATCTTTTTCAGGTCTGTGGCGCTGACTGCGCGATCGTCAAAGGCCCTCGGACTCCAACGCTTCAAAATATTCTGATCAACGCCTGGAATTGG
Source organism: uncultured Acidobacteriota bacterium (assembly GCA_963719625.1). Lineage (GTDB taxonomy): Bacteria > Acidobacteriota > Terriglobia > Terriglobales > Acidobacteriaceae > JAKAAZ01. Next base: position 142,506 of record CAVRDB010000035.1, read on the forward strand.
TGCGACATCTTTCAGCGCTTTAACTGCTTCGGTGGTGGTCGTGGACATCAATTTTCCCCTGTACCTTGAGATGATCTACCAGGGTTCGCAGGTTCAAATTATGTGGAAGGCCAGGTCACGTCCGTTGACGCTTTGGTCGGAATTTCGCTTCGATAACAACGAGGTGATCAATTATGGGATACTTCGGCTGTGTTGCAGGATTAGAGCGGCAAAGTAGGTAGACGGAGACTTGTTTTGAGACAAATAAGATTGCTATTGCTTGTTTGCATTAGCTTTGCGGCGGTGCGAGGGTTCTCCCAAACGGATTGGCCAACATACGGCCATGATTCCGGAGGTCAACGTTATTCGCCGCTCAAGCAAATAAACTCTGCGAATGTCTCGAAGTTGAAGGTTGCATGGGTCTACCATCTGAAACCGACCAATACAGATGCAATGGGCATGCCGGAACACTCTGCAGAACTGAACGGTCAGGCAGCGGGAACAACTCTTGAGGGAAAAACAAAGGTTTCTCAAGAGGATGACGTATCTCTTCCCGCAGGGAAAGGAAAAGATGCTACGAAGCGCATCTGCTCCACTTGCCACAGCACGAATTTGTTTGTCCAGCAGCGTCATACCCATGAGGAGTGGAGTTCCATCGTCGACAACATGGTTTCGAAAGGGCTGGCGGCGCCGGATGACGAGCTTGACGAAATCACAGACTATCTCAGCCTAAATTTATCGCGACCATCCAACCCAGCGGATGCCGCCGCGGCACAGTCCATTGCAGGAGCCGCGACCCGTCGGCGAGCGACCGGCCACATCATTTCCTCGGAGATGACGCCTATCGTTGCAGGAGGTCTGATGTATCTTTCATCGCCATATCACACGATTGTGGCGTTGGATCCGATCACGGGGAAGGAAGTCTGGAGGTATGCCACGCCAGGCAGCAGCTTTCCCTCTCTCAGAGGCGTGGAGTATTGGGCGGGCGATGGGGTTCACCCAGCGGAGGTGCTATGTGGAACCATGGATGGCAAGCTCATAGCGATCTACGCGAAGACCGGGAAACCAGTGGAGAGCTTTGGCACGAATGGCGTTATCGACATGAAGACGCCGGAAGTGATGAACGGCACGAAGGGCATTTTGGGCATGACATCTCCACCCATCACTTACAAAAATCTCGTGATCACTGGATCGCTCGTTCCTGAATCCCCTGGCACAGGCCCTTCAGGAGACGTACGCGCATGGAATGTGCTTTCGGGCAAACTTGTGTGGACTTTTCACTCCATCCCGCGCCCGGGAGAAAAGGGTCATGAGACATGGCTCGATAATGGATGGCAAAGGCGGACAGGAGTGAACGTCTGGGGCTTCCTGACGGTGGATTCCGTTCGCGGCATCGTGTACATGCCATTCGGCGCGCCTGCCTGGGATCGTTACGGCGGCGACCGCAAAGGGGATAACCTATTTGGCACTACACTTGTCGCCGCGGATGCCAACACCGGCAGAGAGCTGTGGCACTTTCAGGTCGTCCACCACGACATCTGGGATTATGACCTGGAGTCTGCTCCCGTCCTTTTGGAAATCAAGCGCGGCTTCAAACGCATTCCGGCCGTGGCCATCGTATCCAAGAGTGGCATGGCGTTCTTTTTCAATCGCGTGACGGGAAAGCCCATTTATCCGATTGAAGAACGTCCCGTACCGAAGAGCGATACTCCCGGCGAGGTGACTTCCCCGACGCAACCCTTTCCTGTGGTTACCCCGCCTCTTGCACGGCAGAATTTTACGATGGCCGATATTGCGACCGTAACTCCTGAACAGGAAGCTTTCTGCCTTGATTTTGTGCGCAAGAACAATGTGGCCTATGGGCCTGTTTACACTCCTGTCCCCTACCGGCAAACCATCGTCAGCTTTCCTGGAACTATTGGCGGTCCTGACTGGGGTGGAGCCTCATTTAACCCTGCGCTTGGTCTCATGTTTGTCAATACGGAGGATCTGGGTCGGCTGCAATCAATCGTCCCAACACCGGGATCCGCTGGAAGCCCATACGGAACGGGCCCCATCACAGGACGATTTTGGAATAGTGAAAACAGACTTCCCTGCCAACAACCGCCGTGGGGGCGACTATTGGCGATCGATGTCAGTACCGGCAAGATCGCCTGGCAGGTTCCGCTTGGAATCACAGATTCCTTGCCTAAGGGGAAGCAGAATACAGGTAGGCCGAATCTCGGCGGTTCGATCACCACCGCTAGCGGTCTCGTTTTTATAGGCGCAACTGACGATTCACGCTTTCGTGCGTTCGACGCGAAAACTGGGGCTGAACTCTGGAGTTTTAAGCTTAAGGCTGCTGCCCACGCTGTCCCTTCGACTTACAAGGCAAATGACGGTAAGCAGTACGTTGTGATCACTTCCGCAGGCGGTTCGGATCTCGACGATGCAATCACAGATGACAGTGTTACCGCGTTTGCATTGCCCAATTAATCATTATGCAGAGGGAGCAAGTGAAAGTTGATTTGAAAAAACTAACCCACGAATGACATTTTTTCATTCGCAACTACACAGGCACAACCAGATAGAGGATAGAAACATGACATTGCAGGATAACGAGCGTAGGGAATTTCTAAAGTTGGGCGGAGCTACATTGGCAGCAACGGCAGTGTCATGGAATGCGACCAGTTATGCGCGCATTGTGGGCGCTAATGATCGGGTCAACGTTGGTGTGGTGGGGTGCTGGCGACCGCATGAAAAGTGCACTGATTCCCGCATTTCAAGAGCATGCCAAGGAGTATGAACTTCGAGCTTGTTGCGGTGTCGGATATATGGAACCGGCGGCGGGAGGAAGGCGCTGCTTACATCCAAAAGCTCAGCGGGAATTCGATCGTCCCAGTGCGGAATAACGAAGAATTGTACGAACGCAAAGACGTCGATGCTGTTCTTATCGCGACAGCTGATTTTCAGCATGCCCGCCACGGAGTGGAGGCCGTCAACGCCGGGCGTGACGCGTATGTCGAAAAACCCACTGCGCACACGATGGAGGACGCTCGCTTGTTTCTTGCTGCGGTCAAGAAGACGGGCAAGATCGTGCAGGTGGGTACGCAGCGCCGCAGCACGCCGAGTTATCAAAAGGCCGCCGAATATATCAAGTCCGGCAAGTTCGGCGACATCGTGATGGTGGAGATGACCTGGAATGTGAATCAGCCGGGCCGATGGCGGCGACCCAACGTTGTGCCCTTGTTGAAGGAGCAGGATACCGACTGGAAGCGTTACCTGATGAACCGGCCCTATGCCCCATTCGACGCTCGTAAATATCTTGAGTTCCGTCTGTTCTGGCCTTATTCCTCGGGAATTCCCGACCAATGGCTGGTTCACCAGATCGATACGGTTCATTGGTTCACGGGGTACTCCGCATCCACGCAGCGTCGTGGCGAATGGCGGCATTTATCTGTGGAAGGACGGACGCAAGAACTGGGACACTATGACTGCGGTGTTCGATTATGGTCCGCTGGACGATCTAAGCAAGGGCTTCCAGGTGCAGTATTCGTCGCGCTTTACGAACTCGGCAGGCGGGGTAAAGGAGCTCTACTATTCGAATGGCGGGATGATGGATATGAACACCCAGCGGGTTACACCAGAGGGTGGCTTGCAGGCAAAGGATGCTGCGGAGATGGGCATGAAGGAGAACCTGTTGCCCAGCTTTTCACTCCTCGAGAATGCAGGCGCGGTTTCGACAGAGGCCAATACCAAGGGAGATCCGCAGACATCTGCCAACATGCGTAACTGGATGGAGTGTGTGCGCTCACGGCAGACGCCCAACGCCAGCATCGATGCCGGTTACAGCCACTCCATTGCGCTTTGCATGAACATCGCCGCTATCCAGACTGGACAAAAAGTTACCTTCGACCACAAGACGCAGCAGGTTATGGTGGGAGGGAAGGTCTATGCGTAAATTGCTGACGATTGGCTTTCTGGTTGCAGGTCTTCGCGCTGGGCGGTAGTGCATTCGCAAATGCGGTCGGGAAGGGTGTTCAGGTTGTCGCCGATGAGGCGCATCAGCGCGTTGATATCACGATCGATGGGAAGGCGTTTACCTCCTATATCTGGCCAACATCGTTGAAGAAGCCTGTTCTGTACCCGCTAGTCACCGATGAGGGAATTACGGTGACGCGCGGTTACCCCCTTGAGCCTCGGCCAGGGGAACGCGTCGACCATCCGCACCAAGTGGGGATGTGGTTCAACTATGGCAATGTCAACGGATTCGATTTCTGGAACAACTCGGATGCGATCAAGCCGGAAGATCGGTTGAAGATGGGGACGATCTTTCAGAAGAAAATTGTCTCTACCAAGAGTGGATCAAATCGAGGGGAACTTGTTGCAGAGTCAGTCTGGGTCACAGGTAAAAATAAAGAGATCTCTGAAGGACACGACGCGGTACGTTTTTATACGGCGGAAGAATGTTCGCATCATTGACCAGATCACGACCCTGCACGCGCTCGACAGTGTTGTCTTCAAGGACGACAAAGAAGGGCTGCTTGGTACTCGAGTCGCCCACTGGCTTGAATCGGCAAACGAGAAGGGTGGCATCTTCATGGATTCCAATGGCAGGCCCACGAAGGTCGATGCTGTCGATACTGCTGGCGCGACCGGAGTGTATCTCACCAGTGAGGGAGTAAAGGGTGAAGCGGCCTGGGGGACACGTGGACGCTGGTGTACCTTGACCGGTAACACCGACAATCACGTGGTCACCATCGCTATCCTCGACCACTCGAAGAACCCCGGTTATCCGACTTACTGGCATGCGCGAGGGTATGGATTGTTTGCGGCGAATCCGCTGGGGCGAAGCATTTTTGATCCGAAGCAACCTCCATTTAACTTCACTATTGAGAAAGGCCAGACGGCGACGTTCCGCTACCGGATAATTTTGTTTTCCCGCTCTACCGAGCCCGGGGAGATGAATCGGGAGGCGGATGCGTTCGAGGCCAAGTATTAGGTGATAATTGCCAATGCTGACGCCCTCGTGAACTTGCAGTTGGGGTGGGCCAGCCTGCGCCCTCGAGATTTGTGCAGGAGTCCAAATTGCCGGGAATTGTCGAGTGGATTTATTTTGTGAGGCCTCAGATGCGTGGAATCCGTCTATGACAACATGGGTCGCAACGCTCTGTTGAAACCGTACTTCAGTTCAGCGATTCTGTTCTTCGCTATTGTGGCGTCGTGTCATGCAATCCAGGTGCAGCAGGCACCTTCGTCTCCTGTTGCTCAGGGGGCTGGACCGGTCCAAACCCAGGCTGTATCTCCCCAGCAAACTGGGGGCTCGATTCACGGCAACATCAAGTCCGGCGCGACCCCGCTTCCGGGCGTGCGAGTTACCGTGACGAATACGTTGACGGGCAAGAAATACAGCACTGCTACGGACATCAATGGCAACTATAACGTGATCGTGCCGCAGAACGGCCGGTATGTTTTACAGGCTGAGTTTCCCGTCTTTGCCGCGGTTACAAAGGAGACTCTCCTCAACGCTACCTCGCGCAATCAGGAGGTGAATTTTAGCCTGATCCTTGCATCGAGAGCCGCGGAAGCGAACCAGCGTGAACAGAGTGCGCGGAGTACAGCAATTCGCCAGTATTCCGGTCGGGGCGCGCAGAATTTGGATTTAATGGGCTCTGCTGTCGACATTATCGGAGCCGTAGCCGCCGGCGGAAATGCAGAGACACAACTTCCATCGCTCGCGGGCAACAGTGACTTTTCCAGTGAGTCGGTTGCAGTAAGCGGTCAAAACGGCATCACAAACCCTTTCGCCGGCGTGGATATGGACCAGCTACGCCAAAATATGCGGAATGCTCAAGTCGACCAATCCATCTCTGGATCACCCGGCGCAGCTGGCAGTCGCATGGGCGGTGGAATGAGGGGAGGTGGAATGAGAGGTGGCGGAATGGGTGGTGGCCGCATGGGTGGTGGGATGTTCCGTAATTTAAAGCCCAACCAGCCACATGGGGCTTTCTTCTGGAGCGGAGGCAATAGCGCACTGAACGCCACGGATTTCCCCATCCGCGGCCAGGAAATCAGCCAGCCCACGTATGGTTCCAATCAGATCGGCCTCACATTCTTCGGGGCGCCCTACATTCCGAAGGTCATCGAAAATGACACGAAGGATTTTCTCTTCTTTATGCTGTCGGAGCAGCGTTCCTCCCAACCGTTCGACCAGTACGGCACCGTACCCACTCTCGACGAGCGCTCAGGGAATCTGTCCTCACTGACGATGCAGAACGGCGACCCCATTATCATTTACGATCCAAAAACCGGTCTGCCGTTTCAGGACAATACCATTCCATCGACCCGTATCCCACAGCAAGCGACCGCGCTGCTCAACTACATCCCATTGCCAAATCTTCCCGGTCAATTCCTAAACTACCAACGTCTCACCGCTGCCGAGACGAATACGACAAAACTGGGGCTGCGCTTCATGCACGACATTGGCAGCAACAATGGGTCGCCCGTGATCGGTATGATCCAGCGGTCCATGGGGCGCGGCGGTCGGGGCCAAAGCGTCAACGTCAACTACAACTACTTAAAAACTGCTGCTGATGAACTGAATCTCTTCCCCGATCTCGGCGGCAACGAACAGATTCATCAATACTCTCTCCAAGTGGGCTATACCCTGGGCCGGGGGAGATTGACCCACAATTTTTCCGCGAGCTGGAATCGAACCGATAGCCAACTCCGTAACTACTTCACCAACACTACGGACGTAGCTGGACAGATCGGCCTTTCAGGCTTGCCCCAAAATCCGCTTCTCTATGGCCTTCCTAGCGTCACGATGAACCAGTTCAGCAGCATCAGTGAGCAGCAGCCGAGCTTCCAGGTCAACCAGACCATCTCGCTTTCCGATTCCAGTTCATGGATGCACGGAAAACACAACATCCGCTTTGGTGGAGATGTCCGCCGCGTGCACCTGGATCTTATCGGCGAGACCAACTCCACAGGGACATATATCTTTACCGGCTACTTCACCCAGCAACCTGGCGCAAGCGGCATCGCTACGTCGGGTTCCTCACTCGCCGATCTTCTGCTCGGACTGCCACAACAGACTTCGCTCCAGGCCCCGTACCAGAAGGCGTACCTGCGCGAGAATGCTTACGACCTGTTTGCGCAGGACGATTGGCGTCCGCTGCCGAACCTGACTCTTCTCTATGGCTTGCGATATGAATACTTTTCTCCGTACGCAGAGAAAAACGATCGGATGGCGACGCTTGATACCGGCAACAACTTTGCCTCCGTTGCCACCGTATTGCCTAACGGTATCGGCCCGTACACTGGCAAGTACCCGCGAACGTTGGTTTATCCTGACAGGACCGGTTTTGCGCCACGACTCGGTTTTGCCTGGAACACACTGAAGCGAACGGTCATTCGTGGTGGTTATGGGATCAACTTTGCGAATGGTCAGTATGTCAAGTTCATCCAGGATTTCGCTTTCCAGCCACCTTTTGCGAATGTACAGACGAACGAAGCCAGCGGCTCCGGCCCCAGCATCACGCTCGCAGACGGCTTTCCCGCACCGCAGCCGGAGGGGAATTACGCTGTTAACAAATACTATCGATTGCCGTACGTGCAGGCCTGGAATCTCAATCTTCAACGCACTATTCCGTGGCGCATTGTGCTGAATATCGGTTACAGCGGTTCGAAGGGAACCCACCTGGACATCGTAGATGCTCCAGGCCGCACCGCTAACGAATCTCTCAGCGGGGTTCTGTACGACTACGAGGATTCGGTAGCTTTCTCCAAGTACAACGCGCTGACCGTCAGCGCGCGGAGACGCCTGAGCAGTGGCATCAGCCTGCAGGCCCGCTACACATACTCGCATTCTATTGACGATGCCAGTTCAATCGGCGGCAACGGCGGCACCGCAGTCGTTCCCGCTCAAAACTGGCAGGACCTGCTTGCCGAGGAATCCAATTCCAGCTTCGACATTCGACATCAGATTGTGGGGAGCTTTCTGTACGAACTTCCATTCGGCCCAGATAGACATCTGCTCACGACCGGATGGGCGGCGCATGCTCTCAGCGGCATTTCCGCCTCCGGGACTTTCGACATTGCCAGCGGAGAGCCTCTCACGCCGCACTATCAGGCGACCGTTGCGGATGTCGCCCGCGGCAGCGCAGGATCACTGCGTCCGGATCGCGTCCCGGGCGTCTCGCTTACGGCAGGTGGGGGGTCTTTGGAGAACTGGTTCAATAAGGATGCATTTACAGACCCGGCGGGTACCTACGGATCGGCTTCTCGCTTTTCGATCCCCGGCCCAGGCACTTTGTCTGTCAACGCGTCGCTTTCCAAGACGATTCGTTTCTCGGATACTCGTACCTTTGAAATCCGCGCCACTGCCGACAATGTATTCAACACGGTTCAATACTCAACAGTGGACACAACGCTGGGTTCAGCCAGCTATGGCCAAGTAACAGGCGCCGCATCCATGCGCCAATTCCTCTTCAATGCTCGCTTTCGGTACTAGAGGAGACTTCGACATGAACCATAAGGTTTGGCTCAGCAGCGTCGTACCGGCCGCTATTCTAATCTTGATCGCGCCCTCGTTTCTTTGCGCGCAATCGCAAAACCCGACGCGCTCTCGGAGATCAATCCTCCTATACGCTGAAAGTTAACAGCGACCTCGTGCTCACCAACGTTGTCGTCCGTGACAAGAAGACGGATGAAATCGTTCGCGGCCTTACTGCCAGGGACTTTAGCATTCAGGAAGACGGCAAACCGCAACGGATCACTAGCTTTGACTTTGAAAGCGTAGATCAAGCTGCTGAGCTGAACGAGGCTACCATCAGCGGCAAGTCCCCAGGCGCAATTTTCGGAGGGAAGAACGGCGTTGCAAGCTCGGAAGAATTGCATGACCGCCGCCTCATCGTTCTCTTCTTCGATAACACCTCGATGCAGCCCGAAGACCTAGAGCGCGCCCAAGAGTCCGCCCGCAATTACATTAACCACCAGATGCAGCCGGCGGATCTGGTCGCCGTTGTCTCCCTCGGCAACACGCTTTCTCTGAATCAGGATTTCACGGAGGACAAGCAACTACTGCTCAAGGCGGTCAATGGCTACTCCGGCACGGAGGAGCCGGGATTCCAGCTGGGGGCCACCAGCACAACGAATCAAGTGGAAGACACCAGTTCGTTTACGCCTGATGAAGAGGAGTACAACGACATCAACACCGATCGCGAACTGTTCGCGATCGAAGACATATCGAAATCGCTAGCCTATATCAATGAAAAGAAATCACTGCTCTATTTCTCGGGCGGAATCCAGCGCGACGGCATTGAAAATCAGGCGTCGTTGCGCGCTGCCGTCAATGCCGCGGTCCGCGCCAACCTATCTATCTATTCGGTGGACAGCCGGGGCTTGCAGGCCATTTCTCCACTGGGCGATGCCACCACGGGCAGCCTGCGCGGGACCAGCGCTTACAACGGTGCAGCGCTCCAGAATAATTTCGACACCAATTTCAACACTCAGGAAGTGATGGCCACGCTCTCATCCGATACTGGCGGCAAGGCCTTCTTTGACTCCAATGATTTCTCGCCGGCGTTCCTGCGCATTCAGCACGACACCTCGGCCTACTATGTGCTTGGTTTTCGCTCCACCGACCTGCGGCGCGACGGCAAGTACCGGCGATTGAAAATTAAAGTTGATCGCGCGGATGTGCAAGCTGGAATATCGACCCGGTTACTACGCACCCGCCGATTTTCGTCACTCCAACAAGGAGGACCGCGAGCGCGAGCTGAATGAGGAACTGGCCAGCGACCTGCCAGCCACCGATGTCGCCGTCTATCTGCAGGCCATGTATTTCCGCCTCGATGCCACCCGTTACTACGTGCCCGTCTCACTGATCGTGCCGGGATCGCAGATACCCTTCGTCCAGGGCGGCGACCGCGACAAGGCCACGCTCGACATTATCGGCCAAGTGAAGGACATGGCCGGACACGACATCAGCGACATGCGCGATACGGTGAAGCTGGCGATTGACGAATCGCAGCATGTTCGCCAGAAGAACGTACAGTACACCACCGGCTTCTCGCTGCCTGCTGGCAGGTACCAACTCAAGTTCGTCGTCCGCGAGAACGAGACCGGACACATGGGTTCGTTCGAAGCCGACATTAATATCCCCGATCTGCGTAAGGTTCCACTCAAGATGAGTTCAGTTGTGCTTGCCAGCCAGTGGATGCCAGCCGGGAAGAAGAACGACAGCCCTCTGGTGCGCGATGGCGAGCAACTCGTACCCAATTTATCCCACGTTTTTCGCCCAGATCAGCACTTATATTTGCTGTACGAGATCTACGATCCGACGCATTCACATTCTGAAGCGAAGAGGAAGGATACTGCCGACACGCGCAGCTCGACCACTGCACTGCATGTCTTCACCAGCATTGAGTTCCTGGATGGAAACAACATTGCTTTTGAGACGCCGACGGTCCAAGCCACAGAAATCAATGTGCCCGCACGGGATGCTGTTGCCTTCGAATTCAATGTTCCGCTTGTCGACTTGAAACCCGGCCTGTATGCCTGCCAGGTGAATGTCGTGGATGACGCCGGCGGGTATTTCAGCTTTCGTCGCACCGCAGTGCTGATTCGCGACGCAGCGGTCGCGAGACAACTATCCGCTCCCAGCAAGTAAGCCCAATGGGATCAGCGCATAGCGACCATGGTCGCATGGCAACGACTTGAAGGCGTTGCGCCAATTTCCTAATGCCTATCGCTGGGGCGATGACCACATCTCGCAATGATTCGGCGAGCGTCTGCACTGAACCCTACAAAAACATCGAATTGACCATGTCCGAAAACCGCTAGTTTATCTATTTCGTGAGTGCGAAAATTCAGTTATGGAACTGCCCGGTCGTGAAGTTTGTTATCGCGCTCTGCAGAGTCGAGACGCCCGCTTCGATGGCTTGATGTTCGTCGGCGTCACATCGACGGGTATCTACTGTCGTCCCATATGTCCGGCGCGTACAGCCAAGTTTGAGAATTGCAAATTCTATGGTTCAGCCGCAGCCGCGCAGGATGCCGGTTTCCGTCCATGCCTTCGTTGTCGTCCAGAAACAGCCCCCGATTTGGCTTCATGGCGTGGGACTTCGAATTCAGTTTCTCGTGCCTTGGCTCTGATCGCGGAGGGGGCCCTTGACGGTGAAGGGAATAGCGTTGAAAAGCTGGCTGAACGCCTGGGCCTGGGTGAACGTCAATTGAGACGGTTATTCCTTCAGCACCTCGGAGCGTCGCCTGTCTCCGTGGCGCAAACACGACGAGTGCTTTTCGCCAAGCAACTCATCCACGAAACTCAGATGTCAATGACCGAAGTCGCAATGGCGGCTGGATTCGGTAGCTTACGGCGATTCAACGAAGTATTTCTCGACTTGTTCCATCGTCCTCCCAGTGCTTTGCGCAGAAAGAATGCCGTGAGGCACGAAGAGAAGGACGTTGTACTTCGGCTACGCTACCGTCCGCCCTATGACTGGGACTGTATGCTCGGCTTTTTGCGCGCGCGCGCGGTTCCAGGTGTCGAAGTTGTAGACCGTGGACGCTATCTGCGCACGGTTGAGGTGGATGGGGCAATGGGAAGCATCGAGGTGACCCACCTGCCCGATCGACAGAGTCTTGGTGTCAGCATCCGCTTTCCGGATGTCCGGCCGTTACCTGCGATCGTTGCCCGGGTGCGACGCCTGTTCGATCTTGGAGCCGACATCGAGACGATCGACGATCATCTGTCCGGCGATCCGGTGCTCGCTCCATTGGTGGCACAGCGTCCAGGGTTGCGTGCTCCCGGTGGTTGGGATGGTTTCGAGATAGCGGTACGGGCTGTCTTGGGCCAGCAAATCAGTGTGGTCGCTGCACGTCGATTGGCTGGCCAACTCGTCGCTCTCCACGGCCGCGCTGTGCCGAAATCTTTCCTGATCCATCCGGATTTGTCTCATGTGTTTCCGACTGCGAAGCGGCTGGCCTCGGCTTCCTCCATCGGACTGGCCATGCCAGCTGCGCGTTTAACGGCATTGCAGGCCGTAGCCGAGGCGGCATTGGCTGATCCGAACCTGTTCCGTCCGTTCGGCAGCATCGAGGAGACGGTTGCGCGTTTGCGAACAATTCGCGGGATTGGCGAATGGACCGCACAGTACATCGCGCTTCGCGCTATCCGCGAGATGGATGCATTCCCTGCGGCTGATATTGGGCTGCTCCGCAGCGTGGCTGCAATGGATGGGGAAAAAACAACGCCGGCGAGCCTCTTAAGTCGCGCAGAATCCTGGCGACCGTGGCGTGCTTATGCAGCGCAGCATCTTTGGGCTGCCGGCGGAAGCGCTATCGTAAGTCAGCCGCAGATCTCACGTTGACCGTAGACCGGTCTATTTCGAAGTCATGCGCCAACGCATTACCAAACCAGAAAGGAATAAGACCATGAGTCTCGCCTACAAGATGATGGAGTCGCCAGTCGGAAAGCTGAAACTAGTCGCAAGTGACAAGGGCCTGGTGGCCATCCTATGGGAAAACGATCGCCCCAGCCGTGTGCGTCTGGGCGAGCTGATTGCGAATGAGCACCATCCTGTTCTTGTTGAGACGGAACGGCAGCTAGGCGAATACTTCGCCGGCAAACGAAAAGCGTTCTCTATCGCTCTCGATATGAGAGGAACTCGTTTTCAAAAAGACGTATGGGAAGCCTTGCGTGCCATACCGTTTGGAGAGACGAGAAGCTATGGACAGCTTGCGAAACAACTCGGGAACCCTCGGGCGACACGAGCTGTCGGCGCGGCGAACGGAAGGAACCCGGTATCCATCATTGTGCCTTGCCATCGCGTCATTGGATCGTCCGGAAAACTCACGGGTTTCGCAGGCGGGCTTGAGACGAAAGCCCATCTGCTTAGCCTGGAGAAGTAGTGCGACAGTCCTCTTAGAACGTATAGCGAACGCTCATAAGCCCTGATCTTGGCCCCCAGTAGTAGGCTTGAACGCCGGTAATCTTGCCCGCATTTCCATCCGTAATCGTCATATCAGGGTTTCCAAAATTCGGGTGATTGAGGATATTGGAAAAGCTCCCTGAGACATCGAGCTTGGTAGCCTTTGGCAACGGGAAGCTTTTGAACAATGCTGCGTTCAATACCTGCGAGCCAGGACCTTCAAGAATGCCAAATCCTGCATTTCCGAACTGGCCTGGCGCTGGAACCGCGAAGGCCTTTGGATTATACCAGTTGTTAACTCCCTGCTTGCCAATTGCCTTTGGCGAAACGCCTGGAACACGGCTAGCACTTCCGCCGAATGCATTGATATTCGTTGGATCTTGTCCGGTAAATACCGGCGTCAGGTGCTGCCCAGTCATGGCTTCATAGGAAGCACTCAGTTGCCATCCTCCAAATATTTTGGACCAGAGGTTATCATCATGCAGCAACAATTGACCTGGGCCAACCGGCAGCAGGTATATAGCGTTAGAAGTGAACTGCAATCTCGGAGTATATTGATCATTTCCTCTTTGCCGATCGAAGTTGTAGGTATCTTCACTAACTACGCCTCCTTCGGGATCGGCTGAGAAGAAAGAGCCCCCACCTGTAATCGAATTACCGGGATCATTGGTCAAACTCTTCGCCCAAGTCAAAGATGCATCGTACAACAGATTATGTTTCATGCGACGATTTGCCTCTACCGTAAAGCTATTGTAGGATTGGCGACCTCCATTGGACTCTTGGATCACTTTTTGAAAGTTCGGATAAGCAGTATTGGCCTGGGACCAGGGAACGGTAGCGCTCGCCTGGACCTGATTCAGATTTCTTCCATATACCAGGTCAGTAGTTGCTGAGCCAACATAGGAAAGCCGCAAACCTGTATTGAATCCGATATTACGTTCCAGAGTGAGATTCCATTGTTGGACGAAGGGATTCCGCAGGTTTTTATCCAACCCATTTATATTGATAGCTCCCAATTTCCCTACGGCTGCGTTTGTTGGGTTGGTAAAAGTAATTGCGGGAATACATGGAGCGGCCACGCTGCAAGGGATCGGAGGCACAATACCGTTCGACAGTGCATTTGTGTATCCAATTACACCCCCATAAGGAGCCTGATATAGATAATCCCCTATAATTTCGCCAGTAATATCGTTGTTGTAGACGCCGTATCCGCCTCGAAGGACAGTGTTTTCATTGATGTTATAAGCGAAGCCGATACGAGGATAAATCGCATACTTAAACGCATTTCTGAGGCTATGGGCTGGGAAACCAGCCTGTTGGGCCGATAAGATCGGAATTGCTGTGGGAAACCCAGGTGTAATGTATTTCTGTACATTTGCGAGCGACGGGACGACGATTGCACCGGTCACGGGATCGAAATTTGAAATTGTATCGAATTTATCCGTGGGAGCGCTATCAAAGTCGTAGCGCATACCATAAGAAACCATTAGATTGGGCAGAACCCGCCAGTCATCCTGAAGAAAACCACTCAAGAAATATTCACGTTGATATTGAGACGGTCGAAGATAGGTGTAGCCCGTCGACTGTGGCAAGCCAAGCAGAAAGTCGGCATAGCCAAAGCCAGTTTGACTGCCGTTGAATCCAAAGGTGCCGAAACTCGGATATACAGGCTGGGTGCCAAACTGCGGCCTATATTCAAATCCCCCCTTGATCGTATGATTTCCACGTTGATACGTTAACTGGTCTGTAATCTGGTTAGTTTGTTCTGTGCCATTCGCCGGCCCTTGTTGAAACACAGATGTAACATTGCTGATCGTCACGCCAGGGAATCCTGTGGAATTGGCGGGAGCGACAGGAAATCCCTGGATTCCAAGGTTATCGATGATCGATTGGCCCAGTAAGATTGGGCGGAAGTTATTGTTGGTCCATTCGGCCCCCGCCTTAAAGAGGTTGAATAGATTTGGAGTGATCGCCCAGGTATCAGAAAATACGCCAGAAAATGTCTTTCTGATCTGGACGTTGTATCCAGCGATCGCCGGAGGGTATCCAGTAACCAGAGTCTCCGGTGAAGCTCTGTTATAGCTGAACCGTACGAAGGCTGTATTTGTTGGGGAAAGATTACCGTCCAGGCGTAGATCGAATCGATTGCTGTAGACGCTTTGTGGATAGGTTCCCCGAAAATTAGCATTGAACCCATCTGGCGGCCCAAAATTAGGCGCAGGATAAAACATTGTCTGCCACTTTTGAGCGGCCTGACTCTGAGGAGTCAGCAAGAGACTCGGCGTAATCACGTTACCTGGGAAAGGCTGTCCCGTATATGGGTTGTGAATGACGACTGGTGTTGCCTGGGTCAGTAACGAAGAGAAATCGCCTGTACGAAAACTCTCTGTCGGAACGCTTGGGCTGATCGCAATCGGCAGGTTATTCCGCAAGCCTTCATAGGCTCCAAAGAAGTACAGCTTTCTCTTTAGAATTGGCCCACCGATGCCGCCGCCAAAATCGTTATCCGTATAGGAAGGCTTCGTTGTAGAAAAATAGCTTTGTGCCGCCAGATTCTGATTTCCGAAGTGTTCGAACAGGCTGCCTTGAAAGCGATCTGTTCCGCTCTTCGTGATGACCGTGATATTTAACAGCTGGCCCATTTCCGCTTTATTGTTAACAGCGTCATACTTCACTTCCTGAACAATGTCGTAAGACGGAAAAGCCGGACCGTCCGCATTTCCATAGAGGGTTGAGTTAGAGCTGATTCCGTCTACGTTATAGTAAGCTTCTCCTGTCGTCGAACCATACATCGACCAGGAGGATCCATTGCCTTCATGACCCGCAGGCAGGAGGGCAATATACTCCTCCAGGCCGCTGTCTCCCGTATTGTCCTTGGTACCAAGAAGATTGGACGAAGTCTGGGTTATCTCTTCCGCAGTCACAGTTTCAGAGATAGAAGGCATTTCGCTCTCAATCACCGTGGCACCCCCTGTTACGACGACCTTTGTCGCTACATCGCCCACTTTAAAAGGCAAATCGGTGCGAACTGTCTGCTGCGACAGAACTACGATCCCTGCGCTTTGAATGGAGCTGAAGCCAGGGGCGCTCGCACTCACATCGTAAGTACCAGGGTTAAGATCCGGAGCGGAATATTGTCCATCCTGGCCGGTTGTCAGGGTTCGCGTAGCGTGGGTTCCTTCATTGGTAACGGTTACTGTGACGCCTGGAATGGCAGAGCCATCAGCAGCGGTCGCGGTTCCGACAATAGCTCCAACCGTGTTTTGGGCGTAGGCATGGCTACCCAAAAAAGCCATAAGAAAGAATGCGAAGACGAGCCACTTTGTTTTCTCGAGAATTTGAGCTAAACCATAGTGCCGTTGGTTCGCCACGAACTCGGTGAGTTGTCCTCTCATGCTGATTGTTATCAATTGCTTGTTTTGGTTGTCCTCTGCCCTAGTGCCGCAATCCGCATAATCTCTCATGTCATCCCTCCGAATCGAAAATACCCCATATTGTCCATAATACGGACAAGAAGTCCGCAGTATGGCTCAAGTATTTACTTTGTGATTAACAGATGTCAATCATTATTTCTGGACTTAAAACTAAAACCTCCTTGCTTGCATCATTTGGCGGCATGGCCTTAGATTCGCGAAAGTTCTCGTCTTCTGCGTAGCCAATTGTTGTTTCATCCATCTGATTTGTTGCCCATACCCTGATTTCGGGCCTGCCTGGGATTCGGCTCGGCTCGACGATTCCTCATGGGGCAGCGATCTACCTGTAGCATCTCATTCCCTTTTCAAGCAGATCACACTTATCGTTGCTTTCACACCGCTGCACTGTTTGACACATTTGTGAGCGAAAGCGTATAAAGCTCCCTGTTAATTGAAGCTGAAAAAGACATTAGCGAAAACAAGGAGGCAGGATGAGACAAATTACTGCAAAGGCTAGTGGCAATCCCCCAAAACGCTCTTGGCATCTGTTTTGCCGGCCGTGTGTGGCAATATTGTTCACTCTCTTGCTGGGTGCCGGGCTGACGGCAATCCAAGGCGTCGCCCAGACAGTCGACGCAACACTTCGAGGTACTGTACGAGATAACTCAGGCGCCAGCGTTGTGGGCGCGAAGGTGGTCCTGTCTGAGCCCGCTACCGGGCGCGTCGTTCGGGAAGGCGCGTCTTCTGCATCGGGCGATTTTGAATTCGACGAGCTGCAGCCAGGTACCTACGTGCTTCACTGCGACGCACAAGGTTTCAAGTCGTTTGAGGCGCAGAGCATCCTGCTGGATCCCGGCCAGATTCGGCGTGTGGATCCGGTCTTAGCAGTGGGTGCGACGGCTACTCAAGTGGTTGTCTCAGCCGGCGCTGCCGTCATGAACACGGAGTCGGCCACGATCTCTACGACGTTTAGCGCGGCCCAGAACGACAGAACGCCGTTAGTCAACATTTACCCCAGTGCATACTCCTTGTTGACGACCGCTTCCGGGGTGCAGGGAGGCTACGGGGGCTTTCCCGTTATGGATGGCCAGCAGCAGACGGACGAATCCCAGATCTTCGATGGAATTCCCAATGATCTGCAGGGCGAGCAGAATAACAACTCCAATTTCTTTGAAGAAACCTCTGTGACAACTTCCAATGCCCCGGCCGAGAGTGCCGTGCCAGCGGATATTAGTTTGATCACTCACCGCGGCAGTAATACCATCCATGGCGTTGCCAGCTACAAGATTTATGACTCCGTATTCAACGCCTCGGAGTATTTTCCCCCACCCAAAACGCCGTATCTACAGCATGAGTGGAACATTGCGGTGGGTGGGCCGATCTTAAAAAATCGGGCGTTTTTCTACGGAGAGTGGTTTGCGCAACGAATTCCTCTGGGTACACCGTATCTGATCAGTGTTCCTACGCTCGATTGGCGCCAGGGACAGTTTTCCCAACCGATCATTGACCCGCAAACCGGCCTGCCATTTCCCAACAACAAAATTCCTGGTCTCCGAATCAGCCTTGTGTCTCAGGCCATCCAGAATACGTACTACCCGGCGCCTACGGGATCCTATGTCAACCTGCCGCCAGTCAATAACTATCCGTTCGAATTCCCCTTCAACAGTGACTTGTTCAAGGGAGACTGGCCCATGGGGCGCGTTGACTACAACCTCACCAAGAATAATTCGCTGTTTGTCCGTTGGTTGTTGCGGGAAACTCCTTATGTGCTGAATGATGGCATTCCACTATCAATCTGGACTCGGGTGCGCCGCCAGCAACAATGGGCGATGGGCGACACCCATATTTTTTCCCCACATCTCGACAACAACTTCCGATTGGGCCTGGAGTTCGACTACATGGATGACGGCCAGACGGAAAGGGGGCAAACGCCACCGAATGGTGCTGCCATGCTTACGGCGGTGGGCTTACAGGGATCAAACCCGAGCAACTCATCCGGGCAAGGACTTCCTACAATCAACATTAGTGGCTTGACTGGAATTGCGGATGTCCCGGGCGGAGTGAAGATGGATAACCGGGTCATTACGGTAGCAGATTCCGCGGATTGGCAAGTTGGCCGCCACGTCTGGAAATTTGGTTTCATGGTCCAGCGCTATAAGAATGGCTATGGCTTCGTCAACGATTACGGCACCTTTAACTTCGATGGATCGGTTACGGGGAACCCGTATGCCGATTTCCTGCTGGGCATCCCACAGGAGAGTGCACGTACAAATCCGCTGCCGACTCGTGAGCAATATGTTGGAGATCTGGGCGCCTATGCCCAGGACGACTATCAGGCAACCAACCGGCTCACGCTCAACTACGGGATCAGGTGGGACTATTACGGAACTCCAACAGCCCCCGACCACCTGATGTACAACTTTGACCCAGCTACGGGCGACGTGGTCGTCGATCCAGCGGGAATTTCCAAAGTTAGTCCGCTGTATCCTTCGAACATCACCGTTGTGTCTGGAGCCGTTCAGGCGATCAGCGACAAAACGAACTTTACGCCGCGCATCGGCGCCGCTTACCGGCTCAGCGAGCATTCTGTACTTCGCGGCGGGTATGGGATCTATACCGCGCGCCTGGATGGTGGAGCGATTGGACCCAATGGCCTGGGTAGCTACAACAACTTCCAGTTGATCAATCCGCAGTTAGGCTCGACGGGACCATTCTCCATTACACAAACTTATCTGAACGTAATAAACCCTCCCCCCGAACCACCGCTCTTTCAATTTCCTAATCCTTACCCTGCAAGCACCTCGCTAGTCAGCGTTCCTAGCCAGACTGTTTATGGGTACCCCAGGCAGTCAAGCCTGGGACGGATTCAGCAATATAACGCCACGTATGAAAGGGAGATCAACAACATTGGTCTGCGTGCCTCCTATGTTGGCTCCCGCAGCTCGGGACTGAATTACCTGGTGAACATCGACTTGCCTCATCCGAGTACGACGCCATTTAATTCGAGCGAATTGCCTTATCCGCAGTTCTTTCAGGCCTATATGACTTACTACAATGGGAGCGCCAAGTACGATGGCCTTCAGTTTGAAGCACTGCGACGCGCGGGCAGCTTTCTCTTCGATGCCAACTACAGCCTTCAGCGGAGCATCGCCAACTATCTGGATACTGAGAATCCGTACGATGTGCTAAGCCATTGGGCCAATGATGGACCCACAATGCGGCAGTATGCATCAATCACAGCATCCTGGACCCTGCCTTTTGGCAAAGGACGCCGCTATTTGTCGACGCCATCTCCATTGGTTGAAAAGGTAGTGGGCGGCTGGGTGCTGACCTCGCTGAGCTACTTAGGCTCGGGAATCTGGTATTCGCCGTCCTATTCCGGCGCAGATTCGTCGAACACGGGAACCTTCGGCGGGTTACCGGATCTAGTTGGCAATCCGTATTCCTTTCCGGGAGGGAAGGGCACCCTGGACGCGTTCAATGATGCTGCCTTCGCAGTCCCGCAGAATGGCACGTTCGGCAATGCGAAGCCGAACAGTCTGCAGAGTCAGCATTTATATATGACGCATCTGGGAATTCTGAAGGTTATTCCGCTAACGAATCGCTTCACCTTTCACTTCACAACCCAGATATCGAACCTGCTCAATCATCCGGAGTTTCTGCCGCCTAGCGGGAACATCTCGGTACCGGGCGGTAACCAGTACACGTCCCAACTTGGTGTTTTCAGCTCACTCGAACGTGCAACGCCAAGACAGATTACATTTCAAGGGGCCTTTACATTCTAGGAATCTCTTTGAGATACTCGCGGTCTTCAATGTTGAATCTACGACGGAGGATTCAGGATGGCTTCCATCTCTGAATCTCCTTCGAGGTTGGACCATCGAAGCGTGCGGCCATCGGCACGTTGTTTCCTGAAATCACAACAAACTGCATGGAGGTCTTGTGTTGAGAAAGCTTTGTTCCGCGCGCTTTGTAGTGCTGATTTTTTTCGTCTGTGGCATCCTCAGCTTATCCCAGCAGATTCGCGCGCAAACAGAAGCTCCTTTACCGATAATGCCGCTTCCCGCCCATGTGACGGAGAGGCAAGGTCAGTTCCTTATCGATGGGAGTTTTGGCGTTGCGCTGCAAGGCTATACAGAACCTCGCTTGCTGCGCGCGCGTCAGCGTTTTTTGGATACGCTTTCGCGGGAAACAGGCATTCCATTATGGCGCGAGGCACAATCGAACCAGTCCAGTTTTATCATCCAGACCACTGGTGCTAGCGATGCAGTGCAGCAGCTGGGAGAGGATGAGTCCTATCATCTGGAGATAACTCCCACGCAAGTGCGGCTAAGTGCCGCGAACCCGCTGGGGGTATTGCACGGCCTGCAAACTTTCCTGCAACTGGTAAGAACCACTCCGAAGGGCTTCGCCGTTCCCGCTGTCAGCATCGACGACCAACCCCGATTTCCGTGGCGGGGCCTGATGATCGATGTCAGTCGCCACTTTGTATCTGTCCCGGTGATTGAGCGCGATCTTAATGGCATGGAGGCGGTCAAGCTGAATGTTTTCCACTGGCATCTCTCCGACGATCAGGGGTTCCGGGCCGAAAGCAAGAAGTTCCCGTTGTTGCAGGAAAAAGGATCGGATGGCATCTACTACACGCAGGACCAGATTCATCAAGTGATCGAATATGCGCGGGATCGCGGCATCCGCGTGGTTCCTGAGTTCGATATGCCGTGTCATACAACTTCCTGGTTCGTTGGATATCCTCAGTTGGGGAGTGGAAAAGGTCCTTATCAAATTGCCGTCCATATGGGTGTACGCGATGCGGCAATGGATCCGACACAGGACTCCACCTACAAGTTCCTCAACACGTTTATCGGAGAAATGGCCGGACTATTTCCTGACGCATACTTCCATATTGGCGGCGATGAGTGTAATGGCAAGGAGTGGGACGCCAATCCGCAGATTCAGGCGTTCATGCGCAAGCATGGTTTTGCCAACAAGGAGGCACTCCAGGCGTATTTCACCGCCAGAGTACAGAAGTTGGTCGCGAAACATCACAAGATTATGGAGGGTTGGGACGAAGTACTGCAGTCCGGAACGCCAAAGGATGTCGTCATTCAATCGTGGCGCGGACAAGCTTCGCTGGCGCAGGCGGCGCGACAGGGGAACCGAGGAATTCTTTCGACCCCGTACTACCTCAACCTGGATTCTCCAACCGCGCAGTATTACCTGGCCGATCCGCTGGGAGGAGGCGCGGCTACGCTAAATGCAGAGCAGAAGACGCTAATTTTGGGCGGCGAGGCTGCCATGTGGAGCGAATATGTCACGGGGGAAAACATCAACAGCCAGATCTGGCCATATCTCGCGGCGATTGCGGAGCGATTTTGGTCGCCGGAGCAGGTAAGGGACGTCAACTCCATGTACCAGAGGCTTGCCATCACATCGTTGAAGTTGGAGTATTACGGATTGAATTCCGGTGCTGACGTCAATGAAATGTTGCAGCGGTTGAGCGGGGATGATAATCCGGCGCCCTTGCAGGTTCTTGCTGCGGTGGTGGGGCCTCCAACTGGATACAAGCGATACGCTCTGGAAGGGCGGGGCTCCTTTAACACTTTGACGCCTCTGAACCGTCTTGTCGACGCAGTGCCACCGGAGAGCGAGACGGCGCGTGAGTTCAACGATATTGCCAAACAGATCGCGGCTGGGAAATCTACGGAACTGCAATGGCAGCAAGCTCGAAAATGGCTTACGCTATGGCGCGACAACGATGCGCAGCTCCAGCCATTGCTTGTACAGTCGAACCTAACTGAGGAAGTGGTCCCGCTTTCGCATAATTTGAGCCAGGTTGCGACGATCGGTTTGCAGGCCCTGGACAATTTGAAGAACAATCAAACAATCACAACGGAGGAGCGCCAGCACGATATGGAACTATTGCAGTCGGCGGAGCAGCCTCAAGCGGTCTTGCTGGATAAGATCGTGCCATCAGTTACATTGCTAGTACAAGCAACCAGAACCAAGTAGAGGATGACCAAGCCCATGAAATATCAGTCCGATCGAACATTCCAGAGAATTTCGAACGCCCCCAATTTCCTGATTCGAATTTGCCACCGCTGGGTGATCCTGGCGCCGCTCCTATTGATTTTTGTCTGTACCATGGCGCTTCCGGGCTTCGCCGCACCGGTGAACGGGAATCGTCTGGCGGCCACACCGCCAATGGGTTGGAATGACTGGGCGCACTATATGTGCGGTTATACCTCGCAGGACATTCTGGCAAATGCCAGGGTCCTGGTGAAGAGCGGGCTGGCCGCGCAAGGCTACAATACTGTGACGATCGACGATTGCTGGATGCAGAAAGATCGCGACGCAAGTGGCAACCTGCAGCCCGATCCACAGCGCTTTCCTCAAGGGATAAAACCGATCGCTCAAGCCGTTCACGCCTTAGGCTTGAAGTTCGGCATCTATGAGGACGCCGGCTACGCAACCTGCGGCGGATGGGCCGGCAGCGGCGAGCCGAAAGGCGGCGGCGCGGACCACTTCCTGCAAGACGCCCGGTTGTTTGCGTCATGGGGCGTCGATTACCTGAAGCTGGACGGTTGTAATGTATACGTACCCGCGGGCGGAAACACAGACGCGGCCTACCGCAAGGCCTATGCTGCGGAGAATGCAGCCTTGAAAGCTGTAGGGCGCCCCATTGTTTTCTCGGAATCGGCTCCGGCGTATTTTCAGGGAACTCCTGACTGGTACGATGTGCTGAGTTGGGTTCGCGACTACGGGCAACTGTGGCGCGAAGGTACGGATATCGCTACTTTCAATACGAAGAAACCCGACAATCCTCGCTTCCATAGTGTGGTTTGGAATTACGCCTACAATCTTCCGCTGGGCAGGTTCCAGAGCCCCGGCAATTGGAATGATGCTGATTTCATCATCGGCGGCGATGATGGGATCAGTGTGGCCGAAACCCGCAGCCAATTGACATTGTGGTCAATGATGTCGGCGCCATTGATCCTCAGCTCCGATCTTGCCCGGCTTAGTCCGCAGTCAGTAAAGATTCTCAGCAACAAGGCGGTCATCTCGGTCGATCAGGATGCGCTGGGCAAGATGGCCACATTGGTCCGGCGTAGCGCAACCGTGGACGTTTTATTCAAACAACTAAACAACGGCGATGATGCGATTGCGGTCCTGAATCGCGGCACTTCATCCGCTCGAGTCGATCTGCATCCTACCGATTTCGGCTTTTCGGAAAATGCAGACTGCCGTCTGGATGCCTGGAATCTTTGGAGCGGAACGCATGCAACCACTTTGAAGGCCGAGATTGCCAGTCACGATACCGTCATTTGGCGCATCCATCCAGCAGCTGCCTGCGGCATGCCGAAACGCACTGGCGCCATCATCACGGTGGCAGGCGGAAAAGATCGCGAGGACTACGCCAACTATAGTCGTTGTCTGGCCGCTCCTGGAGTCGTCGGAGATTGTACCGGTGCTGCGGCGGAATTCTGGACCATCACCGACAACGGTGCGTTGAAGTCGGCAGGAAAATGTCTCGCGGTTGCTGACGGCAAGGTGGTGATGCAGGCGTGTGCTGCTAGCGACGCTCAACACTGGAACTACAACCTGGCAGGCAACCTGGTTGGTGCGGGAGGCAAATGTCTGACCGCAGGCGCTCAAGGCAATCGATCGCTGAGCATGCAATCCTGCGGACACAATCCTCCGAGTCAGATATGGTCGTTGCCGAACTAAACCAGGCGGGGGAGATTCTTGACGCGAGGCGGTACAGTCTTCGGGCAAGATTTTAGAACTCGATTTGCGCCTCTAAAAAACCACGCTCGAGAAAATGAATGGAGTTTTTGTGATGAATGATCTAACGCGACGCGAGTTCTTAAACACGGCTGCGGGCGCGGCGGTAGGCGGCGCAATGATTGGCCGCACCACATTGCTCAACGCTGCAACCATAAATGCTCCATTTGCGGCGGTTGGTTCCGTGGACGCAAACTGTGCTGGACCATGCGCACCTCTTGAGTCTGTTATCTTCCCGAAACCGCAAGAAATTTTGGATTCTGGAAATAACTTTCTTCTCGATAACGAAGTGCGAGTTGTCGTGCCTCTCAATGCATCGGCGGAAGATTTATTTCTCGCCCGCTCTCTGGTGAACGAACTGGGAGATAGGTTCGACCTGCATCTCAAGATCGAGCGATCGGCCAGTTTGCATGCGAACGCGCGGATCATTCTTATGGGATCGATTCAGAATCCGTTGGTCCGACAGTATTGCATGCAAATGGGCGCGGGCCAGGACAACCGGATTCCGGGTCCGGAAGGATACATTCTTCGGACTGATAAGAACGTCACCCTTATCGCCGGACGGGATAATCGCGGAGCTTTCTACGGACTACAATCACTGCGGCAATTGGTATTCAAACAAGAAGGCCAGATACAGATTCGCGGAGTACGGATTCGCGACTGGCCTGACAAACAATTCCGAGGGATTTATCTATATCTCCCTGGGCGGGATAATATCCAGTTCTTCAAGCGCTTCGTACGCGACTACATGGCGCTATACAAATACAACACGCTCATTATGGAGATGGGCGCAAGCATGCGGCTCGATAGCCACCCAGAGCTGAATTCCGGATGGATAGAGTTTGTACGGGATTGCAATTACAGCTGCCGCAACTATCCGCCAGGCCCATTCCACAATGTGGAGCAAAATTCATCGCATCAGGACACGGCCGACGGAGGTTTTCTTGAGAAAGAAGAAGTTGCCGAGCTGGCGCGTTGGATTGCGAAGTATCAGATTGAACTTATCCCGGAGATTGCATCGTTTACCCATAGTTACTATCTCTTGACGAAACATCGCGATCTTGCAGCTGTGCCTGAAAGTAAGTGGCCCGACATCTATTGTCCGACGAATCCGAAGTGTTACCCATTAGTGTATGAGGTGTACGACGAATATATCGATCTTCTGAAACCTAAGATGATCCACATTGGGCACGACGAACTTTTCCTTCCAGTGGGAGTTTCTGCGCAATGCAAAGACGAGGATATTGGAGAACTGTTCGGGAGGGACGTTCAACGTGTTCATGACCATCTTTCCACCCGTGGTGTTAAGACCGCACTCTGGGGGGACATGTTACTGCAATCCGTTCGTGGGCGCGGTCTGCAGAAGCATGTCGCACCGGATGGTTTAACCTACTACATGCCGGGTGGCATGACTGCTGAACAGGTAGCGAGACTCATCCCGAAGGATTGCCTGATCTTCAACTGGTTCTGGCACAATGAACCGGGAGAGCGCGGCGGCAATGCAGAACTGAACGAAGCCACGCTCGACAAGATGGGTTTCCAACAAATTTATGGCAATTTCGAGCCTACGATTACAAATTATGAGACGCGGAAAAAGCGTCCTACGCTGCTGGGAGGAGCTCCCTCAGCCTGGGCTGCCACCACCGAAGTTGGTTTCGGCAAGGATCTCATGTCCTCATTCCTTGGTTGTAGCAACATTCTCTGGACGGGCCAAGTTCTCCAGGGTAAGGATCTATCGGCCAAACTTCAATCGATGCTTCCTGACATCCGCCCACGGCTAAGCGGAATTACTCCCCCAAGTCAGACGGAATCCTCCATTGTCCCCTTAGATATTTCCAGTCGATTCAATGCCGGGGACACAGCATCGGTGTTCGGCAAAAACCTTGGTGGAGTAGCCGCTGAGAGCATTCAGTTCAATCGTGTTCCGTTCAATCTGAAGCCGGTCAACGGTATGCATTCTATTGTGGTGGGGACAGAGGGAAAGAATAGTACTGGACTATCGAAAAGCGTGACCGGCATTCCTGTAGAGGCAGCCCCTACCAGCTTGTTGTTTCTTCATGCCTCCGCAAGGCCTGCTTCCAACAAAGAGAGCTTTCGATTGATCTGGGATCAGCAGGACACCGCCGACCTTCTCGGCTGGTACGAAATCGTGTATGAGGACGGTTTCGTCACCACAATTCCAATTCGTTACGGCGTCAATATCCTCGAGTGCAACTGGGACGAACGTGTCTCCGCAAACGATTATTGCTATGGCGCGGACGCGCTGGCACTTGGAGGCGAGACCGACAATCGCGTTACATTTTTTGTTTTTGAGTGGACCAACCCTCGGCTAGGCAAAGTCATTCAAGAGATTCGGTTGAAGGGAACGACTGGTTTTCGGGGTGCCTCCAGCGACTACGACAACGATTGGGGTCCGATTATTGGAGACAATGCGGTAATTCTGAAGGCCATCAGCATGGTGCAAAAGCGAAGCTGAGTTACGGCTACTGAAAAATGCAACTGTGGGACAGAGGTAGCGGGTTCCTGCCGGAATGGATGGAGGCCGGGTAGGCAGTTCAGGAAGCTGTGGTAGTTTGTCGCGGCTGAGCGAGTTTATCTCAGGTGTTCTTCAACCAGGTCAGGTAAGTCTCCTGAGGGTCGTCGCGCTCTGGCGTCACGAAAAGGCGCAACGTCGCGGGCGCAGGTGTTTGATTGGTGATGTCGCGGCTGTATTGCGCACGCAAGGATGTTTCCGAAAGTATCTGCCCATTCGCACCTACGCCGTTCAAGATCCAACACGGACGAGGGCTGAACGCAGCAGCAAGCTGCGGAAGGTCGAAGCTGCGTAGGATACCCGGCACAAACCACTCCAGATTGAGCGAATAATCTTGGGCTTCAAGGATCGAAGTGTAGCTCGCCAGCGTTCGATCCGCAAGGACGGAGCGCACACGATGATCGAGCAATGCCGCCATCATCGCAGCCAAACCGGAGCCGCCAACACCGATGACTCTAATTTGTGAGGAATCAACATCCGGACGGCTGACCAAATAATCGATCGCTCGGAGCGTGTCCCAGACCCGTTGCCCGATGACGGGCTTGCCCATGACGAGGCAGGTCCAGGCGAATCTTTCATCCAGATGGACGGTTCCGTCGTAATAGTTCGGCCCTCCGCTTGGGAATCGCGGCGTGGTTAAACCGGTACCCCGCAGGGTGATCGCACAAACAGCATGCCCAGCCGCTAGCAAGCGATCCATCGATCCCGGTTCCGCGACAACTGCGTCGCCTCCGTCGTCCGTAAGGTAAAGGACGGTGGAACGACGGACACTTGCGGAGGACGGTCGAACGAACCAGCCTGGAACACGCATCCCAGGCTCCGATTCGAACTGAAATTCCTCAATCACTACATTCTCGCGTGGGTTCGACGAACGAATTCTGGAATGCAGAGGCGATCTCTGCTGCGGCAATGCAAGCAACCTGCTCAGTTCCGTCTTCGCCTCGTCTCGTATACTCGCTGTATTCATTGAAGCGTTTTGAAGCGGGCTTTTCTCGATCACAATTCGAGCGCGATCGGCATTCAGCTGAACGACGGAGCGTCCCCCCAGAGAAGTCAACACCTGACCTGTGCTGGTGGCATGCAGCCGTTCTTCTGGAAATTCATCGAGTTCCGCTTCTTTCGTTTCGGGAGTTGGATTCTGTAACCATCGGTTGAACCATGCATATGTTGCGCTTCGATTGAAGAAATTCAGACCGTGCGGTAAGGTGGGAAGCATATAGTCCTACTTCATCCTTTGCTCCGAGTAGCCCGTAGGAGCGTCGCAGTTCTTCGTAGATATTCTTTATCGACTCTTCGTATACGGGGGAATACGTCACGCCTTCATCGTGTGTGGTGTAACAAATCAGCAGCGGCTTCGGAGCAAATGCCAACAACAGATCGCCGCGATCGATCCCAAGCGGAAGACCACCTACAATGTTCTGCTCCGCGTCATCGGTAGCCCCTGGAGGATCAAAAAACGGTCCAGCAACATTTTCCGTATTTCCATCGCTCACAACTGCAGCACGGAGCCGTGGCTCCAACGCAGCTAAATACATCGTCATTGTGCCGCCGCCCGATTGCCCGGTACATCCAAGACGAGTGGCATCCACCTCTGGACGGCTGACGAGATAATCCAGTCCTCGAATGCCATCCCATGCGCAGTAGAGTGAAAAGGATTCTCCCATAAGCACCATGGGTCGGCCTGCTTGCGAATGCTCCCCGGTTGGGCCATAGAGAGAGCGGCCTGTTTTTGGGTCGATGTATTGAAGTCGCTCCCCTTGACCGAAAGGATCGTAGCTAAGAACGACATAGCCCTGTCGCGCCAGGTTCTGATACTGGTGCCGATAATAGTGGTATGCCTTGCCGTTCTCTGAATGACCAACGGGCGCCAAAATGGCTGGATACGGAGGCTTCCCCGAGGCAGGAAGATAAAGGTTGGCGGTCACATACACCTTGGGAAAGCTTTCAAATACGATGTTCTCAATCCGGTATTCACCGCGATCCAATGTTCCAGTTACTCGAGGATTGAGTGGGGTCCTGTCCGGTATTCCTCCGATCAATTCCCAAAGCTTCGAACGAATCATGGTGATGCGTTCCTGCAATTGGGCAACCGAATGAATCGCCGCAAGATCTGCAAGTCGTCTGTTTCTTGCCTGGTTTATCTCAGCGGTAAGATAAGTGGGCCAATCGCTCCAGAAGTTGCGATCTGAACGAGTTTGATGCGGTCCCGCTGGGGCTGAAGTGGAGTCGGCCGGGGCAGAGAACATTCGGACGGGATTGGAAGCCAATCCAGCTGCTCCGATCAGATTTGCTGCAAGAAAATTTCGTCGCGTCGTCATAGATTAATATTTCAGCGTCTGATTCAATCTAGCTCATCAGTACGTGCGGCGTCAGTTCCGGAGTGGATTGACAATGAAGCAAAGCAGTATTAAACGTTGGTAAAGGTAACGGCGCAGCACGATTGGGGAAACGCAATCTTTACGTTTTGCTCAACGAGGCGCCCAGCGCGCAGCGGAGAGACCCTCAGCAGTCGCCATAGTGTGCAGCGTGCACCCTATGATGTCTGTCTTCTTATCTCGCCCATTTGGTTAGCTTTTACTTTACCCTCGATCGGAGTTTGCTTTGAAACGAATCACAGTGTCGACACTTTTCCTGCTTGCAATTCTGGTTGTTCCCGGATGGGGACAGGCTCCACGCTTCGATACATGGAAGATCGTCGGTCCAGGCGGAGGCGGAACGATGATCGCCCCAACCATCAGCCCGCATGATCCGCACATGGTGGTCGAACACTGCGACATGACTGGTGGCTACATCACCCATGACGATGGCAATTCCTGGCGAATGTTCAATCTGCTTAGCGGCCTCGACAGTTTCGCATTCGACCCGTCGGACAAGAATGTAATCTATGCCGCCAACGTGGCTCTTTGGCGCAGCCAGGATCGCGGAAAATCGTGGAGCATGATCTTTCCTGACCCACGCAAGAATACGGTCGAACACCAGGTTGGCGACCACTCGGACGTGTTTCTGACGTCAGACGACGCAGCATATCCGGGAGCCGGAGGTATAACGGCCGTTGCCATTGACCCAAATGACTCCAGCCATCTCTACATCGCGTTCACAAAGGAACATTCGGCGTCGACCGCACATGTTTCCCGCTCACTTTTCAGTTTTCCTGCGACGGGCGCCACAAAAGAGAATTCCGACTCGTCCGTCCTGGTTTCGGTAGATCACGGGATTTCCTGGAAGCGATTGGCTCCGCTCCCGCAAAGCGCCATGCTGCTGAACTATAAAAACGGTAGCTTAATTGTTGTCTCTGAGAGCGGCGCTTACAAGGTGAGTAACGAAGGCAGCGTGTCGGCACTTGGCCAATTGCCGAGCCGCATCTTAGCAGTCAGCGCAGCTCAGACAGACAACGCACTATGGCTTTACGCAACAACGCAGAAAGGCAAGGTCTTTGTTTCGGAGAATGGTGGTAAAGACTGGCGTGAGGCTACACCGTCTCTCGGCCAAAGTGCCGGGAAGTTTCAAGCCATTGCCGTCAGTGAACAGCATGCAAAGGTCGCGTACGTAGGCTTTCGCGGATTGCAGCTTGGCGCGGGCAAAGAGAACTTGTTCAATGGGATCGCAAAAACGGAGGATGCCGGCAAAACCTGGCACATCGTTTTCAAGGAATCAACCAAACCCGCTGAGAACCTAGATGCAACCTGGATTGAACAGCGCGCCACACAGAACGGCGAGTCGATCTTCTTCGATTCTCCCAGAACCCTAGGCGTTGCGCCCACGGATCCGAATATCTGTTACGCCACCGACCTATTTCGCACCTATCGAACTCTCGATGGCGGCAAGACCTGGGAGGAGGTGAACTCCAGGCGCGTCGATGGCGACCAGTGGACGACTCGGGGACTCGACGTGACGACAAATTATGGAGTTCAGTTCGATCCTTTCAACTCAAAGCATATCTACATGGACAACACCGATATGGGCCTCTTCCAGAGCAAAAATGGAGGCGCTTCGTGGCAGGGCAGCAGCACCGGTATCCCGGAAGATTGGCGCAACACGACCTATTGGCTAGCCTTCGATCCCAAGGTGAAGGGCCTGATGTGGGGGGCCTTCAGCGGAGTGCATGATTTGCCCCGTCCAAAGGACTGGAGAAGGCGAAGTCCACTGAGCTTCACGGGGGGCGTGGCTGTCTCGACGGACGGCGGCTGGCACTGGACCCCTAGTAATCAGGGTATGCCGTCTACATCGGTCACGGATATCTTGATGGATCCGGACAGCCCGGTAGGAAAGCGAACCCTCTATGCCACTGGGTTCGGACATGGCGTCTATAAATCAGTCGATAATGGAAAAACATGGACACTCAAGAACGACGGCATCACCGAAGTCCAACCGTTTGCATGGCGTCTCACTCAGACCCAACGCGGGATACTCTATCTCGTCGTCGCCCGCAAGTCCGAAGGAAAGAATCCTCCAGTCCCCGGGCCGGGGGCGCTCTACCGTTCGACTGACAAAGCGGAGCACTGGGTCAAAATGAACCTTCCCACCGGAGTGAATGGACCTACCGGACTAACCGTTGATCCGCAAAACCCGGAGCGGTTGTACCTCACAGCCTGGGGCCATGAAGGCATCGAGGCAGACCATGGCGGCGGCGTGTTTCTTTCTACCGATGCCGGACAAACGTGGGCGCCTATTTTTCAGAACTCGCAGCACGTCTACGATTTGACAGTCGATCCGAAAAATCCCCATGTTCTCTATATTGCGGGCTTCGATTCAGCGGCCTATCGTTCCGCGGACGCCGGACAGCACTGGAGCCGGATCAAGGGCTACAACTTTAAGTGGGGACACCGAGTCATCCTTGATCCGAACGATGCATCAGAAATCTACATCACCACGTATGGGGGCGGTGTCTGGCACGGACCAGCGATCGGCGATCCAGGGGCCCAAGAAGACGTGTTGACTCCAATCCCAATCGCGCATTGAGCTGAATCATGCGTTGCAGCCCGTCCTGCTTGCCGGCGCAGGAATTGCGTAGTTTTGGCAACCTACTTGTCCGGGAAGAAACGGCAGCGATAACTTGATCGATTAATCGTTTAAACCGTAAACGTTTCCTTGTTCTTTGTATGTTTTTCTCACGATTCAAGCGTTTTGTGCTTGACATGCTCGATCCAAGAGCCAAAAATGTTATCTGCGTTACAAGCCGTAATGGCGATTCTTAAAAAATCGCACGGAATTGATACGCAGACACGATCCCCCATAGAGAGGAAAAAAATGGAATACATTCAATCGAGGCAGCCGAAGCGGCACATAATTTACATTTCCTTGTTGGTATTTGGCATTTGTTGCGTCCTATTCTCAGGACGTCAGGCATTTGCCCAGGCTGACCAGGGGACCATCACCGGCGTTGTGAAGGATAGCGCAGGCGCAGTCATCCCGAATGCCCAGGTCACACTCACCAACGTCAACACGGGGCTGGTGTTGAACGACAAGGCGGATGCACAGGGAAACTACATCTTTTCTCCTGTGAAGATCGGTGACTATACAGTCAGCGCGAAGGCCCCTGGGTTCGAGACGACGACCCAGGAGAACGTGCACCTGGACATCCAGCAGCGCTTGAGCATTCCGATTTCCCTGAAAGTTGGTGCAGCGACAGAATCCGTGACCGTTACCGCAGCACCTTCCATGCTCCAGAACGATACCTCTTCCGTTGGCCAGACCATGAGCACGCAGACCATCAACGACACACCTCTGAACGGACGCAACTGGGTTTACATCGCACAGTTGGCTGCAGGCGTCGCTCCGGGCCTGACGGCTGGCGGCGCGCGAGGTGGCGGCACAGGTGATTTTTCCGCGAACGGACAAAGGACGACGCAGAACAACTTCATCCTCGACGGCATCGATAACAACGTAAACGTTGACGACTTCCAAAACGGCGCAAGCTACAATGTTAGGCCGCCACCGGATGCGCTGGCGGAATTCAATATCGACACCGCCGATTACAGCGCCCAGTTTGGACATTCGGCCGGAGCCGTGCTGAATGCCGCCATCAAGTCAGGCACCAACCAGATCCATGGAGACGTGTGGGAATATTTTCGCAATGACTGGCTTGATGCAGCGGATTGGGATTCAGCCGGCGGCGTCGTTCCCGCATATCACGAAAATCAGTTCGGAGCCACGCTCGGCGGGCCCCTCTGGAAGAATCATCTCTTCTACTTCGGCGATGCCGAATCGAATCGAATCGCCTTTGGTTATCCCGATCCGGGGTTAACTGTACCCACGGCGAGCGAGCGCAATGGAGACTTTTCGGAATTGTTCAATACGAATTTGACTGGCCTGAATACGCCGATTGGGGTCTTTGCGCCGAATACCGGCGGGCAGGTACCGTTGACCGTGGCAGGCGCATTTTCCAACCCGGCGGTTGGGAATCCGGCCGTTTGTGCCAGTACGCCACAACTGTGTGCCTGGAATCCAGCCACCCCCGGCAGCGGAGTAGGAGCTCCGACCTCGAACGTTCTTAGCCCCGGAGATCCCAGCACCGGAGGCATGGTGGATATCGTTGCCAAAGAAGTCATGGACGCTTATCCTGCGCCCAATGCCAATGGCTGGACCTCTTCCAATTACAACACTCCAGGAGCCGGGAAAGCTTATGCAAATTACAACGTGAATGTACCGGTTCACGACAATACCTGGCAGTGGGATCAGCGGTTGGACTGGAACGTCAATGCCAAAGATCAGGCCTATGCCCGGTATAGCTACAGTCACGAGCAAACCGGCTTCGGTCAGCCGCTTGGCCCGATTCTTGACGGCAATGAAGTGGCGCCTGGCGGCTTCCATGGTGCCACCAACTTTAACCTGGCTCAGAACTTCATGGCTAGCGAAACCCACATCTTCAGCCCCAACCTGGTGAACGAGTTTCGCTTTGGATATAACTGGGGACTGTACGAATTCGTTCAGGCGAATGCCCATACCCCGGCGGACCAACTGATTCCGGGCATGGGAGGAGTGCCCTTCACCGGCTTTGCCGGACCGAATGGTGGTCTTCCCGAGATGCTTTTTACCGGCTCGTTAAGATTTGCCACTGCCGGCGCGCGTCATGATGTTCCGTCCGTCGAGCGGCAGAACATTTACCAGGTCCTCGACAACGTCACCAAAACCTGGCATTCCCACTCCTTCAAATTCGGTGTGCAGTTCGAGAGCATCCGAACCGCCTTTGCGCAGTCGGTGTATCCGCGCGGTAGATATAACTTCAACGGCCAATACACAGGAAAATTCGACCTCGGCGACACCGCGACGGCCAACACCGGCATGGGCGCGGCGGATGCGTTCACCGACAACATGGGGAACATTGGCCTCTCACCGGGTTGGAAGACAAGTTACTATCGCAACTACCGCGCTGGGTATATTCAGGACGACTGGAAGGTCAATTCCAGACTAACGGCCAATCTGGGCCTGAGGTACGATTTTGTCCAGCCACCGAGCAGCAAGGGCGGCGAACTGGCCAACTTTATCATCAACTCACAGAGTCTAACCACCCCGGGTTCGGGTACAGGCGGGCAGTCCGCAACCGGCTTCGGTACCTATGTATTGCCTGCTATGGTTGCGAACTCGGCGCCGCTTTCGGCGGGCTTTATTAGCACTCTTGCGGCAAACCATATTGGTATTCAATACACCAACACCAATCCTCACTCTTTGGTGGGGGTTCAGCATTACAACTTTGCTCCGCGCATCGGGTTTGCCTATCAGTTAAATTCGAAGACAGTCGTGCGTAGCGCTTACGGCATATTCTATGGATCGATTGAAGCTCCCGGTGGCGCCGAGCTGGAGACAAATTACCCATTTGCATATCAGGTGGTATTGAACAACAACTACATAGCACCCTATGGTTTTTGTCTTCCGTCAGTCCAGGGGGGGGCGTTCAATACAGCCAGTCAATGCCCGTCCAACGCTACTGCCGATACTACCTATGCTCCATATCTTCCATATGCTACGACCCTTGAAACCGGCGGCTCACTTTATGCTGAAAATGGCGGCATAGGCCAGTATGCGGGCTCAAGTGGCCTTGCTATGTCCGACAGCAACATCAAGACTCCTTACACGCAGAGTTATCACCTGACGATTGAACGTCAATTAACCACCAACATGGCCGCAACCATTGCATATGTCGGGAATAATGCCAAGCATACCTATGCCGGCACCAACCCGTTAGGCGCCCTTGCCGTGACCAGCAGTAGTAATCCCAACGGCAATCAGAATACCCAAGCGTTCCCGAATCTATCCCTCTCCACCGGAAATGACCAGCAGTGGGTAGGCGAGAGCATGTATAACGGCCTGCAGGTGAAACTGGAGCGCCGATACTCTGCAGGATTGGGTTTTCTTGCGACGTACACTTGGTCTCATGCCGAGGACGATGCTGCAAATCCAGGGATTGGCGGCGGACCGAGCTATCGTAACACCAACCTCATTCCTCTGAAAGATGAATTCACCAATGCCAATTACGATACCCGTCACCGAGTTACGGTAAATGGCCAGTACGATCTGCCGTTCGGCGTGGGACGTAAATACCTGAACTCCTACGGACTGCGGAACACCGTCGTAGGCGGCTGGATGACCAGCCTCACATGGATTGCACAAGCAGGCATTCCATTTACAGTGACCACGGGCGGCGGCAATTTCGTAGGCGCACAAGGCTTTAACCAGTTAAATGCGATCCGGGTTGGCGATCCGTTTAAAGGCGGTGGCAGCGTGCCTGCGGCTAATATTGATATGGCGGGCAAAACGTGCCCGGCGCATGTGAAAAACCGCACGAACTGGTACAACCCCTGCGCGTTCGTCGATCCGGCGCCAGGAAGCGACATTCCTGTTGGTGCTCTCTTGACCGGCCTTGACAGCGCGATCAAGTACTCTGGTTCGAAGGCGAATCAGATCCATGGGCCGGGATTTGAGCGGGTGAATATGTCTCTTTTCAAAAACGTTTCAACCTGGCACAAACAATACCTCCAGCTTCGCGCAGATGCCTTCAATCTGTTCAATACACCGACCTGGGGCCAACCAGGTATCACAAACCTGAGCGCGAGCGCTGGCCAGATTACCAGCACTCAGACGCTTCAGAATTACACGCCTGACGCACGGTTCTTCCAGATTTCTGCTAAATATGTGTTTTAGAATGGCGTTCTCCCGCAGGCATAAAAACCTGTGGGAGAACTATTTCAGTCTGCTCGAGTAGTTCTCTTCGCGAGCCAAGCGTTGCACATCTGGCTGTTCCCCTTGTGAAAGCGTCATTCTCATAGGCGTTCAGTCGATGACGCCTGGGCGAAAGCGACTTTCATCGGCGAATCTCCAATGAGTTGTGCTTTGTTTCTGGACTGAAGTTTTATGTCACCCAAGGAGAGAAAAGGCATATTCAAATGATGAATTTCCTACTGTAGCGCGATAGCCCAAGCATATAGATTAGGAGATGGCTAGCGTGTTAGCCCAAAGGGTTCGTCATTCTATGACTAAGGCTTCATCCGAATCCGCCATAACGCCCACCACCGCCGCGAGCCCGCGGATGTGGGCGGTTACGCTCACTAGTTTGCTGTTCATTTTATTGCAGAGCGCATGCACGGCGGTCTTATTGTTCAGTGGTATCAGCGTCGGTGTTGGGTTGGGATCCTTCGCGGCAGCTCTTGGCCTCAGCAGGCTTGCTGGCAGTTTTCACGCCGACATCATCCGCATTCCCATGATGATCCTGGCTCTGGCCGGCTCGCTGATCAGCCTTTACGTCCTCTGGCGAGTCCGCTCCCTGCGCGCCCGACCTGCATCGCAATGGCGCATTCGCGCTCTATCGCCAAAGGAAAAACGCAAGGAGACGTTTCAATTTCTACTTTCCGTCGTCACAATACTATTGATTGCCGCTGAGTTTACTGCACACCTATGGCTGCATCGCGGTCACTAATGATAATGCGTCCCCGCAATGGCTTTGGCTGCCGGATGGATCGAATGAGTCAAATTGTACTGAAGAACTAATGATAACGCGCCCGCTTTCGCGCGTATCGAATTTTTTTCGCCCAATCGACGCCTGATCGCGTCTCCCAAAGCAGGGCTTTCCGGCAAGCAAAATAATTGTTTTGGTTCTTGTAACCAAATCCGATCTGAGAGATTCTAACGTTCACAGATTGCGGTGGAAACCGCGAATCTGCAAACCAGGAGGATTCACAATGAAGCATTCGATGAAAACGATCATGCTGAGCGCAGCGGTGGGGGTATTCTCGGTATTCCCGTACCGGCTCTCCATGCGGCTACTCTCAACACTACGTCTACCAATGTTTCGGCGAACGGGATTCTTGGTCAGTCGGCCTCTTTCGGGCTAGCTGCCAAGGAGAAGCACGCTTGTAAGGGCCAAAACAGCTGCAAAGGCAAGGGCGGTTGCAAGTCGAGCGATAACGGATGCAAACACAAGAACAGCTGCAAGGGTAAGGGTGGTTGTGCCACCGATGGTTCGAAGATGCCAAAATAGTCCTTCGCGGACCGAGTTCCTTCTGCGAAGAGACCTCTTCTCTTCGCAGAAGGAATGCTTCAGATCGCAGCGTTCAAAGGTCAGACATGCCAGCGAATCGTTTCAACGGATTTACGGAGTACGGAGTGGGGATTGGGTTGCGCGTGCCCCACTATCAGCACATTTTGGAGAAGAAGCCGGTGGTCGACTGGTTTGAGATCATCTCCGAAAACTACATGGTGGACGGCGGCCGTCCGCTGACGGTGCTGGACAGTATTTTGGAGCAGTATCGCGTCGTGCAACACGGCGTCTCCATGTATTTTGGCTCCGTCGATCCGCTGAATCGCGAACACCTGAAGCGTCTGAAGGCGCTGGTTCGCCGGACCAGCACACCCTGGTTGTCAGACCATCTCTGCTGGGGCAGCGTCGATGGACAATATACGCATGATCTGCTGCCGATGCCCTATACCTTTGAAGCCGCCCGGTTGACCGCGGAGAAGATTCGCCAGGTACGAGATTTTGTTGAGGTCCCAGTTGTCGTCGAAAACGTGAGCAGCTATGCGGAATTTCATGTTTCCGAGATGACGGAGTGGGAATTTTTGAACGAAGTAGTGGAGCAGGCGGACTGTGGGATTCTGCTGGATGTAAACAATATCTACGTTTCTTCGCAGAACCATAATTTCGATCCATGCGTGTATATCGATGCGATTCCAGCGGACCGCGTGGCGCAGATCCATATCGCCGGCCACTCAAAATTCGAGAAGTACATTCTCGATACGCACGATCATCCGGTACTGGACCGGGTATGGGATTTGTATGCACGCGCGATTGAGCGATGTGGGCCTACGGCCACATTGCTGGAGTGGGACGATCACATTCCTTCCTTTGACGAAGTGCATGCCGAAGCACTGAAGGCCAACAAGTATCTTGAGGCAGCGTCTGCGGGAATATCCATGCAGGGAAAAATAATGGAGTATGCCCGATGAGCGGCCTGCAGGAACTACAGCATCGTATGGCCAAGGCGGTGACACAGCCGCTGACAGCGCGTGAGCAGATGCGGCGGCGCGATTCCGCGGGTCGTCCGAATGAAAAGGAAGCAGCGAAGTTCATTCGTCCAAATGACAGGCTGACCTCGTTCGAGCGACTAGAGATTTACAACCGTCAATATTGGTTCCGGTTGTTTTCAAGTTTTGAAGAAGACTTTCCCGGTGTGCAGGCAGTCGTAGGGCGGAAGCGGTTTCAGGCATTAATGCGAGCCTATTTAGAAGCATGCCCCTCAACTTCTTTCTCACTGCGCAATCTTGGATCGCGGTTGGTGACCTGGTTACAGGAGAATCCCGCGCTGACGGCTCCGCACACCGAAATGGCGATCGAGATGGCCAGGTTGGAATGGGCGCACATTGAAGCATTCGACAATGCGATATGGCCTGCGTTGACCTTCGATGAACGGGCGCTGATCGGAGCCGAGTCGCGAATAAGTTTACAGCCATATTTGCGGCTGGTAGAAGCGCACTATGCGGTTGACGACGCGCTGATCGCCGTGCGCAGGGAGAGCGGCAGCAGAGACACGTCCAGCAACAACGCGTCGACCGGGCATATCAGCAGACGGCTGCGAGCGCTTCGGGATATGAAACGAGAACGCGTGTATATCGTTGTTCATCGACATGAGGACACCGTGTACTATCGTCGGATTGCCGTGGAAGATTATTGTCTGCTGTCGGCATTGCAACGAGGGATTGCGCTTGGAGAAGCGATTGATCTGGCATTTGAGGGAAGCTTGATTCCAGAGGAGGAGCGGCCTGCATATTTGCAGTCGGCTTTCGCATATTGGACGACGATGGGCTGGTTTTGCGCGCCGCCTGTGGATATAGAAAGAAAAGAGACGTAATGAAGAGCGCCCTTAAGTTGTATACGCGTTTTTCGGCCCTGGCATCGTATCTTCAATCCCCGTTTTTATTGGCGGTGCGGCTCTATTGGGGATGGCAATTCGCCCAGTCTGGCTGGGGCAGGCTGCACCATTTAGATCAGGCGACAGCCTTCTTCGCAAGCTTGAATATTCCATTTCCAGCTGCGAATGTAGTCTTCATTTCGAGCCTGGAATTCGTTGGTGGAATCCTGTTAATCGTGGGACTTGCATCGAGGCTGACGGGTTTGTTGCTGGCTTGCGATATGGTGGTTGCATATTGGACCGGGGACCGCGAGGCCCTCTCCTCGATCTTCTCCGATCCGGGAAAGTTTTATGGTGCCGATCCATACACCTTCTTGTTTGCGGCTGCGATGGTGCTAGTTTTTGGGGCGGGTCTGTTTTCCGTGGATGCCTGGTTGCTGCGACGTTATCGAGGATGGATAGGCACGCAATGACGGGAACGCTTGAGAGCAGGGATGAGACGCAGATGATCGCATCCATCCTTGCCGGCGACTCGCAGCAATTCCATCAACTCATCCGCCCCTATGAGCGAAGTCTGTACGTGATGGCATTGTCAATGCTGCGGAACGAGGCGGATGCGGAAGATGCGGCGCAAGAGGCATGCCTGAAAGCTTTTCGCAATTTGGCGAATTTTCGCGCAGACTCAAAGTTCAGTACATGGCTGGTCAGTATCGCGTTGAACGAAGCTCGCAGCCGGTTGCGCCGTAATCAATTTGCTAAGACGGAGTCTCTCGACATACCGCCAGATGAACAAGGACATGTGTCCCCAGCCCTCTTACGAGATTGGAGAGAGGTGCCTTCAGAAGTTTTAGAGCGAAAAGAAGTACGGTTACTCCTTCAGAATGCAATCATCGCTCTACCGGAAATTTATCGTGAAGTGTTTCTCTTGCGAGAGGTGGAAGAGCTAAGTGTCAAGGAGGCCGCTGAAACGCTTGGCGTTAGCGTTGCGTCTGTCAAAGTACGGCTGCACCGCGCGCGAATCATGCTTCAAAAAAGTCTGGCGCCTGAGTTGAAAAGAGTCGCTCCTCAGAAAGGGAGGTGGTTTCCATGGTTATAGAGTGCAAACACGTCTGGGACCACATCTCTGGCTATTTGGACAGGACTCTTGAAGCATCTGTTTTGGAAGAGGTCCAGAAGCATTTAGAGCATTGCGGAATTTGCTCGGCGATTCTCGACTCAACCCGGAACATCTTAATTCTCACTGCAGACGAGCGTGTCTTCGAACTGCCGCTCGGTTTCAGCAACCGCTTACATGCACGTCTGGAAGCCGAAATCCGTGGCATGTCGCTCTCTCCGGATGGTGGCTGAGTCGATTGTCAACGGATTGAGATTCATTCACATTGTGTCTGATTATCGCGCCAGGGTTCGTTTTTTGTGACCTACTTGCCAGTTGGGCAGACGCAGGCGGCATAGGCATCAGCTGTGTGATTGGCCAACGCACAAACATATTGCGGCCAGAATGGCTTCAGCTCAGGAGAGCGGTCGCCGATGTAGTAATAGCGAATGTATTGCTTGCTGGCCTCGGTGGCTGCGCCGCGATCGGCATTGAACTCCTCTATTAGTTGCTTCACGGAGGATGGTGAGAATTGCGCTTCTTGGTAGGTCTTCGCATAG
Organism: uncultured Acidobacteriota bacterium; assembly: GCA_963719625.1. Lineage (GTDB taxonomy): Bacteria > Acidobacteriota > Terriglobia > Terriglobales > Acidobacteriaceae > JAKAAZ01. The sequence continues at coordinate 183,121 of CAVRDB010000035.1, forward strand.
TCGTATTCCCTGGACCAAGTTGTAGCGATGCCGGTATGGTTGGACGCCGCAATTACCTGATAATCCTGCAGCACGGCAGAAGCTGGGTTGACGCGGGCAACTGTGAAGGACGGGTCATTGCCATCCACCGGAGAGATGGAGGGAATCATTTTGATAACAACACTATGCTCCAAGGATGTCTGTGAATCACTGCCTTCCGGATCCAGCAGACGTATCTCATCCATGTGGGTATGAGCGAAGATCCCGAGTCGGACGACATCGGCGTACTCGATCAGCAGATCGGCCAGTTTCGCTGAAGATAAAAACATCACGGGTGCAATGTGGCCGCAAATATCCCCAAATTTTGCAGCGGTGGAGTACGGATCAATGCCTGTGGGAATGTGACCCATGACCCAGATCTTCTGCCCGGATTGGCGTGCTTGAGAAAGCTCGTTCTGCAGCCAGGTCATTTCCGCATTTTCCGCAGCTGCATCCTGCTCTCCTCCGCAGGTGGTGTATTTAGAAGATAGAAAAAGATCGTCGAGGACGATGAGTCGTGTGTCCTGCATGGGCGCTGCCATCACCACGCTGTAAGAACCGCTCTCTGCAAACTCCTTCAATGCCAGTTGTCGCTCGGAAGAAGGCAGGCCATTAGTAACGAGGCTGCCGATCCGGGCCAGGAAGTCGCTTTTGGCATCAAGACGGTAGTCGCCACATGGGCTGTCGTTATTCCCAAGCGCCACATAGACTGGCACCCGTGGGAAAGATGCGTGCAAGCTCCCCAGCACGAAACTCACGGTCTTTAGAACAAATTTCCGATAGTCGCTCGACGTCGACTGGGGGAAAAGCATCGTGTATCTGCAAACGAAAGAGTGGGCAATCAGGTCCCCGGTAAGCGTAATGAATTTTGCATCCGGTTGCCGAGACCGCATGGCCCTCAGGCTTGAACGCAACAGTGGATAAGGTGTGTCGACACCGCGCGCATGGCAATTCTGCTGCAGTGAGGTGAATGCCTGCTGCTGATTGGGCGACGGCGGACCGGACAGAATGGATCGCCACCGACTCACAGGAGCATCTACCAGTCGCCGCACTTTGGCAGGGTCGTGAAAGGGATCAAAGTGAATATCGCTGATCATGAGAGCGGGAATAGTGGCATCTTGAGCAGCTTTTGCAACTAGATTTTGCGGGTCGTCCGATGACGTGGCAGACGACGCGCCGCGGCTGACAAGTGGGGAGCCAATGAATGTCAGGAGCAGGAGACATAGAGCGACCTTCGAGCCGGATAATCTGCAAATCGATCTCAACGATGGCTCCTTTTTTGGTCGGGACAAGAAGGTGCGGCGAATGGGCAGCGTTTATGATTCTGCTGATCTGACAATAGAGCGTGCCGCGACGGCTTGTCGATCAGCTTTCTTCTCCATCCCGCTTCAGCAGACGAATCTTCTCCGCACGTTGAAGGATTGCCTCAGCCCTTCTGATGAATGGCTCATCGATCATGCGCCCATCCAATGCGAATGCACCTGACCCGTCCGTCGATGCCTGCCGTGCTGCTTCGACGCAGCGCAAAGCTGCAGCGATCTCCTCTGAACTAGGAGAAAAAATCCGATTTGCCAGCGCAATCTGGTCGGGATGAATGCAGCTCTTACCCGCAAAACCTAAGCTGCGAGCCATTTCAGCCTCACGAACATAACCTTCCTCATCTTTGAAATTTGAGAAGGCGCTGTCGAAACAAGGAACGCCTGCTTCACCCGCAGCAAGCCGCAGCCTGAAACGAACCTGATGAGCTGCGGACATATCATTTTGTTGAATTCCCAAGGGCTCAAAGAGGTCCGCCAGCCCAAGCTGCAGCCCGGCAACCCGGGCGTCGACCGTAGCAATAGATTCTGCAAGCCGCAGCCCGCGCGGTGACTCAATGGTGACAAGGATTGCAAGTGGCTGTTCGAGATTGCGCTCCTTCTCGAGCGCCAGTAGGACTGCGGCTGCATCTCTAATCTCAGACGGATCTTCTACTTTGGGAAGAGTTAGTACGGAGACCGCTGGAAAAACTGCGGCAGAGAGGTCGTCAATGAAGTCGGCAGAGCGAACATGATTCACGCGCACGATGATCGTCTGCCTGGGATTAAAGCCGCTAGCGAGAAACTCCCGGAGGTTGCGGCGAGCCTGCGCTTTCTGTGTCGGCAGAACCGAATCTTCCAGGTCGAAACAAATTGCGTCTGCTGTCGAAGCGAGCGCCTTGGAAAACAGAACTGGTTGACTGGCAGGAACAAATAACTTGCTGCGCATGATTTCCGTTCTGCCGTCATGGTGCGCTGCGCTCATACGGATTTCGCGCTTTTCACTATGCGTTCTTCTTCCAAAGTGGCAATCGCATCTTCGCTGTATCCCAGACCGCGCAGCACCTCGATTGTATGCTCGCCTAATCCAGGAGCGACTCTGTGAAAGCCGCCAGGAGTGGCTGAAAAACGCGGCGAGATGGTGTGGACTGGAACCGTTCCCATCTCTTTGTCGGGAAGTTCAACAACGATATCCCGCTCGTGGAAATGAGTGTCTTCGCTTATGTCCTCAATGTCGTAAACCGGCCCTACAGTTACAGAACAGTTGGCAAAGAAAGACACGCAATCCGTCTGAGTCATTTTTGCGATGAAGTCTCCGATGATCTGATCGAGAACCGAAACATTCTGTAGCCGTGCGGCATTCGTTGCGAAGCGCGGGTCATCTACAAGCTCTGGACGCTCCACCGCTCGAAATAACCGTTCCGCCATTGTTTGCGTAGAGGCCGAAAGACAAACCCATTTGTGATCGCTCGTACGATAAACATTGCGTGGTGCGCTATTCGTCGACCGACTCCCCGTACGTTGTTTCGCTTTGTGCATGAGCCTGTAATTCGCTGCTTGAGGGCCAAGAATTGCAAACAAGGGATCGAGCAATGGAATATCGATTACCTGCCCTTCACCGGAATTGACCTCAATATGTCTGAGTGCTGCCAGCACTCCAACAGCGCCATAGAGCCCGGCCGTCATGTCTCCGAGATAGATTGGGGGCAACACAGGTTCGCGGTCCGCAAATCCGTTCATTGAAGCAAATCCTGACATGCCTTCGACTAGAGTTCCAAATCCTGGGCGGTCGCGATACGGACCGCTCTGTCCCCATCCGGAAATTCTTGCAACGATGAGTTTGTTGTTGCGTGCAAATAGTATTTCAGGAGCCAGTTCCATCTTCTCTAATGTGCCCGGACGAAAGCTTTCAACCAGCACCTGGGCCTCTGCCACAAGGTCCATCAGGATTCTGTGGGCTGCAGGGTTATGGAGATCGAGGCAGAGGCTTCGCTTGTTTCGGCTATAAGCCTTCCACGCAGTGGAGATACCAGAAACCTTCCAGTCGCGCAGCGTATCCCCAGCAAGCGGTTCCACCTTCAAGACGTCTGCGCCCATGTCTGCCAGCACCATCGTTAAAGTATTTCCGGCAACCAGGCGCGACAGATCCAGCACTTTTACGCCTGTCAGCGGACCAGTGGCGTGTTCCTCGAGTTCGATTTGCTTAAACATTGCTTGTCTTGGCGATGGCATTTCGTTGGCGCTGATACGTCTGTGGGCTGTACGACGCAGGCATTATGCTTGACAACCCGATCTCCACCAATATATTCCTTCGTCAGTTGAATGCTTTCAAAAGGTCACCTCCTCAGCGAAAAATCGAGACTGAATCTCGCGCTATCGAGAAGCTTCTGGTTCTTGCTCTTGACTGCGCTGACCGTCGCCGCTGCGCAACCCGGTACAGCGCAAATGCAGACCCGGCCATTCGTGCATAGCAAATACAGCCGCCCGTATCTTATCTATCGGCCTGTGCGTCTTCCATCCCGTCCCGCAGTAGTGTTTATGCTCGGCGGCATTCGCAGTACTGCAAAATCCACGTCGCAGAATTTTGGCTGGACAGAAGAAGCTGATCGCAACGGATTTCTAGTTGTTTTTCCTGACCCTGTGGCGACTGAGCCCGGCAAACCACCCGATGGGAAAAAGAACATCACCTTCTGGCAAATGAAGGGTTCGCGCACTCGCACCCTCGCACCTGGCGCGATGCCAGTCGACGACGACGGCTATCTAATGGCTGTTCTTCATGATGTTCTGCGCCGAGACCACCCCGATAAAAAGCGTGTTTTTTTCGCTGGCTTTTCCAGCGGATCGGGGATGGTTCAGTTATTTGCTTCGCGTCATTCAAAAGACATCCGCGCCATTGTTGCTGTAGCTACTCCGTTGATGGACCCGCCGGCGAAACTTGCTCATCCGGTAGGTGTCCTCTACATTCACGGCGATGACGATGAACAATTTTCTGGTTTTGAAGCACAAAGTCCGCGCTTTGCGACGACGCCTCATGGCAATTGGGTTACCTGGGGGTATCTGGATGGATGCCAGACGCAGACGGCAGAGAAAACAGATTGGGGAGTGCACTTCTCCTGGCAGGGCTGCAAAAATCATGTGCCGGTCATTGCGGACTTCGTTGCGAACTTAGGCCATGAGTGGGCTGGAAGCCTCGATTCACGATGGAACCAGAAGCACCGCCCTCAGGATCCGCTCAATTTTACCGATATGGCATGGAGGTTCTTCGCCGGTTTTCTCTCGAAATAGCCCACCATCCAACTTCTTTAACACGATAGAGCACAATCTAGGTTGCAAACCTTATGACTTTCTCAACGGCTGACGCGCTGACCACAAACGAGGAAACGCCGCGCTGGCAGCTCGCAGTTGGTTCTGGGGTTCTTGGCTGGGTCCTCGATGCTTTTGATTTTTTTGTTGTCATCTTTCTGTTTGACACGCTGGCTGCACGCTTCCATGTAGGGAAGGCGGACATTGTTTACACTCTTACGCTCACCCTGGCCATGCGCCCTGTCGGCGCGCTCTTCTTCGGCACACTCGCAGATCGCTATGGACGCAAACGCCCACTAATTTTCTGCGTTCTTTTTTTCTCCACCGTCACCATACTCAGCGGATTTTCGCCAAGCTACATTTTTTTCCTGACAATGCGCGGACTGTACGGCATTGGTATGGGCGGTTATTGGGGAATTGGCGCGTCGTATGCCATGGAGAGTGCGCCTCGGCGATGGCGCGGCGTACTCTCCGGAGTGATGCAGAGTGGATATCCCTTTGGATATCTGCTGGCTGCCGTTGCAATGCAAGTTGTAGTGCCAATTTTCGGGTGGCGTTCGATGTTCGTCGTCGGCTCGGGCGTAACGGTACTCATCGTTTTGTTCACTCTGCTAGCACCCGAATCAGAATCGTGGAAGCTCCACCGTCAACCATCATTGCGCAAAATCTTCGGCACGCTGTTTGAGCACATCGGCATCTTTGCCTATTTGCTGTTGGTTATGGCGGTAATGACATCTCTCTCGCATGGTACCCAAGATCTATATCCGGACTTTCTTAAGTCCATTCCGGGACTTGCGCAGCGGAAAATCCTGGGCATGAACGTACTCTTTGGCCTACCCGTCATCTACAACATCGGCGCCATTCTGGGAGCGCTATTTTTTGGACACATCTCAGAAAAGATTGGACGCAGGCGCTCCATTGTTCTGGCACTAGGAGTGTCTTTTTTATCTATCCCTGCATGGGCCTTCGGATCGTCGCTGCTTGCGCTGGTGCTTGGGTCATACTTCATGCAGACGGGAGTGCAGGGCGCATTTGGCGTGATTCCGGCACACCTCAACGAACTCTCTCCGCATGCGGTACGCAGTCTGTTTCCCGGTTTTGTCTACCAGTTGGGAGTTCTGATTGCCTCTCCCGCTGTTTCTTTTGAATATGCGCTGCGCAATCACTTGGGCTATCCCTGGGCGCTGACGAGTTTTGAGGCATGCGTCATCATCGCGCTATGTCTTATCTTCACTTTTGGCCCGGAGCGCCTAGGCCGCAACTTTCGTCTCAGCGATTAGAGCGCCATGCAACCTGGGCCGATTTAGCGAATTTCCTTCACTAGCAGGGAATTCAAGCCTGTAGAGCACTTCGCTGTGACTTGGTTTACCGCGTTGTTCAGCCAAAGAGGCTAACATCCGAACGGCAAGAATCATTTTCCCCCTCGAAGGGACTGTCATAGATACTGTTTTCATGTCCGCGACCGCAGCTGTATCGGGGAAGATCGGCCTTCCAGCGCCACTCAAGGAACTGGCTGCGCGCAAGTGGGACGTGATTGTTGTCGGGGCGGGGCACAATGGGCTGGCTTGCGCCACCTATCTGGCCCGGGCAGGGAAGCGCGTCCTGGTGATCGAGAGCCGCGAACGGGTTGGTGGCGCCTGCACCATTGAAGAGCCATTCCCTGGTGTGCACATGTCTCCTTGCGCCTATCTTGCAGGTTTGCTGCATCCGCTAGTCGTCGAGGAGCTGGGGCTTCCCAGCCGTGGTTTTCAATGGATACCGGCGGTGAATGGTCTTTTTGTACCCTTCCTGGACGGCAGCAGCATTCAACTTTGGGATGATGACGACCGCTGCGAAGAGGAGGTTCGCCAGTTTTCGCCAAAAGATGTCGATGGCTGGCGCGCGATGAGCGATGTCATTCGTCGGTTGCGAAATTTGCTTCGGCCCGCGAGCGGTGTGTTGGACGGCAACGCAGCGGACGGTCCGCAGGACATGTGGATTGGCGATGCACCCACCAGAGAGCGGCTTGAGTATCTTCTCGCAGGAGATTCCGAAGCCCATAATCTTCTTTTCCACTGGTCGATGGCAGAGTTTGTCGAGCGGTATCTGACCGATGAACGATTGCAGATTGCCTATCTCGGCCAGGGAGTGATCGGCACCAACGCAAGTCCCTTTGACGCGGGAACCGCTTCCATCCGGTTTCATCATTCTTCTGGCAGGCTTGGCGGCATGCCAGGCATGTGGGGGTATGTGAAGGGTGGCATGGGCATGGTCTCCTTCTACTTTTGCGATGCCGCACGCGAGGCCGGCGCTGTGGTGGCCGCGGGCATCCCCGTGTCGCGCATCCTGCCTGGGGAAGGCGTGTTGCTCGAAGGGGGAGAACGCATCAATGCCCCGGTCGTTATCTCCAATGCAGATCCGATTCGGACACTGCGGATGCTGGACAGTTCTGCAGATGATGCATGGGCGGAGAAAGCGCGCTCCGTGCCGATCGAGGGATGCACGGTAAAGCTGAATGTATTGCTGCGCGAGCTGCCGAACTTTATCGCCCGGCCGGGAACACTGGAAGCACATCACTATGGTCAAATCAACGCTCCTTTGACAAAGGCGGAGTGGAAGGCAGGCTACACCGCAGCCCGCGCCGGATGCCTGCCGGAGCAACTCTGGTGCGAGCTGTACTTTCAAAGTGTGCATGATGCCAGCGTGGTTCCATCGGGGTTGCATACCATGAGCGTCTTCGCGCAGTACGTGCCATATGCCTTTGCAGCGGGTAGTTGGGAAGATCGGCGGGACGAGGTACGGGCGTTGGCATTCAATTCCGTCGGGCGTTTTTGCAGCAATCTTGAAGATGCTGTTGTCGATGCACAGGTGCTCGGGCCTCCGGACATCGAGCAGAAAGTGGGCCTTACTGGCGGGCACATCTTCCAGGGTGAGTGTCTGCCTGCTTATATGTGGAGCAATCGTTTATCGGCCAGGACTCCGATGAAGGGAGTCTATTTGTGCGGCGCGTGTACACACCCTGGCGGCAGCGTCATCGGCATCAATGGGCGCAATGCCGCTATGGCGGTGTTAAACGATTTGGATGGCGCCAGATCTAACTCCTAACTGGCGAAATGACATCGAACTTCTCGCGGGGAACAAAAGACTGGCAACGGAGCAATCCACGGGAGTACAACAGAGCCAGCGCTTTTGATTTCTTTTTGAAGGGGGAAAATCGTGGACGAAACTACACCGAGCCTAATACCTCACGCTGAAAAGAGCGGAGGACGTAAAACCGTTGCAATTCTGCTGATTATCATCGGCCTTCTGGCAATTCTTTTGCCCTTTATCGCAGGAATTGCAGTGACTGCCGTGATAGGTTGGCTGTTGCTGGTTGCAGGCATCGCTCACTTGATTTACTGCTGGCAGTCGCGTAGCACGGGCTCCGTGATCTGGCAGTTGATTATCGCGATTCTGTACCTGTTTGTCGGTTTCTATCTGATTTTTCATCCCGCACGCGGGCTGGTTACTCTGACGCTGCTACTGGCCTCCTACTTCGTGATTGAAGGCATTCTTGAACTCGTGATGTACTTCCGTCTTCGCCGCGCCCACCGCGCAGGCTGGTTTTTATGGGATGGAATCATTACGCTGCTGCTAGGCATTTTGATATGGGCGCACTGGCCATTCAGTTCTGTGTGGGTGCTTGGCACCCTGATCGGCATCAGCCTTTTGATCAGCGGATTTACTCGGCTGTTCTGGCGGCCGACGCTCGGTAGTGCAGGACTGATTTGAAGCATCCTCCAGTTCGACCAGCCAATTCTTAGACGGGCATCGTCTGAGCAGGGCAAGTGCTGAGAATTTTCACTACTTGCCTCCTCGACGCGTGGCCTGAAACTGTCCGCACATCTCTTTTGTATTTAAAACTTTTGAACATTTGCGGGCAAAAACGTAAGGCATAGCTGGAAAAACGTGGCACTGTGCTACGCACCGGTAAGCCAGGAGATGCAAGATGAAACTGTACAGGTTTGGATTGATTGCGCTTGCTTCAGCGTTTCTGTTGCCGGTGATGGCCTCGTCGCAGACTGAGCCCGCGTCAGAGAGTCCTGTGGTTGCGAGCGCTTCCTCGGTGAAACCTTTTTTGGGCAGATGGGACTTGACCTTATATGCTCCTGACCGCGAATATCCATCGTGGCTGGAGCTGACCGAAAATGGGGGTCAGTTGGAAGGCAGGATGGTAGGGCGGTGGGGGAATGCGCATCCGATTTTGAGCGTCCAGGTACAGAAGTCAGTGCTGACTTTCTCGTCGCCCAAAGATGAGGAGGACACACCAAACGACATGCCCTTTCAGGCGAAACTGGTCGGAGGGATGTTATCAGGAACCATGACTGGGCCGGACGGGGCTGTCTGGCGATGGACGGGACATCGAGTGCCATTGTTGCAGCGCACTACTGTTCTGCAATGGGGCAAGCCGATCCCATTATTCGATGGAAAAGATACAAAGGGCTGGCGGTTCGACAATCCGAATGCAGCGAAAATCTGGACTGTGAAAAACGGGATGCTGGTCAGTACCGCACACGGAAGCAACATTATTACGACGCGGAAATTTCGCGACTTCAAGCTTCACGTCGAGTTTAACTGCATGGCCGATTGCAATACTGGTGTGTATTTGCGTGGCCGATATGAAGTGCAGATTGCAGATAACGCTGGACAGGACCCGCCCAACCGCCGCACTGGCTCTGTGTATGGATTTCTTGCGCCGTCCCCGGAAATACCACTTGAACCGGGAACCTGGCACACGTTCGATATCACTCTGATTGGACGAACGGTGACGGTAGTCGAGGATGGGCAAACGGTCATCGACAAGAAAGAAATCCCCGGCATCACTGGAGATGCGCTCGACAGCCACGAGGGACTACCAGGCCCGATCTATTTGCAGGGAGCAGAGCCTCACGGCGGAACTTCCTTTCGGAATCTGGTAATCACTCCAGCAGAGAAATAGCACGAGCAAATCGCTGGCGTGAAACAATGATCGAATTGATGATGGCGACCAGTGACAGCATACTCAGTGAAATCCTCTCGGCAAGAGAGCGTATCCGCGATTTTATTTTCTGTACCCCGTGCCAATATTCTGCGGATCTGTCGGAAATGACCGGTCAGCAGATTTATTTGAAGCTGGATAACCTGCAACGCACCGGCGCTTTTAAGGAACGCGGCGCACTTAATAAAATCCTACTTTTGACGCCGGAAGAAAAGCAGTGTGGAGTCATCGCCGCCAGTGCCGGGAACCATGCTCAGGCGGTTGCGTACCACGCAACCCAGCGTGGCATCCGAGCCCAGATCGTGATGCCGCTGACGACGCCGCTTGTGAAAGTCTCTGCTACCCGCGGCTTTGGAGCCGACGTAATTTTGCATGGCGCCAACTACGACGAGACCTATGCGGAAGCCGTGCGCCGCAGCAAAGCGCAGGGCATGACATTTCTGCATCCCTTCGACGACATGCATGTCATCCACGGCCAAGGAACGATCGGTGTGGAGTTGATCGAACAGGTGCCGGACCTGGAGGCGGTAGTTGTGCCGATCGGCGGCGGCGGATTGATCAGCGGGGTAGCAGCGGCACTGAAAGAAATGAACCCTGCGATCCGTGTTATTGGAGTGCAGACGGAACGGTTGCCCTCCATGCTGCGGGCCTGTGATGCTGGACAGCCTGTAACTCTGCCGGCGGAAGCAACCATCGCCGATGGAATTGCCGTTCGTAGAGCCGGAGATCTAACCCTGCCGCTGGTACAGCGCTACGTGGATGAAATTGTGACCGTCGATGAAGAGGAGATCGCGAACGCGATCCTAGTCCTTCTGGAGAGGGAAAAGACTTTGGCCGAAGGTGCCGGTGCGGTGGCGTTGGCTGCGGTGCTGAACAAAAAGACTAGTCTCTCTCGGCAGAAAACGGTTGTTCTAGTCTGCGGCGGCAATATCGATGTTAGTTTACTGGCCAGGATTATTGAACGCGGATTGGTAAAAGATGGCCGGCGCGTTCGCATTCGTGTGCACTTGTCGGACCGTCCTGGCGCGCTGCATCAATTGACAAGAATTTTAGCGGAGCAGCAGGCCAACATCGTGGAAACGCTCCACAATCGGTCACACTATGGTGTGAACCTTGGCGACACGGTCATTGACATAACCTTAGAAGCACGTGGTACGGCACACATCCAGGCGATCTCGTCGGCGTTGCGGGAAGCTGGATACAAGTTTGAGCATATTACTTAGGGCGGATTTTCTATTCGATCGCGGTCGACAAATTTATCCCGCTACGCCGACCAGGCGGGCATCGCGACCATTCGGAACAGCACGTAAATACTGGTCAACGGCCGCAGCCGCTTTCCGTCCTTCGGAGATGGCCCACACCACCAGAGATTGTCCACGCCGCATATCTCCTGCGGCAAACACTCCCTCTACTGTGGTCATGTAGCTATCGTTGGTCGCGACATTTCCCCTGGAATCGATTGCGACTCCGAGCTTTTCAAGCATGCCGTTGCGAACCGGGCCTGAGAAGCCCATAGCAAGCAGCACCAGATCCACTTCCAGAACAAATTCGCTTCCGGCCTGAGGCTCAAACTTGGGGGGAGGGCCAACCTGGACGCCATGCAACTGCTTCACATTGCCATGCTCGTCGCCAACAAACTTTGTGGTGGCTAAACTCCAGTTCCGCTTTCCGCCCTCTTCATGTGCCCCTTCAATGCGAAGCTGCATCGGCCATAAAGGCCAAGGTGTAAGAGGGGAGCGGGTGGACGGCGGTACCGGCATGATTTCAAATTGCTCGACCGAGAGAGCCTTCTGGCGATGGCTTGTTCCCAGGCAATCCGCACCCGTGTCCCCGCCTCCGATGATGACCACTCTCTTGCCCGTCGCCAGGATGGCCCCGTCTTCCGATACGACATCGCCTTCGCAACGGTGGTTCTGCTGAGGCAAATAATCCATTGCAAAGTGAATGCCCTTCAGCTCACGGCCAGGAACGGAAAGATCCCGAGGCTGCTCCGCCCCACCCGACAGTAGAATGGCATCGAAGTCGCGCTGAAGATCTTCAACTGGAACATTCTGACCGACGTGCGCACCAGTAACAAATGTCACGCCCTCCAATTGCATTTGCTCCAGGCGACGATCGAGGATGGTTTTTTCCAGTTTGAAATTCGGAATTCCATAGCGCATCAAACCACCGATGCGGTCGGCTTTCTCAAATACGGTAACGGTATGACCGGCACGGCGCAGTTGTTGGGCGGCCGCTAAACCCGCCGGTCCTGAGCCCACAACAGCGACGCGCTTGCCGGTAGAAGATTCAGGCGGCTCCGGATGAACCCAACCCTCTTCATACGCATGATCAATAATGTTTTTTTCAATCTGCTTAATCGTTACAGGAGGGGCATTGATGCCTAAAACGCACGCAGCCTCGCAGGGCGCCGGACAAATCCTGCCCGTAATCTCTGGGAAATTGTTGGTTGCGTGCAGACGGCGCACAGCTTCTTTCCAGCGGCCGCGATAAACCAAGTCATTCCAGTCGGGAATGATGTTGTTGACTGGACAGCCCGTGTGGCAGAAAGGTACTCCGCAATCCATGCAGCGGGCAGCCTGCTGCTGTTGCTTTTCCTCTGGAAAAGAGCGGTAGATTTCCACCCAGTCGTTGACACGTTCTACGACGGGACGCCGCTCCGGCAACTCGCGAGAAAACTCCATGAATCCAGTCGATTTACCCATGTTGCACCTGCTCGGCGATGGTCAATAGAGGGAGTTCTCCAATTGGAACAGCTTGTTCGCCCCGATCGCGAAGTACGCGTTTATATTCCTGCGGAAATACCTTAATAAACTTTGACAGGCTCTCACTCCAGTTGTCGAGAATCCAGCCTGCACGAGGACTTCCAGTCAAGTCGCGGTGCCGCGTGATGAGCAGCTGTAGATCTTCGATCTCTTGTTCTTCGGTGACTGGCTCAAGGTCGACTGACGCCGGGTTGCAGCGTTTCTGTATGAAATCGCCACCTTCGTCGAAGACATAAGCGATTCCGCCGTTCATTCCGGCAGCGAAATTGCGGCCACATGCACCCAGAACGACCACGCGTCCGTTCGTCATATACTCACAGCCATGATCGCCAACCCCTTCGACAACCGCAGTTGCTCCGGAGTTGCGGACGGCGAAACGCTCTCCGGCGATTCCATTCAGAAAGACCTCGCCGCTGGTTGCGCCATAGAGAATTACATTGCCCGCAAGGATGCTCTCCTCAGGCTGGAAGCTGGAGTTGCGGGGAGGGAAAATGATAATCCTGCCGCCGGAAAGTCCCTTGCCCACGTAGTCGTTAGCTTCGCCTTCCAGGGTAAGCGTGACGCCATTGGGAAGGAAGGCCCCGAAGCTTTGGCCCGCAGACCCTTGAAATCTGAAGTGGATTGTCTCCTCTGGCAGCCCCTGCGATCCATAACGACGCACGACTTCTCCGCCAAGCATGGCTCCAACTGTTCGGTGGATGTTGCGAATCGGGAGTGAAACATCTACCGGCTGCTGATGATCAAGGGCAGGCCGAGCCAGTTCGATCAAGCGATGATCGAGCGCCTGCTCCAGGCCATGGTCCTGGGCCTGGACGCAGTGCCGCGCTACACGTGCGGGCAACGGCGGACTGTACAAAATGGAAGAGAGGTCGATGCCTTTCGCCTTCCAATGATCGACAGCCAGATGCGTTTCGAGCATGTCGACGCGGCCAACCATCTCGTCGACTTTGCGGAAACCAAGCTTCGCCATATACTCGCGAACCTGTTCGGCGAGGAAAAAGAAGAAATTGATAACATGCTCAGGCTGGCCCTGGAACCGCTTGCGAAGTTCCGGGTCCTGCGTGGCGATGCCAACTGGGCAGGTGTTCAAGTGGCACTTGCGAATCATAATGCAGCCCATGGTGATGAGCGGAGCTGTAGCAAAACCAAATTCTTCTGCTCCCAACAAGGCCGCGATGACAATGTCTCTTCCGGTTTGCAATTTACCGTCGGTCTGCACACGAATGCGGCTGCGCAGATCATTCAGCAACAAAACTTGTTGTGTCTCCGCCAATCCAAGTTCCCACGGGATGCCGGCATGTTTGATGGAGCTGAGTGGTGCCGCACCGGTTCCTCCGCTGTCGCCGCTGATTAAGACAACATCTGCATGCGCCTTAGAAACGCCGGCGGCGACCGTGCCGACCCCCACTTCTGACACCAGCTTGACTGCGATGCGGGCCCGAGGGTTCACGTTCTTCAGGTCGTAAATCAATTGCGCCAGATCTTCAATGGAGTAAATATCGTGGTGCGGAGGAGGCGAAATCAATCCCACCCCAGGGATGGAGTGACGAAGCCGCGCGATCACTTCGTCTACTTTGTACCCTGGCAATTGACCACCTTCGCCGGGCTTCGCGCCCTGCGCCATCTTGATCTGCAACTCATCCGCGTTTATCAGGTAATGGGTTGTGACGCCGAAACGCCCAGACGCGATCTGTTTTACAGCACTGCGGCGCAAATCTCCGTTGGCGTCTGGAGTGAAACGCCGAGCGTCCTCGCCGCCTTCGCCGGTATTCGACATGCCGCCAATCCGGTTCATTGCAATGGCAAGCGTTTCATGCGCTTCCTTGCTGATCGAGCCGAATGACATTGCACCGGTGGTGAATCGTTTGACGATTTCCTTGGCAGACTCCACTTCTTCAAGCGGGACTGGAGTCTTCGACTCCTTGATTTTCATCAGGCTGCGCAGGGTACACATGTTGCGGCTTTGCTCATCGATAAGGTCGGTATATTCCTTGAAGGTTTTTGGATTTCCCTGCTGTACCGCGTGCTGCAGCTTGCCGATGGTCTGCGGATTGAGCAGATGTTCTTCTCCGCCTACGCGGAAATGATATGAACCGCCGACGGCTAAGTCTGTTTCTGAATCGGTGATAGGAGCGAAGGCGTATTCATGCTTCATTTGCGCTTCACGCGCCAATACATCGAGACCGATCCCTTCAATTCGCGATGCAGTTCCCTGGAAGTAGGTCTCTACCAGGTCCCGATTCAAGCCAATGGCTTCGAAGACCTGGGCTCCTCGATAGCTCTGCAATGTAGAGATGCCCATCTTCGAGAAGGTTTTCAGCAAGCCTTTATTGATTGCCTTGATGAAATTCTTGACCGCGGTATCCGGGGTAATGCCATTCACTAGATAGCCCTGATGCGCCAAATCGCGTAGCGAATCGAACGCCAGAAAAGGATTGATGGCGCTGGCGCCAAAGCCGATGAGCAACGCGAAATGCATGACCTCGCGCGGCTCTCCCGATTCGATAATTAAAGCGACTTGTGTGCGGGTCTCTTCGCGAACCAGCAGGTAGTGAACTGCCGCCAGGGCAAGCAGGCTGGGGATGGGAGCATACTGCTTATCCACTCCCCGGTCGGAAAGAATCAGCAACGTATAACCGGACCGGACCGCCAGAGATGCACGCTGGCACAGCTCATCCAGAGCGCGCCGTAAGCCTGCTTCACCATCTTCCGCACGGAAAAGGGTTGACAGCGTTGTCGCCAGCAAATCTCCTGTCGAGACACGGCGCAGCTTCTCCAGTTCACGATTTGTCAGGATGGCATGAGGCAATTTTAAGGTATGGCAGTTTTGCGACGTCTCGGCCAGAATGTTTCTCTCACTGCCGATAAAACTCGTCAGCGACATTACCATTTCTTCGCGGGCGGAATCGATAGGCGGATTCGTAACCTGCGCGAAGAGCTGCTTGAAATAGCTGAACAACATCTGCGGCCGGTCCGAAAGGCAAGCCAGCGGAGTATCCGTGCCCATGGAACCAACGGGTTCCTCCCCTTTGCTGGCCATCGGCTCCAGAATCATCTTCATGTCTTCTTCGGTGTAGCCAAAGGCGCGCTGACGAGGCAACAGCGTATCTGGGTTCGCGCCATAAAACCGCGAAGGCTCCGGCAATTGGTCGAGTGTGATCTGCTTCTCCTTCAACCATTCGTCGTAGGGCTGACGCGAGACGAGTTCCTTCTTGATCTCCTTGTCGGAAATGATGCGCTGTTGCACTGTGTCGACAAGGAACATTTTGCCGGGTTGCAGACGCCCCTTTTTCTTGACATTGGACGCCGGGATATCCAGAACCCCAGCCTCCGAGGCGAGAACGACAATGTCGTCCTTAGTGACGACATAGCGGCCTGGACGCAGGCCATTGCGATCAAGTGTCGCTCCAATGACTCGTCCATCGGTAAAGGCGATCGCTGCAGGGCCATCCCAAGGTTCCATCAGGGACGCGTGATATTCGTAAAAGGCCCGCTTCTCGGACTTCATGTGCGGATTGCCGGCCCAGGCTTCTGGAATGAGCATGGCCATCACGTGAGGCATCGAACGCCCAGATTGATAGAGCAACTCAACCGCGTTATCAAAAGCCGAGGAATCGCTGCTGCCGTTCTCCACAATAGGGAACAGCTTTTCGATGTCCTCGCCAAATGCGGGGGAGGACAGAATCGACTGGCGCGCATGCATCCAGTTCACATTGCCGCGCAAAGTATTGATTTCGCCGTTGTGCGCTATGTAATGAAATGGGTGCGCAAGTCGCCAACTCGGAAATGTATTCGTCGAAAAACGCTGGTGGACTAGGCAAAGTGCGCTGTCGACTTCAGGATCAGACAATTCGCGGTAAAAGCTGGCAATCTGGGGGGCAAGTAACAGCCCTTTGTAAATAATGGTGCGAGAGGACAGCGAAGGGATATAAAAAATATCCTTATCCTCGATATTTGAGTCGGCAATCTTCCGTTCTGTAAGCTTGCGAACGACGTAAAGCTTCCGCTCGAAAGCGTCTTCGTCCATTCCCTCAGGTTTCCCGACAAAAATCTGCTGAACGTAGGGTTGCGACGCTCGCGCGACGCGACCGATTGCATTGCCATCGACTGGGGTGTCCCGCCAGCCAAGGATGGTGAGACCCTCATCCAGCAGGGTTTGCTCGAAAATTCCCTCACACTGCAGACGGTTAAGCTTTTCTACGGGCAAGAAGACCATTCCGGCTGCGTACGCGCCGGGCTCGGGCAGCGCGAAGCCCAGCTCGGCGCACTCGCGGGCGAAGAATCGATGCGGAATTTGGATCAGAATGCCAGCGCCGTCGCCCGTCTCTGCGTCGCATCCACAGGCGCCGCGATGCGTCAGATTGATCAGAACCTCAATCCCTTTCAGAATGATGTCGTGGCTCTTCTCTCCGCGAATGCTGGCGACAAATCCAATTCCGCACGCATCATGTTCATGGCTAGGGTGGTAGAGACCCTGAGCGGACGGTACGTCGGAAACTGTATGAAAATTAGACATTGGTTCCTCTGCTAAACTTTCACCATTCTGAAGCCTGTGCATGGTGCGGATCGCCAGGCAGCGTCTCGCGAGTGAGACGTGCTAATCCGCTGGGACAACTGGTGCTGAAGAGTTTTATTTTATACCATCATGCGGGGCCATTTCTGATTTTTAGGCCTCCATTTTCATAAATCACAAAAACGGCGGACACAGAGAGCAACAGCGGAGGAGTTTGTCCGCTGTTTATTCCATGGGAAATGCCTCTGGATGCGATATCGCGTTTGAAACGGCCGCGCACGCACGCGGATCGCTAATAATAAGAATAGAATGAGTGTTTACCGTGGGACGAAGCCGTCTCGAATCGTTATTGGGATTCAGCAGGAGATTTCGATCGTCGTCACACTTTGAGCTTAGAAATAAACCGAGCACGAAGTTTGGCTTCGATCATGCCCGGACCAACCGCTTTTCACCCACAACGAATACGACACGCATAAATTAAAAATTATGGAAGAATTTTCTCGATTAACTCGGCTGCCCGCCTATGTGTTTAACATAACGAATGATTTGAAAGCTGCCGCGCGTCAACGCGGCGAAGACATCATCGACTTCGGGATGGGAAATCCGGATGGTGCAACACCCAAGCACATTGTGGACAAGATGATTGAGGCGGCACAGAAGACGGCCACCCATCGTTATTCGCTTTCAAAGGGCATTCCGCGGCTGCGCAAGGCGATCTGCAACTGGTACAAGCGGCGATACGATGTCGACCTTGACCCGCTGACTGAATCCATCGTGACGATTGGATCCAAAGAGGGCATTGCACACCTATGCCTTGCGACCCTGGATCGGGGAGATGTCGTTCTGGTTCCCAATCCGAGCTACCCGATCCACATTTACGGACCCATCATTGCGGGAGCGGATGTTCGTTACATTGAGATCACTAGCGCAGCTACGTTTCTCGCGGATTTACGGCGTGTTCTGCCCTCCATGTCACCGCGGCCGAAGATGCTGATTCTCAATTTTCCTTCTAACCCCACAACGCAGTGTGTCGATCTGTCTTTCTTTGAACAAGTTGTCGCTCTCTGCAAAGAGTTTGGTGTCTATATCGTGCATGATCTGGCATATGCGGATCTGGTTTTCGATGGCTACCGCGCACCTTCCATTCTGCAGGTTCCCGGAGCCAAGGACATTGCGGTCGAATTCTTTACGCTTTCGAAAAGCTACAACATGCCAGGCTGGAGAGTCGGCTTCATGGTGGGCAATCCTACGTTGGTTGCAGCACTGGGCCGGATCAAAAGCTATTTTGATTACGGGACGTTTACACCGATTCAGGTGGCATCGATCCAGGCACTGGAAGGTCCGCAAGAGTGTGTGCAGCAGATTTGCGAAAACTATCGCAAAAGGCGCGATGTGCTGATTCAGGGTCTGAATCAAGCAGGTTGGCAGGTCGAAATGCCGAAGGCAACCATGTTCGTCTGGGCTCCAATTCCGGAGGCCTATCGGAAGATGGGCTCATTCGAGTTTTCAAAAAAACTGCTGGCCGAGGCTAAGGTGGCCGTGAGCCCCGGGATCGGGTTTGGTGAGCACGGAGATGGGCATGTGCGCTTTTCACTGATTGAAAATGAAGCCAGGACGCGCCAGGCCTTGCGTGGTATCAAGCAGATGTTTCAAAAGGGCCAGGTCTAGATAGAACTTCGTGATATGCGCATGAAGGGTTTGCTGTCGTGGGGCTCGCCGGTCGATCTCGATGAACTATCCTGACCTGCACGGATCACTAGAGAATCACGATCTGGAAAGTCCGAGTAACGGGTAATTCGCCAATTGGAAAGGGTGGAGCAACTGATATGGAAGCATCGACTACTGTAACCCTGCCGCGCCTGAACGCGGAATTCTTAAAAAATCACCATGAGTTGGCACCAGGAGAAACGGGCCAACCTGTGACAGAGCGAGTGTTGCAGTTCGGTGAAGGCGGTTTTCTCCGGGGTTTTGTGGACTGGATGATTGACGGCATGAACCGAAAAGGTCTCTTCAACGGCAGCGTGGTTGTGGTGCAACCGATCGCCCAGGGAATGGTGGCCAAGCTGAATGAGCAGGACGGCATCTACACACATCTTGCTCGAGGCTTGCAGAAGGGGCAGGTTGTCGAAGAAAGAGATGTCATCACCTCGATCAAACGCGGCATCAACCCTTATACCCAGTTTGCCGAATATTTGAAGTGTGCGCACAATCCTGATCTTCGCTTCATCGTATCCAACACAACGGAAGCCGGCATCGTATTTAGCGCGGACGACAAGCAGAGCGACCAGCCTCCTGTCTCTTTTCCGGCAAAGCTGACGTTGTTGCTGATAGAGCGCTACAAGGCATTCAGCGGCGATCCGTCCAAGGGCTTTGTGCTGTTACCGTGCGAGTTGATTGAGCGCAACGGCGACAACCTGAAGAAGACGGTGCTGCAAACGGCAGTGAACTGGAATCTTGATGCAAAGATTGTGGACTGGATCGAGAAGGCTAATATTTTTACAAACACGTTGGTAGATCGTATTGTTACCGGCTTCCCGCGCGACGAAGTTCAGGCCTTATGGCAACAGTCCGGATACATCGATGATTTGTTCAATACGTCTGAAGCATTTCATCTGTGGGTGATTGAAGGGCCAGCTGCGCTTGCCGGAGAACTGCCTCTGCAGAAAGCAGGCTTCAATGTAATCTTTGCCGATGATATGACGCCGTATCGCGATCGCAAGGTGCGCATTCTGAATGGTGCTCATACCACTACCGTGCTGGCTGCATATCTGACGGGCGAGGACCTGGTTGGCGAGTGCATGAAGGATCCGCTGATCAGCGGCTTTATGAAGAGCGCGATTTACGATGAAGTCATCCCGACGCTGACACTGCCGAAGGATGAGTTGGAAGCATTCGCCGCCGCGGTTTTTGAGCGCTTCAGCAATCCGTTTATCAAGCATGCACTGCTCAGTATTTCTTTGAATTCTGTCTCGAAGTACAAAGCGCGCGTGCTGCCATCGGTCGAACAGTATATTGCGATCAAGGGGCAAGTACCCGCTCGCCTGACGTTCGGGCTTGCCGCGCTGATCACTTTCTATCGCGGCACTGTCATCCAGGAAGGTGCTCTGATTGGACATCGCGATGGCAAGGAATATCGCATTCAGGATGACCTACCGGTTTTGGAGACCTTTGCCGGTCTTTGGTCGAATTTCGACGGGTCGACCGCCGGTATCCGGAAGCTGACGGACGCAGTGCTGCAGCGGGAAGACTGGTGGGGCAAAGACCTGCGGCAGCTTCCAGGTATGTCCGCGGCTGTGGCCGGCTATGTGGAATCAATCCTGCATCGAGGAATGCGAGCCAGCCTGCAGCAGGTGAGCTAGGACGAAGCAATGGCAGAGCTCAGTGTGAGTGATGATCCTGGAACCACATCGACACTCTCTTCGCAGACGAAAAGAGTCTCTTTCTCATGAGCTTCGGCACGACAAGCGATGGGCCGTTTACCCACGAGAAGTTTTGGATTTCGGATAGAAAATATTTCCGCATCGAGTTTGAGCTGCCGAAGATGGAGGGTTCCCTTATTCACTTCTAGCGTCAGAGTCGAGCGATCATTCGCCGACTTCTGCTGGAAACTTCCCCAGGCTGTCGGTGTAGACCAGAAGCAGCGAAACGCTTGTTTGTGAATCAGCGGATGAATCCCGAGCTCGGATATGAGGCCGTTGTAGCGAAATCCTGACAGCATGGGAATCGATCCCCAGCTCGCCATCGCTCTGGCATAGTGCCTGCCATACTCAGCCTCATTCCAGGGGTTGGCTTTCTCTCCGTCATAGCGGGCACGAATATTCGCGATGCATTCCACTCCTTCCTTCACCATGCCATGGTTCATCATCAGAATGGCGGCTGCATATTCACTGCCCGTAAAGTTTTCAGAGTAGTAAGGGAAGGGAATCTCAGGGCGTTCACCCCGGCTGTAATCGCACATGATCAGAGCGCTCTCGTCGTTCAAAGTAAAGGCGCGCTCAACGGAGGGAGCGTTCTGCATTCCATTTCTGTAGTTGTACTGATAGATAGAGGCCAGGGCCTTGCGCATGCTCGATTCGTCCAGCAGGGGACCCATTCCTGCAAGATCGGCAATGTACTGACCAAGCAATTGATCAATCAGGCAGCCGGAACCCGCCTGAAAATCGGGATGCAACGTGTCTTGGGTGCCCATGCCCAAGCGGAGGCCATCCGCTATCTGGTTTGCTGGAATTCCGCGGACCTGCTGGATGTAATATTCGCCGTTGAACAAATTGGCATCTGTCCAGCGACTGCCCTGTTCAAAGAGATGCTTGCACTCAGAAGCAAAATCGACATCGTTTACCGCCGTCGCCATTTCTGCGCAGCTCTTGAGTGCGGCCAGATACCAGCTTTCGCATAATGGATTGGGACCGTAGAACTCGACATCATAGGTGTTGCTCTGCACGCCTTCCATCACGCCATCTTTGTTGGCGTCCCACCCGCCAGGCTGCCATGCATACGCGAGCGCTCGTTTACATGCCGGCCATAGCTGGCGTAACCAACTTGTATCCGCGCTGAGCTTCCAGTCGAGATAGAGCTTCACGATCTGGCCCATTTGCCCATCGGCCGCAGCCGCGCCCCAATGCTCTTTTCCCAGGGGGAGCTTATGGCGAAAATCCATATGACCCTTTTCGTCTGTTGCATATCCGAAATTGGTGCTCCGCATGGAACGGGCGAGAGATGGGAAGAGGAACTGCGTCGCTACTTCATAGTTCCAAACGTGAGTACATGTGCCGAATCCCCAACCTTTACCATCGCCGCAACCTTCAAATCCTTGAAAACTTCCGTCGGCAATACGAAAACTGGTATTGGAAACGAGCGTAGAGAGATTTGCAGATGCAGCCTCCACTACGGCTGGAGGTAAGGTCGAAGATTGCAAAGCCTGAACGAATTGTTGCGTGCCCGTCTCAATTTCTGGAAGATTCCGTTGTGTATAGTCGAGTGCTGCCCAAGCGTCTGCAAAGCGAGTGCAGTAATAATTGCCAAGAGTTGCGTTTTCGTCGCCTTTTGGAGCTTCCCAGCCGCAGCCAGCTGGAGTTCTGTTCGGCAAATGCCATGACAACAAGAAAACGATACGTGCGTTTTTCGCCAGCAGGAATGGTGTGCCGGATGGAAACAGAAGCGATGGGAGAACGCGAGTCGGATTCCTGACCCAGTTCTCCGGTTTTTGAAAATGAATCAAACCAGAAAGATTGGGCACCCATGTTCCAGCTGTTGGCATGCCAGTATGCGCGCACAGCAATCTTGCCACCCTGTTCTTCCAGAGCTGCCAGTGCGACGGTACCGCGCAAGGGATCATTCTGTTGCAGCGAAGGATCATCCATCAAGATGCCTTGCGCGCCAGGAGAACTTTTTCTCTCATTTCTTCGATGGCTTCCATTGCCAATAGGATTTTCAAGCGACCACGCAATCACGACTTCCGCGGACTGATGGCCGGGATTGCGCACGCTGTAGCTGAGCATCGTAGAGGGCAGCCCTGACAGATCTGCATCGACTGGCTGAAATGAAGAAAAAGCATCCAGAGATAGAAGTACAGGAAGTGCATCATCATGGAATTCAAGATGCGCCGTGGGAAACGATCCGTGAAATGTTGCCTCTGCAAGACGCGGCAAACCGGGTACATTTGCCGATCCCATATTGTCGGGCTTCAAATCGTATGGCGGCAGAAAACGTCGTTCGAGTACGCGGCTGATAGGAGGATTGTTCCCAACCTTCGCCCAAACCGCTGGAAATGCGTACGCGGGACAATTGCCGACATCCGGGCGATTGAAGATTTCCCAGTCCATGAGATTTCCACGTCCACCAAGGCCAATTCCACCCGTCCCAATCCCTCCTAGAGGGAAGGAGATGCGAGATAGTCGCGTACCGCTGAACACGCGTGGATACAGGATGTCCCGAGAAGAATTTGGGACAGCTGAATCATTCTCTTGCTTTGCAGCGCCGAGAATTGTCTGCGCTGCCATTCTGGCTGTCTGTATCTGCAAGGGATGATCGGGTGAGGCCTGGGGCTGCGATGGCGGCAGTGGCAGTTCCGGCGGACTTTAGAAACGCCCGTCGCGTTGTCAGCAGTTCTGTCTTTTTTCCCAAGGCGATTACAACCTCTAGAGTCGACGTATCGGAATGTATGATTGGCGAGTTTTGATTTTGTGAAAGCCACCAGTATGTTACTCCCGCTCGCTACAGTGTCACATCGGAAAGATTGTAGAGCGGAGCTTTTTTCATACAAATCGACAGACAAAAAACAAAATTACCTCGAGCAGCACAGGATTTTCGCAGGATGTGCATTGCGCTGAAAGCATGGCGCAGCGAAACTATGACAGGATAGAGGGAATGTCGATTCCGCAAGACCCGCACCGAGCCTCTGCCGCATTTGCTTCTCGTGATTTCCGCCGGTATCAACTGGCGCGATTGCTGGTCATCATCGGCGCCGAGGCGCAGGCGGTTGCAGTAGCGTGGCAAATCTACGCGATTACCCATCGCGCCATCGATCTTGGCTATGCTGGGCTCGCATTATTTCTGCCTGGCGTTTTATTTTTGCTGGTCAGTGGACATACCGCAGACCGCTATGACAGAAGGCATGTCATCCTGGTTTGCTATGGTCTGCAGTGTATATGCACCGGAACGTTGTTCTATTTGTCATGGATAGGCACCCAACATGTAGCCGCTCTGTTTACCGTGCTGTTCCTTGTTGGTACAGGTCGGTCGTTTAGTGGACCCGCGAGTTCGGCGCTGCTGCCACATTTGGTGCCGAAAGACGATTTTGTGAACGCGGTTTCCTGGGGCGCGTCGATTTTCCAGCTGGCCAATTTTGTTGGTCCGGCGCTGGGAGGCTTGTTATTCACTTTGCCGCTTGGGCGTTGGTTGCCGAGCCAGATTCGGCGAGACATCTGGCTGGCGGCGCCATCGTGTACGCGTTCGCTCTGATCACACTGGTTGTCTTTTTGGGTTTACTCGCTTCGCTTTCAGTACGTCCCGGGCGTCAGGAACAGCGAGCCATTTCTGTTGAAACCCTTTTAGCGGGATTCCGTTACATGTGGCGCAAAAAGCTGCTGCTTGGCGTCACCACGTTGGACCTGTTTGCGGTGTTGCTGGGCGGGGCCGTCGCCCTGTTGCCGATTTTTGCTGAAAACATTCTGCACTCCGGTCCCACCGGTCTGGGAATATTGCGGGCCGCGCCTGCATTGGGGGCACTTTCGATTTCCATTTTGATGACCTGGCGGCCGATGAGCCACCATGCGGGGGTTCGCATGCTGTTCTCTGTAGCGATATTTGGCGCGGCTACGGTGGTATTTGGTCTGTCGCGCAACATGACGCTTTCACTGGCAGCATTGTTTCTTGTCGGAGCGGCAGACATGGTCAGCGTCATCGTCCGGTCGTCCATGCTGCAGTTGGCAACTCCGCAGGCAATGCGGGGCCGAGTGAGCGCCGTGAATGCTTTGTTCATTGGAGCGAGCAATGAGTTTGGAAGTTTTGAAAGCGGTGTGACGGCGCAGTGGTGGGGTGCGGTGCCAGCGGTTGTAATTGGAGGCTTGGGCGCCATCGCAGTTACTGGCGCGTGGACGCTGATGTTTCCTTCGCTCCGCAAAGTGAACCAGTTGAGCGAACACGAGTTGTTGGCGGCTGAACACGAAGCTGCAACTGCGGAGCCGCAAAATTAAAGCTGTTTCACATTGTCAGAAAAGCGGAATAGCCGGTCTGGATGGAAAGAGGTCAACGCGTCTTTTTCAACAACGGCGAATTCGGGCGTTACCGGAGCCCGGCGGCCAGCAGAGACATGCTTCTATGGCGGTGACGACGACGGATGGAAACTCGCCGCACATGATGGACATAGTAGCTATGTGTACGTTGGAACCGAACCGAATGTCTCACCGGTAAACTGACCGGTTCTGCAAGACCGCCGATGGCCGGACCAGCGGCTTCGTTTGGTTCAGACGGCACCGCATCGTCGCTTGCCACCAGTTGCGCGGGCGGGGCACTGTGGGGTGAGTACGTTTTATAGACAGAGATGTGGAAGCATGCCTGCTCGAATTCTTCTTCGACATCGAGCTTGCCGCTGGCTTGAAGCTGGCCCAAAACCGCCCTCATCCAGGCAATCTCTTGCAGCGACATTCCCTTTTTCCCAAGGTCGATCGCCTGACCGGTGAGATGTGGAGAAGCGGTGTCGCCAGCTGTTGGCGCGGCGTTGCCGTTATAGCGAGCCAGGTGTCGCTGGAAGCTTACAGTGCGGACGGCTGAGGTGAGTTGAAGCGGCCGGCCAAAAACGTCCTGATGGGCGCGCGAGAGATTGCTAAGAAACTTTGCCGTCCAGGGTCGGCAATATCGGCGATTGAGAGGCAGACGAGGATCGATCTCCAGGCCGGAGGAAGCGGGCAAGGCCACCAGGTCCCCGGAATGGACCATGGCGCTCAGCTGGGCATCGTCCTGTATACGGCTGAGGCCTTCAACGTCGGCAATAATGTTTTGGTGAACCAACACCTCATGCGAACCACGCAGAGGTACAGGCATGTAGCCAGGGACGGAAGTATTGAAGAGAGGCATATCCCGGGTGTTCTGTGGATCGGCGGAGGGTGCGTTTTCCTCATTGGGTGCGGACGTGGCCAGTGCGGGTAGCGGCTGCACAGGTGCGGCGGACGCTTCTGTCAGAGGAGTGGTGTGCGCATGGATCTGATCCAGCATTACGGACAAACGATGGGCGCGGGCATACGTTCTGGTCCGGCGACGAGATCTTTGTCCACGTTGACGCACGAACGAGGCGCGGTGCAGCGTAGCACTTCGAGTCGAGACTGCAGAACGACCCGTTCGGTTTCGGCGGATGGAAACGGATCGTGCACTGACGCGCCGGCGTGAAGTGGCAGTCCGACGCACGTTTCTATGTTCCGATGTACGCAGACGTCTCGTACGTTGCCGAGAGGTGACTGTCGCCGAGGTGGTACGGGCGAAGGAGAAGGATGGCATGAACAAGGCTGCAGTCAGGCAAAAAGCCAGAACAACTCGGGTGAGGAGGCAGGATCTGCCCTCGAACTGGAGGAGATATTTTCGCATTTCAACCTAACGTAAAGATTACGTGATTCGTGCTATGAATGATAGTGACCAGACGGGTACAGTGCGATGGTTCAACTGGAGCCCAGCTTATCCAGAACCATCCACAAGATGGATGGCGTTTTCGGTAAAAAGTTGCGCAATCCAGTTGTAATTGAGTGTCATAACGTGAAGGTGAAGATCAGCGACGCGGCTAACGAAACGTTCGATCGAGACTCTAATGGGGGATGCACGGAATCGTCGATGATGAGTTTGCTGAGACTGGAATTCCCGGCATTCGAAGTGAGGGCGAAAGAGGGGTTTGTATGGTACTGACGAAGATTTTTCATTCAACGATTCGTTCAGGGCTGTTGCTCGCGATTGGTGTAGGTGTGGCAATTGGACTGCCTTTCCCCGCATCGGCGCAGCAGGTTCGCGCCAACTGGAGCAAAGACGCGTCCTTCGCCCAGTACAAAACCTACGAATGGGTGCCGAGTGAAGCGACGAATCACCCTTTCTATCGGCAGTATGTCGGAGAATATGTGAACTACGCTTTGACCAAAAAGAAGGGCCTGCAACAGGTTTCCGCGTCACAAAACCCTGATCTGTACGTGACCTACCATTTCACTACCCAAGACGTGATGGATTGGGAGACCTATGGATATAGCTTTGGTGCAGGTTGGGGCGGATGGGGATGGGGTGGATGGGGCTGGGGCGGCGGATGGGGTTGGGGAGGACCGAGCTACTACCAGACCCGCGCAAATCCACGCGTCATTGGATTTCTAACGATCGACTTGATTGATGCCCACACCAGGAAGATTGTCTGGCGTGGAGAGGCGATTCAAGACGATGTGACAAAAAGCGGGAATGCAGAGGAAAAGCAGATTGCCCATTCTGTCTACAAAATGATTGATCGCTACCCGCCAAAGATGAAGCACTAAGGTGATAAGTCTAAGTTTATCTATCATTTATGCATGCCATATGGGGCGTGAGGCTGTACAAGGGTCGCGGCGTCTTGTTTTGGGGCAGTTTCCCGTGGCGAGAGCTCGTTTCCTCCTACTTTTCAACTTCTTGGTTGTGCTTCTGATCTCGACTTCAGCGTTACAGAAAAGAGCGTATTTGGAACGCAGGATTTACACCGCGCGTCTGCTTGATAAGAAGTTGCTCTCAGAGAGCGCTCAGTGCTATCACCTGGAGTTCGATGTGCCGGAATTGGAGACCTTCACCTTCGAGGCCGGCCAGTTTGTTTCCATGGTCGCCGAGGACAGTCGTGGGAAGTCTCAGACACGCGCGTACTCGATTGCGTCGGCTCCGCGCGGCAACCGCTTCGACCTTTGTCTGGACCGGGTGGATGGAGGTTTTTTTTCGAACCAGCTTTCTGATATGCAGCCAGGGTCAACAGCACAGTTCCACGGGCCGTATGGATTGTTTGTGCTGCGCCCTCCATTGATTGATACGATGCTGATCGCCACTGGTACTGGGATTGCGCCCATGCGGGGCTTTGTGGAATCAGTATTTCCGAACGAAGCGAAAGATAGAAGCGACGGAAGACATTTCTGGCTAATCTATGGCACGCGACATGAGTCGGAGATCTACTATCGCCACTACTTTGAGAAGACCGCCGCTGAGCATCCGAACTTTCACTATCTACCGACGTTGAGCAATCCCCATGAGGGGTGGGAGGGCCTGCGCGGCTACGTGCAGACGCAGGTAAAACAACTCCTTGAGGAGCATTCGAAGATTGACCCGCAAGGTAGCGACATACCACCGATGCACGCCTATATCTGCGGCTTAAACGAAATGGTGGCAGCCAATCGAGGACAGTTGAAGGAGCTGGGCTGGGACCGCAAGCAAATCCACTTCGAGCGCTACGATTAAACCTGCGTCAAAGATTGAACAATTCGCGCAGGCGCTTCGTTTGACCGCGGCTGACGGGAATCTCCGAGTGGCGCCGATCATCCATGCGTAGTTGATAACTGGATTTGAACCACGGTACCACTTCCTGAATGCGATGGATATTGACGACGAAGGAACGATGAGCGCGCCAAAAAAGTTTTGGATCCAGCAGTTCGAGCAGATCCTCAAGGGTACGGCAGTTCGAATGACCTTCAATGGAGTGAGTGGCGACGCTGATGGTGCCTTCTTCGATCGAGGCGAAGCAGATATCACGCTGCTCCACTAACAGCAAGCGACCGCCAACCCGGAGAACAATTTTCGCTGCTGTGCTTTTGGCGGGCGTCTGCTGTTGCTCCAGAAGTCGAACCAGAGCGTCCAGCCTGTCGTCGACTGCATTCGCTGCTAGGACATTTTCATTGGAGGCTTCCTTTACCGCAGGCAGTCTCGTGGAGTTGAGAGCTCCAGAACCGGAAGACCCCGCAGCGACCTCTGCCAGCCTGTTCCGGACTCTTTCCAGGGTGTGCCGGACGCGTTTCTCATCGAAGGGTTTCAGCAGGTAATCGACCGCATTTACTTCAAACGCACGAACGGCATATCGATCGAAGGCAGTGGCGAAAACGATGTTGGGGAGCGGCGATTTCCGGCCCTTTTCCAGCAGTTTTTTGAGTACCGCAAAGCCGTCGAGTCCTGGCATCTGCACGTCGAGAAAAACCACGTCTGGCTGATGTTGTCGCACCAACTCCACAGCTTCTACGCCGTTATTTCCCTGGGCGACGATTTCAACATCGTCAGCTTTGCGCAGAAGATACTCCAACTCCTGGCGTGCCAGTTGTTCATCGTCGACAATCACGGCGCGGATCGTCATGGCTTACGACCACTCTACATCAGTAAAAGATGTTTCGAGCAGCTGCTTCAAATGTAGATTGCGTTCGCACGCACAAAAGCTATGGATGGGAAAGTGTTGAAGGACGAGCATGGAGTCAAGCTTACGTACGATAAACACTGAGACGCGCCGGCGTGTTGTCGTCGGCCAGATCGTGTCCGCAGTGAGTACAGTGCAGGTCGGTGATGCGGACGCTTTCGTGGCAAATGCCGCAGTTCGGAGAAACTCGATAGGCGCACTGCGGGCAGTAATTGAAATTGCTATCCACATTCGTGCCGCAGCAAGGGCACTGCGAAAGCACTGGTTGCCGCAACAAAAAGTACAGCACGGGACCAATGCCGCCCTGCAAGACGATACACAGCAGAATCCACAGCCATTTGCCCATATTGCGGCGGGGCGCGTCTTCGCTGATGTATCCGATCATCAACATGTAAACAGCGACGAGAGCCCCCCAGGAAGCTCCAAAATAAACGTGCACTGGAAACGGGCTGCTGTAGTGGTGATGCAGGACGAAAAAGAATAAATACTGGATGCCGATGAAGGCCACAAAGGCCAGTACGATGGACCAGCGAGGAATGAGCGTGAGCTCTTCACTGACGGAAAAAGACGAATTGGAATCGCCGCGGGCCATGTTAACTAAGAACACCTTGGTAGAGGTGCGACAACAATTTCGCATCTCTGAAGCTACTGAAAATTATCGATTTCTACGAGCAGTTGTTTATCGAACAGCGCTGCAAAATCTGTCGCAAATATTTCTATAATTCGAACCATGGAATCCAAACGCGAAGTCACACGATGATCGAGGCGCCTGGTTCCACCGTTTGCTCGGGTCCGCAAAAAAACGAGGAACAGGGTCACCAGTGTGACAGGGAACAGCCAAGCTATTACATACACAAACTGTAGCTCAGCAGCCGGGAAATTCTCAGGATCCACGAGCATTTGCATTCCGCTCCAAAACACAGGCGTCAGGACCAGAAAGAGCAAGGAAAATCCGAGGATGGTAAGGCCGATGCCGTGGCGTGTACGCCGACGCCGTTCTGCGATCTCGATAGCCCGTTCGCGAACGAGGCGCTGAGCACGACATACCGTGGTGCGATCGGCTACACCTCCAACGGCGAGCAGCGCCACCGCAAATTGCTGTTCTTCCGCAGAAAAAACTGAAGAGACTGTTCTGGAATTCTTCTCAGATTGCGTCTCATTTGAGTTGTTGATAGCCGGATCATTTTTCATGACTGCACCTCACAATTTGGTTCATGGTGCAGTTCCAGAACTGGCTTCAGGGCAGCCATTCCGCGATACAGGCGCGACTTGACGGTAGAAAGCGGAGCACTGCTGACCTGGGCGATCTCTTCCAAGGACATCTCTTCGTGAAAGCGCAGGACGAGCACTTCGCGGTAGAGCGGGTGCAGGGTGAGGAGAGCCTCGCCGATACGAGCAGCCTGCTCACCTGACTGAAAATGATCGAATGGTGAAGGCAGATTCGCGGCGATCTCAAGAGGGCGGTCATTCTCGGGATCTGTTACTTCGTCCAGGCTGAGCGCTACACGCTTCCGAGTATGGTCGATCATCAGATTGCGTGCGATGGCAAACATCCAGGTTTCGAAACGTGAACGTCCGCTGTATTGAGCGCCACGCTCCAGTACACGTAGCCAAGTCTCTTGAAACAAATCCTGTGCCAAGTCGCGGTTGCCGACAAGAAACAATAGATAGCGGAACAAGCGGTGTTGATAACGCTCAATCAATTGCTCGATCATCTCCGGATCGTGGCGACGAAGAGCCGCAACGATTTCCGCATTCGCAGCGTGTGCCTGCTGGGCCTCAATAAGCGTGACTGGATGAGTCGCTGCCATGGTCTCTTTGGAAGAGACGCCGGCTCGGGGCAGAAAGACGCGCCAGGGAATGAGATTTTCTTTGAACCGCAGAATGGCCATCTCCGCCATTTTTTCACGATTCGCGGGTTGAAGCTGAAAGAAATGCTGTCGTGAGGGGCTTTCGCTGGGCGAAGCTAAGGCGAAGCGCCCCGGGTGGGCAAGGGTACACTACTCACTATGCAACTGTTGTACGGATTGCATGCCGTGGAAGAGGCAATTCGCTCGGATAACCGCCGCCTGGAATCGGTGGTGATTTCGCGTCAGCGTCAGGATGTGCGGCTGAAAGGCATTGCGGAGGCGTGCCATGCAGCAGGCATTCCGGTGCGACTGGAGCCCAAGGAACAGCTGACACGGCTGGCGCGTACAGACGCTCATCAAGGCGTGGTTGCCGTGGTTGCCGAGCGGGGATATTGCTCCTTACAGGAGCTTTCGCAGCCCCGTGGAGAGCACCTGTTTCTGTTGGCGCTGGATGGGATCGAGGATCCGCACAATCTAGGAGCGTTGTTGCGCACCGCCGATGGCGCGGGCGTCGATGGAGTGGTTCTGCCGGAGCGTCGAGCGGTCGGGGTCAATGCCACCGTGGTGAAGGTGTCTGCAGGTGCGGCCGAGCACGTGCGCATTGCGCGGGTCACTAATCTGGTGCGTGCGTTGGAAGATCTGAAACGAGAAAACGTCTGGTGCGTGGGATTGGATGAACGCGGTGCAATGAACTATGACGTTTTCGACTACTGCTGCCATTGCGTGCTGGTCCTCGGCGGGGAAGGTGGCGGACTGCATGAGCTTACTCGGCGGACATGCGACCATCTATTGCGGATTCCCATGGCGGGCCAGGTTTCATCACTGAATGTTTCCGTCGCTGGGGCCGTTGTGATGTATGAGGCAGCGCGACAACGGCGGGTAGCGTTGACATCGCCTGCAGCTGAGGTACCCGCTTCTGTGCCATCCCGGCGTGCGCGGCCGCTCAAGGGACTGGGTTCATGAATTTCAAGCTGTATTCGTTAGCTTTCCTCCTCTTGTTGTTCGCAGGCAGTAGCGTGCTGGGTCAGCAGACCGATTCAGCCAGTCAGAACAAGCCTTCTTCAAACGATGGTCAAGTCATATTTTCTCGTGGTGACAGCGGTGGAAATGCTGCCGGCAATCGTGTGGGTGGGTCTGGCTCTCAGCAGCCCGCATCCTCGTCGACACAACCTGCAGCCGCGTCCGTTGCGACACTGATAACTGATCGGGAACGCACGGCGCTGACTTACAATTCGTATGCTTTCGAAGTACATCTGGAGCCGACGCAGCATTCTCTTGCGGTCCGTGCCCACTTAACAGCCCAGAACAGGAGCGATCAGCCGTTGAACCGGATCGCGCTGCAGCTTTCCTCCGCATTCCAGTGGTACTCGATTCAGGTGGATGGCACGCCGGTGAAGTTCCAGACAGAGACTGTCGAGAGCGATATCGACCATACAGGTCAGCTTGCCGAGGCGGTCGTCACGCTGGCTTCGCCACTTGCTGCGGGAGCGACCATTCAGATGGATGTCATCTACTCGGGGACGATCGGTCGATCTGCCGAACGCCTGCTGCGTCTAGGTGCGCCAGCGAAGATCGCCGAAGCGTCGGAGTGGGATGGCATCGGCGAGGATTTTACCGCGTTGCGAGGTTTCGGCAATGTGATCTGGTTTCCTGTATCAACGGCACCCGTGTTGCTTGGTCAAGGCGCGGAGATGTTCGATTCGGTCGGCAAATGGAAGCTTAGGGAATCTAATGCCAGCATCTCGATGCATGTGCTGGTGGAATATCTCGATGTAAAGCCGACGGTTGCGTTCTTGAACGGCTATGTAGTGCAGCCAGATGTCGCCACAAGAGAAAATCCAGGAACTACGCAAGGAGCGCCGGATTCTGTCAATGGGCCGAGTCGAAGTGGAGACTCTACAAGTGGACGATCCGTGAGTGGACAGTCGGGTGCAGCGCTAGGTGCTGCCTCGCCTGCTCCATCTGACACGGTGCCCGGCAATGCGGTTTTGCAGGTTACATCTTTTACGTTGCCGCCGACCCGGCTAGATTTTTCTCCGCTCAGCTTCTTCGTGATGCATGCATCGCACGAACAAGGACAGGGAGTGGAAATTTATTCCCGAGTTGGCAATGAAACGAGCGCCGCAACGTATGAGAGCGTGATTCAGCAGACTCGGCCCATGGTCGAACAATGGTTGGGTCCACAGCCCAAACGCCCAGTTGTGCTGGTGGATCTGCCGAACAGCGACGACCTGCCATTTGAGGAGCGCAACATACTTTTTCTCCCGCTGAAGGCAGATGCAGCCAGCGACACGGTCGGTCCGGTGATGGCGCACATGCTGGGGCACGCTTATTTTTTGTCGCCGCGAGTTTGGTTGAATGAAGGTGTTGCGCAGTTTATGACGTTGCTATGGATTGAACAGCGCGCCGGAGCGGCCACGGCATTTGAGCAGATGGACTCTCGTCGGGCCGCCCTGGCAATCGCCGAAACTGCGGACCCGGGAATCGATCCAGGGCAAAGCCTGATTGATCCCTGGAGCGATATTTACTATCGCGACAAGGCCGCAGATGTACTGTGGATGCTGCGCAATATTGTCGGAGATGAGACTCTTGGAAAAGCGCTTCAGGCGTACGTTTCCACGGACGATCAGGAGCCGAGCTATCTGCAAACACTGCTGCAGAAAAGCTCGAAGAAGGACCTGGAATGGTTTTTTGACGACTGGGTCTATCGTGACAAGGGATTGCCGGACCTACACATCGTCAGCGCCTATTGGCGGCCAATTCTGAGTAAGAACAGTACCGGGAAAAATTATCTGGTTTCGGTAGATGTGCAGAACGACAGCTTTTGCGCTGCGGAAGTGCCTGTCACCGTTGCATCCGCCGTCAGTACTCAGACTCGGGAGTTACAGATTCCCGCCCATACCCGTGCGGTATTGCGCATGCTGGTCGATACGAAGCCGACACAGGTCGTTGTGAATGATGGGAGTGTGCCGGAAATCGAAAGCAGCCATCATGAGCAAACGGTGGTTCCTGCTCAGTAGCCGCGCGATCCCACTCTTTGCCAACGGACAAAGTGCGAGACGGCGAAATACGAACTCACAGGCCGTACATCAAGCCGCTTTTGGGCCACTCGCATTGTCTAAGTTCCGACGCTGCCATTCTTCTACCAGACGATGAGCCAGTACGGGCAAGCCAAAGACCGCGCTGGTCAATAACGTCGTCGCAAGAACATCGTTGCGATAGAAGGGAAGTCCGGCGAGGTAGCAGGTCGCCAAGCCGCCCGCGGTATGCGGATAGATGAGGGAGCCAGCCCAGACGGCAAAATTACTGGCTAGAAAAAAGGATGTCGAAGATGTGAGCGCCGCGCCCACGACACGGCCTGCATTTGCCCGTTTCCGAAGAAACGCATAACCTATCCAGCAGGCACCCAGATACCATGCCCACGTCACCAGATAATCCTGCACATGAAAGGGGTAGTTGTAGGCAAAGACGGTCAGGTAATAGTCAGCGGCGGCCAGTATCAGCACCGGAAGAATGAACAGCTTAGGCGAGCGTCGCGCGCCAAAGACCAGCAGCGAAGCTCCGACCGCGGTGAAGCTGAACCAGGGATGCGGCAGGATGCGGGTGAAGACCGCGATTAAAACGAAGAAATAGCTGAACATTCGGTCCTCGAAAAGAGAAGTTCGGAAAGCCTGATGGTTTCCCGGTTGGAGACTCCATTGTTTCTGGCGTTTGGAGAGGAGGTCAAGGTAATTTTGGCCAAATCAAAACGACTTCCTACAGGGTAACAAAACTCCTTAGGCACAGAATTCTCAGAGGCGGCGAGAAATTATTTTTGTACCCGGCCATTCATCTGCATTTCATCGACTTTTCCATCGGGGGCGATCGTCACGACTCCTCCCAATGGATTGCCCGTGCGGCCATGCAGGAATAGTGCGTTATATGCGAAGCGCAAATCTTGAAACCGTACCTGGGTGTAATGGACACCATGAGGAAATTCGCCGAAGATTGCAGCCTCTTCCACATAAGGGAAACTCGACCAGTCGAGATAGGCGCGCCCCAGCCAGGAGCGTTTCGCAGCAAGGATGGTAGGAGTCTCTGGCTGCTTGTAGTACAGATCGTCTGGCGCCTGACTGATAAAGCTATCGGTGCGGGTGTTCAAAATCGCAGTCTGATAAAAATCCTTCGTTTCGACGACGCCGAACCATTGAAAGACATCTCCCGGATAGGGATTAACCGTCATCTTCATTACCGGTTCGTCCTGGTAGTTTTGTTGGGCGAGTAGATGTAGCGCGCGGTCATGCTCCGCCCATCGCCAACAGCCCAGTACAACAGCAAGGCAGAGAGCAAAAATCGCCCAGCCGCGGCCGCGGAATTTGGTTGGTCGGACGCCGATCTCGCGGTCCGCCAAGCCCAGGATCGCGGGCATGACTAACGCGATGAGCAGCGCTCCAAAAAGTACCGGTTCAAAGATGAAGAAGATATTGCCCGCATACCAATGGCGGTCAAAGGGGAAGAATGGGCGGAGGCCATAATTATTTGTCCAATCGAGCAGGAGGTGGCTCAGGTCTGCGATAAGAGCAAGCAGCCAAATCCAAGCCCAGCGAACAGGTGGCGCATGTTGGCTACGACTTGGTTGCGAACTGGCACTATCGCTGGCTTGTTTGTTGACGCGATGTATGCGCCAGCGATGCCAGACCCAAACCACGCCGGTTACGATCAGAGCCATCAGCGGCGCGCCCAGAAAGGTATGTGTGATACCGCGATGATGTTGAAACCCAGCGACCGGCCCGCGAAGGCCCCACAGGACGTCGATATCGGGCGCTTCCGCAGCCAGCGTCATTGCCAGGGTTGCGTAGGCGGTAGTGCGATTGAAGCCCGATCGCCCGAGGCAAGCGCCCGTTAGAAAATGTGTGACTGGCTCCATTCAATTTCTGAGGATACACGGCAACGGTCGAAGACAGCAGCGTCCGCTACCAGTGCGTCTTTATAATTCGATTGATGGCGAAGCACTCAGTGAGCGGCGGAGTAGAAAAGCAGATAGACGCTTTACGCGAAACCTTGCGGCACCATGAGTATCTCTACTACGTGTTGGATGCGCCGGAGGTTTCCGATACGCAGTATGACGCATGGATGCGCGAGCTGCGTGGTCTAGAAGATGCGCATCCAGAGTTGCGCACGACTGACTCGCCGACGCAGAGAGTCGGCGGAAAGCCGAAAGAGGGCTTTGCTAAAGTGTCGCACTCGCGGCCCATGCTATCGCTGGACAACGCGTATGACGAAGGCGAATTGCGTGAGTGGGACCGTCGCGTCCATGAGTTGGCGGGCGAAAAAGACATTGCCTATGCCTGCGAATTGAAGCTGGATGGTTTGTCGCTGGCTCTGACGTATGAGGATGGGCGGTTGGTGCGAGGGGTGACACGCGGAGACGGTGTCATCGGCGAGGACGTGACGACGAATGTTCGTACCATTCGCTCCGTACCTCTGAGCATTTCCAGGGGAAAGCTGCGTGATTCCGGGCTGCCTGAAAATTTTGAAATTCGCGGCGAAGTGGTTCTACCACTTGCGGCGTTTCGAAAGCTGAACGTGGAACGTGAAGAACAAGGGCTGGCACCGGCTGCAAATCCGCGTAACGCCGCCGCAGGAACTCTGCGCACGTTGGAGCCGAATATTGTGGCACAGCGACGTCTGGACTTCTACGCCTACTTTGCGTTGAACGAGCGCGGCTACATATTTTCACATCAAAGCGAATCGCTGGACGCGTTAGTCACGGCTGGATTTCGCGTGAATCAGCAGCGCGTTCTCGTCCACAGCCTTGACGAAGCCTGGGAGTTTATTGCGCGGGCTGACGCCATGCGAGACTCTCTGCAATATGAAATTGACGGCGTGGTGTTGAAGATAGACAGCACGGTGTTGCAAGGGCAATTGGGATTCACAGGCCGCGCACCGCGTTGGGCCATTGCCTATAAATTTGCTGCGCGAGCAGGATCTACCCAAGTAGAGAACATTGTGGTGCAGGTAGGCCGGACGGGCAAGCTGACGCCGGTGGCGGAACTAACTCCTGTAGTGATTGGAGGCACGACCGTGAGCCGGGCAACCCTGCACAACGCAGATGAGATTGAACGATTGGGACTGAAAATCGGCGATTTTGTCACGGTGGAGCGCGGCGGCGACGTGATTCCGAAGATCGTCGAAGTGTTGCGCGAGCGGCGGCCGGCGGATGCCCGTGATTTTTCTTTTCCCAGCCATTGCCCTGAGTGCGGCAGCGCAGTCGTTCGCGAGGAAGGCGAAGTGGATTGGCGCTGTATCAACGTCAACTGCCCGGCGCGGCTGCGGGAAAGCCTGCTGCATTTTGCGGCGCGCGGGGTGATGAACATTGAAGGGCTCGGCGAAGCGGTGGTGAACCAGTTGACAGAACGCGGGATGGTACGCAATCTGGCGGACATCTATCAGCTTGACGAGGCGGCGCTGCTATCGCTTGATCTTGTGAAGCATAAAAAAGCGCAAGCGCTGTTACAGCAGATCGAACGGTCGAAGCAGGCGCCGCTCGACCGCGTGCTGCTGGGCGTGGGGATTCGATTTGTAGGCGAGCGGACGGCACAGTTTCTCGCTGATGCGTTTGGAACCATGGATCGCGTCATGGAAGCCAGCAAGGAAGATCTGGAACGAGTGCAGGAGATTGGCCCGCGGATTTCCACAGCGATTCTCGAATTTTTCGCACTGCCCGGGAATCGAGAGCTAGTCGAGAAATTGCGTGCCGCGGGGTTGAATTTTTCCGCCGAGAAAAAAAAGACTTCCTCCAAGTTAAACGGACTCACATTTGTA
Organism: uncultured Acidobacteriota bacterium; assembly: GCA_963719625.1. Classification (GTDB taxonomy): domain Bacteria; phylum Acidobacteriota; class Terriglobia; order Terriglobales; family Acidobacteriaceae; genus JAKAAZ01. The sequence continues at coordinate 220,537 of CAVRDB010000035.1, forward strand.
TTGACTGGAACTCTGCCTTCGTTGACGCGGGAAGAGGCAAAGAAACGCATTGAAGGCGAAGGCGGCAACGTTACCAGTTCGGTGAGCAAGAAAACGAACTACGTGGTTGCGGGTGCAGATGCCGGTTCGAAGCTCGATACGGCACGCAAACTGAATGTCCCGATTCTCGACGAGCCAGGTCTGATGAATCTGCTGGAGCAGGGAAGGCGATAGAAACTAATTGGGAGCATTGGGAGCGAAATATCCCTTTTCCGCGCTCACCTTATAGTTGCGGTCGGAGGCGGTAAGATAAATTGGCCGGAATGCGCCATCTGCCTTGAAATCAGCAGGTTTGTACACAAGCGAGTACTGGCTGCGCAGCTCTTCCTGAATACTTTGGAACGCATCGGCCACATTTTCCATGCGAAAAGGATTAAAAGCCCGTCCGCCAGTCGCCACTGCCATCGCTTGAAGAATGTCGTCACCGCGGTCGCGGCTAGGGCTATCGTTGGTGCTGATCGTGTAGATCGTGGTCGAGGCGCGCTGGCACATCTTTACGGCGTCGTCGAGCGTGGCGTGGCTTTGATCGTCCTCGCCATCGGAGAGCAGAATGATGGTCTTGCGGAGCGCTCCAGCGCGAGCAAGAGGAAGCATCTGATCTCGGCAAGCGGTATAGGTAGCGTCGTACAAGGCTGTGCCGCCGCCTGGGGAGAGCTTGCGGATGCCGACGGCAAGCAGATCGCCATTGTTTGTGTAGTTCTGAGTGATGTCTGGAGTTACATCAAAGCCCATCACGAACGCCTTATCGACTTGGGGCCGCAGGACGGACAGAAGAAATTCGACGGCCGCATTCTGCTCAAACTGAAAACGCGAACGGATAGAGCTGCTGGTGTCGATCATGAGGCCGACGCGAAGGGGCAGGTTGGTCTGCTGAGTAAAGCTGTAAACCTCGGCCGGGGCCATGTGGTTATCGAGCAGAGAGAAATCGCGCTCGTTCAAATTACGTATGAAATGGCCATGTTTGTCGGTTACGGTGAAGATGAGATTCACTTCATTGACGACAGTTGTGATGGTGTACGCGCCATTTTGCTGATTGCCGGTAGCCGACTGCTGCTGGGGTGAGTTGGCAGATGAAGCTCCAGAGGCATTGGTAGAGGCCTGAGGCGTAGGTTGCGAGCTCTGACCCGCCGGTTGGGCAATCGCGCGAACCGACGTTCCCGCTAGAAAAGCAAGAAAAATCGTGGCGATGGTCAGCCCGATCCTATTCCATTGATTATCCAGCTGTTCTTGTTCGCTGCCGATCATTTGTTTCCATTTTACCAGTCTCGAACGGGTTATTTTTGTTTGACCGCAGACCTGAGCCGAGTTAGCCAACCCCTCAAATCGGGTGGCAACGGGGCTTCGAATTCCAAATTTTTGTCGGACTCCGGATGAGTCAAGCTCAGCCGCGCCGCATGCAGGAAATTGCGGTCGAGAGTCATCGCTTGCTCCAGGGCCGTTGTTTTCTGGAGACGCGTGGCCGGGGCTTCCAGCTGTGGCAAAATATGGTGCGGCGCTCCGTAGAGGGTGTCCCCTACGACGGGATGTCCAATCGAAGATAGATGTACACGGATTTGATGCGTGCGTCCGGTTTCGATCTGGACTTCCAGCAGAGTGAAGTGCCCGTAACGCGATTGGAAGCGCTCTTGCACATGATAATGTGAGACGGCTGTGCGTCCTCCCAGACGACGCGTCGTCATTCGAGTGCGGCGCTGCTGGTCTCGGCTGATGGAGGCGTCCAGCGTTCCGCGATTGAGTTTCACGGTTCCGTGGACCAGGGCAATGTAGGTTTTGTGCACGCGGCGTTGCGCAAACATTGCCGCCAGTTGACGATGGGTTTGATCGTCTTTGGCAACGACGATCAGGCCGCTCGTCTGCTTATCGAGTCGATGTACGATGCCTGGTCGCAGAGGGCCACCTGTGGCGGAGAGAGCTGCCATGTGATGCAGCAATGCGTTGACCAACGTGCCTCGATTGCGGGCACTGTCGGTTGCGCCTGAGCCGGCGTGCACCATCATGCCCGCAGGCTTATTGATGACGGCCATAAAAGCGTCTTCATAGATGACATCAAGAGGGATGGCCTCAGGTTCGGCACGCAGCGCAGGTACGGCGACCTGCCCAAGAACCATCACCTTTTCCCCTACGCGTAGTTTGCCGCTGGCCTTCAGCACGCGCACTTTGGCGTCATGGCCGGTGACTGAGACGCAATTCTGATCGATCAATTGCTGCACCCGCGCTCGGCTAATTGGATGCAGATGTGAGGTGAGAAATTGATCCAGCCGTTGCCCTACATTTGGCTCATCCACAGTAAATTCGTGCTGGGTATCGACGCTGACCTCGTCGGAATTCTCCTCCAGCTCCTCGTCCAGCGCATCAGATGGATCTTCATCGCGGATGTTTTTTTTCGTGGGTTTCATCTCGCTTCCAATCGCGCGGGTCGTTGCTCGAGCAGCAGCAGCGCTCCCAGCACAACCATGCAGAAGTCAATCGCCTGCGTGAGAGATAATGCTCCGCCAAGGACCAAAAGGCGATTCTCACCGCGATAGTAGTTGAGAGAGAATTCCACCAGGCCGAATACAAGCAGCCAGCTGCCCAGGAGCTCCCCTGGTTGGCGACGGCGAGGGAGCCACCAGAGCAGCGACAGGCATAAACCCAATTGCACGGCAAAAAGATAGAGCTGCACCGGTTGAAGCTTGACTCCGAGCGGCGTACCGTTCCAGAGTGCCGCCCAGCGACTATGAAAAATAACGCCCCAAGGTGCGGAAGTGGGTCGTCCATAGTCGCAGCCGGCGAAGAAGCAACCCAACATCAAAATTGCCTGACCCAAAGCCCACGCTGGCGCCGCAGCATCCAGAGTGTCCAGCCAAGGCATTCGCTTCAACGTCATGTAGAGCAAACCGGCGGAAATGCCCAGGCAGAGTTCTGTAAGCACGGAATCGACGGTCTGTGGAATTGTGACGCTGAGCATGAGCAGCGGGTAAGAAAGAAAATCGCGCCAGTGACCGGTGATCAAGTAACAGTTTCGAACCCAGCACGGCTGCCATGACGGTGATCAAGCTAAAGTTCCACATGGCGTTCGGAGACACTCGCAGGCGCGCAGCCGTTCGCATGGCTAGAGTAAGCCCCGCAATCAAGGCAATGGCAGCAAAGACGCCATAGCTGGGAAAGCTAATAGGGCCGAGCGTGAAGAGGCGGGGATACACAAGAGGAAGTAGAACAGAATCCAGCGGAAAACCAAACTGCGGAAGAGAAACTTGGGTGCGAGATTGTGAAAGGAAAAACCGACCCGCGGGGCCGTATGGCAGTGCGCCGGTGAACCCGTCCTAAGACGGTGGGAACCCGCCGCGGCTCTTTAGGCATTCCGGACTGGCGGACAGCACACCGAGCCGATTATTCGAGTCGAGTTCCCTGTTCGATGAATGTAGGTTCAACCAGCGTTGACCACCCTACCTGCTTTGCAGGCCGGTTTCTAAGTGGATGCTAACTGGCATCTGTCAGATTGGCAAGCGGGAGCGATACAGATCATTCCCGGCGATGTAGCGCTTCCGCATCTAGGTCAGGTGTAGCCAGTCTTGCGATGAGCGGCCGCTTGCGCTTGTTCGTCCCGAGACTCCGACATTGGCCACGCGATCGTCAGCAGCAACGCTGCGTCATCCCGGGCGATCACATGGTGCGGTACCCGGGGCCCCAGGCTGACGATCATGCCGGGCCGAAGACGATGTGAGTCGTTCTCGGCACTGAGGTCTACCTCGCCCTCGAGCACCTGCACCGACAGCCTTCCATCCGCATGATGTTCGTGGAGTGTGGCACCGGAACGCAGCACTATCAGAACGATGCGCAGCGTGTCTGTCTTCAGCACGGTCGTCGAGCTGACCTCGACATCCCGAGCACGAATCTTCCGGAGTTCCTCCGTTATGTCTATCCGATCCATGGTGGCAATGCCCCTTTCATCTTGTCGCATGCAGTTAGATGTTCGGCAACAGGTCGAAGTATTCGTTGTCTTCGTTCGCTCCGCCCTCGCCCTTCCCCAGCTCCTTTTCCGATGCGATGAATTCAATGCGCTCAATCCATTTGACCATCTTGTAGCCGAGCTGGTTCTCCACCCGCAATCGAAGTGGAGCTCCATGCTCACTCGGCAGAGTCTCGCCGTTCAACTTATAGGCTAGGAGACATTCAGGGTTCAAAACGTTTTCCATACTTTGCGTGTCGTAGTAGGGATCGCCATACTGATCCTCTCCGAACGAAAAGAAGGCGACCGTCTTCGCTGCCGATTTCGGCTTAACCAGGGCGACCAGCGTCTTCATCGGCACGCCACTCCATTGTGCGATGCCGGACCATCCCTGAATGCAATGATGCATGGTGATCTGTTCTTCCAGATTGAGAGCGTGAATTTCCGGCAAGGATAACTCGACAGGATTTTCTACCAAGCCGCAAATTTTTAGCTTGTAATCGCGAAATTCGCCGCGCGCCAGCAGTTTCCAGTCTTCGCGCTCAGGCGGTTTTCCATTCGACCAGAAGTAAGGAGAAATCTGCTCTTTGGTATATCGGTTCCGGGGAGCCAGCCGGTTGAGAGTGGCGAGACGAATCGGCAGCGAGATGGCTTTTTGCACGTGCTGCAGCAGACGCGGCGTTTGCCAGGAAATGTAATGGGCAGCGATCCACGAACCGACAACCGCAGCCAGTCCCACAAACCCCAACACCATCCCCAGCGGACGAGCGTTGTCTGTCCCCAAAACGATGTGGTTCATGTTGCGCTGAAACCCGGTCAGCACCACCAGCGAGACGTGAATGACGAGAAAGCCCAGCCAGCAAAGCATTATTAGGAAATGAATCGACCGGCCACCTTGCCGGCCGCCAAACAGGCGAGGAAACCATGGGAAGCGGTTTACCATGGCGGGCGACATTGCGGCACCCGTGAGGATCGAAAAGGGCGCGAATATGTAGACGACAAAAAAATAGGACAGCTGCTGTAGTGCGTTATAAGCGTAAAAGCCGTCTGGCTCGGGTGGAAAGTGGAAATTTGCATAATGGACGAAGGTCGCCCAGGCCTGCGGCAAGATTCCCCACGAAGTCGGAACCAGCCTGGCCCATTGACCAGAGACAAAGAGCAGCGGGATGAAAATCAGGCCTGTGACAATGAATCCATATACGTCGATGAAATGCCACGAGCGTGCGGTACCGACACTGTGACGATAACCCGGCAACGCAAATATTGGCGAAATGTACCGATCATCGTCGCTGGCCCTCCACACGCGATCATTTGGGACCTTTAGCGGCGTGAAGCGAAACCATTCCGTGCCCGGCGTGCAGCCGTTATTGAAATACAACCGGGGATGATCCATCAGGATGGACAGTCCACTGCGGATCAGCATCATCAGAAAAACGAAGTTGAAGAAATGCGCCCAACGCAACCACCCGGGGAAACCATGTACTCCACTGGCACCAGCGGCATACAAGTTTGAAACCGGCGGGAGATACGGCAGTCCGTAGATTGCGGCTTGCCCCCAGGCGATTATGAATGGAAGGAGCACCAGCGTCAGCACTCCCGCTACGAATGAAGGTTTGATCCAGATGCGGAATCGTCGGTCTGCAGGACAATGAACCGCCTTCTCGGCAGCGTCGAACTTGATCATCGGCTTCCTCCGATGCGAACTAGAACGTTTTCACTTTAGGTGTAGTCGAAGCCACGATTGCGGCGCAGCTTTTCCGTTAAGAAAAGCTGCACTGAACCGATCTCGCAATAACCCAGTAAAGGTGAAAATCTCCAATGCTAGACCATCCACGCATTCATCGCATGGTTTGCGATTTCCGGATGTGCGTTAATCTGGTTCTCACATCCAGTGGATAATTTCTAGTTTTTCGTCCGGCTGAGTGACGCAATTGTCTGAACTCGCTCAAAAGCCTACCGACTGTCCGAAATAAAGAGCCGGGTGTCCGATTCCGAACAAGTTGAGATCAGCCTGCTTTGCGATTCTCTTCGAGAACCGCGTCCAACATTTCGGCCAGCGTTTCCGTACGAGACTTGATATTGCTTGCAATATTTCCGGATAGGGAATCGCGCTGCTGACGCAAAGTCACCAGCTCATCGGCAATGTTAAGGGCGGCCAGAACTGCTACTCGGAGAGAGTCGACGGTAGTGCCATGTTTCGCCACGGCACGCATCTTGGCATCGACCAAGGCGGACAGCTGTTCAAGATATTTTGGATCAGGGCCGCGCAGATGGTAGATCTGGTCATAAATATCGACGACCAGATTGCTGGATGCCTCGTCCTGGATAGGTTCTTGCTGAGCTGCCTCGGCAGCGGAAACAGGGCGCGATTCGTCGGGACTATCTGGGCTCAACTGGGCTGGATCATATTGAGGTAAATGATGTTGCGGTTCGCTATCTTTCATTGCGTCTCCATGGTGCCGAAGCGATTTCGATACGAGTTCAAGCCGACTGCGTGTACGAAGCTTCGATTGCATCGAGCGAAGACATCAGGCGTTCGACGCGGGTTCGGACCGTATCCCGCTCGCGATGGAGCTCCTCAATTTCCCGTCGCAGCGTTGCTCCCTGAGCATTCTGGTTGTCGAGTTGCTCACGCAGGCTGGCCAACTGCTTTTCCGTCTCGGCTCGCTTTTCTCGTTCCCGATTCAATAGTTCGACTGCGCGAACAACGCGCTGCTCCAAGGCGGAAAATGTGTCGACCGCCACTGCAAGTTCCTGTTCTTTTGCCATAATAGGTGTCATAAATAAGTAAGATGCTCTTCGCGCAGTATAGCGCCACCGTTCGTCCGGAGCCCAATTAGACTCTGTTGAAAAAACAGAACAATTGCACGCGGTTTGAAGGGGTAGGGCGTGATGGCTCGTGGTTGCGACAAAACATCACAGCAATTCCAGCGGAAACCGGGGCTGGCCGCCAAGTTCCATCAGAGCGGCAAAGATCCGGTGGGCCCACTCCTGCAGCTCCTCCAGACGCAAGGTTCGGTCTTGCGCCTGAAAAATCGCCCGTAAAAGAAGGGCGTAGGAACCTGAAGGTTCTTTCTTGTCTCGAAAGATTTCGCGCGGCTCGGTGCTGCGCATCTCAGGAATGCCGAGCGCACGGAGAGTATCCGCAATTTGCTGCCAATGGATGGCGTTAGGGAAGGTAAAAGAGAAATCACGTACCACGGCAGGAAAGCGAGAGAGTTCACTGGCAACGGGCTCACGCAGAGAGTGGCGAAACAGTCGAGCAAGATTTAGCTCGGTCACGAAGACGGTCTGTCGCAACTTTCTCGATTGAGATTCCCGTGGAGCAAGCTCGCCGAAGAAGCCGAGAGTTTCGCTATCCGTCACAAGCCGTGCTGCGCGGCCTGGATGCAGCCAAGGTGGCATGAGCCCGCTCGATGCCGAGAATGCATCGATATAGATGGATTTTGTTGTGAAGTGCGCCAGTAATTCCTCGACAGCGCCCTTTAGGTCGTAGAAGCTGTACTCGCGCTGACTACCGAGGGCATGGTGAGCGATCGCGGCGCCAGTTGCGCCAATAACAAGCGAAGGGTTTTCCTGGACACGTTCCACGTTCCCAGTGAAAATAGTTCCCATCTCGAACAACCGCAGATCGTTGACCTCGCGATTCAAGTTATGCGCGAGCATCGAGAGCATGCCAGGAACAAGGGAGGGCCGGAGAAAGCCCACTTCCTCGCTGAGCGGATTGCCAAGCGGCACAATTGAGTTTGGTTGCTGCGCAAAAGCAACTGCATCGCTTGTAGAACAGAATGTGCTGCTGATCGCCTCTGTATACCCAGCTGCTCGCAGCGTTTGGCGAAGCGCCGCTTCTTTCGCAGCCCAAGGCAACTGCGTGATGCTGCCAGTGAAGGATGGCAACGTATTTGCGAATCGATTGTAGCCGTGAAGGCGCGCAATTTCTTCGATCAGGTCAATTTCTTGTTCGAGATCGAGCCGCCAGCTAGGCAAGGTAACCGCATATGTTTCCGCGGACGTTCTCTTCAACTTTGCGCCCAGTGCAGTCAGATAGCGCTCCACGGTCGATGCATCGATCGGTAGGCCATCAGCGGTCTTGCCAAGGATTCGCACGATTTCGCTTGAGTGCAGAGATATCGCAGGCCGCTGCGTGGTGCGAGCCGCAACTTCGGGCACAATAACGTCGATGAGCTCACCCTCGATCCAACCGCCTGCAGCCAGGATGAAGCTGCTGACCAGTGCCGACGCCAGTGGGGGAGCAGAAAAATCCGCGCCTCGTTCAAAGCGATGGGACGCATCGGTGTGCAGCCCATGGCGGCGTGACGACCGCCGTACCGCGCCAGGGTCAAACCATGCTGCCTCGACGAGAATGTTTTTCGTTTCGGGAGTAATCATCGTGTCCCAGCCACCCATGACACCGGCTAGAGCAAGGGCCTTTTTCTCATCGGCGACAACCAAGTCATCCGGCACCAGGGTGCGATCGGTGCCATCCAGCAGCCTCAGATGCTCGCCTGCATGAGCACGTCGCACAACGATGCCGCCTTCCAGCTTGTCAAGATCGAATGCATGTGTCGGATGGCCGATGGCCATCGTGACAAAGTTGGTGGCGTCCACGGCGTTACTGATTAACTTCTGTTCCAGCAGTGCGAAACGTCGAACTACTTCGCCGGTCGATGGCACAATTTTGACGTTGCGTAACACGCGCGCAGTAAAGCGACCGCACAGATCTTTCGCTTCGATACGGACCGGAAATGCTTGCTTTGCAGACTGCGCTGCAGGAAGCGAGACGTCTAAAGGGGCCAAGGCGATGTCATAAATAGCTGCGGCCTCGCGTGCGATGCCGTAGTGGTTCATCGCATCCACGCGGTTCGTGGTGATGTCCATCTCAAATAAGGAGCCATTGCCGGGACCCAGATCAAAGACACCCTCGACGGCGATACCACGCAGAGTCAGATCATCGGCGAGTTGATGGTCGGTGACATTGAGATCAGGCAGATAAGAACGTAGCCATGTGGAAAGAATTTTCATGCGAACTGCTCCAGAAAGCGCATGTCGCCGGAGTAGAGCAAGCCAATGTCGCTGATGCCGTACTTCATCATGGCGATGCGGTCGACGCCCATGCCGAAAGCGAAGCCGGAAATCTTTTTTGGATCGTAGGCAGGCTGCTTGCCGCGAACGAATTCAAAGACAGCGGGATTAACCATGCCGCAGCCAAGCAGTTCAATCCAGCCGGAGTTTTTGCATTTGCGGCACCCCTTGCCGCCGCAGAAAATGCAGCTAATTTGTACGTCGGCGCTGGGTTCGGTGAAAGGAAAGAAAGATGGAAAAAACCGCGTGCGTACATTCGAACCGAACAGCTCCTTCATAGCATGGTCGAGAGTACCTTTCAAATCGCTGAAGGTAATGTTCTCGTCGACGCACAAGCCTTCCACCTGATGGAAGATGGGAGAGTGCGTTGCGTCGGCAGCATCGTTGCGATGGACCTTGCCGGGAATGACAATGCGCACTGGAGGCGGCTTCCGTTCCATGGTGCGAATCTGTACCGGGGAAGTATGGGTGCGCAGGAGTAGGCGATCGCGCGAAGGTTTGTGCTGCTGGTTGGCGACGACAAGAGTGTCTTGGGTATCGCGCGCAGGGTGGTTCGGCGGAAAGTTCAGCGCTTCAAAATTGTAATAGTCGGTTTCCACTTCGGGTCCGACACCGACCGAGTAGCCCATGCGTTCGAAAACACGAACGATTTCCTGCATGGTGCGAATCAGTGGGTGCTCCACGCCAAGGTTTGGTCTGATTCCGGGGAGCGTGATGTCGATTCCGTCAGCGTCTGCCGGAGAAGCGGTAGGAGCTACTGAATCAGTTTCCAGTGCAAGCTCAATTTGCTGCTTGAGCTGGTTAAAATGCTGGCCCATAGACTTGCGTGCTTCCGCGGGGGCGGTCTTCAACCAGGCGTCGCCGATCAACTTCAGCCGGCCCTGCTTTCGACCAAGCCAGTACAGGCGAAATTGCTCGCGATCTTCCGGTGTGCGCAGTGCAGATGCTTGGCGGGCCACATCTGCCCGGAGAGCCTCAAAAGCGGTGTTGAGCTGATCGGAACCGTAGCTTTCTAAAACAGGAATTTGCATAGAAGACATTGCCTTTGAGGATAAATGAGACAAGGCCGGAATACCGATTTTATGAGTGGAAAGTCGGCCAGGTAGAACGTCACGGTTTTGGATATTTCCGCGATGTGGTTGAATAGGGTGGTGCAAAAAACATTGAGAACACTGCTCGTATTGTTGTCCATTCTAGGTGCCGTGGTGTCAGTACTTGCGTTGCAGGTGCATTACTCCAACAAGCTGGAGCCATGCGACATCAATGCGCACTGGGATTGCGGAATCGTCAATCACAGTTCATTTTCGATGATCCACGGTGTGCCCGTTGCTGCGATCGGCATCGCGGGATATCTGCTGATCGGGCTGCTGACCCTGCTGCGTAAGCGAGGCTGGACGCTGACGGCGGCGGTGGCGGGTCTGTGCTATGCGCTGTATCTTTCGCATGTGGAAGCGTCGATCCTGCAGGTCTGGTGTCTTTACTGCGTTATTTCGCAGTGCATCATCGCGGTGATTGTAATATTGGCGGTCATCTCTCTGTCGAGCCGTCCTAAACAACAAAGCACTCCCTAAGGAGTGCTTTATTTGTTGCCGGATTTTTTGCAGAGATTATGCGGCGGTGCTGCTGAGTGCACCTTTGGCTTGGGTTGCCAGCGCGGTAAATCCCGCGGGATCTTTGGCGGCGATATCGGCCAGGACCTTGCGATCCAGCTCAATACCAGCAAGCTTCAGCCCGTGAATCAACTGTGAATAGCTGATGCCGTTCAGCTTGGCTGCGGCACCGATGCGGACAATCCACAGCGAACGGAATTGGCGCTTCTTTTCGCGGCGGCCACGATAGGCGAACTTGAGTCCGCGTTCGACAGCCTCTTCCGCGGCCTGATATAGCTTGGATTTTGTGAGGAAGTAGCCGCTGGCGCGCTTCAGGATCTTCTTGCGGTACTCTTTGCGTTTATTGCCACGTTTGACGCGAGGCATGGTTGGTATCTCCTTTTTGCGTTTCGTTTGCGGCTGGAGGCAGGAGTCGCTGGCATGGTTGCCTGCGCTGGATCACCTCTTCACTCGCTTCTTGCTCTGATCTGTCGCGGAAGGTTTAGTTCCGGGGGCCTCGAACGCGTGCGGGCCCTGCTCTTTTACAAAGCCGATCAGGCGTACGGAATCATGCGCAGCACCTTGGGCAGGTCGGCATCCGAAACCATTGCAGATGCGGCAAGATGCCGCTTGGTCTTGGTTGCCTTCGAGGTAAGGATGTGCCGCATGAAGGCCTGGCCGCGCTTCACTCGACCGCTTCCGGTCTTCTTAAAGCGTTTGGCCGCACCTTTGTGCGTCTTCAATTTCGGCATCGTGTTTCCAATCAAATGACGATTTTATGGCTTCGATCAGTATACGTGAGCGGAGGCTGGAGCGCGAGTATGGTTCGAATGCGATCGACTACCTGTTTTCCGCACTCCTTGATCGTATGCGGCACGAATCAGCGGATGAATGCAAGCTCAGGTTGGAATTTTCGCTGTGCTGGCGCATCTCCCGGGAAGTAGGCGTTGGTGACGTACTGGTAGAGCATGCGCTGGGTATTGAAGAAAGAGCCGTTGATGGCCATGGCCATGCGCATGATCTCTGCCCATCGATTTGGATAGTGGTAATAGAGGGGAAGAATCTCGTTCTCGAGTTTTTCATACAGAGATTCGGCTTCCTGGGTCTCATCCTCGGATTCCGCGATCGCCCAGCCAGTTGCGCCTTCAATGCAGCCTTCAATCCACCAGCCATCGAGAGTGCTAAGGCTGGGGACCCCGTTCATGGCTGCCTTCATACCGCTCGTTCCGGAGGCTTCGTAGGGACGGCGGGGGGTATTGAGCCACAGGTCGGCGCCTCCTGTGAGAATCGCCCCAAGGTCCCACTCATAATTTTCAAGGTAGACAATGCGAAGCTGATCGGAATTGAGTTTGGCGCTTGCTTCGATGACATGGTGAATGATGGCCTTACCTACATCATCGTGGGGATGTGCCTTGCCTGCATAGACGATTTGAATGCCGCCGTATTCTTCTGCTAATCGAGTCAGGCGGGTGGGATCGGCGAACAGCATGTCGGCGCGTTTATAGGCGGCGGCGCGGCGGGCGAATCCTATGATGAATTTGTCTTCTTGAAGCTCGATGCCAGCGCGTTCGTGAACTGTAGCGATGAGCTTGCGTTTCGCATCCTGGTGGCGACTCCGAATTTCGTTCGGCGACATGCCAATCGCGAAGCGAAGATAGAGGTTGTCCCGTCGCCAGCTTGGAACTTTTTCGTCGAGCAGGGCCTGCATGGAAGGTTGAATCCATGTCGCGGCATGCACCCCGTTTGTAATTGCCTGCACGGAGTATTCCGGAAACATTTCGCGCGATACGCGGCCATGCTGCATGGCAACGCCGTTGACATAGCGGGAAAAGCGCAGGGCGACGTAGGTCATGTTCAACATGCCGTCATGACAACAGCCAAACTTTTCCAATGCCTTGGTACGCTCTTCGCCCAACACCTGACGCGCCTGATCGAGGGAAAATCGGTCATGACCAGCGGGAACCGGTGTGTGAGTGGTAAAGACACACTGGGATCGAACCGCATCCAGATCATTTTGGCTGGCATCCAGGATATTGCCGTCCTTGACCTGCTCTTCCAGCAAACCAATGGTCAGTAGCGATGCGTGACCCTCATTCATGTGATAGACGGCGGGCTGGCATCCCAAAGCAGCGAGAATTCCAACTCCGCCGATGCCGAGAACGGTTTCCTGGCAGAGCCGGTAAAAAGTATCGCCACCGTACAGGTGATCGGTTAGTTGACGATCCCATTCATTATTAGGATCGAGATCCGTATCCAGGAAAATTATGGGAACGATGTGACCGCCGACGCCAACAATGTCTTTGCGCCAAGCGCGGACCATGACCGGACGCCCTTGAATTGTGATTACGGCCAGCGGCTCTAGAGGCTGCAACAAAGCTTCAGGGTTCCAAGGCTCATCTTCTTCGGTTTGGACTCCTTCGACACTCAAATGCTGACGGAAGTATCCTTTGCGATGGATCAGGGTAACGGCGGCCAAGGGCAGACCTGTGTCGGCGGCCGACCGAAGCGTATCTCCCGCAAGTATGCCCAATCCGCCGCTATAGGTGGGCATATCGGGTGCAACCGCTATTTCCATGGAAAAGTATGCGATCTGGATACGGCTCCAATCGCTGCGGGACGAGTCTGGTTCGAAAGCCGGGTGGCCGGTGATTGCCATAAACCTCTGTTTCCTCAAGGGATAGAGTTTGTATTGTTGTTCTCCCAGTGGGAGACAGATCCATCAACGAATCGCGCCGGAAAGTGCAAACTCGGCCCGATATGCCATGACTCAGACGTAACAATTCTACGTTTCGTGAATCTACCGGCAAGGATTGCTACCCTGAATATTACCAGTGGTGAGGTCGGGAAATGAACATCAATACGAGGAGGTCTATCTTTAGGAAAGGGGCATGTTGGCATCTACAATCTCAAGCTCTATTATCCATCGAAATTCACGCGTCTAGAACTTCTTGCGCGGCGGTCGTTAGACGGTTCCAAATGAGATCGATCCAAGCCAAATGCTCAGGCTTCATGAGTACGGAACGCAGACATTGCACTTGGGCGGCATTCTGAAGGTCTCCATTTACCGTCGGCCAGGTATCTTTTGGGAAACATGATCGAGGAAGATGAACCAATGCCAAGTGCAAATCTTTACTGGCTGCGGAGTCGAAGACCGCACGCGCACGAGCAGAACTTTCCTCTACTGTGGCGCCGCGAACCGCCCAGATAACAATATCCAACTGCGGGCGAATGGGCGCGATAAACATGACTGAAGCACTTAGACGACGATGGAGTTCAAGCGCAGCAGAACGGCTGGATTCCAGCATTTCAGCGAATTTTCCACCGAGAATGAGCGGAAATGCCCGCTGCGTTGCCCAGAGAGCCACAGCGGACGCGCCGGCGCGAGAACACTCGAGAGTAATTTCACCAAGATGCAGTTGGTCCGACGTGAAGTAGGTGTAGGGAGAATCGTGTTTGTAGAAACGGCCGACTGAAGGATCATGAAATAAAACGCACCCACAGCCATAGGGCTGCAGACCATGCTTGTGAGGGTCGATAACAATGGAGTCAACGTCGGACAGCACGGCAAACGCGGCTGCTACGTCAGGATCCAAGTTCGACACCAAGCGGAAATAGCCCCCATAGGCGGCATCAACATGGATACGGAAGCCATACCGGTCGCGCAGAGCGAGGATTTCCGGCAGTGGGTCGATGGCTCCGAGGGCGGTGGTTCCAACGGTGACTACAACCGTGCTGATATCACCCTGTTGCAGGCGGGCTTCAAGAGCGTCGAGGCACATCCTGCCGCGCTGGTCGGTTGAGACGGGAGCGAAGGGCAACTGCAAAACCCCGCTGATGCGGCCATGCGTATAGTGAGCCTGCTCGGAGGCAAGAATAGTTTTATGGGGATGGAGTCGCCCGGCAATCCAAAGCGCTTCGAGATTGGCGAACGTGCCGCCGCTGGTGAGGTGGCCGAGGTGGGTTGTCCAGCCGAACATGGCCGCGAGAGCCTGAACGGCCTCGATTTCCATCTGGGAGCTGGCACGACCGCCATCCAGAGCATGGTTATTGGGATTGATCCAGGTTGCGAGCGCGTAGGCTGCTCGAGCCAGGGGATGGGGCGGCTTAAGCATTTGTCCGGCGTAAAGGGGATGGAAATAGGGGTAATTTTCGCGGAGCCGGATCGCCGTTTCGTGAAGCACGTCCAGCATTGGGGCTTGATCGAGCGGAGGCGAGGTAGTGGGAGGCAGCGAGGAGAAGCCGTCCGCCAGAGTGGAAAGGGCGTTTTCGAGCCAAACGAGCGATTCCCCTTCAAATTTCATGCCGTCAGCTAGCATAACGCATCGGGATTGCGGGGATTGGCAAGCCGAAACCGAGCTTGAAACGATGGAAAGTTTGGCGAAACGGCTAACAGGCATTTTTTTCTTGCATTTGTGGAAAATCTGGTACACTATGCCTGCGTTCGAATAGAACCGGGCAGTTGTAGACTTTGCCCCAAAGCACAAGATTCTGCTAGTAGTCGCTCCGATTCCCTTCAGCGTAATTCAAATGATTAGGAAATAAGCTTTCCATGGAACAAGGTACAGTAAAGTGGTTCAACGACGCGAAGGGCTTCGGCTTTATCTCGCGCCAGAATGGCGAAGATGTTTTTGTGCATTACTCTGCGATCAATTCAAACGGATTTAAGAGTTTGCAAGAAGGCCAGGCCGTGCAATTCAACGTTGTGAAGGGACCGAAGGGCTGGCAAGCTGCTGATGTTCAGCCGCTGTAGGGCGAGCGCTAGGTTGTAAACGAAAGGCAGAGGAGAGATCCTCTGCCTTTCGTATTTCAGACAACGGCTTGAGGACATATTCGTTTCCAACGTGAGTGAAGGCTGCGGCTTTCGGTCAACGACAGTGACTTGTCAAGTGCCGGAAACTCGCGTATGTGTGTCTGCTCAGCTGGCAATCAGTTCAATCTCCACTAAAGCATCCTTTGGGAGCCGGGCGACTTCCACTGTCGAGCGCGCCGGGGCGGGGCTGCCTTTCGTCTGCAGATACTCCGCATAAATCGAATTCATCGCGGCGAAATCGGCCATATCTTTGAGGAAAACTGTTGTCTTAACGACACGGGAAAGGTCTAGCCCGGCAGCGGTAAGAACGGCTTGTAAATTTTGCAGGACGCGGTGCGTTTGGGCTTCGATGCCACCTGCAACCAACTGCCCAGTAGCGGGGTCGATCGCCACTTGACCGGAAGTGAAAACGAGGCTGCCGATGCGAATTGCCTGGGAGTAAGGGCCGATGGCCGTGGGTGCCTCAGCCGTATGGATAGCTGCTTTATCTTCGCTCATAACGAAAAATTGTACTCTGTGCGATCGGAAAATTCTTGAAGTCGACCGGCCTTCCGGGACGCGTACCTGCCGCTTTAGATCGTGACCAGTTATCACGCGGATCGTCCAAGGGGATTAAGGTGCAAGACATGAAGCATTCGTTGTGCAAGAGCTTGACACGGGTGGCCGGAGTCGTTGCGTTTTCTCTTGCATGTGTCCCCGGATGGTCACAAATGGGTACGCAATCTACAGGACAACCCGATACGAAAACTTCTCACGCGGCCAAGACGGAAATTGACTGGAATGCTCCGTTGCCGTCGGCCGCCGAATTGAAGAAGCGGGTTCTGGACAACCTGAAGCAATCCGAAACAGAGCAGGAACGCTATGTTTGCAAGACAATTCGCGAAGAGGACAACACCGATAGAAATGGCAATGTGAAGCAGAGTCACATCAGGCAATACGACATGTTTTTTGTGAATGGCGAGGAGATTGATGAATTAACCGGCAAAGACGGCAAGCAGCTAAATGCCGATGAGCGAAACAAGGAAATGGAGCGCGTTCAAAAAGAGATCAAAAAGGATTCAGATCTGAAATACATTGCCAAGCGAGATGCCGACAATGGCAAGCAGATCGATATGTTATTGCATATGTTGCGCTATACGAATGGACATCGGACCGATCACGGGGGACGTTCGACTCTCGCCTACGATTTGAACGGCGATCCCAGCGTGCATCCCAAAGGGGTGGAAGAGACATTTTTGCACGATATGTCGGGAACCATCGAGGTTGACGAAGCGACGGGCGAACTAGTGGAAGTGAGTGCTTGTCTGGATCATGATGTGAAGGTTGGCGGTGGATTGCTGGCAAATCTACATAAAGGATTCTGGATTCACGCTCGACAGCAGCGGTACCCAGACGGGGTGTGGTTGCCCCGGCTGGTAGAGGGCAATGGGGATGCGCGAGCAGCGTTGTTCTTCCATCCATACTTCAAGTTCAAGCAGACTATGAATGGATGTGCCCTCACGACGGTGACGACCAGTCAAGAAGCTTCGTCCGTTGCGAAGTGAAGGTTTCACGACAAACGTCAACTGGGAATTGTGCGATACGGCGGATGATTGAAACTAGAGTTTTTGCTGACGTTGGACGTCGCGAACCCCAGGCAACCGGCGAAGACCGTTCATCAGGCGAATCAAATGGCCTACATCATAGGCATCGACGACAAATTCCACGACGGCTTCCGCTTCTGTGCCAGCTTTGGTCTCGACGGCGCGAATGTTAGTGCCGTCGTCTGAAATGACAGCTGTCATCTCGCGAAGCATCCCGGCACGGTCATCGCAATACACGGTCATCTTGACCGGATAGGTAGCGCGTTGGGGTGAACCTTCTTCGTTCTTCATGTGTGCCCATTCAACGGCAATTCTGCGATCCGACTCATAGAGGAGATTTTGGACGTTCGGGCAGTTGCGAGCGTGAACAGCGACACCTTTGCCCCGGGTAACATAGCCGACGATTTCTTCGCCTCGAATAGGATTGCAACAGCGCGCACGATAGACAAGCAGATCATTTTGGCCCTCGACAGTAAGGGAGTCGGAACCCTTGCCGAAGTAAACACGCTTCACGGCGTCGGACATTCCAGGTGCGGATTCTGTTTCTGGCTGCTGCGTGCTCGTGGCACCCGGTACGAGCCGATTGAGTGCCTGGCGGGCGGAAAACTTTCCAAATCCTATGCCTGCCAGCAGATCAACTGGATTCGCCAAACCGTAATCGGTAGCAGCCCTGGCGTGGTCAGCTTCCGTGAGCTGCGTAATCGAAATCTTATACTTGCGAGCTTCGCGGTCCAATAATTTGCGGCCAATTTCAATGGCGCGCTCGCGTTGATGCTCATTCAACCAATGTTTAATTTTGTTGCGCGCGCGTGAGCTCTTGGCGAATGTAAGCCAATCTCGGCTGGGCGTGTGACCATTCTGTGTAAGAATTTCGACGATATCGCCGTTGCGCAGACGCGATCTGAGTGGCACCATGCGACCATTCACTTTTGCACCAGTGCAGGTATTTCCTACCTCGGTATGAATTGAGTAGGCGAAATCGATGGGAGTCGCTTCTTTGGGAAGGACAACAACTTTCCCTTTCGGCGTGAAGGTGTAGACCTCTTCTGGATATAGATCGATTTTGAGCGTAGAAAGAAACTCGTTCGGGTCGGTCATGTCGCGTTGCCACTCGACAATCTGCCGGACCCAGGCGAGACGTTGCTCGTCTTTCGCGTTTACGGGCGAGCCGCCGGATTTGTATTTCCAATGCGCAGCAATGCCTTCTTCGGCGACTCGATGCATCTCTTCAGTGCGAATCTGGACTTCAAATTGATGCCCTCCCTCCGCCATCACGGTGGTATGCAGCGATTGATAGAGATTGGGCCGGGGCATCGCAATGAAGTCCTTGATGCGGCCTGGGACAGGGCGCCAGATGCTGTGGATCAGGCCGAAGACGGCGTAACAATCCTGCACAGTTTGCGTGATGACACGAACAGCAAGCAGGTCGTACACCTGGTCGACGGTAATGCGCTGCCGTTGCAGTTTCTGATAGATGGAATAAAGGCGCTTGATGCGCCAGTCGACTCGCGCCGAGATGTTGTGCTCGAGGAGACGCTCATGCAAGATGGCATCGATTTCGCGGAGAAATTGTTCGCCCTGCTGTCGGTGCGCCTCAACGGCAGAGCTGATCTGGTCGTGGCCGACGGGATCGACATAACGGAAGGCCAGATCCTCGAGTTCACTACGAACTTTTCCCATGCCGAGGCGATGCGCGAGAGGAGCATAAATATCGAGGGTCTCCCGCGCGATGGCTTGCTGCCGTTCTGACTGCAGATGTTCCAAGGTGCGCATGTTGTGGAGACGGTCTGCCAGCTTGATGAGTACGACGCGAACGTCTGAGACCATGGCCAGCAGCATTTTTCTGACATTTTCTGCCTGGCGATCTTCTCGATTCGCGAATTGAATTTTGTCGATCTTTGTAACGCCATCAACGATATGGGCGACCTGTTCGCCGAAGATTTCAGAAATCTGCCGGCTGGTGACCGGGGTGTCCTCGACAGCGTCGTGGAGGAGGCCAGCGGCGATTGCGGTGGAATCGAGCTTCATCTCCGCTAATACACGGGCTACTTCAAGGGGATGCAGAGCGAATGGGTCGCCGGAAGCGCGTTTTTGGCCAGCGTGATGCTTCAGGCAAAAATCATATGCCTGCTGGATGATGGCAATATCGTCGCTGGGACGATTCTGGCGCACGGTCGTGAGCAACATCTCGAAGGTCTGAGCGAGTTGTTGCTTGTCAGCATCAGGAGATGCCGCAGCGGTGTGCGCGGTGGCCATAATTGATTTTATGGTATGGGGACGGGTTTACGGTGCCGGAAGTGTTTCGGGGGCGATGGCGCGGTCTGGAATGTGCGAAGATGACCACTCAGACGATGCAGCGTGAGAGGAAGTATGGGGCAAAAACAAATCAAGGCGAAATTTGTTGGCAAAGCAGGAGGACAGTTCGCAAAGTTGAAGGAAAATACTGCAGTCGCATTTGGAACTCCAGCAAATACTGAATCAGGCTTGGAAACGAACCACGGGCCTGTCGCCAAGATCAGCCGACGAGCCGCTAACCGAGTGCGAGGTGGGCACCCGTGGGTCTACCAATCGGATGTGGAGACCATGATTGCAGAGCCGGGCAATGAGAGTGTCGCACCTGGCGCGCTGGTCAGGGTGATGGATGAAAGAGGCGCGCTGCTAGGAACGGCCATGTTCAGCGATGCGTCGCTGATCACCCTGCGAATGGTGACGCAGGATGTGATTGAGCATCGCGGCGAATTTTTAGACCTGGTGCGCGACCGATTGGGACGAGCTGTGCAGATGCGTCTTGACGGGTTGCAGAAGATGCAGGATACGAACGCGTGTCGCCTGGTGTTTGGAGAAGCTGATGAGTTGCCTGGTATTGTTGCGGATCGCTATGGGGATCTTGTGATTCTGCAGTTGCTGACGCAGGGTACCCATGTTGAGGATGTACGTGGGGTAGCCGTAGATGTATTTCGAGAAATGCTGCGACCGGAGACAATCCTGGAACGGCCGGATGCGCGCATCCGGGAATTGGAGCAGCTAGCCGCACCTTCGATTGAGCCGCTCTATTCAAGGACTGCTGACATGCCAAGGTTGGCGACGATTTTTAAGCTGAATGGACTCCGATTTAACTTCGACGCGAATGCGGGGCAAAAAACTGGCGCATTTCTGGATCAACGGGAGAACTATGTGGCTGCCGAGTCGCATGCGCATGGGCGAGCGCTCGACGTTTGCACCTATCAGGGTGGATTTGCGTTGCACTTGGCTCGTCGTTGCCCTCAGGTGACTGGCATTGATGCGTCGCGCGCTGCATTGGAAGTGGCTGAGAAAAACCTGCACGAAAACCGGCATCAACTAGCTGAACAGGGAACTGGCCTGGAATGGATCGAAGCAAATGCATTTGACCTGTTGCGGGATTGGAGCGATGCAGGCGAGAAGTTCGACACAATTGTGCTGGATCCACCGGCCTTCGCGAAGTCGAAACGCGCTGTCGACGGCGCATTGAGAGGTTACAAAGAGATGAACCTGCGGGCGATGAAGATGTTGCGGCCCGGAGGGAGATTGGTGACCTGTTCGTGCTCTCATCACGTTCCGCTCGTGGAATTTCAAGGGGTGCTAGCAGCGGCAGCCAGCGATGCGGGAAAGCGGATCCGGCTGTTGGAGATCCGCGGCGCGGCGTTTGATCATCCAGCAATTTTGACGATTCCTGAAACCCAATATCTGAAATGCATGATCTGCGCAGTCGATTAAGCTAGGCCGGCGCGCGATTGATGGGCTTGGATTGAGGCGCTGATATCCAGGGCAACAGCAAGAGCAGCACGGCCATCCTGTGCTGAGACTTCGGGCAGGGTACGTTCTCGAACGGCACGTAAAAAGGATTCCAACTCAAGCTGTAATGGCTCCCCGGAGGATACCTCGAACTTGCGTAGCGCGAATCCTGGTGTTGGATGAGTTGACTGCGTGGGCTGGAACTGTGCGGCTGCAAGTTCTGGCGAGGCGGGTTGGCGTGATCCTGGAGACTGTAGGGCTGGTACGTCGATGCAAAGCACATCCTGGCGAGCGTAATCGACAGAAATGTACTGGTGTGGCTGGAAGAAGCGGATCTTTCGGACCCTCTCTGTACTGACGCGGCTGGCCGTGAAGTTCGCGACACAACCGGACGCAAATTCGATCCGGACATTCGCAATATCGACCTTTGAAGACAATATTGGCAGCCCAACCGCGTGCAACTCACGAATTGGCGATTGGGTCCAACTGAGAACGATATCGAGATCGTGGATCATGAGATCGAGCACGACATCAACATCAAGTGCTCTTGGCGTGAAAACGCTGAGCCGATGTACCTCAAAAAAAAGCGGCTGGTGCAATAAGGGACGAACTGCTCGAACCGCCGGGTTGAAGCGTTCAAGGTGTCCAACCTGAAGGATGCGTTTGTGACGCTGCGCCAAGCCGATCAGATCGTCTGCTTGTTGGATAGTGGTGGTAAAAGGTTTTTCCACCAGGACATCGACGCCAGCAGCCAAAAGTTCCGATGCCACGGATGCGTGGTGCGAGGTTGGAACGGCAACCGATGCAGCATCCGGGAGCGACTGCGAAGTAAGTAGCTGCGCTGTTGAGGCATATACCGGGATCTGATATTCGGTCGTAAGTTTAGCTGCCGAGGTCGCATCCGGCTCAACAATTCCGACAAGACGTACCGGTGAGCCGGAGTTTTCAAGCGTTCGCCAAACACGCAGATGATTCCGACCAAATACTCCGGCACCGACAACCACAACTCGAGATGGTGGCAGATCTGGCAAGCGCGTCGAGCTACTTTCCTTCGACCGCACGTAAACAGCGCGAATAGAGGTCCAACAGATGACCGACCTGATCTTCAGCTTTGGTATTTCCGCCAGACACAAACCCGGCAGACGGTGTGGTAGGCCGCCCGACACTTGCGGTGACGGCGACAAACTTCAAGAGATCCAAGGCGATGTCCTCATTTCGGCGGGCACCCATGCCAACGGGGGTTTGTTCCATAAGTGTTGATTCCTCCAAAAGGCGATGCTAGCAGATCACGCCGATGGATGAGAGGAGGGACGAGAGAAATTTACAACCTCAATGATCGGAGCGAAGATCTTTAGAATTCAGAAAGAACGTAACAAACACGACCGACGATGCGATCAGCGGGCTGCTCATTAGAAGCGAGGGTGATCAGTAGTACCGGAATTTGTTGATTCCGAGGGCGAACGATGAGTCGATCCGCTTCGAACTCGAGGAAACATAGATGTAGCGCGTCAGAACCGCGGACGGCATACACCGTAGGCGATTGTGAGCGATAGGGCGCAAGCGAATTGTAATGACGGTCGATGACTACGATAAAGTGCTGGCGAAGAAGCGGTTCCATCGCCGCTGCCTGTATGGCGTCCACACGAACGGCCACAAAGCGTTGCCATAGATCTCGTCCTGGAATTGGGCGCGCACGGGAAGAGTGGATTACAGAATCCGGCACCTCAATGGTGTCGATGATTTCCGGTGGTTGAATACGGACGGACGAAGACGCAGCCGTATGCGTGACAACTGTAATGGTTTGAGTGAGCGAGATATTTCGCCGGTAAGTGGGGACGCTGGGCAATTCGTCCGCGGGAATCAAGTCAATGATGGACAAGTTCTGCGCGGTGAGCACGCGATCTAGACCTTCTAGACTGAGAGAACGTTTTCGATTCAGAAAATTGGAGATATGTGCCTGCTGGAAATCTGTCGCCCGGGCCAAGGTGGAACCAGTCAACAGTCCGCGATCAATGCGTCGAAGAATTTCCAGGCGAAGATTCTCATGAAGGGTGTCAAACTTCATGTTCATATTATAGCATATAGATATATATAGAGCACATATATATCTATATGATTATTTGATTGATCGACTTATTCGGCGAATAGAGTGCCAATTTGGACCAGCTGAGTATCTTTAGGAAAAGTTAATCTTGACATATTTATTATTAGCTAGTATTACAGATTGACCCTCTTAATAGCGAAGAGATTTGAACACCGTTGGCCTCTTTCTCCCAAATCTAGGTCATTACGATGAAGTGTCCCCGTTCTTCCATTCCTTAGAGATATGGGCGAATTGCGGGTCATTTCCAGGCAGCCGATTGAGATGCACATGGCTTCGCGCCGGCAATCGCCATTTTTGCTTGGCTCTAGGCCCTTATGCGGACATGAAACCGTCTGTATAAGGGCCTAGTTACGGGTGTGCGACTTCAAAAAGCTATTGCTGTTCATGCCGGAGACGTGCCCGCTGGGCCAGACCGAACCATAGAGTTCGTTGGTGAAGCAGTCTCCGCAACCGCTCCTTTGAGACGAGGGCTAACCGCGTCTTCACGAGGAGATTGATTTTTTTGTCTTGGAGAACATTTAGTCATGAGCCCTTGTTATCTACACTTGAAGATCTGTGAGGGTTGCGGCCGTCTTTGGCTCCGTGATCACACAGTTAGCGATGTTTACTGCCGTCAATGCACTGTGCACTTTTCAGACTTCCCTGCGCCGCGGAGCCGTCGGCCGAAGGGGCGCCCTCGAAAAGAAAAACTCTCTATAACAATGTTGGCAATAGCAGGGGGTTTGCGATGAGCGCTGCCTTCCCCTTGTATGATTTGCACGCTTGCGAACAAATTCAACTTGTTCCCGCGAAAGCCCGATTGACGCGAGCATTTGAAGGGAAACAAATCAAAGTCAGGCCCAAACCAGAGCTTGCTTTCTACAGAAAGTACACCGAAGCTATGTTACGAAGGTATATGAGGCTTTCCATGAGCGTAGGACGAATGCCTGCACTACTGGGCCATGACGCGTTTCGGGGAAAGATGAGTACGTACCGAATAACAAGCTTTGAAGACTCTGTAATCTTTGTATATGACATGGAAAAATGCCTGAAAAGACTCGATGCCTTCTCTCAAGACCTAATTCGACGTATAGCTTTACAGGAATATACGCAAGGTGAGGCAGCAGAGTTATTGCAGGTCAGTCTGAGAACAATTGTACGAAGATATGGAGAAGCGATCGATTCGCTAACGAAAATTCTCGTGGAATATCGATTACTCAACATAGATCCGATGAGCGAGTCAAGCAAAACGCCATGATAATTACGATAACTCATTGATAAATATGTGCCTAACAGAGGAGCGGGATGGCGTGCCATTGTGCTCTACTCTGCTAGCCTTAAGTCAAGATGAAAGAACACACAAGAGGCAGATATATCATACCGGCGTAAGCCAATTTTCATGATCGCTGTCCGCCTTTGTGGTTCAAATATCGTAGTTTGGTTTGAGACGAAGAAGATAAAGCGCCGGCCAGCGATGGGCGTCCCTTTATCTTCTTCGCGTTTGAGGTAGGAGAAATGGCGTGTCGAAGCAACGGTCTAACAGGAGTGCTCCTATAAAACAGCGAGCAGTCCGGAAAAGAACACAAACTGCAGATGGTAGACAAGCTAAAGTGTCCCCCGAGAAAAGAATTCAATATTGCGACGTAGCTCGATCACAGGTTCTTGCCGCGTGGCCGCAAATCTTAGAGGGGCTGATTGAAAAGGCGATGTGTGGCGGATACCAGCAGACCAAACTACTTCTAGATCTTTGCGACTTAGCTGCGATGAGGCCGCTCCAGTCAGATCAGCAGCCTAGAGAGGAGCTTTGCGATGCGCTGCTCGACCGTTTGGGATTACCGCTGCCAGAATGATATGGATGATGGCGGGCATGTTGACATCCAAGAGATGAACTGAGGGAAAAATGATGGTAGAGACAAGAAAGCAGCTAATTCAATCCATAAACGCAGACCTGAGACGGCTGTGGGCAATACCCTTATGGCGACTCGCTGGCTTGGTTCTATGCATCGCTGCTACAGCATTCCCAGGCCTGGCACAAGTGACGACGACAGTGGTGCAGGACACTGTTTACCACGCCGATGGCACCATCGCTACGGGAACAATTTTGGTAACATGGCCCGCATTTGTCACTGCGAAAGGAAACACCGTAGCCGCTGGAAACCTTACCGTGACGATTGGATCCAACGGAGAAGTATCGCTCAACCTAGCGCCGAATGTGGGCGCTACTCCGGCGGGATCTTACTACACAGCGGTTTATCATCTAGACGACGGCACAGTGAGTAAGGAGTATTGGTCGATACCAAACGTCCCGATCGCCACGGTTGCCGCTATACGGAGCCTTGTAATGCCGGCGAGTGTAGCCGTGCAAACCGTTACCGCAACCCAGATCAACTCACTCCTTGGAAGCTATTTACCGCTGAGCGGCGGAGCCTTAAACGGTGCACTGCAATTGCAGGCCGATCCCCAAACCGCGATGCAGGCGGCCACAAAAAACTATGTAGATAATGCAGTTGCACCGGTTGTGGCAGGGATGAGCCAAGCTGTTTCCTCGACACCCAAAACAACTCAGCTAATAGAGCAGCCTGCTGGCACAAACCTTGCCGCGAACATATTTGAGGGATCCTACTACGCGAGCAATTTTCAAACAGGCAATCAGAACAACGGAATAGCGACGTTAGCTGGAGGGCAGAACTGTTCAACTGCCTCGCCTGGTGGCCTCAGTGGTTGCACGATCAATGTCGATCCAACCTATGGAAATTCTGAAAAGCCACAGGGATATGGCGCTTATATATATGGTAACAACACCAGCAACATGACGTGGCCCTTCGACACTCATGTCCACGACGAGCGAAACGGGGTTACGGCTGATTACTATGAG
Organism: uncultured Acidobacteriota bacterium; assembly: GCA_963719625.1. Classification (GTDB taxonomy): domain Bacteria; phylum Acidobacteriota; class Terriglobia; order Terriglobales; family Acidobacteriaceae; genus JAKAAZ01. The sequence continues at coordinate 246,279 of CAVRDB010000035.1, forward strand.
AACCCATTTTCGATAGTTCCACAGCAGTCAGCCGGTCAAGTCATCACAACCGACTATACCTTGGACTATCAAAATTGGCCCACTTATCAGGGAAACCAGGCGGCTGCGGAGTATCTACAGACCACTGATTATGCTGGCGGGTACAACTTCGACAACTATTTTGTCAATGGACAGCCACAATACTTCTTCAAAACATATTACAGCAATCTGTCCATGGCGACCACGAACTATAGTTCAGGTCAACAGCAGGCACTTTACAACGTAGTGAATTGTCATGGTACAGGTGATTGCCTTGCCATGACGACCCTGTTGACTTGCGACGGCGGTATGAACACCAGCAATGACGAAGGGTGCCATGGCGGAGATTTCCAGGTAACTGAAGATCACGTTGTGTACAGAGGAGTTATGACAGCCGCGGCAGCTGTCGGTGCAACGCTTGTCGCTACAAATGGAACAGCAGGACAAGGAACTGAGGGTCAGGATAGAACCTTGGTGGATACCACTCCTGCTCACATTATTACAGGCACGTCGATCACAGGATACGCTGGCTCTGTGCAAACTGGATCTTCTAGCAAAAGCGCCTTTAATCCGTTAGTCGCCATTGATAGCAACGCCTCTTACCCAGTTTCGACCATGATTCAATTGTGCTATGCCGGATCGGATAATGACGCCAATGGCGCTGCAGGATGCACTGCCGGCAGTCAACCGACGGGGGTTATACCGTCAGCACCTAATAAGATCAATCCTGCCGCGTCGATCGTGACGAATGTGGTTGCTGCATATACTGCGACCTCACCACAGACAGGACTTCCAGCGGGATTCTGCAATACGGCCACTCTGCAATCTTCCAACTCAGGCGCGGCGTGCTATCTGCCGGCTTCCGGGACAGCTTGCATCACGGATCAGGAAGAGTATGAAACTGTAAATTACACGTACAACTCGACTGCTCAGCAGGTCACCTTGCTGAACCTGCGCTTCCCCCACGAGAATGGATTGTTCTTTGCTTATGGTGGTCTCTGCGGATATGCAGTCGAGTCCCAAGCAGACGTGTTCAGCGGAGATGACGACAATAACGGCATCAGTCAGATATTTCCCGTAGAGGGGTCACCCAACTCAACTTCGTTTTACTACATCAGCCAGCGCACAAACCTTGGCTATACCGCTCCTGTTCTTGGTATCAACAACGATAGTCAATGGAACATCGGAGAATGGTGGCGAATGCTTCTCTCTTACGATAACAGGCACCCAACTTCAGAGCGATAATCACACCGTTTTGGTAACAGCATGGCCTATTCCATTCAATTCCGGGGCTGACTTCTCCCCGGTGAATGGGATGACGCTGACGTTTACGACTCCCAATGCTACCTATAACGGAAATTATGTTGCAAGTTGGGGGGTAGTGAACGGCAATACCAACCAATTTTCTTACTACTTACCAACCACCCCTACTGGAACGGTTCCGACATCTGGTACAGCATCCTTTTGCAATACGAATTACAAGCTGTACCCAGCAGTTCGTGTCAATAGTGTGTTGGATACCGCCAACAATAGGGTTGATGGGACGATGACCACCATGCCCCTCCCGATCGCATTTGCGAGTGGGGATACGGTGATGGAGGCACACTACCCTTGGATATACACCGGACACGACACGGGAAGATCGGTGAATCAGTTCCTTCCTAGGGTATATAACGGCGGCGCTCTTTACGGAATGACGTACGGCTACTTGTTAAGCGGGACACCGTTCGTTGGATTTCAAATCAACAATGGAACCGACCAAAATCGCTATCTTGGATATGGCGGCACACACGTTCCTCCAGGATTTGGTTTTGATCTAGGAGGAGAATGGTATGACTCATACGTAGTCAATCAGGCTCCTGATGAAGCTGTTCTCAAGGTACTGGGCTGCAAGGCGAGTCCTATTGGATGCAATACCTACAAGAGCAATTTCAATGTCCTGTTGATGCCGAACGACACCGAAGCGTTAAATTACGATCCAAATATCCCAGACATGGACTTTTGGAAGTGGCTACAATCCTATCGCTAGCCCACAAATCGGTCCCGTAGGAACGCTCCAGGCCAATACTATTCACGCAGTCACGGTAGTGACGGCTCCGCAGGTTGCGGTAGCTGGTCATTATATGTTCAGTGCTGGCGGTGGTATAGGTGTATCCAGCTCAACCAGCAGCCCTACACTCAATATCCCGTTTGCCAATTATGCCTACGAGTTCGGAGCGGAAGGTACAACCGTCATTGATGGGTACTTGTATCGAGGAGCCTCTGCAAATTCAATAGATTGCGGTTCAAGCGCTTCAGATACAAGCTGTACCTTTACTTTAGGGGTTCTGAATGCTGGATCTTCTGTCAATTCCCCGGCTGTAGTTGCATCGACATCGATCACGACTCCCAACCTCAATGTAGGAGGGGGTTCTTTAGTCTCGCACATTGGCTACTATACGACCGGGGCCGTAACTCCGATTGCAGTGCCTGCCCAGTCTTGCAATGACCAAACCTTCGTAGTGAGTGGCCTTGTAGCGACGGACAATCTCGGATCAATTCATCCGCCAGGGTCGCTAGGCAATGTGAGTATGGACGGCTACGCAAGCGCGGCGAACACTGTCTCGTTACATTTCTGTAACGTAAGCGCGGCCAACGTAGTGCCACCTGCAGGTGCGTACACGTTTCTCGCGATGCATTAATCATGCAGCCCTTTCTATAGGACAGGCGAAACAAATACATCGAAAATCTGTTTCAAGGCTCTGAGAGGCGCCGAATCGCAGGGCTTCTGAGTGCTGTCTGCACTGTGTGAAATCAGATGTCCAACGAGACATCTCATTCGATGCAGCAGAGAACCTGGAGGAGCTATGGGTCTAATCAATGGTCTGAATGCGATCAGTTCACAAGTATGGGCAGTCGTTTTGATACTGCTTGGAATTGCAGCATTTGGGATGGCATGCATATGCAACGAACCCGATGTTCGAGCCGCCCTGATGAGTTCGGGTACGGGAATGATCGGAGGCGGTATCGCCATGTTTCAGCATCAGCCAAAGGATTCACGCGTTAGCACTGAAACCACCCCTGTAGGGAATTAGGAGAGATGATATGAGCACGATTTCTGTGACATTGGCATCAGTTAAGCCGAACGCTTTTGAGAGTTTTCTATCTGCGGCGGCAAAGGATATTCAGAAGGTACTGAATGTCGGCATTAACATCGCGACGGCCGAACAGCCGCTTATCAATCAACTTCTTCCACCCCAGTTTGCCACGGCGGAAGACGCCGCTACTGCTCTGATCAAGAACGTAATGTTGACGACGGAGGCAAAGTATCAAGCGCTGGGGACCAGTGTTCCTTATGCGCAAAAAGTTGCAGAAGTAGTCGCCATTACTGGAGCAGCATTGATTCAGATACTTGCAGGAATTGGTGTGACCGCTGGCCAAACTGAGCTGACTGCGCTGGTGACTGGGGCGACTAGCTTCAGTAGCTTGCCGACATCTGGGCTGACAACATTGAGCGGAGCACAGCTGGTACCAGCGAGCTGACAAGATTTCGGAATTTGAAAGGAACACGATGTCATATATTTACGACTATTTTGACGATCACATGGAAGTTTGGGCTGCGATTGTTTTTGGCTTGGTTGCGATTGGAGCTTGCATAGCTGTGGCCGCCGCACTCAATGGCGCCATGTAGTTTTCGCCGCTTACAGACGAAGCGAATAAAGCGTGATCGCTATGCAATTTGAGGCAACAATGGCAGGGAATCAGTCTTGGATGAAGAACGGCCAGGCCGCAATTGAGGACGAACAGTTAGACCTGTCAAACCTAGGTGCGACGGCGAACAATGAGGGATTTCTCAACAACCCATACGACGGCGTGCATTACAACGTCTTTGTTGATATGTGGAAATGGGTTTGCAGATATCTGAAGAGGAACCATGGCGATACACATCAGCAGTGTGGCCAATTCGGACATCCGTAAGGTGGATAAACAGGGTTTCTACCACGAGCTGGAATGGGGCGATTTAATTTTCTGTTCTGGTATGGAACCGGTCAGTAAGGGAATCGAGCAGGTCACGCATTCGCCATTCTCGCATGTCCTGATGGCTTGGCTACCCAGCGGGGCGACGCAATGGCTGACTCTCGAATCGACCTTCAATAAAGGCGTTCATGTAGGAAAATTTTCGGACTATGTGGACACCTATGATGGCGATCTCGTGATGGCGCGCCGGCTGGTGCTGACGGCCTCAGAGAAAATGGCGGCACTGAACGCCGGGTTCAACGTTTTGGAGGATGCTTACGACTGGCAACAGGAAGTGACGATTGCAGCCCACAAGTTGATTCACGCTCTGCCGATTGACAAGCCAAAGAAAGAATATTACTGCTCTGGACTGCAGTATTTCATGAGCCTGGCCACGCCATATCCGCTTCAACGGCCAGGGATGAACTATCCGACGCCGGAGGACCTCTGGACCGATCCAACGGTAACGCCTATTTGTGCTATGAGAAATCCAGCGCAATCTGGTGAAGCCAATCGAGATGAACCCAGAGCTGCCTGACAGGTTATTGAGAGGTTCGCTTTCGTATAGAGCATTGGGAAGGTGACCAGAGATTCTCGCAAACGATTCTGCGGAAATGGAATGGAAAATTTAGGTAGGTGGCAAGCGGATGCAGCCCTCCGTTCCACGGAGCGAAGCGATCTGGAGCGCCTGTTGTGGTTCGGAAAACGATTGGATTTCCGTTCTCCTGAACTCGGCGGCGGGACTTTGGCGATGTGGTTAGCGGGTGCACTGCTACGGATTCGCGATCGAAAAGGGAATATCGTACCGTTGGAAGCGAACGCAGCACAACAAGCGTATGAACAAAGGCGGAGTAGACAAAACATCGTGCTGAAGGCGCGGCAGATAGGCATCAGTAGCTGGATCGCTGGCCGCTTCTTCCTCAAGACGATTACACAGCCCGGAACCCTTACTGTAGAGGTAGCCCATAATCGGGAAGCTGCAGAACAGATCTTCCGCATCGTTCATCGATTTTATGAACTCTTGCCGAAGGGATTGCGCAGCGGAGTATTGCGGGCGTCGCGAGTGAACACACGCCAGATACTCTTTCCGGAGCTGGATAGCGAGTACCGGGTAGAGAGCGCAGCGGATGGAAATGCCGGTCGCGGCATGACTATCCAGAACCTGCATTGCTCTGAGGTAGCGCGGTGGAGCGGAGATGTTTCGGAGACGATGTCGAGCTTAGGTGCAGCCTTGGTGCCAAATGGGGAGCTGGTGCTGGAATCTACGCCAAATGGCGCATATGGTTATTTCTACGACCAATGGCAACGCACTGAGGAAACGGGAATGGTTCGGCACTTTTTTCCCTGGTGGATGGAGGGTGCGTACGTGGGTCATGCCGTTCAGGAAGCTGAGTGGACTGTGGAAGAGCGTGCGCTCGCAGAAACGAACAGGCTGCTGCCGGAACAAATTGGTTTTCGGCGCCAACTGCTTACCAACTTTCGGCAAATGGCAGCGCAAGAATATGCAGAAAACCCTGCGGCTTGCTTCCTAGCAAGTGGCAACTGCGTATTCGATCTGGATTGTATTGCAAAACGTACTCAGCAAGTTCATGAACCGCTGGAAAAGAGATGCAATGGCGAGTTATGGATCTGGTATCCGCCACAACCGGGTCGGACTTATCTCGTGGGTGTCGATCCGGCCGGGGGCGGTACCGACGGAGATTATGCCTCGATCCAAGTTGTTGAACAATGTTCGGGATTGCAGTGTGCTGAATTACGAGGACATATTGCCCCACGAGAATTGGCGAAACACTGCGCGGAACTGGCAAAGGACTATAACCAGGCGCTGCTCGCAGTGGAACGAAACAACCATGGCATGGCTGTCCTGGCATATTTGGGCACGATCGAACGCTATCCTGCGATCTATGAACAACGTGGCCAGGCGGGCTGGTTGACAACGGCATTGTCCCGTCCAGCGATGATTGCGCAGCTGAATGTCGTGCTCGCAACCAGGCCTGAGATTTTCTCCAGTTCTCGCCTGCTGGCAGAATGTCGAACATTTGTGCGGCAGCACGATGGGCGCGCGGAGGCCGCTGCCGGAACGCATGACGATTGCGTCATGGCCATGGCGATTGCGTTACAAGTACGAGCAGAGATAATCGAGCGACCGCGAAGGGAGCGCTAGAGAAGGCCCAGCTCCAGCAACCTATCGCTGGTTCGGAGAAAGGTAACGATGAATCTCCGTATCTTTGGGCGATCATTTCTCTGTTGGAATGAGATCAACTCCTCTTCGGGTTACAATCCGGAAGCAGGCGTCCGGATTGTTGGACAAACTGAACGAGTGTTAAAGGAGTAAAGCGCCCGGTGGCGGTTACGGCGGTACAGCAAATCCGGCGGATGCGAGGCGGCGCACAGAGTCATTTGATGCTGGGCTCGGACGGCCATCTTTATGTAGTCAAGTTTCAGAACAATCCGCAACATTTGAGGGTCCTGGCGAATGAGTTATTTGCAACACGTCTGGCCGAAGCAGTCGGACTTTCTGTTCCAGCGACTGAGGTGGTCGAGGTCAGCGAGTGGCTGATCGAAAACACACCGGAACTTTACATGGACACCGGACGTCATCTAGAACGATGCACGGCTGGATTGCAATTTGGCTCTCGATACGTTGGCGGGCTGATGCCGGGGCAAGTGCTTGATTATCTGCCGGAAGAACAACTGGCCGCCGTACGGAATTTGGCCGAGTTTGCTGGGATGCTGGTACTGGATAAATGGACCTGCAACAGCAATGGCAGGCAAGCTGTATTTCATCGAAAGCCTAGGGAGAAGCGCTATTCGGCAAATTTTGTTGACCAAGGATATTGTTTCCATGCTGGGGAATGGAGCTTTCCTGACGCACCGCTAAGGGGCGTTTATGGTCGAAATCGGGTGTACGCTGATGTGACGGGCTGGGGCAGCTTTGAACCGTGGCTGGACCGCATTGAGAACCTGGAACCTGATTTTGTGTGGCAGATTGCGGAGACCGTTCCTCCGATCTGGTATGGCGGGGACTTGCGCGATATGGAACGATTGACGGTGACCTTGCTGGCCCGGCGCGATCGAGTACGGGAATTTATTATGCAGTTTCGGGATAGCACGCGGGGGCCTTTTCCGAAATGGATAGGGATGGAAAGCGGAAGTGGCGGGAGACAGTTTCAGGAGCAGAAAAAGATAGAGAATGATGAAGGGTTCGGGGTGGGTTGAAGGGAAGGATAGTGACCCTCTCAGGGCTGGCCGGCTAACGGAAGGAATGCCAAACAGACGTGAACGGTGAACGCATCCAGTGCGAATTCTTTCTGGTTCGGTATGTTCCGGACACAGTGAAGAACGAGTTCGTCAATATCGGCGTCGTGCTGCGGGAAGCAGGTCGACCGGAGACCGCGCACGTGCGATTTACACGGGACTGGGGCCGTGTGCGATGTGTCGATCCGGAGGCTGATACTGGGATGTTGGAAGCCTTGGAGTATGAAGTGCGAGAGCGCCTGTCGAACGGGGTAATCGAGACCGCGTCGATGATGAAAGCGCTGGAGGACAGCTTCTCCAACCTGTTGCAGATTACCGAGCCAAAAGCGTGCCTGGCGGATTCGATACCGGCAGAAATCGAGCAGTTGAGCCGGATGTATATCGAAAGCAGAAAGCAACGCGAGGCGCGTCGGTCAAGTGGACGCCAAGCCATCTCGACGTCTATCCGGAGACAGTTTGAGGCCGTTGGAGTGTGGAATGTGATGCGCAAGCGAATCCAGGCAGCAATGTATACGCGGCCGGGGGATCCGCTGCGGATCGACTGCGGTTATCGACCGAATGGCGTCATTCGTATGTTTCATGCGGTCTCTTTGGAAGGAGACCTGGAAGCCGCGAAGGTACTTGCTTTTAGTGCACCGCAGCTGACGGAGGGAGTGTTACGGGTGGAGAAAGCAGTGCTGGAATTAACTGCCATCGTAGAACCGTTGCGCGGCCTGCTGGGCAAGAACTCGGAAGAGATACTCGTCAGCGGAGCCGAACAGGATCGGGTTGAACAATATAGATTCGGAGTGGAAACGATGGAACGGAATCAAATTCGAGTGATGACGGTCGCGGATCTGCCGCGTATCGCCGAGCGAGCGCGCGAAGAATTGCGAATGTAGAAATTCGGAGAAGCAGGATGTATGGCAAAGAGAAGAGCGCGGCCCTGGGCCGCGCTCTTCTCTTTGCCAGCGACAGATGGGGAACGAAGCCACGCACATCATCCATCCGAATTACAGAAAAGAGAGGCGGAGACAGTGAGCTGGAAAACAATGCTCGATAGGATTTGGAGCGCGGAAGCAGCACGCGGCGAGGGCCATCCTGCTGCCAAACATGCAGTTGATGTGGCGGCTGCTAGTGTCGACGGAGCGCAACGCAAGACGATACCGCTCCCCTCCATTCTAGGACCGGTGCGTCCGCCGCATGCCTTATTACCGAAGGGAACGCCTGCAAACCTGCGGCGCTTTGCAGAAAGCCCTGTTCCACGACGGGCAATTAATGTCATCAAGGACCGGATCGCAAGTATGGATTGGCAGATCCAATTGAGGCGAGGATACACTCTGGCCGATGTCCCCGACGCCCACAGCAAGATAGAAATCCTTCGGAGAACTCTGGAAGAGCCAAACAATTCAGACTCGTTCCGCTCCGTGGTGGAGCAGGCGCTGGAAGACGCTCTGGTAGGCGGGTTTGGCGCCATCGAGATGGAGCGAACGGAGGACCCAGGGCGGCCTTTTGCCCTGTGGCCTGTGGATGGCGCGACGATCCAGCTGAATGCTAATTGGGATGGGGATCAGAATTCGCCGCGCTACGCGCAGAACACAAACCGCGTGGGGCCGGGGTCGCATGTTCCTCTTTACGACAATGAACTGATTTATATCCGACTGAACCCGCGCTCTCACACTCCGTTTGGGTTGGGGCCGCTGGAAGTGGCGTTTGAAACAGTGAACAGCTTTCTGGCCGCTCACCGATATGCCGGAAGGCTCGCGAGCAATAGTGTCGTGCAGTATGCGCTCTGGTTGAATGAGACCACGCCTGACCATCACAATCGTTTGCTGCGCTGGTGGCAAGACGAGATCGAAGGTACGGGTCGGGTGCCTCTGCTGACGTGTGAGCAGAAGCCTGAGGTACTGAAATTCACGGGTGGCACAGATGCGGAACTTCGATTGCAATGGCAGGAGTTTCTGATCCGGATGATTGCGAATGCATTTGGTCTTCCACCGATGTTGCTGGGACTGGAGAACGACGTCAATCGCAACACCGCCCAAGAACTCCTTGATGAGTCATTTCGCAGCACCATCGCTCCGATGGCGCGCATGCTTGCCGAACATTTCACGCGCGATCTGTTTTGCAAGCGGCTGGGATGGCGTGAGTTTGAATTTGTTTTCAACGACCTCGATGGCGGGGATGAAATGGAAATAGTCCAGATTCAAACCGCGCTGCTGAAAGCTGGGATCCTGACAGTCGACGAAGTGCGTGCGCAACGCGGATTGCGCCCGCTCGAGCCTACCCTGCAGCTGGAGAAAGCGGCATCGGGCCCAGCCGTGTGGGCAGCGAGCTATAAGCGCTGGCACCGAGATCGAGACCGCGGGTTGCAACCACATCCTGCACGACAACAACATTAACAACAAGAAACACGGGAGAGCACATGAAACTGGACGCAATGGCGGTCGAGTTCCCGGCCATCCAAGGGCATCCAAACCGGATGCCGTTTGAAGGTGTGCTGACGCTGGTCGACGTGCCCAGCGATCGCGCACCTAGTGGATCACGCGGCCACCGCGTGACGCTGAGCCGGACCGCGGCTGAGGCGGCGTTACCATCTTTGCTGGGGATGGGGGTTGATTTTCGTCCGGATTGGGATGGCCATGACGCGCGCAGCAAATGCGGGATTCTGACCTCCGCCGATATCGTCGGTCAACGGCTGATGGTGGGTGGATATCTTTATGCACGTGACTTTCCTGAGGTCGAAGCGAAACTGCACGATCTCGCGGCTGGGAGTATGGGCATGTCTTACGAACTGGCTGATGCGCATGTGGAAGATATGCGTGCATCGATATGGAAACTGAATCGCGTGACCTTTACCGGGGCTGCGATTCTTTTGCGCGATAAAGCGGCATACCGGCAGACCTCTTTTCGTTTGAAACCTCACGTGATGCGCCGTCACGGTGTATCCCTGGCGGCGTATTGCGGGGCGGCCTGAAAGCAGCACCGACGAACACTCAAGAACAGAACAATTCAGTGCAGGCAGTTGCCTTCCGGTGACAGTCCGCACTTATAGAAAAAGGAGCAATCAGTATGGAACAGGGAGCAGAACGTTCTCTTGAAACACTGGCATTGATGCTGGATAGACTGGCGGGCGCCGCGAGCCTGCTGGAACAGACCGTGAGCCGTCTGGAAGAGCAGCACCTGACCATGTCGGGACAAGTGCAGAAGATTGTCGCGACTGTGGAGCAAGGGCCGAGCATGTCACAGGGAGCAGGCAGTGAACGTATCTATGAGCTGGAACGCAAGCTGCATGAAGCTGTGATGCAGATCGCGGAGTTGCGCGCGCAGAGTGCTTCTTCCATCCCGACTGGACGAAAGACCGTAACGGCGGCGACGGCGTCTCTGCTGGCCAAGCAAGGAATCTCATCCCTGGAATCCATCGAAGCTGGCTCGTTGGATGCAGCTTTGGCCGGACTTAGCATTGAGCAACGGATCGCGGTGAAGTCGCAATTGTTGAGGGCAGGGGTACTCAACTAAGTACGGTTGCTCAGTCTAGGAAGCAAGGCGATGACGAGCGTCCGGACTGTGGTTCAGACGTTGACACCTGGGATATCCGCAGTCCAAGGTTTTCGCAAACTTCCAGTTCCAACTGACAGATAAACACGGCCGAAGGGCCAGTGAAAGGACAGAATGAACGCCAATTTCCATGACATCCACGCCGCAGCAGATTACATCGGGCCAGGTGCAATCGAAGTTCCGATTTACCAGACCGAGATTACGGACATCGTTCGTCGCCGGGGATTGTTCGGGCAAAGAATCAAGCAGGTGCCAGCGACCGGCCATCCATCGCGCTTCTTTGAGGAAACCGCCATTCCTGAGGCGACCGCAGCAACGGGTTTTGTCGATCCTCGCAATATCTCTGCCCCGTTGGTAAGCCCAACGCGAATCGAAAGCGCCGTTCCATTAAAGGCTCTGGTTGCCCAGATCAATTACAACCTGTTCGATATCGAACTTGGCAATCAGCAGAGCCAGTTTGCTTACTTGCAGGCGAAAGACCTTGCGGACACCATCGAAGGCGTGATGCATGTTCACGACCTTGCATTGTGGAATGGGAATGATACCTCCTTGAGCACTCCCACGACCGCACAGTACTTTGGTGCAGCGGCACAGATTGCTGCGAGCGGCAATACGACAACGATTACCACGACCGAGCTGATCGTGGACAATCTGAAATCGACGATTGCACAAATGGTATCAAACAGCAGCTTTGCGGTCCGTCCGACAGCGATTTATGCCAATCCTGTTCTGCTGGATCTGGTAGATCGGGAAATGAAGACCGAGTTCAACGTGGTGCTGGACACAAAGGAAATCAACGGCGGATTCAGAGTGAAGACCTTGATCACGCAGGCGGGCGAATTGCCGCTGATTCCCGACTGGTCTCTGAGTTACACGGGGACGCCGGGTTCAGGAAGTGCGCTACTGCCAGCGTATATCGTAACCGAAGATCTGATCGAATATCACTGGCTGAGCGATCCAAATCCTCGCGTGTTTCAACTCGGCGTTCCGGGGTCGCTGGCTTCACAGTATGTTGTTGTGAAGTTTGGCGCTCCTGTCGTCAAGATGACCAGTGCAGGCGCTCACTTCCAGGTGATCGTTCAACGATAGACGGTGCAAGCTGCAGCGCTTGGTAAGTCAATACTTAAACTGGCCTCCTCACAATGGAGGCCAGTACTTTTTGTAATTGGTCGCGAATAACGGCCCCTCGAAATGCTTCCGGAGGACACCTTATGGGATACCTGCTGCCGACCGACTATGCGACTTATGGTCTGCCGGCGGATACAACGGACGATTGGATCACGATGGCTTCTGCCTTGATCGATTCCTATTGCCATCGAACCAGTTTGAATCCGACACAATACGAAGAACGGCTACGTATGACTGCGGGTGCGCAAACGGTGCGGTTGAGTTACCTACCGCTGGTTGCAGTCGCTCCCAACACATCCCCGTTGATCTCTGTGCAGGCTCGCTATAGCAGGCCCCGCCGCGGCGAGATGATCGAGCCCGCGTACGAGCAGATTGCCTGGGTTTTCGGTCTACCGGGCGCCTGGAGCACATTAAATATCGCAGACGTGGACTTCGTTCCTAATACCGGCGAGCTAACTTTTCCCATGAACATCCTTGGGCTGCCTTACAACGAGGTAGATGTTGTCTACACCTCTGGTCTAGCGACAATTCCCTATACGGTACAAGTGGCGTGTGCACAGATTGTGAAAAATGCGCAAACTACACCGGGACTGAACGTAAAGTCCAGCAAGATCGACACAATGCAGATGGAGTATTTCTCAAATTCTCTGATTGATCCGCAGGTGGCTGCAATGCTGCAGCCATATGTGGCGACGATGTTGGGGTGAGCCATGAGCGTCGATCTAAGTGTACGAAGCCCGTCGTCAGCGCCGCAGCGCGCCGCTGACGCCCTCCTGCGTTGCCTAGGAGGGAGAACCGTCTTATTGCGGCTGCCTACAAACGCAGTGACTGGTTCGGATGCCGAACAATTGGGAGCAAGCAGTCCATCTTATGAAGATATTCCGCTGTCTCCGGCAATATTCCGTCGACTTCGACCCAAGCTTCGTGACGGCGCTGCCAATCAGTATGAGTTGTTGATGTCTGCGGCAGCCGTTCACGCGCAACTGGGTCTGTTAGAGCTAGCATCGACGGACCAATTATTCGCGATGGCAACCGGAATATTTGTCGATGGCGAATTAATGCTGATTGAAGCCGCTGCAGAGGCTGAAGCCTTTGGATGCCCTTATCTATACCGGCTGCTCCTGAGCGCGCCACAAAATCAAACATTGTAAGAGGAGAAAGTGTCATGCAAAATGCACAAAATACTTTCTACATTACATTGCGCAATCGCCTTGTAGCGTTGAATCCAAACCGCACGATTTATTTGCGGGGAGTCACCAGGCCCGGCATTCTGGTCGAAAGCAATGAATTGGTCACAGCTCAGCCGCCGTCGGATGTTTTTGTACTGCGATGGATTGGACTGCACAATGATCCTTACCTGTCGGAAGTCTTACTTCAAATGGAGTGCGAAATTGCCTACATGACAGAAGGAACGGCGGGAAACCTCGGTATGGATCGCGGGGTGATGCTAACGGAGATGGATGCTGAACTGATGTCTCTGCTGCAGCCGAATGCGGCACAAAAGATGAATTACGCATCGGCAACGGCGGTTCCGACGGAGACCCAGGTCTTCTGGTCTGAGGCAACGTTCCAACCAGTAAAGATTGAGCGCGATCGGCTGTTACGCACTGCTACGGTATCGGTGTTCAGCTATGAGGAGCCGGGGGAGCAATGAGTACAACTGCAATCATTCCATTACCGCTAACACCACCGATTGTGCGAAGGATTCGAGCTTATTTTGCCCCAGTGAATCGCGCTGCGGGCATTCCAACCATCTTCGATCCATCACAGAATGGTGGTTTCAATTTGGATGCTCCGCCAGCCCCTTGGCTCGACTTAGGATGGCTGGATGCGTTTGAGCGCAAGACAGAGACAAAGATCAGCCCATTAAGGAGTGGCGCGCCAGGGCTCCCGCTGTCACAGGTACGGACCGAGATTGATTCCCTCGTTTTCATCAATTTTTTGAACTGGGGAAAACTGCAAATGGCCGTGACGGTCGGCTCGGAGCAGATGAACCTGTTGGCCGACGGCAACGGGTGCGCCAGGGAACGGATCGGGCGGAACAGCTAGCGCAGCGGTGCCACTAAGCACCGGTAGTACGGCAACATTTCTGAACCTACCTGCAAATCAGATTTCTGCTTTTTCTCCGGGACAGATGGTTGTTGTCGATACAGATTATACGGGGCAAACAGGCTACGTAGGTAGCGGGGTTAGCGCTGCGTATGTGAGCTCCGCTGCCGCAGTCAATTCCGATGTGAACTATATCCGACGCGTGAGCTTCAATGTGGCTCGCGTCATCTCGGTAACCACGGCCGGGCTGCAGTTGGCGCAACCGCTGATCGCGGGAGTACCGACAACGGGAATGTCTGTCCAGTCCATTCTCGGATTTGTCGATCGTGAAGGAAGCAATTTCTTTCAAGAATGGTCTGGGTTGTTTGTGATTCCGGGTGAACAGGGTGACAGAATCCTGTTCCATTATCCACGACTGCAAATTTATTCGGGTGGTTCCGAAACTGTGAAACCGCTAGATACTCCGCTAGGTAAAGTCGACACTCTAGGACGGGTGATACAGGTGGCCCAGTTCCGTGGAATGCCGGTGCCGGATACAAATGATGGCGCGCAGGTGGTGTGCTTCCGCAGTTATATCCCAGCAGCAGCAACGAATCTCTGGTGATATGCAGTCTTTCGAAACCCCAGGACGACATAAGGAGACGTTGGATGAAGCTCACGATCGATAATCAAGATGGCAAAGGCCCCATCGATTATTCGTGCGCGATGTGCGCGGATCAGGCCACGGAAAAGGCTGTCGTGATTACACGAGCCCTAAACAAGCCTACGCTAGCTCGGATTCATCTTGATTGCGCAAGCCATGGGTTGCCCACACCGGCTGCAAACGGTTTTGTTGTGATTTCCGCGGATAACGGGACATTTTTATTTACCGGATATCTTCCATCGGCCGCAGAGCCAGTTTTTGCAGGATACAACTCTACAGGCCCCCAATATCGAATCATTGTCAATGCACTCAGCGAAGATTGGCTGCTAAACCGAGAAGCAATTCCGCAAACCGCTCCACTGCTAGGGCAGACTGCTGGCGAGATGGTCAGCATACTTACAAATCGAGTCAATCCGACATTGGTCCAAATGAACGGGCTCGAAGATATTGGAACAATCGGTTTTTTTGAACCGATGCCCAATCTACCTTGGTCAGAAAATATAGCTGCCCTCGCCAACCAGGCTCGGTCCGCCTATCGCGTGCTGAATGGCCAGTTGACCCTGGCTCCCGTAGGCTCGACTGTTCACAATATGAGCGACGCGGTCGGGACGCTTAACTACGCTGCACTGACTGCAAACAATGCCAAACAGGTCGTCAACGATGTCACGATTACCGGCTTAAGCCAGCCTATGGAGTATGTCACCGAACTGTTTGAAGGTGATGGGGCCACAGTCCTCTTTCAATTGCAGCGAGAACCATACCGGGTTGTCCGACCAATTTTATTGGATGAGGAATTTACAGCTTCTAGCCTGAATACGTCGATTTGGAATGTGGACGATGCCGGAGGCTATTTGAGCGTCGGTGGAGGCGGTCTCGCATTAGCAGGGGGAGCTGGCACAGACGGGACGACAACGCTTACGACAATCGATCCTGTCGAATTGGGTGGAGAGATTGTCATTGAAGCTGGCTTCGTCCAGTTGAACAACGGGAGCGATGGCGTCATATGCGGTCTGTACTCAGGTACGGTAGGGATTGCCAATTGCGTTGCGGGATATAGAGTACGAACGAGCGGTTCCAATACCGTCTTGGTTCCCCTGGTAGATGGAAATGAGGTTGGGACCGTTTTTACTATCCAAGCAGGTCATAGCTACATTCTTCGTATTCATGTTCACAGCAGCGAATTACAGCGGATGTTGAATAGCTACTTTTCTTACGGAAGTAACGGACCGACCGTATATGGTGGCGGCACTGTACAGTCTCCGCTACAGCTATTGTTTGAACTTCAAGATATGGCTTTGTTGCCTTATGTGAATATAGGTTCCACGATTCTGTATGATGGGGCCGTCGCGTCTTCACCTGCAATCGCATCGTTTGCTTGTGTTAATAGTTTGAACCTTCAAGGAAACATCGGCTATTTCAAAGTGACGCAGCCTGGAACGACGTGGGTTGTGAGCACACCTTCCAGTGGTGCTTCGTTCACACGCAGAATCGGCTCCAATACACAAGGCGCCGATTGCAATATGCTGAGGGATGGATTTCTTCACTTCTATAAACTTGCGATACCTCAGCCAGGCGAAATGCTAGCTGTTACGTATAGGGTGGCGGCGCCGTCTGTAGCTCGAGTTGCCAACGGCGCTGTTTCTCAGCAAGGCGGAACCGGCGCCCCGCTGTTTCCCAATGGGTCGGGCATATCGTTCGACCGTCAGCCAGAAGCTCTGTAGATTGCGAAAATGCTTGCCAGGCATTGCTAAATTTCTCTTCAAATCCAGCCGCTGCCTGGAAGGGTACCTATAGCTATTACAACTTGCAAGACCAATCGGACATTTGGCCAGGAGATGCATTGAACTTTACCTCTCCGCCGACAGGATTAAATGTGAACGTCATCGTCCGCAAAGTGACCATCGAGTCAACGAGCAGCTCTCCAGAAGTGATGGACTATGTTGTGGAATTTGCCAATGACTGGGCTGAGGCCATCGCAATGGAATTGGCTGACACCATTTCCCCAGATGTTTATTTACCGCAGACGCCAGAGACTAGTCCTGGCGCTTATCTTGCAAACTTAAATGCATTGCAAGTAGCCTCGATCAGCACCACTGGGATTACCGTCAATGCAAATGTAACTCCTCCTGCCAATGGAGGCTTTGAGGTGAGAAGCAGGGACTATACATTTGGATCGAGCATAGATGAAGATCTGGTATTACGTAGTCCGGTAGGGAGCTTCACAATTACCCGGTCTGCCGATGAGGAGCAATTTTATATCCGGATGTACGACGGATCTAAGCCTCCGTTATATTCTCGACTCTCAAGTGCTATTTTTACGAATGTTGCTACCTCTTAAATGGTTAACCGCAGCTGGCGAAGGATGGATTTAGATGGACGATTTTGAAGTAACGGTGCTGTCAGACTTATCGGCACTGAAAAGCCAAATGGCTTCTTTAATTGGACTAGGGCAGCCCGGACGGCTGACGATGCTCGAACAGCGGATGGAACAGCATGAAGTCTATTTGCAAAGGATGAAAGGCTGGGTAGCAGCTTTTGTTGTGCTACTCACAGTGGCACATATCGCATTCGATTACTTCAAACACTAAAGGTAGTCTTATCAATGCGACTCAGACGGTGATGGGAGTGAGACCAATTATCATGGCGGGTCTCATGCCATCGCCCGAATGGTAGGGACATATATGAGACCCGTTGCAAATGGATGCCAGGTCAACTTGTATTGTCTACTCGAGGTAGCATCCCAGCCGGAGCACGGTATGCAGAATGGTTCCATGAACCCCTGCGGTGGCGATGATCCTTGGTATATAAGTACGCCGACAATTCTCAAGCGGGAGGAACGGGGAAGGTAAGCAAAGGAATTATATCCGCCAGCGTCGACACGAATCTATGGGGAGGCGATGAAGTGCACCCGGCCGGTTCAGTCCCACGCAGCAGTATGAGATTCGCGATGCCCGCCGCGGCACCGGCTTGGATGTCGGAACATCGATCTCCAACAAGAACTGATTGGCTCAATTCGATTCCATGATCCTTTGAGGCTTGCAGGATCATCCCCGGTTGCGGTTTGCGGTCTGGGCATTCTTTGCGATAGCGTCCAATGCCATGTTCCGGATGGTGCGGGCAAAAATAGTAGCCATCCAAGTGGATATGTTCGCGGCTAAATTCTCCAAAGATCCAATGCATTAAGGAATGAAAATCAGCCTCTGAATACAGTTGTCGTGCGATGCCTGCCTGATTGGTAATGACAATGAGTTTGTAGCCGTGTGTCTGGGCATGCCGGCATAGCTCAAAAATTCCCGCAGTAAACTCCACCTGCTCCGGTTTGTACAAGTAGCCGATTTCCCGATTGACAACTCCATCTCGATCAAGAAATAGGGCTGGTTGAAGGCCATTCATAAGGGCTTACCATTCCTGTACAATTCTGCATTCTTCGCTATATCACTTAGCGCGGCGATTGTTTGCCGTAATTGATCTGCTACGATTTCCTGCATTGGTCGTATCTTTCCTGCTGACTTCATCCATCTTCAGTCAATTGCTCTAGTCTAAATGTTTACTGAGCCTAGATGCCGCATCCTCTATATTCAAAAGTGACGTGCGCATCAATAGCATCCTGTTTATTTGGTGGCGGTAAAGTCGTCGGGGTTATTACTGCACCTGTACAGTTAAACTCACGCTCTTTTCGAGTCCGCCAGCCGCCGCCGTAACCGTGACCGTGTATGTTCCTGGAGGGGTCATTGAGTTGGTGGGCAGTGGAGTTCCAGATCCAAGAATCCCACCACCGTTTCCGCAGGCCCCAATTCCACCAACCAGACTAGCGAGAAGGATGACTAGCATAAGGCGACACATCCATGGCTCCAGGGCGAGATGGCTGCGGCGAATTCCGCCGAGCGTGGCGAGAAGCAAGAGCAATCCAACAGGCCATGGAAACCACCCCATGATGCCCGCGCGGCGCATCGTTGCAGAGCTTCCCACGCCGGTCGCCACCGCGACCTGAATATTCGACGGGGCAGTCAACGCAGCATTGGCAGGCGTCACCGTGCAGCTTGCATTCGGTGGAAGGTTGGCGCAACTAATCGTTGCGTTGCCGGTTGAGCCGCTCGCAGGTGTCAATTCCAAAGAATAACTGACCGCATTTCCGCTGGTTACGGTTGCACTCGTGGGGCTGGTCGGTGTCAATTCAAATGCGATACCTGTGCCCGTTAACTGAGTAATCATGGGTGCACTATTGGTACTGGTGACTGTCGCGGCTCCGCTTTGACTTCCGGCAGCTGTGGGTGAAAACGTCAAAGAAAGAGTACATGTCCCCCCCGATGGCAAGCTGGTTCCACAGGTGGTAGTTTCTCCAAACGGTCCACTTGTCACAATAGAAATCCCAGTCAACGTACCCGTACTTCCGTTGCTAAGCAGAAGCGTTTGCACGGCAGAAGAAACTTGTACGCCAATAGCTCCAAAATTCAAACTTCCGGGATTCAGTGTTACATTGGCCAATTCTCCCGTCCCTGTTAACGCGACTTGTTGTGTCCGGTCTGAATCGGCGACGGTTAGAATTCCGCCATCCGCCCCGACCGCGTGAGGTTCAAATTCGACTTGGATCGAACAGGAGGTGCCCGCTGATAAAGTTGTTCCACACATCGTCGTGAACATGAAATCCGAATTGGCGGATTGTATGTGAATCCCGGTGAGCGTTGTCTGCCCGTTATTGCTGAGCAGTATCGTCTGCGGCGCGCTGGCGGTGGCTATGACTTGTCCACCAAAGTTGAGCGACAGTGGAGAAAGATTGTCTCCCGCAGGTATCTCGCCTGAAGCAGTTAGAGGGATGACCTGGGATCGAATTGCATCGGATACATCGATCTGTCCAGTTACACTTCCAAGGGATGTGGCTTGGAAGGTCGCAGTGATAGTGCAGGTAGATTGGGCTCCGAGTGCGCTGCCGCAATTATTGCTCTCGCCGAATCCTGCGCCTACCGCCTGAATGCTAAGCTGCTCCAAAGCTGCGCCACCCGAATTGGTAAGCATTATCGTTTGCGGTATCGCGCTCTGTCCGATCGGGGTGGCAGGGAAAGTTAGAGATGTCGGCGACAAGATGTCCGTTGCCGGCGTAGTTCCCGATCCAGTCAACAGAACAACCTGGCTGCGCAAGCTGTCCGTGATCGTCACGCTTCCGGTCTCCGTGCCAATGGTATGCGGGGTATATTGCACCGTCAACGTGCATGCAGACTGCGCATTCAGAGAATTGCCGCATCCATTTGCGACTTCGAAATCGCCGCTTGCCTGCACTTGAATCCCCGTCAACGCAATTCCACCGCTGTTCGTCAGGGTGATGGACTGTGGTGCACTCGCCGTATTTTCCGGCGTTGCTGGAAAAGTTAGCGATGTTGGCGATAGCGCATCTGTTGCGGGACTTTCTCCATTTCCATCCAGGCCGATCGATTCGGTTCCTTGCCCTGTGACCACGGTAAGCGTTCCGCTGACAGATCCAGTCGCGGTCGGTTGAAAAACAACGGCAAGCGTGCAGCCGGAGTTTGCGGCAAGGGTGGAGGAACACGTATTCGTCTGGATTGCAAACGGTCCAGTCACGCTTTCCGATGTGAGTGCGACGGAGACGACATTGGTATTGGAAATTGTCACTTGTTGCGCAGTGGAGGTTGTGGCAACCTGCTGGCCGCCAAAATTCACATTGTTCGGCAACAGTACAATGGAAGATTGCGTAGTGCCGTTTCCGCTGAGGTCAACACTCTGCTGACCGCCTGCGATGTTAGCGGACACCGTCAGCGTTCCCGTCTGTGTTCCGGAGGCGGAAGGACTGAATGTCACTGAGATTTGGCAGGTGCCGTTCGGCGCAATTGCGCTGCTGCAATCATCGGTTTCAAGAAAGTCTCCCGCAACCGCTATATTGCTCACCGAGAGGCTTGTGCTTCCCGTGTCGGTCACGGTTACGATTTGCGGGCTGCTCGAACTCTGCACCGGTTGCCCGCCAAAAGTCAGTGTTGATGGTGTCAGAGTCATTGTGGTCTGGGGCACGCCGCTCAGCAAGGGAACTTGCCATATGCCTCGACCATAGGTGCCCACGCGCAAGAAGCCTCCACCTGCAAGCGTCGCAGCAAGTGAGACTGCAGGAGCCATGGGCAGGCCCGTTCCCAAAATATTCCAGCATTGTCCGCCGCTCAGTTCGCAGTTCGCGACATTCTGCGTGACAAACACGCCTCCGTCGGAAGCCACATAGACCACACTGGCGTCGTTCGGGTCTACCAGTACATCATTCAACGGCAGGTCGGGAAGGTTTTTCGAAATATTGTTCCAATCCGCGCCGCCATCCGTCGACAGATATAGATGTGGAACGCCAAAGCCCTGAATCGTCGCATAAATCGTGTTGCCAGTGGCGTCATGCGGATCGGCGTACAACGATGACACATCGAAGAAGTACGGATTAAAGATTCCGTTATAGAGCTGCTCATTGGCGACCGGCGAAAGTGCCAGGTCAGTCCACTTGGTAGTTCCGTTCGCGGTATCGGCTGTCTGAGTAGAGAAAACATGGCCGCCAACGCTTGCACCTCCGCCATCCAGCAACCCTGCCATTCCCGCATAGATCACCTTCGAACCGCTATTTTGCGCACCCGTACCGGGCTGCACATTGGCGCCGCCTGCCGCCAGGGAACGCACCAATGCGTTTCCATTGCAGTTTGGTTCCGCAACACCGTCCAGCATCGGACTGATGGCATTGGCCGGGCTCCACGCGCTGCCTCCGCTCGCCGGACCGCGCCACACTCGGCAAGTTCCGACAATCATGTTCGCGCTATCCGCCGGGTCTAATACATAAGGAACGTAGAGTAGCGCCTGGTCGGCATTCGTTTCGCTCGCGCCAATCGCAGGCGCAAAATCTGTGGCTGTGCAGTTGACGCCTTGAATACATTGCCCGACGGCGACATATGGACCGAGGGTTGCGTACCAATTGTCAGGATTGGCGGGATCAATGGCCGTCTGCCCGCCTTCTCCGCTAAAAAGCTGTGGCCATACGCTCTGATCGCTCTTCGTCATCGCTGCGCTGCCATTCACGCCAAACCCCGCCAACACCACATTCGCATCACTCTCGCTATTCGCCAGCCCAGTTACTTCCGCCAGCGATCCCAATCCTCCATTCAAGTTCTGAAAATGCGTGGCATCGCTCGCGGCGCACGTGGCTCCCGTCTGGTTCACGCCATCCGTCGACCGCCAAAGTCCTCCGTCGTTGCCGAAATATAGCAACGGCATCGTTTGCCCGGCTGGCGCCCCCAGAAATGTTATCGCATGCTGCGCCGGAGCCACTTGGCCCGAAACACACGTCGTCGTGTTTGTCGTGTTTCGCCATGCGCAGCCGGCTGCCAGACTGCATCGAAATATATCTTGTGTTCCTGCAAAGAGTAACGTGTCGGCACCGCTGGGAACTGCGGCCAGGGTCAAGTTATACGTGCCGTCGGAAATCGTTCCATTTGCAGCATCGAATGCGCTATCGGAAATCTCCGTCCCAAATTGCACAGTGGGGCTCGCGCATCCGTCTGAACCTGCATTGCAGACATCCTGCCACAATCCCTCATCCACATTGTTCAAGCCCAGAGCATTCGTGCCCACCGTCAGCGCGAACATATCGCCGGTGACGGACTGCACCGCCAGCACTCCTCGAAAAATTGAGCAGGAATTGCTCCCGTTCACTCCCGGATTCGATGGACAGTTTCCAGTGGTCAACCCGGCCCCAGGCTGGTTCACCATCCGCGTCCACGTCACTCCATCCGGCGATTGATAATATCCGTGATATTGCAGCGCGGCATAAAACATGTTGCGCACTGGATTCCACACCACTGCCATTGCCGGCACTCCCGGGAATGCGCTAGGCAACGTGGTCTGGGAAGACTGGATCACCTGATTCGGTCCATCTTCAATTGTCGATAGATACCAGGTCTTTCCCGCGTCAGTCGAGTAATAGAGGCCGGCTTCAGTCGCATTGCTCGCGCCGCTATTGAAGCTGATGTTGTTCACGTTGTTGATGAATCCATCGTAGGAGTCAGTCACAGCCGCGACCACCACGCTGGTATTGGTTGTGCTCCATGCAAATCCCGCAAACGCATCCCCGGCGAAGCTGTAATTCGTGAGTCCGCCCGAAAATCCATCGCTACTTTCTGTGATCAGACTCCACGTATTACCGCCGTCGCCGGAACGCAGAATTCCAGCTCCGTAATAAGAATCGAGCACATCGTTGGGGTCGCCGGTACCGGCCAGCACTACGCCATTGGGACTAGAGCCCGGCTGTACGCTCACCGCACCAATACTCAGAGAAGTAATGTTGACACCGGAATATGCTGGGGGGTCATCCGTTAGTGGCTGCCACGTCACTGCCGTTGGATCGTTCGCCGCGGCATTGGTTGACCGCCAAACCCCACCACCGGTCGATCCGAGATAGACGGTGTTGCCCGAAGCATCCCACGGAGCGATCGCGATGGACGTGATTCGCCCCGTTACATCGCCAAATTGCGGCGTGAGTATCTGCCCTGGCCCTACACGGCTGCCACGGCTGGTCACTCGATTGCAGGCGAGGGATGGCCAGCCGCTGCTGCATACCTCGTAGACGTAGCGCAGCCGGAGACTGTCCCCGGACCACTCTTGGCAATATGAAGGATTGGGCTCGCCGTTGACCCGCGTTTCCATGCAATGCGAATGATAAGGATTTCAGAGCATTCGACTGCGCAGGCGCCTGCGCGTCGAGAACCATCGGCAAGAAAAGCGCAAGGCTGCAAGCCAAGCGCCAGGGGAGTCCGTACATCCAACACCCGAAAGATTGCTACCACTTGTTTTCTCAATCATCGGAGTGTTTAGAGCAGGAGTCAAACACTTTGGTCACTTGACAGACTCAAATTGGACTTTCAACGATGAGCAGCCGTCGCCTTCGTCGCGTCGAGGAAGGCGAAAAACCGAGAGCAAGGGGAAGACCAGCTCTTATGTTCGTGCGCCGACTGTCTTTCGCGATTGTGCCTCGTGTTGCGCACGATACCAGTCCACGGTACGGTGCAGGCCCTCAAGGAAGTCAATTTTCGGATCGTATCCAAGAGCTTCTCTTGCTGCGGAGATGTCGGCATAGGAATGCTGGATATCTCCCTCTCGTGGCGGTCCATATTGCGGTGGGTTCTTATAGCCAGTCAGCTCAGCCATCAATTTGTAGGTCTGGTTTAGCGTGTGCGGCTTGCCACAGGCGCAGTTAAACATACGTCCAGCCACTTTTTCTGCCGGAGCCGCAGCGGCCTTCAAATTCGCCTGAACAACGTTTTCGATGTAGGTAAAATCGCGGCTCTGCTCGCCGTTACCATGAATCGTCGGTTGCTCACCGGCCAGCATCATCTTGGCGAACTTCGCCATTACGCCACTATAGGGAGAGTCAGGCGCCTGTCGCGGGCCAAAAATATTGAAGTATCGCAGCGCTACTGTCTCCAGTCCGTACACTTCCCAATAACTGCGTAAATAGAGCTCGCCCACCAACTTTTGTACTGCATACGGAGAAAGGGGCCCAGGCAACATCGATTCCAGCTGGGGAAGGGGATTGCGATTGCCGTAGGCGGAAGAAGACGCGGCATAAACCAGGCGCTTCACGCCGGCATGGCGTGCGCCTTCCAGTAGATTAAAGGTGCCGTCAATGTTGGTGGTATGGCTGGTGCGCGGATCTTTCACGGAGAGTGGAACTGACGGCAGTGCGCCCTCGTGGAAGATAATGTCGACACCTTTGCACGCGTTCGCGACGTCGCCGGCGTCGCGCAAGTCGACTTCGAGAATCTCGATATTGTCTCGCCAAGGCGCCAGATTCTCGCGCTTGCCGGTGGAAAAGTTATCCAGAGCGCGGACAGTGTCGCCTCGCTCCACAAGCGCCTGCGTGAGCCATGAGCCGATAAATCCCGCGGCTCCCGTAACCAGATAGACAGCCATTTCTCACTCCTGTTGGGGGGATCCAGCATTGGCGCAAACCAATTTTGGACAGCAGTAGCCAGCCTTCGGCCATTCATAAATTTTCTGCTTAGGTTCGTCCATGATAGCAATGAAAACCGCGAAATCAGGGAAATATCGAGGTTACCTCGGTTTCCCAACTGGCTTCCCCGTCCTTAGCGTCTATCATTAGGATGGCAGGCGGCTGGGCGATCGCTGCCGGGGAGTTCGAAAGACTCGTCGGGAGAGGAAAGTCCGAACTCCGCAGGGCAGTGTGCCGGATAACGTCCGGGACCGGAGCGTCAAGGCTTCGGGACGGCAAGTGCCACAGAGAAAATACCGCCGCATCTCTAAAAGGATGAGGTAAGGGTGAAAAGGTGCGGTAAGAGCGCACCGCTCCGGCTGTAAAGCCGGAGGCATGGTAAACCCCACACGGAGCAAGACCAAATAGGCGGGAAGCTTTGCGGCGCAAGCTCGCAAAGCGCATGCTGGCCCGGCGTGCCAAACCCGCGGGTAGGTCGCTATGAGCGTCCGCAGTAATGCGGCGCCTAGAGGAATGATCGTCCTCGACAAAATTCGGCTTATAGGCCGCCTGCCAAATTATCAACAACATCTGGCCGAATGTGACTCGGACATGACGCGTCCGAATTCCACGAGATTCACAGTCAGGAACGGCGAAAATTGCTGGAAGGAAGAGTAAAAAAAATGCGTTGACAACATACCAACCAGTTGGTATACAAAATGCACCTGATAGGTGCAAATCGTTATGGGTACTGCTCAGCACGAATCGAAAACAAAACTTCTCAACGCGGCGCTGCATGTCATCCGCGCCAAAGGCTACACTGCCACGCGGATCGAGGACATCTGTGAGGAGGCTGGCCTGACCAAGGGCAGCTTTTTCCACCACTTTAAAACGAAGGAAGAACTTGCACTCGCAGCCGCGGAATATTGGGGAGTGTTGACGAGTGGCCTGTTTCGGTCTGCGCCGTATCACGCGCTGCCCGATCCTCTGGATCGCTTGCTGGCGTATGTAGATCTTCGCAAAGCACTACTGCAGGGCAAACTGCCTGAATTCACCTGCCTGGCCGGCACGATGGTCCAGGAAGTCTATGAGACACACCCATCCATTCGAGACGCTTGCGACAAGAGCATCCGCGAACATGTCGCAATGCTCGAACTGGAAATCATCAAAGCGACGCACACGTACCGCATGAATGCGGATTGGAGCGAGGAGAGCCTGGCGCTGTATATGCAGGCGGTCATTCAGGGAGCCTTCATCCTTGCCAAGGCTGAGGGTGGCGCGGACGTTGCCGTCGCCTGCCTCGATCATCTGCGTCGGTATCTCGAAATGCTTTTTATTCATCCCAAGGAGAAGGAGAAAACAGCATGTCCACCGCAGCCATGAAGCTAAACACCTATCTCAACTATGGCGGCAACTGCGAACAGGCTTTCCGCTTTTACGAGAAACATCTCGGCGGAAAGATCACAACGATGAAGACCCACGGCGAAATGCCGGGAGCAACCAACATCCCGCCGGAGCAACAGAAGAAAATTCTCCACGCCCGCATCATCATCGGAGAGACGGAACTGATGGGGAGCGACGTTCCGCCGGAGCGTTTTCAGCCGATGCGCAGCGTCTATTTGTCATTGACTGTTTCCAGCACCAAGGAGGCGGAACGCATTCATGCTTTGCTCTCTGATGGCGGCGAGATATTCATGCCCATGCAGGAGACATTTTTTGCCTTCCGCTTCAGCATGCTCAGGGACAAGTTTGGCACGTCCTGGATGATCATTCACGAACGTCCGATGCCATAGAGCGCCTGAGAAACTGCGAGATGCGCCTTGTGGAGTTTTCGAAGCCCTCTGCCGCTTGTTCGCCGTCGATAAATGCAGAACGAGGGCTAGAGGAACGGAGGACATGATTAAAACCAACTTCAAATCCGTGGACGAGTACATTGCCTCGCAGCCCGAGACAGCGCAGGCCTTACTGGAGCTGGTGCGTGGCACCATCCGCAAGGCCGTACCCGGCGCCGAAGAAGTGATCTCGTACAACATCCCCGCGTACCAACTGCATGGCGGCCCCGTACTTTATTTTGCTGGGTGGAAGCAGCATTACTCGCTTTACCCCGTCAACGATCGGCTGGTCGCGGCGTTGAAGGACGATCTTCGATCGTACAAGATCAACAAGAGCACGATCCGCTTCCCGCTCTCCGAGCCCGTCCCGGTGAAACTGATCGAACGCATCGCGAAGTTCCGCGCGAAGGAAGTCGCCGAGCGCGAGAAGGCTGCCCGCTCCGCTGGGAATCCATTACCAGAGAAACACGATGTCAACCACTAAAGGAGAAGCTATGAAGCTTACCGAAAAACCTGAGGCTGTGACCTGGCCTGAAACGCATTACGTTTTTATCGAAAAAATCGGGCCATTTCAAAACACCGCTCCGCAAGCCTGGCAAAGCTTGCACAAGCTTGTTCCTGGAATTTCAGAACCCAACAAGATCACGGGATACATGAGCCTCTATAAAGTTGGGCCAAAGATTTATCGGGCAGGCGTTTCACTCGCCGCCGAACCGAAAAATCTTCCTGCAGAGTTTACATACGAAAAGTTCAAGGGCGGTACGTACGGCCGTTTTGTTTTGACCGGGCCGTATTCCGACTTGGCCGAAGCCTCTCGCCGTGTTTTCGAGGTTGTCACTGAGAGAAAAATCCAGCTTCGAGACGATTACTGCATTGAAAATTACGTCACCGATCCAAGAACAACGCCGGAACCGGAGTTGATCACGCAAATCCTTGTTCCCACGGCTTAGACGCAGACAGAACAACGAGAGAGCGATCCGAGGAGAGAAGCCGATGAGCAAATTAGTGCTGCAAATGCAAATCTCGGTCGACGGATTTATCGCCGGGCCCAACGGAGAAATCGATTGGATCTTCAAGACCATGGATAGTGGCGCAACCTCCTGGATTGTCGACATGCTTTGGCATGCCGGCGTGCACATCATGGGCAGTCGCACATACCAGGACATGGCGGCATATTGGCCTTCGTCTGAAGAGCCATTTGCCGCGCCAATGAATGAGATCCCCAAGGTCATCTTTTCGCGCAAGGGAGTTCTCGATTCACCGAGCGCGGAGAAGACCACGAAAGCGCTCAAGGATGCGGTCAGGAATCGGGCTTCGGGTGGTCCGTCCTCCGCGCAGGGCGTCTCCTTGATGGAAAAGTCGTCGATTGAAAAGTCATGGAGGGAGCCGTCGGTGGCCAGCGGCGATCTGGCCGATGAAATCCATCGCCTGAAACAGCAACCCGGGAAAGACATTCTGGCGCATGGAGGGGCGAGATTTGCGCGCAGCCTCGTTGCCTCTGGCCTGATTGACGAATATCGTCTGGTCACCCATCCCTTGGCTTTGGGCAGAGGGTTGCCACTATTTTCGGATCTGTCAAAACCTGTCCATTTGAATCTGGTCAGCGCCACTGCGTTCGATGGTGGCGTAGTCGCGCACGTTTATCGCGTTTCGCCGGATTGAGAAGGTGTCAACAGAGCCAAATACACTCTAATCAGTCGTGATGAGATGGACTCTCGCACCTTTTTTGTGCTTTTTGCAAGCAGGATTCAATCTTGAAAATGATTGAAAATGACGTTGAGCGATTCGGACAAGGTGGGGTGGGCGAAGATTCCGTTCTGTAACAGCGGATACGGGATCTTTCCCATCATTGCAAGCTGAACCATTGCAGCGATCTCGCCACCTTCCATGCCAAGAACGGCCGCACCTAAGATTTGTTCCGATTGCGCGTCGACAATGACTTTCATCAAGCCGCGCGTCTCCCCAAATTCCTTAGCCCTCGCTACGTAGGTCATCGGCATTTTCGCGATGCGAATCTTTTTGCCTTGTTCCGTTGCCTCTTTCTCCGTGATCCCAATGCGGCCCAGCTGCGGATCGATGAAGACGGTGTAGGGAAGCATGCGCCCTTCAATACTGACATGCTTGTTTTCCAGAAGATTGGCGCGCAGAATGCGAAAATCGTCATACGAGATGTGGGTAAACGCAGGGCCGCCCTTCACATCACCAATTCCATAGACGCCGGCGACGTTTGTTTCCAGGTATGCGTCCACCCGCACGAACCCCTTCGCGTCCGTCTCGATTCCAGCTGCGGCCAGATTGAGTTCGTCTGTATTTGGCGTGCGTCCGACGGCAATCAGAAGATGTGTCCCCTCGACGGTTCGCGGCTCGCCACCGGCTTGAATCTCCAGCGTGATCTGGTTTTCGTCTCCGCTGACGCGCTGTGTTTTTGCGTTCAGCAGGACGTCAATGCCATCCTCTCGCAAAATCTTTGTAATCTCGTCGACGATGTCGGTATCTTCGTGGGCCAGTAGCTGTGCGTCGGCTTGGACAATGGTCACTCGGCTGCCGAAGCGCCGAAACATCTGGCCGAACTCCAGGCCGATATCTCCGCCGCCGAGAACCAGAAGATGCTCTGGAAGATGATCCAGTTCCATGATTGAGGCATTATCCAGGACATTCTTCAGCGAACGCACTTGATCGAATCCGGCGATCGAAGGCAGGGTCGCACGGAGACCTGTATCGATAAAAATCTTGTCCGCGGTCAGCGATACAACGTCGCCCTCGTTTTTCTTTACGAAGACTGACTTGGGTCCAGTGAAATGCGCTGCACCGCAGATCAGGTCGAGGTTCTTGGTGCTGAGAAGCGATTTCTCGTTGTTGTTCCGCGACTGCAGCACAATCTCATTTTTGCGCTGGCGGATGCGCTCCATACTCACGCCGGTGACCTTCGCCTGGATGCCGAACTCTTCGCTGCGGCTACTCATGTAAGCGACGCGGGCGCTGCCCACCATCGTTTTTGTTGGAGTGCAGCCAGTATTGACGCAGGTTCCACCGACGTATTTGCGCTCGATCAGTGCCGTGCGCCACCCAGCATTGGCCAGAGCCTTCGACAGCGGCGTGCCACCCTGCCCCGAACCCAGAATGATGGCGTCGTAATGGTCCATTACAGTTTCTCGAGACATAATGTCCTGGATTTTTTTGATTTGTCTGGACCGCGCAGCCATCCGTTAGTACGACAGAAAGACCGCCCGCGACACTACTAGGATGCTACCGCCGATACACACCAGATCCTCAATGATTGCGACGGGCAGGTCATGCCAGTGAAATGTATGGACCCATCCTTTGCGCACCTCATAGCCAAGCAACGCGCCGAGGATCGCACCCACCAGGCCGATGACCGCGGATAGCTCCCAGTTCGCGCCCCAGGCCTGCCCGCTAACCATGCCACAGATAAACCCGAAGATGACGCGGCCGATCATTCCTGTCGGCTTCAGTCGGCTCGGCGTCGACGGCAGCTTATCCATGACTATTTCTCCGAATGCGAGGATGGTAAGGATCACGACGGCGCCCCATGTATGCAGGAAGTGGAGGGAGCTGCCGGGAATATGCATATACCGGAGATGCAATGCCCAGGCCAGAACGGTGATGGGAGTGAACGTGCGCAGCCCGGTCAATCCGCCCAGGCAAATCGCAACCAGAAGCACCGGCAAAATGCTGTCAGACATAGAAACCTCCACGCAGTTCGATGGCGCGCGAGCGAGAAACGACTGCTGCGCACTATCTTTTCCTGTTGGAAATGAATTGTAAAGGGGATTGAGGACGCAACCGGTTGGAATTCTTTCGCACTCCAGCTCCAGGCGCCCCATCCTTTTGCGTAGCCCGCGTGGGATCGAAAAACTACCGCGCTCCCACTCCGGCGGGCTCCCGGAGCCATCCGTAGAGCGGGAATTGCTCAGCCATGTCCAGCACCTGTGCGCGAATCTTTGCCAGATGTGCAGCGTCGCTGCGATGGTCCAGAGCGTCGACGATCCAGCGGCCAATCGTGCGCATTTCCTCTTCGCGCATACCGCGGGTTGTCAGCGCGGGCGTACCCACGCGAATGCCGCTCGGCTTCATCGGCGGGTTGGTATCGAACGGAATCGCATTCTTGTTGACCGTAATTCCAGCTTCTCCCAGAGCTTTCTCCGCTTCACTGCCGAACATGCCTTTGACAAACACATCGACCAGCATCAGGTGCGTGTCCGTCCCGCCAGAAACGACGCGATAGCCTTCCGCCATCAACGATTCGGCCAGCGCCTTCGCGTTCGAGACGATCTGCTTCGCATACACCTTGAATTCCGGTTGCAGCGCTTCTTGAAACGCGACCGCTTTGGCCGCGATAATGTGCATCAGCGGACCGCCCTGCTGACCCGGGAAGACGCTTCGATCGACACTCGCCGCCAGATCCTGCTGGCAAAGAATCATTCCGGCGCGAGGACCGCGCAGTGTTTTGTGCGTCGTGGTGGTGACAATGTGCGCGTGCGGCACCGGCGAAGGATGCACCCCCGCCGCCACCAGACCGGCAAAGTGCGCCATGTCAACCACTAGAAACGCGCCAACTTTATCGGCAATTTGCCGCATCCGCGGAAAATCGAATGTTCTGGGATAGGCGCTGCCGCCGCCGATGATCATCTTCGGTTTTTCGCGCTCGGCAATCTGCTCCAGCTCGTCGTAGTCGATGACCTCCGTATCTTTGCGGACACCATAGCTGGCCACGCGATAGAGTTTGCCGGAGAAATTCAGCTTGTGCCCGTGCGTCAAGTGGCCGCCATGCGCCAGATCGAGGCCCAGAATCGTGTCACCCGGCTGGATGATCGCCATATAGGCCGCGGCGTTGGCCTGCGAGCCGGAGTGCGGCTGTACGTTGGCATGTTCCGCGCCGAAGAGCTGTTTGGCGCGGTCGCGCGCCAGGTTTTCGACCACATCGGCATACTCGCAACCGCCGTAATAGCGCTTGCCCGGATAGCCTTCGGCATATTTGTTGGTGAAGACCGAACCGGCGGCTTCGAGGACGGCTGCGCTGACGAAGTTCTCCGAGGCGATCATCTCCAGGCCTTCATGCTGGCGCTGGATTTCATGCTGGACAGCGGCGGAAATCTCGGGGTCGGATTGAGCGAGCGACAGGTGGAAGCGGTCAGTTGCCATACTGAAATTCTAACCCACTCGCATGGCTTGATACTGGGCCATCAATTCTCGCGCAATGTCCTCATTTTTTCGTTCGACCATGCCGGGGATACGGAATAGATCGATCAGCATCCAGATGCCAAATCCACCGACCGTCAGCCAGTAAATCAGCTGAATTCCAATGCGCCCCAGATAGAGATAATGAAATCCGAAAAAGAACCAGAGGATATAGGCAAGCAGCCCGGATTTCTTGCGCAACTCGTAATCTCGTGCGACAAGTGCCTGCGTGTTGGCAGGAAGGGACTGGAAGACGGCTTGCAGGGAGTATGGGATCGGCATATGTCACCTGAAATTTAATTGAACTCTGGTCGAGCCTGGACAAAAGATGCTACGTAAGTCCACAGTTTCTACGCGTTTACTGCGGAATCAGTTCCCCCTTTGTTCTGGCGATTCGATTCCGACATCCCTTCTTGTGCCAGCTTCTTGAAGCTGTTGTATACGAACGAGCCCAGGTACCAGCCGTCGATATATTTGTAGGGGGTTTCGCCGGTGGTGTAGTGGCCGCAGGGCAGCATCTTTGCGTCGAAATCGACGCCACGGGCGCGGAACTCGCGCAGAACGCCCTCGGAAAATTCGCGCAGAAAGGTCAGATCGTACGGTGCATAGATGACCCGTGCACGCTTCTTCGGCCAGCCGAGAAATTTGTTGTTCTGGAGTGACCCCGGCAAAGCGATCCAAGTAGGTCATCGGACTGGCGCCACTCCATAGTTGAACCAGATCGTTGTGGGTCAGTCCCGCCTGCTCGCAGGCCGCGCGAACATGCCGGGTGCTCTGGCCGGTCCACACCACGTCGCCCGTCCATAGCGATGCATGGTTGAAGGCGTTTACCCGCAGCCGCGCATCATGCGCGCTGGCGATAAACGCGTAGCAGGAGCCAAGGCTGGTGCCCAGCACGCCGAATTGTTCGTACCCTTGCTGCTCCAGCCAGTCGAGGCAGCTGCGAATATCGACCACCGCCTGGCGGCACGCGGCCAGCGTCCGTCCAATGTTCGAGCTGACGGCGTAGTCGGAGCGCTCCAGTTCCGCTGGCCGACGAATGTCGTGAAAAGGTTTGCTGAGCCGCAGTGCTGAAATTCCAAAGCGATTGAACAGACTGCACAAAACGTTGTGGCTGAAGGCATCGGCATTCCATTGCGGCATCACAACGATGGCCTGTTTCGGCTTGCCTGCCTGCTTCTCCGGCGCGGCAGGATACCAGCGCGCATTCACCTGATCGTTTTCCGGATACGGCGTTTTCAGCGGAGAGGTGAAGCGGAGAAACTGCGCCTTGGGCAGCTTGCCTTCGGACGCCAATCGTTTCAACTCTGCATCGTGGCGCAATGTCTCCGGGCGCACATTGGTCGGAAACAGCAGCGGAGGTCGTTCTTCCAGGCGAAAATCTATCGGCGTTTGATACCCGTAGAATGCTTCCGAGTTGGCAATGATGCTTTGGTTCACTGCCAGCATCGCGGCGTGGAGCTGGGCCTGATCTTCGCTGGCCATTGCGTCGCGTATCGGCAGATTCTGCGATGCAACCCAATCTTCCAGCCAGTCAAATCCCCATTCCAGCGGGCGGACAATGCGGTTTGTATCCCGCGTCGTCAGTTTCGTTTCCCAAGCGTACATCCATCGCGCATACAGCTTCTTCAGCATTCTCATTCAATGCTAGCAGCGACGAGTCTATTCGCAGGCGACGCGGGGTACACGCGCACCGATAGCACATAAGATTTCGTAGGGAATTGTCCCCGCCCATCGAGCGTGGTCATCCGCAGTCACGCGTTGGCCGTTTTGCTCGCCGAGGATCACCACTTCGTCTCCCGCGGTCGCGCCCGGAACATGGCTGATATCCACCACGGTCAGGTCCATCGACACGCGCCCCACGATGGGAGACGGCATTCCATGGATGAGCACATGGCCACCAGGGGTCGAGTTGCTGCCGGATAACTTTCGGTTCAGTCCATCCGCATATCCAACGGGCAATAGCGCCAGCCGCATGGCCGCCGGAGCGACGAACGTAGCGTTATAACCGACGGCTGTTCCTTGTTCTACGGTTCGCGTGGATGCAATCGCTGTCTTCCAGGCCAGCACCGGCTGCAGACGGGCGCGTGCCTCTTCGGCAGCCTCGCTTTCTGAGCCTGAAAACGCAGAGGCATATCCATACAACGCAATTCCCGGACGTATCAGGCGCGTGGCGCCGTGTGTGTCGAGCGCTCCGATCTTGTCTTCATAGTGTTGAGCGAGAAGGGTCGACGAATTTCCGGCGTGAATCCACTGCGGACGGAATCCCGCAGAGAAGATTTGTTCCAAGGCCTGTCGAAATGCGGACCGTTGCAGCCGGTTCTGCTCCGCATCCAGCCTATCGGCAGAGGCATAATGCGTATAAACGCCTGCCAGCCGTAGTGCAGGCAGATTCTGCAAACCAGCCAACAACTTCGCCAGCTCGGCCAGGCCAACTCCCTGGCGGCTCATTCCGGTATCAATTTCGACATGGACGGGAACGCTACCTACGGCAAGATCTCGTTTCTGTGCCGCCTGCGCCAGCCAGCCGAGCTGCTCCAAATCCCAGACGGTCGGCGTCAATTGCGCGTCGATCAGCGCATCGGCTTCGCCTGGCAGCAATCCGCGCATCACCAGAATGTGCACTTGAGGACACAGTCGCCGTGCGGCCACACCCTCTTCTACGGAGGTAATACCAAGCCATTTGGCACCCGCTTCAACCAGCCACGGAGCGCAAGGTGACAGGCCATGTCCGTATGCGTTGGCCTTGACCACCGCCAGCAAATCGCTCGCTGCGGCGAGTTCGCCGCCGCGTTTACGCCCAATGCTATTGGGAAGCAGCGAGTGCAGATATTCGAAATTTCCAATGAGCCGCGAGCGGGAAATCTCAACCCTGGTAACTGGGGACGGTCAGCATCTTCGCCTTTGTAAGGATTTTCAAATCGAGTGAACTCTGGCATGTACATCAGATGGACAATTCCGGTGGGACCATTGCGCTGCTTGGCGATAATGATCTCCGCCTGGTTCTTCGATTCGGCATCTTCGCCGCCTTCCTCATCCCGGTTGTAATAGCTGTCGCGATGAATAAACGCCACCACGTCGGCATCCTGCTCAATGGAGCCGGATTCGCGCAGGTCAGAAAGCATCGGCTTCTTATCGCCGCCGCGTTGCTCGCTGGCGCGGCTAAGCTGCGAAAGAGCAATCACCGGCACGCGCATCTCCTTGGCCAAGGCCTTTAGTCCTCGAGAAATCGTCGACACTTCCTGTGTGCGGTTCTCCGGGCGACGCCCATTCGGACCACCGCTGCTGGCACTCATCAGTTGCAGATAGTCGATGACAATTAAATCGAGCCTGCCGCCACCCTGCTGACGAAGGCGACGTGCTTTGGCACGCATCTCGGCCAGCGAAATGCCCGGAGTATCGTCGATAAAGACCTTCGCCTCTGCCAAACGCTCCAAACCGCTGACAAGTTTATCGCGATCGGCACGCGTCAAAAATCCCGTCTGAATATGTCGCATATTCACCATCGACTGGGAGGCCAGCATGCGGCGCAGCAGAGCTTCCTTCGACATTTCCAGCGAAAACACGCCCACGACTTTGCCATCGCGCACCGCGGCATTTTCCGCGATGTTGATTGCCCATGCAGTTTTTCCCATCGAAGGCCGCGCTGCAATGATGATCAATTCCGACGGTTGCAGTCCGCTCGTCATGCGGTCGAACTCATGGTAATGCGTGGCTAGGCCGGTAATTTCGCGGCCTTCTTTGTACAGATTGTCGATGGACCCGAAAGAACCTTTGACGATCTCTGGAATGCTGGAAAATCCCTGAGTGATGCCACGTTCTGAAACCTCCAGCAGCGCGGTTTCCGTTGCGTTCAGCACTTCCAGCGCGTCTTCGCTTTGATCGGCACAGCGTGCCTGCGCCGTCGAGCAAATGCCCATCATCTGCCGCAAAATGGACTTGTCTTTGACGATGCGGACATAATCTTCAATACTCAGACGCCGCGGAAGATTTTCCGTCAGCGAAAAGATGTATGCACGATTGCCGATTGATTCCAGTTCCTTCTGGCGATCCAGCTCCTCGCTTAAGGTGATAATGTCGACCGCTCGGTTGGCGTCGATCAACTCTCCCATGCGGGCATAAATCCGTCGATGCGAGTCCAGCGAAAAGTCATCTGCGATCAGACGTTCCGCAGCCTCGCTGTAGGCGGCATTATCCAGCAAGATGGCGCCCAGGATAGTGCGTTCCGCCTCCACGCTGGCAGGCAGTCCATGTTCCAACGAAATTTGCGATAGGGTAGCCACTGTCTACGAGTGTAGCCTCGGGTGGGTCGGCGATCAGCAGTGAATATCGCGGTACCAACAGTGGAGAAGAAACCTGTGTGCGCAGTATCATATAGGAGTGTCTGGCAACAGAGTGAACCGACAGATTCCCCGATCCGTTGGCCCCATTGCGGCACGAGGAGTTTTCGATTGACGATTCAGCGTTTTCTATCTTTACCCCGGCATTTTGTTTTGTCCGGACTTGTACTTGGGCTCATCCTTGTATCCTCGTCAACCTCACGCGCACAATTGCCCATGGAGTCGAACTCGGCGTCGTCGGCGTCGCTGATGTCGCAGCAGGTGGCGGAATTGCAAAAAGTTGTAGACCGCTGGGACGAGGCCGTCTATCAGCACGATCAGTACGCGCTGGAGCTTGTGCTGGCGCCTCAGTTCATCGATATTTCCGACACCGGCGATGTGACGAACCGCGATCAGCAGATTTCCGAGATGATGATGAAGGACGCGCCGCATTACGCGTTGACCCAGAAGGTCGCGAGCGTTCGGATGGTAGGAGACGTGGCGATTGTGAATGGTACCTATGATCGCGCGTATCAGGGCAACAAACTCAGCCGCACCAAGCCGAAAGATGAGAAGGGCGTATTCAGCCAGGTCTATGTTCGGGCGCGGAGCAGCTGGGAATGCGTCAATTCCCAGCGCACCATTATCGAAGCGCCGACAGCCGCGAATGGCAAGAAGAAATCAAAGGGAGACTCGACGGAGAAGCCTTTGAACCACGACCTGGGATTCCATCTTCCGGGCCTGCACCATAGCTCCAGTACAGACTCGCAACCGCAGCAGTAAAAACTGTCTGCGTCCGGTCTTTACGCGCTCGCAGTTTCCGCCTTGCGGCCTTGAATCTCGATGTAAATATTGATTAGCGACAGGGCCGCTGGCGTCACTCCTGGGATGCGGCTGGCGTGGCCAATTGTCCCCGGTCGAACGCGCACCAGCTTTTCCTGCATCTCACGCGAGAGTCCGCTGACCGTCGTGTAATCGAACCAGGCCGGGATGGCGCGGTGCTCCGCGCCCTTCATGCGCTCGATGGACTTCCGCTGCTGGTCGAGATAGCCCGCATACTTGATTTCCGTCTCGACGGCCTTCCATTCATTCCGTACATGTGCTGGGATGTGGCCGCTGGCCATGGCGGTTCGGATCGTTTCCAGGTGAGTCGCGTCCTCGCTGGATGCAGTTGAAATCGTCTGATCGAAGCTGCTGGGCAAGATTGCCATCAGAGATTCGATTGTCACCTCCGGCCGCTTCATCAGCTGCGCGTACGTTTGTCCCACGGCGCTATTTAGCTTGGCTCCCAGTTCCGGCGATACGGCAGCCAGCCGCTCCAGGTCTGGCTTGTGCGCAGCCAGCATTCTTGAGAGGGCTTGCATCCGAGCCTGCTTGGCTTCGAAGTCGTCCCATGCGTGGTCGTCGATTAGCCCGAGCTTGCGGCCATAGGGAGTCAGCCGACGGTCGGCATTGTCGATGCGCAGATGCAGACGGTACTCCGCACGCGAAGTAAACATGCGATAGGGCTCGTTCGTTCCCTTGCTGATCAGGTCATCGATCAGGATGCCGGTATAGGCTTCGCTGCGGTCGAGCACGAATGCCTGCTCGCCCTTCACATGCAGGGCTGCGTTGATGCCCGCCATCAATCCCTGGCAGGCAGCTTCTTCATACCCAGAAGTTCCATTAATCTGTCCGGCCAGATACAGGCCCGCGATGCTCTTGACGGCCAGAGCGTGATCCAGTTCTGTCGCATCGATGGCGTCATACTCAATCGCATATCCCGGCCGCAACATTTCCGCATTTTCGAGACCTGGGATGGAGCGCAGCACTGCGGCCTGTACATCCATCGGCAACGACGTGGACATGCCGTTGATGTAGACCTCGTGGGTATGCAGTCCTTCAGGCTCCAAAAATAGCTGGTGCTGCAATTTCTCCGGAAAGCGAACTACCTTGTCTTCAATCGACGGACAGTAGCGCGGTCCCGTAGCCTGAATCTGTCCGGAATACATGGGTGAGCGATGCACATTCTCGCGAATGATGGCCAGCGTTTCCGGCGTAGTAAATGCAATGTGGCAACTGATCTGCGGCCTCGTGATCGCTTTCGTTCGAAAGCTGAACGGCGTGGGCTCAGCGTCGCCCGGCTGCTCTTCAAACTTCGACCAGTCGATGGTTCTGCCATCAATGCGCGGCGGCGTTCCCGTCTTCAGGCGGCAATTGCGCAATCCCAGCCGCTTCAGAGATTCTCCCAGCAGCACCGCTGCAGGCTCCCCGCTGCGTCCTGCCGGATAATGTTCTTCCCCGCAATGAATCAGACCATTGAGGAATGTCCCCGTTGTGATAACCGTCGCGCCCGCGTAGACGATGCGTCCGTCGCGCAGCTTCACTCCGCGCACGACGCGATGCGCTTCTCCATCCTGCGCCTCGGGAAGATCTTCCAGCACGACATCGACGACTTCTGCCTGCTTAATGAATAGGTTCGCCTGCGACTCCAGAACTTCGCGCATCTTCACGCGGTATTGTTGCTTGTCGCACTGCGCTCGCGGCGACCACACCGCTGGACCACGAGAGGTGTTCAACAATCGAAATTGGATGCCGACCGCATCCGTCACCTCGCCCATTACACCGCCCAGCGCGTCCACCTCTCGCACCAGATGGCCCTTGGCAATGCCGCCGACCGCCGGATTGCACGACATCTGTGCGATCAGGTCCAGATTCAACGCAAACAGCGCTGTTCGTAAGCCCATACGTGCGCTCGCCATCGCCGCCTCGCAGCCTGCATGACCGGCTCCGACGATCACGATGTCGTATTCTTCCGTAAAGGCCATAGACTCTTGATTGTATCAACGGAGAACTATTGCATGGCGCTGCGCGTATGCCCCGCGCAGCTTTAAAATCAAACCATGCCGACGCATTTTTCTCCACAAGCCATCCAGTTTCTGCGCGGATTGGCCCGCAATAATCGCCGTGACTGGTTCGATGCCCGCAAGCCCGTGTACGAGGCGGAGCTGAAAGCGCCTATGCTGGCGCTGATTGAAGAAATCAACGGCGATTTCATGGATTTCGCTCCGGAGCATATTCGTCCAGCTCCCAAATGCATGTTCCGCATCTATCGTGATACGCGATTTTCTCCGGACAAAACTCCATATAAAAAACACATTTCCGCGTGGTGGGCGCGCCAGGGATTGGAAAAGAAATCAGGAGGCGGATTCTACTTCCATCTGTCTGGGAAAGAACTGGTGATCGCTGCGGGTGTCTACATGCCGGAACGGGAGCAATTGCTCGCCATCCGTAATCACTTGATGGAACATCATGAAGAGTATCGGCGGCTATCGAAGGCGCGCAGCCTGCAGCGACTCATGGGCGACTTCGATGGACTGCGCCTGACGCGTCCGCCCAAAGGCTTTCCGAAAGATCATCCGGCCATGGATCTGGTGGCCTGCCGCCAGTGGGGAGTTTCGACCACGTTGCCCGCAGAAACAGCGCTGAAACCAACTCTGCGCAAAGAGATTGTCTCGCGTTTCCGCGCCGCCTCTCCGCTGATCGAATTTCTCAATCGCCCGCTGACGACCCGCTCCAGTGCCAAGCCAAGCCATTTGATCGATTTTCTGTAAGCCATCGACGCGCGCGTTCAGCAGGTTGTGAAGACGTCGGTTGCAGAGGGATAGCACCCGGAACTCTAATGCCTGGAACGCAATAAAATTCACGCAACTTTTTCCTTGGAGTAACGTTCCTAAGCGTAGAGGAATTCAGACACCTTGGTTGGCCTGAATCCCTTCGGCAGCGAGTGCGACTGCTACAGGGTTTTGATGAGGAGATTCAACATGCGTTACTTACGCTATATCGCGTTACTCGGGATTTTCCTGATTCCCGCCACCTATTCCCGGGCCCAGGTGTCAGTTGGTGTCGGGGTTGGCGGTCCGGCCTATCAGGGCGGCGATTACGACGACGGCGGGTACTATGCCCAGCCAAACTGCGTCTATGGCTATTACAACTACTACCCATATTCGTGCGCGCCCTATGGGTACTACGGCCCACAATGGTTCAATAACGGCATCTTTCTCGGCATCGGCCCATGGTACGGCTGGGGCTGGGGCGGTGGTTGGTACCGACACGGCTGGGGATACGGGCGTGGTTGGGGTCGCGGCGGATGGGGTCGTGGTGGATATGGCTACCGCGGCGGTTATGGTCGCGGAGGCTACGGTTATCGCGGCGGTTACGCACGCGGTGGTGGCGGATATCGTGGTGGCGGCGGTTACCGGGGTGGTGGTGGCTACGCACGCGGTGGTGGCGGTGCACGCGGTGGTGGCGGTGGCTTCCACGGCGGTGGTGGCGGTGGCTTCCACGGTGGTGGTGGCGGTGGCTCCACGGCGGTGGTGGCGGACACGGCGGCGGTGGGCGGCTGGACACAGGTAGTCCCCTCGCAAAGGTGTCCTTCGATCCATCCTCTAACTTCGCGGCTGTCAGCTCCATGCTGGCAGCCGCTTTTTCGTGCAGCGCGACGCGAATCTTGTACGGAGTCCATCCTCGGGTCCTTACAGCCGCGACTCTGGCTGAGCATGAATCTCTTGCGACCGTTCCGCTCCGCCGCAATCGTATAATCAGCGGATGAAGCGAACTCCGCTGGTCGGCGTAGTCATGGGCAGCCGAAGCGATTATGAAATCCTTCAGCCTGCCATTGAAATTCTGCAGGAATTTTCTGTACCGCACGAGTCGCGGGTTGTCTCGGCGCATCGCACGCCAGATTGGCTATTTGAATACGCCGAAACCGCCGAAAAACGAGGTCTGCGCGTGCTGATTGCCGGTGCCGGAGGCGCAGCGCACCTGCCTGGGATGCTGGCCGCCAAGACGCATCTGCCGGTACTCGGCGTGCCCATTCCGGCGACCATGCTTGCTGGTATCGATTCGCTGCTTTCCATCGTGCAAATGCCGAAAGGTGTTCCTGTCGGTACTCTCGCCATCGGCAAGCCAGGGGCTGCCAACGCCGCGTTGCTGGCAATTTCCATCCTTGCATTGGAAGACCGCACCCTGCGCGATCGTCTCTGCGCCTGGCGAGAAGCGCGGAAAAAAGAAGTGATGGCACAGACACTTCCGTCGCCGGAGTCTCGCGTTTGATGCAGAATTCGACCCAGAAAGTCATCCTGCCCGGCGCGACCATCGGGATTCTAGGCGGCGGCCAGCTTGGCCGCATGATGGCCATGGCAGCACGCTCGCTCGGCTATCGCATCCAGGTGCTCGATCCCGATCCCTCCTGTCCGGCCCGCTTTGTTGTCGATGCCTGTTTTGAGGCCGCCTGGAACGATGCACGTGCAGCGGCGGATCTTGCCCGTGGCTGTGACGTTGTCACACTCGAAATTGAACAAATTTCCGTGCCCGCCATCGAAGCTGCCGAGCGCTACGCCCCCGTTCGCCCAGGCTCAAGGATGCTCGCGATCATTCAGGACCGCATTCTGCAAAAAGATTGGTTAGTGGCGCATGGCCTGCCGGTGGGCGAATATCGCGCGGTCTATGATCTGCCGCAATTTCATGCAGCCGTTCTGGAGCTTGGCAGTCGCTGCTTTGTGAAGAGTGCGCACGGCGGTTATGACGGACGCAGTCAGGAGAAACTTGGCTTTTCGCAGCCTGCGAATGCCGCGGCCATCGACGCCGCATGGAATTCGCTCGGGCAGCGACCTGTTGTCGTCGAGCAAGCGGTCGAGCTTGCCATGGAAATCTCCGTGATGGTCGCACGCTCTCCTCGTGGCGAAATGAAAGCCTATCCAGTCGCTGTCAATCATCACGAGCAGCAGATCCTGGTGTGGAGTGCGATTCCTGCCAACATTTCTGCTGTGACTGCAAAACAGGCACAGGATCTCGCGCTCTCGATTGCGGAGCAGTTTCAGCTCGAGGGGTTGTTGGCAGTTGAGATGTTTATCGCAAAGGATGGCCGGTTGTTGGTCAATGAACTGGCCCCGCGACCGCATAACAGCTATCACTCCAGTGAGCGCGCCTGCATTACCAGCCAGTTTGAGCAGGCGGTTCGCGCCGTCTGCAATCTTCCGCTCGGGGAGGTGGATGTGGTCCAACCCGCAGCCATCGTCAATCTGCTGGGAGATGTGTGGCTGGACGCGAAGACGGAGACCGGCCCGCGTTTCGATCTGGCACTGGCGGTTCCAGGTGTAAGACTGCACTTGTATGAAAAGCATGTTCCGCGCGCAGGCCGGAAGATGGGTCATTTATCTGCTGTCGGAAAAACTGCGGAAGAAGCAGTCCAGCATGTCCTGGACGCAAAGAGCAGATTGTAATCATCACAGTTACATAGGCGCGCGGCCATGAGAAAAGGCAGGCCAGCCGGCCTGCCTTTTGTTCGTACACGCAGAAATTTCGCTAGCCGATATCGCCGTCCCAGTTTTCCAACGTCTTTTTCAGCTCAGCCATAAACTTGCCGGCATCAGCGCCATCAATGATGCGATGGTCGAAGCCCAACGTCAGCCGTATGATACTGCGGACAGCAATGCTGTCATTGCCGTCGGCATCCGTTACGACCGTCGGCTCCTTGAACAGTCCGCCCACCGCAAGAATCGCCGTCTCTGGCTGGTTGATTATCGGTGTACCGAACTGCTCGCCGAACAGGCCAGGATTGGTGATGGTAAACGTGCCTTCCGTCACTTCATCCGGCTTCAGCTTTTTCGTGCGCGCCCGTGCGGCCAGATCGGCAATGGCGCGCGCAATCCCCAGGAAGCTGCGCTCCTCTGCCTGTTTGATTACCGGAACAATCAGTCCCCAATCGAGCGCGACAGCAATACCGATGTTGATATTTTTGTGGTACCGAATCGCGTTGCCTTCCAGCGATGCATTTACGATCGGCATCTTGCGCAGGCAACTGACAACTGCACTGGTGATAAATGGCATATAGGTCAGCTTGACGCCATTTCGCTGTTCATACTTCGACTTTTCGCGCTCGCGAATCCGCACGATCCGCGTCATGTCAATCTTGAAAACGCTGTGGACATGCGCACTGGTGTGTTTCGACTCAATCATTCGCTGAGCAATGATGGAACGCATCTTGGTCAGAGGAACCAGTTCTCCAGGGATTGAAACGCCGGTGGATGCAGAGGCTGCCAGCGAAGGCGTCACTGATGCCGCCGTCCCCGGCTTTGTGGCAGCAGAGGCCGACGATCCTTTGCCATGTTGCCCCAGGTAGGCAAGGGTATCGTCCTTGGTGATGCGTCCACCGGGACCCGTACCGCGGACCTGTGACAGATCGAGGTTATTGTCTTTTGCAATGCGCCGTACCAGCGGTGAAGAACGTTGCCGCTCGCCAGACGCCGCTGTACTTTCCCGCGCCGTGGAAGGTGTCGCAGGCGCTGGGCTGGCCTGTGAAGCAGCTACAGGTTTCTTTCCTGTGGGTGTTGCTACAGGTGCGGCTGCGGAAGTTCCTGCACCGCTGCCGCCGATTACTGCAACGACCGTGTTGATTTCGACCGTATTGCCTTCGGCTACTTTGATCGCCGTCAAAATACCAGCCGCGGGCGCGGGAATCTCAGCATCGACTTTATCTGTCGAAATTTCAAATAGCGGTTCATCCCGCTCCACCCTATCGCCGACCTTTTTCAACCACTTTGTAATCGTTCCCTCAAAGATCGACTCACCCATTTGCGGCATCACCACGTTGGTGCCGCCCGTGCTGGCCGCTGCCGCGGCTGGCTTGGATTCGACGGCGGGCATAGATTCAGATTCCTCTGGACCTGACATTCCCTCCGGATCGTTCAAGGGATCGCCGTCTGCGGGTGGTGGCGTAGGTTCCCCATGCTGCGTTGCTGCCGGCGCTGTGGCAGCCGGACCTTGCTTGGCCACTTTCGCCGCGTCGACTGTCGTCGCTGAATTCGACGCTGCGGCACTCCCACTTTCTCCAATTACGGCGACGATCGTATTGATTTCTACTGTCGCGCCCTCCGCGACCTTGATTTCCGTCAATACTCCAGACGCCGGCGCAGGAATCTCTGCGTCCACCTTGTCGGTCGAAATTTCGAACAAGGGTTCATCTCGCTCGACTTTCTCGCCGGCCTTCTTCAGCCACTTCGTAATGGTTCCCTCGAAGATTGACTCGCCCATTTGCGGCATCACTACATTGGTTGGCATGGATCCTTCCTGCTTTCGTTTCGGTTCAGATAGTTTCTGGTTGCAAATCATTCAGTACTGCGTTTGCTGCTCATGCATGCGCAATCCTGGGTCTGCTTGTGGACTGCACTTCAGAGATGGTTTGGGATGGAATTTATGGTTTCCTTGTCGCCATGAGACGTTTTTTACTGCCGAATTGCACCAAACTCACCATTCTATATGACAAGATGCCGAACAGCGACCTCACGGCTACCAACGCGTGAGCCCGCCTTGCTCGATGAGTGACGCCATGATTCTCGCGAATTGGCATGATCAACTCTTGTCTTGCCTGGATTCCTGCAACAACGCCTCCACCGATTCCATCCATAGAATTTGCTTGCCAAAAATACGGCCGAAATTTCGCGCGACTGCATGTATGGCCTGTTCCAGGGTCGGCATGGCGCCAGAATGTTCGTCGATCTCCTCCTCCAGGCTGGTGACGGCGCAATCCGCAATTCCGCAGGGAACGATCAAGCGAAAATCGCGTAGATCGGTTGTCATATTCCATGCAAATCCATGGGAAGTAATTCCTTGAGAAATGTGTACACCGATCGCCGCGATCTTTTTTTCTGGAATGCTGCCACCGGGTAGCGTCCACACGCCGGTGCGTCCTGCGATGC
Source organism: uncultured Acidobacteriota bacterium (assembly GCA_963719625.1). Classification (GTDB taxonomy): domain Bacteria; phylum Acidobacteriota; class Terriglobia; order Terriglobales; family Acidobacteriaceae; genus JAKAAZ01. The sequence goes on from CAVRDB010000035.1 coordinate 290,954, forward strand.
GATGGGTCAACACGCCATATTCCGCGCAGGTGCGGATCAACACTTCCTCCAGCCAGCGGACGTATTCGACAGCACCCAGATGCGGCCCTTTCTTTCCAGGAAATTCTCCGCGCAAATCAAGGATCGGATAGCCAACGATCTGCCCTGGCCCGTGATACGTTACGTCTCCGCCGCGATCGATCTCATGCACGCCGATCCCGCGCTGCCGCAACTCATCGTCGCTGACCAGGATGTTGGAGCGATGCGCATTCCTGCCCAGCGTCAGCACCGGTGGATGCTCCAGCAGCAACAACACATCGCCAATCCGCTGCTGCTTGCGCAGTGCTACCAGTTTCTGTTGGAGCTCTAGCGCCTCCGCATATTCGACGCGACCCAAATGGATCAGATGCAGCAAATTTGCCATCACGCAGCGTCCGCAGAGTCGACGCGCGCGCGGAAGCGGAGCCGTACATAGTCTGCAGTCCAATTGTCATTTTTGTCGCGCAGGGTAGGCTCAAGATGTTCAAGCGTCTCATTCAGAATCGTGTCCCGCAGTTCTTCCGGCACGGCATCGAAGACGCCGCGGCGAAACATCAACAGCCATGCGCGCATTCCGCTGGGTAGCGGAGTGGGGCGGGGAACCTGCTCGATCGCATCCACGGTGAAGCCATGCGTTTCCAGCAAGCGGCGATACTCTACGACGGTAGGAAAATAGTTGTCCTCTGCCATCAGATGCGCCCATCCATGATGGGCCAGAGCCGCGTGCAGCGCAGTCCGAATCGCAGCGATATTTCCGTGTCCGCCCATTTCTGCCACAAACCGCCCACCTGGTTTCAGCGCACTTGCGACACCACGCAACAGAGCAGGCTGGTCATGAATCCAATGCAGGGCAGCATTCGAAAACACAGCGGCGAACTGTCGCTGAAACGTCAGGCGCGTCGCATCCATCACTTCCGCGTGCACGCCGCGCTTTCTCGCGGCCTCGACCATCTCCACGGATGCATCCACTCCACGGACATGCGCCCCACGCCGCATGATCTCCTCGGTCAACACGCCATCGCCGCAGCCAATATCCAGAATCTCTTCGCCCGGTTTAGGATCGAGCCACTCCAGGATATTCGCGCCTAGATCGGTCACAAATCGACCGTGCTCTGAATATTCTGACGGGTTCCATCTTTGCGGGACGGCTGGTGACGAAACGTCATTGTGTGCGGACATAGGACTCTATCGAGGGGCAGGAAGGCCCGCATGGCTCCGAGCCTTCGTTTTTTCTTAAAGCCAAACTACGCGTTGATGGCCATATTTTCGACGCTGCCAAAACCATCCAGCATTGCCTCCGCCAGCGTCGGGTGGGCGTGAATCGTAAACATCATCTCCTCGACGGTGGCTTCCAGCTCCATAGCTGTTACCGCCTCGGCAATCAACTCGGTCGCTTGTGGCCCAATGATGTGGACGCCAAGAATCTCGCCATATTTCGCATCCGCGACAATCTTCACAAAGCCATCATGCGAATCCACAATCGAGGCCTTCGAGTTTGCAGTAAACGGAAATTTGCCCACCTTCACTTGCAGACCCTTTTCCTTCGCCGCCGCTTCTGTCAGGCCTACGCTGCCAATCTGCGGCTCGCAATAGGTGCAGGCGGGAACGCGCTCACGCTTCACCGGACGCGCATATTTTCCGGCGATTTTGGCCGCGACTACCATGCCGCACATCGCGCCAACATGTGCCAGTTGCGGCAACCCGGCCACAATGTCGCCAATCGCATAGACGCCCGGCTCCTCCGTTTGCATCCACTCATTCACTTTGATAAATCCGCGGTCCGGCTTGATCTTGGTCTTTTCCAGTCCCACGTTGTCTGTGCGCGGAGCACGGCCCACAGCTACCAGTACTTTGTCCGCTTCCTTCACCATTTGCTTGCCGTCGGAGCCGGTAACCGTCACCTTTACGCCGGTTTTTGTCTTCTCCAGCTTCTCGAATTTCGCGCCTGTGAACGACTCAATCCCGCGCTTGCGGAAGGCCCGCGCCAGTTCCTTGCTCACGTCTTCATCTTCATTCGGCACCAGTCGCGGCAGGTACTCAACAATCGTGATCTCCGCGCCAAAACTCTTGAAGATCGATCCAAATTCCACGCCGACCGCACCCGCCCCAATCACCACCAGGGATTTGGGAATTTCTTTCAACGAAAGAATCTCCACATTCGTCAGCACGCGCGAATCCGGTTCCAGGCCTGGCAGCATCTTGGCGTCAGAACCGGTCGCAAGGATCACATTTTTCGCCTTCACAAAGCTGCGCTCGCCGTCGGCGCCGCCGCCCCCCTCCGTGTATACCTCGACTGAATGCACGCCGTCCTTCGCCGGTCCGGTCAGCCTCCCATGACCCTCGTACACGTTCACCTTGTTTTTCTTCATCAGAAACACCAGGCCCTTGGCGTGCTTGTCGATGATGCCTTGCTTGCGCTTCTGGATGGTGCCCCAGTTCAGCTTGCCCTCGCCCAATCCTTCGATGCCGTACTCGACAGCATTCTTCAGGTGGTCGTACACCTCGGCATTGAACAGCAGAGACTTGGTGGGGATGCAACCCACATGCAGGCAGGTCCCGCCCAGCTTGCTGTCTTTTTCAATCAGCGCGACTTTCAGGCCGTATTGCCCAGCGCGAATCGCCGCGGTGTAACCAGCCGGGCCGCCACCAATGATGGCGACGTCATAAATTGTTTCAGCCAAGGGAATGCTCCATTTCGTTGCAATGTTGGGGTTATTGGATGCTCGACGAACAGCGCTCGAACCAAACACTTAATTTTACGGGAATCAGAAGGCTTAGCGCGAATATGAACTCGACGTTAATACGTTGATGCGGATGCTATGCTGGCAGGCTCGATCTGTTTCTGGAAGTCCAAACGATATACTCCGGCCATGCGCATTGGCACTCACAATGGTAGTTTCTAAACGAGAGAGAGGAAGGGCAGCCCATGGATGGTGAGGGAAATGCACAAGTCAACGTAGAACGTAAAGCTCTTTCCCAATCTCGAAGAAATTTCGTCAAGGGCATGGTTTCAGCCGCCACCCTCGCTGGTATGGCTGGGGAAACCACGCGAGCATTGGGCGAGGAACAAACATCCAGCCATATTCCGTCGACGAGCAAGCCCAACATCGTTTTATTTGTCGCCGACCAGATGCGCTGGGATTTTGTCGGAGCCTATGGTCTGAATCCCACCACGAAGACGCCGAACCTCAACAAGATCATGCAGCAGGGCGTTGCGTTTACCGGAGCTGTGACCAACCAGCCGCTTTGCTCTCCCTCACGCGCATGCATGATGACGGGACGCTATGCGACGGAAACTGGCATGTGGAAACTTTCGCCTCCAAACCCAATGCATCGCGATCTCCCGACGCTGGCAACGGTACTCAGAGAAAACGGATACACCGCCAATTTTGTTGGGAAATGGCACTTGGCGTCGCAAGGCACGGGTTTTGTTCTTCCGGAAGATCGAGGTGGCTTTCTTGATTTTTGGGAAGGTGCGAATGTGCTGGAGCTGACCTCGCATCCCTATGAAGGGACAATCTGGGACGCGCAGGGAAACCCAATTTCCTTCAAAGATCAATACCGCGTCGATTTTATTACCGAGCGTGCCGTGCGCTTTTTGAAGCAGCCGCAGGAGAAGCCGTTCCTGCTGTTTATTTCCCAGCTCGAACCGCATTTTCAAAACGGCGAAAACCGATTTGTCGCACCCAAAGGATATGCCGAACGTTTCCAGAATCCTTTTGTTCCGCCGGACTTGTTGCACCTGCCAGGAGATTGGCAGGCGCAGTTGCCGGATTACTACGGATGCATTGAGAAAATCGATGCGTCCGTGGGTACCATTCTGCAGACTCTTGAAGAGCAAAACCAACTGGACAATACAATCTTTCTCTTTACCAGCGATCATGGGTGCCAGTTCCGGACCCGGAATGAGGAATATAAACGGAGTCCGCATGACAGTTCCATTCGAGTGCCGTTCGTCGCTCAGGGGCCTGGGCTGAATCATTCGCTTGCGCTATCGGAAATCACCGGCGCTATCAATCTGACGCCGACTCTGCTCGATAGCGTCGGCGTAGCAATACCGAAATCGATGAAAGGTAAGAGCCTGCTTCCTTTGATTTGCAGCCCCGAAGCGCGAAGAGATTGGCGGAATCAGGCGCTGATTCAGATCAGCGAATCGATGGTGGGCCGTGCAATTCGCACCCGGGAATGGACCTACTGCGTGGCCGACACGAATTTAAATGGTTACAAGGACTCTTCGAGTATGCATTACGAGGAATATCAGATGTACAACAACTACAGCGATCCGGCCCAGTTGGTGAATCTGGCCGGGCGTCAGCCCTTCAAGCAGGCGGCGCAATTACGCGAGGAGTTGCTGGCGATGATCGTGGAATCAGGAGAACCGGCGCCAACGATTACCCCAGCACGCCTCTATCCATAGCGAGCAACGAGTCGGGGAAACCTTGTGGGAGTCCGGTGTCCACAAAAATGTAGGGAGATATGGGATTCCCAGGTTTATTCTTTATGCCGTTGCCTCGGCATGCCTGACCTTCGATCCCCTAAACCCGTAATAGCAGATGTAGACGTAGCAAAGAGCGGGCAGAAAAAATGCATGGTGGATGCCAATTTTGTCGGCCACGAAGCCCTGCAATAACGGGATGAGAGCCGCGCCCAGCACTCCCATCACCAACAGGCTGGATCCAAGGTTCGTCAGCCGCCCCAGTTCTGCAAGTCCCAGGGCAAAGATATTCGGCCACATGATGGAGTTGAACAGTCCCACCAGAATAATGCTCCACATCGCCACATGACCGAACGTCGTCATCGATGTGATGACCAGGCAGCAGGCGACAATGGCCGCTACTCCCAGAACCGGACCCGCACGCAATTTTTGTGTAATTCCGGCACCGCAGAAACGACCGATCATGGCGCCACCCCAATAAAACGCGACATACAGAGCGGCAGCCTTTTCCGTCATATTGCCAATGTTCGGCTGACTGAAATAGTTGACCAGGAAGCTTCCAATCGAGACCTCTGCGCCGACATAGACGAAGATCGCCACCACGGCCAGCACCAGGTGGCGCTGCTTCCAGATGCTGGGAAGGGGTGCGTCGGCAGACATCTCCTCCTCCGTGTGGATCTTCGGCAATTTGTAGAACGCCATCGCTACTGCAAACGAGATCAAGATAATGGCGATCAAGGTGTAGGGAAGCTTCACCACGGCGGCTTCGCCCACTCTGTATGCATGGAGTGCGGAGGGTGACAATAGCTTCAATTGCGTGGCGGCCAAGGGAACGGTGCCGAGAATAAATAGGCTGCCAACGTACGGCGCAACCGTGGTCCCCAGCGAGTTGAATGCCTGCGCCAGATTCAATCGGCTCGATGCAGTCTTCTCCGGTCCTAAAACGATGACATATGGATTGGCGGCCACCTGCAGGAATGTCATTCCCGCGGCCACAATTCCTAGCGCGACCAGAAACAGTGGAAACGATGGCACCATTGCCGCCGGGAGAAAACAAAGCGCTCCGACCGCCATCACCAGCAGTCCAGCTACCATCGTCCACTTATAGCCGATCCAGTCAATCACCTTGCCCGAGGGAAGCGCGAAGACGAAATATCCGGTGAAGAAGAAGGTCTGCACCAGCATGACCTCTGCATAATTCAGCGTGAACAGGTGTTTCAAATGAGGGATCAGGATGTCGTTCAGGCAGGTGATGAATCCCCACAGGAAGAACAATGTGATGACCATCGGCAACGCCGTCTTGCTGCCCTGCGACGGTTCTGACGCCAGCTTGTTGGGACTATCTACACTTGCCATCGCCATCGTTCGTCCGATGCCCCCTGTAGTGGATCGGTCTGTCAGGTCGTAATACCTTTCTAAAGGTATCCGCGAACTAGGGCACAGCGCAAAAGCGTAGGATTTCAATCACCGTGGATACGACGCCGGGAATATCGATGCAAACCAGACGACAATTTCTTCAAGCAGCGAGCCTGACTGTCGGCGCAACTTTGGTGCAGCAGCGTTCAGCTTGGGCAAAAATAACCGGGCAGCTACGGAACAGCGTCAGCGGCGCGGCTTCTCTGCGCGCGCATGCGGATGCCCGAGGATTACTCGTCGGTTGTGCGGTCGATCCACAGGTATTGGCCAGCGATCATGCTTATAGTGCGCTGATTGCGGAACAATGCTCGATTCTGGTGGCCGAGAATGCAATGAAATGGGGGCCGCTAAGCCCTGCGCCTGGAAAGTACGATTTTCGCGAAGCCGACGTCTTGATGGATTTTGCCGAAAAGAACGGGCAAAAGGTACGCGGACATAACCTCATCTGGCATGACGAGTTGCCCAAGTGGTTTCCGGGACCAATTACCAAAGCGAATGCGCAGCAGGCCATGATCGACCACATCCGCACGGAGATGCAGCATTTTGCGGGACAGATTCACTCGTGGGACGTTGTGAATGAAGGCATCGACCCGAAAGATGGGCGTCCGGACGGATTGCGCAAGACGCCATGGCTCGCGTTAGTAGGGGACGACTACATTGAGCTGGCCTACAGAACGGCGCGCCAGGCTGACCCGAAGGCACTGCTGACCTATAACGATTACGGCATCGAATACCCTGACCAGGAGACGAAGCGCGCAGCGGTGCTGGCCATGATCCGGCGCATGAAGGCGACCGGCGTGCCATTGACGCCGTGGGAGTGCAGAGTCACATCAAAGCGGATGTCCCGCCGCCTGGACGGGAACTGCAAAATTTTGTGCGCGAAATGGCCAAGCTCGATCTTCAGGTCTTTGTCACGGAGTTGGACGTGAATGATGGAAAAGTCCGTGGCTCAATTCAAGATCGGGATGCCGCTGTCGCAAAGGTCTACCGCGAGTATTTGACGATGATGCTGGCCGAACCGAATGTGAAGGCCGTGCTGACGTGGGGCATCACAGACCGCAACACATGGTTGAACGAAGAAGATAAACGTGTCGACGGAAAACCGCTGCGGCCGCTACCATTCGGACCGAATATGCAACCGACAGCGGCTTTTTATGCGGAGCGCGATGCGATCGACACTAGAGGAACAGGCTCCGCATAGCATCCCTAGCGAACGGCGCGGAAGGTACTGCGCCACCTGCCACTCTGTTTGGAGAGTCGCGCAATTGCATCGAGGAACTGGTTTAGACCAACCGCTCGCCCGTCAGGGCCTGCAGCACAGCAAGTGGAGAATGTTCCGGGGCCACCATGGCTTCCGGCGCGACCAAATAGGTCTGCTCCAATGCATACTGGCCAGCCAACACGGCATGCGGCACCATATCGGTATAGACCATCCAGCTGGAGCCAGGCGGAAAAAACCATGCTTCGCGCTTTCCTTGCGTCTGATAGTCCGCATTTTCTTTCAAGAAATTATGGAAGCGCATCATAAAGCCGTCATACGGGGAGCGCTTCAAGGCTGGCAATGCTCGCCCCAGGCCCATGCCGCACGCTGCTTTTGCCGTTACGCGCGTTAGCGTGCTTTGCTCCCGTGGCAACGCAATCTGCCGCGGCGCAGTCTTTGACAGGAACTGGGGCACCAGAGCGCGAAATGGCTCGCCGGTAATCCAGTCGCGTGTCTTGGTCGGATGAAGATTATTGAAGAACCGCAAAATGCGAGCGCCATGCGTAGGCCGCGTAGGAAATGCGTCTGTGTGCATCAAGTCATTGCGGCGACGCAAAGGCAGGTCTCGGCCTTGTTCTTCCTGCGGACGAAAACTGCCGTAATCCAATTGCCAACGCGACTGATAAGGCGACAAGAAAGAACCAAGAAATTCGGTGACTCGCTGGGAATATTCCCGCAAAATGCGGTGCAGGCGCTCACTTGCGGCTGAGTCGGCACCCTTCATATCTGCGCCGGAAACTTCGTCGCGTTGCGGTTTGTACGCCAGATTCTTGTGCAGGCCGCTGCTGGTTTGTTCCAGCGTCAGTAAAAAGCGCAGATCGTCTTCCGACAACGTAATTGGCGTCTGGGGGAAAAACAGGATGTTGCCTTCTTCCAATTGTTGGCACCAAGCGCGTGCTTCATCTGCGGAAGGTCGCCGCGGCAACTGCGGCGAGTACGCTGCCTGCGGAATGGTCACCATGCCCATAGACGAAAATTGATCAGGAATATGCGGTCATGCCGCGCCAGACAGTTTTCGCCGGGCCCACACCGTCAGCAGATAGGTCAGGCTGAGCGCCATGGCGAAAATACCGACCGGCGCAGCGATATATCGATAGCTGATAGTGAGATTTAGCATGGACGTTCCCGTGGCCGCGTCATAGATCGTGACGCCGACGATGGCGAGGAAAAATGTAGCAAAAAAGACGATAAATCCGCACGCGCCGCCCATCAATACGATGCTGAGCAATCCCAATTTCCCAATCGGAATCCTGAAGATGGTGACATCTTTTTTTCCCGAATCTCCAGAAATATCGGCTGTCATATTTTGTACGTTTGTCATTTCTGTTTCCTTGGCAATAGCCGCATCTGCTGCGTCACGTGTTGGCCGGGTACCAGGTTCCGTGGAACTGCTCTAGAATACAGCTTCATGCCGGAAATCGCCCAGATCGAACTCAAGGCCGCTCAGGAAGTGGCGCGTACAGTGCCCATCGAACAAGCCTCCAACGGCATCGGCTATGGAAGCTTTGGCGATACCCAGCTTGCTGCCGCGGATTTGCAGCGAATGGTCGAGGCCGTTCCACCCGCGATTGCCGCCGCGCTCCTTCGCAAGCGATATTATTTTGTGCCGTTGACGCTGGGTGGATCCTATCCCGCCGAGATCAGCGACTCAGCCTTTTTCGAAATCGATTCGAGCAAGCTGATGATTGCTGCAGATTCCTCCACCGAGCTCAGCGATACGGCTGTCTGTCATCGAAATGCGAACATCGATGGCACGGATTGCATTTTCATCTCCACGCGCTTGATGCAGGACCGATTCGCACTTTCCTTTGAGTTCTACATCAACGCCGGCCATCACTTTGTCGATGCTGCCGGTGTGCCGGAAAGCTTTATGCAGATGGTCTGGTCGCAGGCCGAAGCTAATGTCCGCGGAGAGACCAGTCAGGACGCGTGGGAGCATCGAGCGAAAGCACTCGGCTCCAACAATGTGCAGATTTCCGCGCCACAAGCAAAGCGTCGGCGTCCTAAATTCTGGACCGGCAAGCCCACGCAGGAGCCAGCGATCGAAAGCCGCGCCATCGACGAAAAAGCGCGCACACAGTATCTTGAAGCCGCGTTTTCCGACGCCGTCGCCATTTATCTTCTTTCGCTCACTGTCGATTTCGACTATAGCGAGCTGCGCGAGCGCGAATATCCGCTACTGGCCGCACCGGCACTGGCTGAGCGTCTGCGTCATGTCGCGCAGCTTTTTCCTCCATCCACAGGCCATGAGTTTTCCATCCTCTACCGCCGCAATCGGTAAAGATTTTCTTTCCCGCGTCTGACGGCTTTGCGACATCTGCCGCGGTAAACGATAGAATCGGCGCATGATTGCACATCTGCGCGGACGACTTCTCTTCAAGACTCCGCAAACCGCGGTTGTTGAAGCCGCGGGCGTCGGTTACGAAGTGACCATCAGCATTCCAACCTTCACGGCGCTTCCTGCTGAAGGCAATGAAGTTGCGCTGCTGGTCTATACCCATGTGCGGGAAGATGCGCTGGCCTTGTTCGGGTTCACTACGCGGACCGAGAAGCGACTCTTCGAGAAACTGCTTTCCATCAGCGGAATTGGCCCTAAGCTCGCGATTACCGTGCTCAGCGGACTGCCCCCGGAACGGCTCATCGCCGCCATTCATGGCCAGGACCACGCCACCCTGACCCATATCCCAGGAGTAGGCAAGAAAACTGCGGAGCGGATAGTTCTGGAGTTGAAAGATAAATTGCAGGAACTAGCGCCCCCCGGCAACACAGGCGCTTCCACGCCAGTATCGGAAGATGTTTTGTCCGCGCTGGTCAATCTCGGCTATCAGCGTCTAGCCGCGCAGAAAGGCGTCGAAGCTGCCATCGCTCGCAGTCCGGAAGCTGGCAAGGATTTTGAGACACTGTTCCGCTCTGCCATGGCTGCTATGAAATAGAGCCATCAGATTCACACGAATCCGAATATTTTCAGGCTCTGGGTTTCTCTGCAATTTTCAGGCGACGGAAGCAGTCGGTTCGATGTCGCCTTTCTCGATGCGTTCCTGGCAATCGATGCAATAGGGGGTCCAGGGAAGCGCCTCGATTCGTTTGGCCCCGATGGCCTGGTAGCAGCGGATGCAATCGCCAAACGTTCCATCAGCAAGGCGTACCAATGCCTGGCGCACCAGTCGCAGTTGCGCGCTTCGTACTGTGCCTTGCGTAAAAAGCAATTCCTTCTGGTAGCCTGCGACCGCCTGATCGGCGACGTCTCGTGTGTCATCGGGGTTGCTGGCGAGCGCTTGTTCCACCGTGTTGGCCACAGCTTGCTCCAGTTCTTGCTGGCGCTGCCGTAGACGTTTCTCAAAGTATTGCCGCTTCTCTTGTGGATTCGCGCTAGGGGTATTTGCCATGCTTTTGACTCCGTCTCCTATTCCTACTGTACTAACCACTGTTGGACGCACGATAACGCGGAATGGTTGAGAATATTTTTTTATTTTGGGAACACTCACCACGCAACGCCAAATTGGTTCTGCGCATCGTTGGATTGTCTCGCTACCCTGGCGTCTGCTTTCGCCGGACTTGAATTCGATGCAAGAATGGTGCAACTTGATCCGGAACCGTCCGCCAAGTACGCTGATATCTATGTATGAAGATTTTCAAGCAGCGGATCACTGGACCGGTGAAGAGCTGCATTGCACCTGGAAAGGGAACATCGTTGCCATCGCCACCCGGCATGCGGATGCGGTCGATGTTCGATTCATCGTCAATGGACGTTCTCTTGTGATCGCCATGCCGCTGCCAGCCTGGGTGGAATTTCGCAAGCGGTCTGGCGGCAATGTCATCACAGATTATCTGGCGGCGCAGATTGCGGGTCACTATCTGAAGCAGGCAATTGAAAACGGATACGATAACGGCCGCGAAATCTACACCATGACGGTCGATGAAGTACTGGCCCATCTCGACATCGTGATGCGTGAGGCCGGCAATACCGGCAACCTCCCCGTACTTCCCATCCTCACTACGAATTAATTTTTCGCTTGCCGCCCGACTGATGAAAACAATCGCTTTCGTGCATGTCGAACATGCCATTGGCGATCCGCAAGGTGAGTGCACCAAATAGTTTTCCGGAAGTTGGCTCCATGGCACAATAAAGGGTTTAATCAGATCCAGGAGCGATCCGCCCATGCCATTGGCTGGAGCATCTGTCCACGAAATGCAGGTACTTGCTCGTCTAACGCCGGATCGGGTTCATCGCAACCTTTCCGTCTCGCAACTCGTGGCCGTGTCACTGGCCCGCAGAGAATCGAAACTGGCTGCCAATGGCGCGCTGGTCGCTTATACGGGCGCGCGCACCGGTCGTTCTCCGAAAGATAAATTCATCATTCTGGATGACCGCACTAGGGAGACAGTGAAGTGGGGCAAGATCAATCAGCCTTTTGCGGCGGAAAAGTTTGACGCGATTTTCCATCGTGTGCTGGCCCATCTGGCCGATCGTGACTTGTACGTCCAGGACCTGTTTGCGGGGGCCGATCCGCAGTATCGGATGTCGGTTCAGATCATTTCTGAATATGCCTGGCATGCGCTGTTTGTCCATCAACTCTTTTTACGCCCCACACCGGAGGAACTCGCGATCTATACGCCTGAATTCACCGTCATCGCGGCGCCTGAATTTCAAGCTGTTCCGGAGCGCGACGGGACTCGTTCATCTACCGCAATCCTGGTGGATTTCACGCGAAAGATTGTTCTGATTGTCGGCACCAAATATGCCGGCGAGATGAAGAAATGCATCTTTGGCGTTTTGAATTTTCTGCTGCCACAGCGCGATGTGTTTCCCATGCATTGCTCCGCCAACATGGGCGAGGATGGGGTGACAGCCCTGTTCTTCGGGCTTTCCGGCACGGGGAAAACCACGCTTTCCGCCGATCCCTATCGCCGCTTGATTGGCGATGACGAGCATGGCTGGGGTCCGAATGCCGTTTTTAATTTTGAAGGCGGTTGTTATGCCAAGTGCGTGGACCTGTCGAAAGGGAAGGAGCCGCAGATTTATCACGCCATCCGTTTCGGCTCCGTGTTGGAAAATGTTGTACTCGATCCAGAAACCTGCGAACCGGATTATCACGACACCCGATTTACTGAAAATACGCGCGCCGCGTACCCCATCGACTATATTCAAAACGCTCTGCTGCCCAGTGTTGGCGGCCATCCGAAAAATATTTTATTTCTCACCGCCGATGCCTTCGGCGTGCTTCCACCCATTTCCAAACTGACGCCGGAGCAGGCCATGTATCACTTTTTATCTGGATACACTGCGAAGTTGGCGGGCACCGAGACCGGGATTGGCAGCGAACCTGTGCCCGACTTTTCTACGTGTTTTGGCGCGCCTTTTATGCCGCTGCCGCCAGGGGTGTATGCCGCCATGTTGGGCGATCGTCTTCGCCAGCATGAAGCGCAGTGCTGGCTGGTCAATACGGGATGGACCGGCGGCGGCTACGGCGTAGGGCAGCGCATCGGCCTGGCGCATACGCGTGCCATGGTCCATGCCGTGCTTGATAGACAGCTGGCGGATGTGAAATTTGTGAAAGAGCCGACATTTGGATTCAACATTCCCACCTCCTTTCCGGGTGTGCCGTACGAGATTTTGAATCCTCGCAACATGTGGAAAGATCGCGCTGCCTACGATCGGCAGGCGGCGATGCTGGCGGGTAAATTTCGCGAAAATTTCGCTAGATTTGAAGTGCCGGATGCAGTCCGCAATGCCGGTCCGCAGGCGCAGGAATAAACCCAATGTTTCTGCGCAAATTGAAGATCGAATCCGTCGATGCAGCAGGGCAGCGGCACCCATGTCCCGTTCACTGGATCGACAACTTCGCCATGCGGAACTTCACCAATGATGCCATTTTCGACGACACCCTGCCGGTGGGCGATGGCCTCCTCGAAGCCAGTTTCCGCGTACCGCTCGAAACCCTGAGAGTTGCAATGGAAGACTGGTTTCGCCGCAAAGGGTACCTCAAACCCGCCGACACCCTTTGCATCACTGAGCTCGCCCGTTAGCTATTGAATCCCACAGTGTGCTGGAAAACTGAATGGCTGCAAAAGATCCTTGCCAGTGTCGGTATCCCCACCCGCCGCAAAGCGGAGGGATTCATTCTGCAGGGACGAGTAGGTTTTTCGGTAATTCGGAGAATTGCCGTACCGAGACCCCTGGATAGGGTTATTGTGATGGTGAACGCAATCTCCTCCGTGACCTGACCGTAATATTTGTGTTCGGTAGTTTGGGAGGTTTGTATGCCGAATTTCCTGTTTGCCTTTCTTACGCTACTGCTTTTTGCACTCTCGCCCCAGCAGCAACCAACGGTACCGACGGCTCCGGTTGCCCCGCCGCCCATTCCTCCGGCCGCGGTACATTTGGCGAATCCGATCAGGCCCACGCCCAATTCCCAGGCCCACGCAAAAAATGTGTACCAGATCGACTGCGCAATGTGCCATGGAGCCAAAGGGAACGGTAAGGGAGATGCTGGCATCATTGCAGATATGAACCTTACAATGACGGACTTCACCAATCCGGCGACCCTGAAAAATCGGACGGATGGAGAACTTTTCTACATCATTAAGAATGGTGAAGGCAAAATGCCTGCGGAAGACCGCGTGAAGACGGACGAGATCTGGAACCTGGTGGTCTACGTACGCTCTTTCTCGAAAAAGTAACTGTCCGATGGCCATCTTGAGCGGACCATGCCGAAGAGGCACTTCACGCCACTGTGAAACTGTGAAAGCTGTACACTGATAGCAACGGCGCTGACGTCCGCGTGCCGCCCCTAACTTACGTATGCCTAAAGCTCTGAAGCTCTCTTTGCTCGCAATCTCAGTGTTGCTGATCGTGTTTGTTTTCCTGGGCGGATTTCTGCCCGGTGGTGTTCGCGCCGGCACAGACTCAAGCGCCTATCAGCAGATGGAAGTCTACAGCGAAGTTCTGCAGTACATCCAGAATGACTATGTGGTGACGCCAAGCATTTCCGATGTAACTACCGGAGCGCTGCATGGATTGCTGGAAGGTCTTGACCCGGATTCCGGCTATCTGACCGCGGCCGAATTCAAGCAGTACCAGGCGCAGGAGAATGAAAGCAAAGCCCAGATTGGCGTACAGATTTCGAAGCGCTACGGCTACGCGACGGTAGTGTCGGTGATTCCGGGTAGCCCAGCCGACCACGCCGGGATCGTCGATGGAGATGTGATTGAAGAGATCGGCGATCAAAGCACACGCGTCATGCCCTTGCAACTGATCAAGATGTCTCTCGATGGTCAGCCAGGCTCGACCATCCATTTCTCCGTGATTGAGCCGACAAGTGCCACGCCCGACGCGATGACGCTTACCCGCACCATGACCGAATATCCAGCCCTGCACGTTGATGAATATGAAAACAGCAGCATCCTCTATCTGAAGCCGTATGATCTGAGTCAGAACAGAGTGGATGATGTGCTGACCAAGCTGCGGCAGGTTCAGGCGGCGGGACAGCAAAAGATTTTGCTCGATCTCCGTGATGTAAGCGCAGGGGACATGAACTCTGCGGTTTTGCTGGCGAATGCTTTTCTCAAGTCGGGTACCATTGCCACTCTGGAAGGCCAGACCTACCCGAAGCAGACGTGGACGGCTGAGTCGAAGAATTTCGTCACACCGGCTCCACTCATCGTTTTGGTGAACCATGGAACGGCGGGATCGGCAGAGATAGTAGCGGGTGCGCTGAAGGGGAACAACCGTGCCGAGTTAGTTGGCGACCGCACGTTTGGCTCGGGTTCCGTACAAAAACAGATTCCCTTGCCCGACGGCGCCATGTTGTTTCTCTCTGTCGCCAAGTATCATGCACCGAATGGGGAAGCGATTCAGGACAAGGCAATAACACCGAACGTACTGGTGGCTGCGAACAATGGTTTTGGATTGCAGGCGCCGGCTGCCGGTCCAGTGACAAAGCCCACTGCGCCCGCGACTGCCCAGCCAGCCCCTGCGCCGCCAGCGGCAGCTCAGCCGGATGATCAGTTGAACAAAGCACTGGAGTTGTTGAAGCAGCAGAAGGCCGCTTAAACGGGAACATAGTCTCCCGTAGATGCGATAGGCGAGTCCATCGGCGGACTTTTACCGAGTTCGGTCCGGGACCTTTTGGCTTGGCTCAGAATAAACTCCGCGAAGTCCCTCAGAATTCCGCGATTTGCTTGAGAGCTGTAAGAGAATTGCATCAGGACTGTCCTTGACCTTCACGCCTCCAGCATCCAATGTTTCTCCCGGGCCACGCGGCATACGTCGGGCTTATTTTCGCCCGCCTTCCCATCGACGGAAAAAGCTGGCCGGTTCTGCAGCATTTGGAATCCTTGCAATTCTGGCGGCGATGTTTGGCGCGCTCAGCGGCCTGCTGCTGATCTACACGGTGGATCTTCCTCAAATACAGGATCTGGAACGATACCGGCCAAACACAACGACGGTCCTTTACGATCTTCACGGCAGCGAGATCGGATCGTTCGCGTTAGAGCGCCGTATTGTCGTCGGGTACGATGACATCTCTCCGCAGCTTCGCCATGCTGTCATTTCCATTGAAGACAAGAATTTTGAAAGCCACTGGGGAGTGAATGTATTTCGAGTGGCAGGGGCTGCGTACCGAGACCTAACAGAAGACAGGCGCGCGCAAGGCGCCTCGACCTTGACCATGCAACTGGCCAGAGACTTGTTTCTTTCGCCGGAACGATCCTTCCACCGCAAACTACAGGAAGTGCTGCTCACAATTCAGATTGAGCGGAACTTTACCAAGGCACAGATTTTTACTCTGTATGCCAATCAGATTTATCTGGGCCAGGGCGTATATGGGTTTGAGGCTGGATCGGAATATTACTTCAGCAAACACGCGCGCGATGTAACACTGCCCGAGGCGGCTTTGCTGGCCGCCCTTCCACGCGGACCGTCCTACTACTCGCCCGTAACCCATCCGGAGCGGGCGCTGGACCGACGCAATCTGGTTTTGAACGCCATGCTGGAGGATGGTGTCATCACCGCGCAACAGGCAGCGGAAGCGAAGGCGAGCCCGTTGGGTTTGCATATCGAATCGCCTCCCAACACCATCGCTCCCTGGTTTGTCGATGAGGTGCGCAAGGAGTTGGACCAGAGATTCGGTTCGGACATGGTGCACCAATCGGGCTTGCGCGTCTATACCACCCTGGATCTGAAGCTGCAGCAGGCTGCGAATGCGGCTGTTTTGGATGGATTGGCCTCCTATGAACGCCAGCGAGGGTGGCATGGCAATTTGCTGAACGTCATCGCCGCCGGCAGTTCGATCGACCAATTCCGTCATCCGGATTGGAATAGCAATCCCGGGTCGGGAACCTACATCCACGGAGTGGTGACCGAGGTGCTTCCCTACGAAGTGACCGTTCGTGTGGGTGAGAATCGGAGCGCGATCATCTCCCCCGAGGGCTGGGCCTGGACAAAAAAAGAGCTTGCCACGGATCTTCTTCGTCCCGGCGATATTGTGTATGTGCGCATTCTGCCCCGCGCTGCGGGGGAACAGACCGTCAGCAAAACGGTAGGGAGTCCGGCGACCGGAGTTGGGCAGACTGATGGCGATTTGCAGTATGCGTCATTAGAACAAGACAGTGGCGTGCAGGCCGCTTTGATGGCGGTGGACAATCCCAGCGGAGACATACTTGCTCTGGTAGGAGGCAGAGATTTCAATCTGTCTCAATATGATCGTGCCACGCAGGCGCAACGGCAGACGGGTTCCTCCTTCAAGGCGTATGTCTACACTGCAGCAATGGAAGATGGGTACAAGCCCGACAGCATGATTCTCGATGGGCCGACCACGTTCCGTACCGCATCTGGCGTATACATTCCGCATGACTACGAAAATCGCTATCAGGGAAACATTACGTTGCTGCACGCCTTTGCCGATTCCCTGAATATCCCAGCGCTGAAGCTGGCAGACCATGTCGGTATCCACAAAGTAATTACGACGGCGCACCGCTTTGGAGTGACCACTGACATTCCTTCATTCCTGCCCATTGCATTAGGTGCGGCGGAGATCAGCCTGTATGAACAAGTGGCGGCGTACAGCAGCTTTCCCAATGACGGTATTCGCTTGACCCCCCATTTTGTGCACCGCGTGACCACTGCAGACGGAGAAGTATTGTGGGATGACGCTCCCGACGTTCACGTCTCCACGGATGCGAAAACAGCGCGGCAAATGATGCAGATGTTCGAGGCGGTTGCTCATCAGGGAACGGGAGCCGTCGTCAGCCAATTGCAGCATCCGCTGGGGGGCAAAACTGGCACCACAAACGACTTTACGGACGCATGGTTTCTCGGATTTTCTCCTTCCGTGACCTGTGGTGTATGGGTCGGCTACGATGATCGGCAATCCCTGGGAGACAAGGAAACGGGTGCGCGGGTAGCGTTGCCCATCTGGATGAACTTCATGCGGACAGTAATCGCCGACCATCCAGACGAAACATTTCCTGGCGAAGCGCCCGCAGCTCCGACCACAATGAAGCCTTCCGAGCGTCTGATTCAATAGATCAAAGGTGAACCAGCGAGGGAAAACCTTGTCGATAACACAAAGCACCTCTGTTCGTTTTCAAAAGCGAGAGGCAGTCAGAATTCTCGCCTGCATTGTAGTTCTTCTCGGGTGCTGCCAGCTGATCTTCGCGCAGGTGAGAGCAAACCCGCAGGCAAATCTGGCCCCTACTCCACCGATGGGATGGGCCAGCTGGAATCATTTCTTCTGCGATTACAACGCACAGACCATTCGCGACCAGGCAGACGCGTTGGTATCCAGCGGAATGCGAGACCTAGGGTACCGCTATGTGCTGATTCAGGAATGCATCGCTCCCGGGCGAGATGCAAACGGCGAGCTGGTTGTCGATCCAGTTCGCTTTTCGCGTGGAATGAAAGCATTGGTGGATTACATTCATGCGCGCGGATTGAAGGCTGGTATCTATACCGATGTGGGCCCTTATACCTGCTATGCCAAACCTCGCTATCAAGGCAGCTATCAACACGAGGATCAGGATGCGAGAACGTTTGCTTCATGGGGCATGGATCTAGTCGAGATGGATTACTGCAATCGCGTGCCCAATCACACAGGTCGGGAAGTCTACGAGCGCATGGCGGCTGCTATCCAGAACGCGCATCGCCCAATGTTGCTCTACATCTGCTCCTGGGGAAATGAAGATCCCTGGACGTGGGCGTACGGGAAGGCCCAACTGTGGCGTACTACCGGGGACATCAGCCCTAAAAAAGATAATGTCGAGTGGGCGAGCGTCGTCGGAAATTTTAAGTTGAACGCAAGACACGCGGCATTCAGTGCGCCAAACAGCTGGAATGATCCCGACATGCTGGAAGTAGGGAATCCTGGACTCAGCTTGGTCGAAGCCAAATCTCATTTTTCCATGTGGGTCATCTCTGCCGCTCCGTTGTGGGCTGGTAATGATCTGACACAAATGGACGCAGCGACCCGTGGAATTTATACCAATTCTGAAGCGATTGCCGTCGACCAGGATCCTCTTGGAGCCGGCCCTCTCAAAGTAAGGGAAGACCGAAAAGGCCTGCAAGTCTGGGCCAAAGCGCTCGGCAGCATCGGTAGTGGCACCAGTGCAATCCTGCTGCTGAACCTTACGGCAGTCCCGGCAGAGGTTGCTGTTCAATGGAGTGATCTAGGGCTTACCGGCAAAGCCGAAGTGCGTGATTTATGGGCGCATCAAAATCTAGGACAATTTGCCGATCGCTATCAAACGCGAATTCCTGCCCACGGTTCCGTTCTGCTAAAGGTGACTGGAAAATTCTCCTGGGCAAACGGCGCGATCTACCAAGCGGAATGGCCCGGCAATCTCCGCGCTGGAGCGGCGACACTGCTTGCGTGCCATGAGTGCGGCCAGGGCTACGCAGTGTCGTTGCCCGCGACTCGAGATACTCACAACAACAGTAGTTCTCTCGATTTCACCCATGTTGTTGTGCCGGATTCTGGTAGGTATTCGGTCACCGTCTATGGGGTTCACTCTTCTTCGGTAGATGAAAATGTTCAGATGAGAGTTAACGATGGTCGACCGATACAAATCCACTTGCAGGGGTCTGGCGATAAGTCGAAAGTCGTTCCGGTCCAATTGAATCGTGGGAATAACTCCATTGCTTTCACGTCCAAAGATGCCAAGGGCGTGGCTATCGACCGGCTGAAGCTAAGTCAGTAGAACATCCTGCTTAGTCTGCATTGGCGACGCCACCTCTGTGGCCCGAAAGCGCGTGACAAAGCCCGAAGTAATGGCGAGCACGGGCTACATCTCTGCCGATTTGCTCTTTCAACGCCTGGGGCGAAGGCCACTCGATCTCGGGGCGGATGCGGTCGAGGAAGCGAAGTCGAAGTTGCGTGCTCTCATCCAAAGTAATTGGATGAAAGTTGAGGATGTGAGTTTCCACCGCAAACGATTCTTCCTTGAAGGTAGGCCGATTGCCGACATTCGTTACCGATTCGAATTGTTCTCCATGCAATTCCATGCATGTGATGTATACGCCGTTCGCTGGCAGTAGCTCGTTGTAGGGTGCCAGGTTGATGGTAGGAACGGTGTAACGCGAGCCGTACCCACGACCGGGCGCCGGCGATGAAATTATCTCAAAGGGCCGACCCAGAAGTTGTCGCGCGGCACGCATGTTTCCCGCAGTAATTGCGGCCCGCACGACGCTGCTGGACACAATCGTTCCTCGCCGTTTCGTCGCCGAATGCACGTGGACCGTAAAACCGAATTCCTTGCCGAGTGAGGACAATTCATGCACATCCGCTCCGGCATCGGCGCCAAAACGAAAGTTCTCTCCCTCATGCACCTCAACGGCGTTCAGCGCATCGCAAAGAACGGTGCGAACAAACTGCCGCGCCGTCAGTCGAGAGAGTGTGTGGGTAAAAGGCAGAATCAGTACAGCGTCGATGCCGGTCTGGGCCAGTAAGTCGAGTTTTTGATCCAGTTGGGTAATCAGGCGCAACGGTATCTGCGGACGCACGATGCGGACTGGATGAGGGTCGAACGTCACTGCGACAGAGCATACATGCAGGGTACGAGCGCGCTGGATGACTTCTGCGATGACGGCCTGATGCCCACGATGTACGCCATCGAAATTCCCAATGGTCACAACAGAGGGGCCAAAATTGGCGGGAATTTCCTCAATAGAATGGAAGATTTGCATGGCTATAACTCGATAGGAATACGAAGCCCGTCATAGGCCATGTGGACATTGGAGGGAAGTTCGCTTTCAGTTTCAACGTGACCCAGCTCGTGAGCGATATGCGTAAAATAGGCACGCTTGGGACGAATTTTTTCGACGAATTTCAACGACGTTTCCAGGTTTGAATGACTTGGGTGCGGGGTGCGCCGTAACGCATCCAGGATCAGTATGTCCAGGTTTTGCAGCAGGGAAAAACTCGCTTCTGGAATATCGCTCATGTCGGTTAGATAAGCTGCAGTGCCGAAGCGGAAGCCGACCGTTTCAAGGGTTCCGTGCAGTAAGGGAACAGTCACGAAGTCGACGCCGAAAACATTCGTATGCGCCTCAAGTGGACGAAGTTCCACTCGGGCTTTATACGGATAATGGTTGCTCTCGGAAAACGTGTATTCGAAGACATGCCGCAATACGGCAGTGGTGGTCTGGTCTGCATAAAGAGGGATTTTGTCGGGACTCTTGAAGCTGAGCGGTCGCAGATCGTCCAGACCGAGGATGTGGTCTGCGTGGGCATGTGTGTATAGTACCGCGTCAATGCTGCGCAGATTTTCTCGCAGTGCTTGTTGCCGGAAGTCCGGGCCGGAGTCGATCAGGACGCAGCGTTCGCTATCGCCGTCGCGAAACAAGACAATGATCGAAGGCCGCATGCGGCGGTCCCTGGGATCACTGGATGTGCAGACCGGGCAGCTGCATCCCAGCGTCGGGACGCCCATGGATGTGCCGCTGCCTAAGAAAACAATCTCTGCTTGCATCTGCACTTTCTCGTTATGCCCACTCAGTTTTCGAAGTACCGCGCTGCTTATTTGCGTCCGGACTGTTGTTGCGCGGGATTGGCAGCATTGCGCGCGATGGCGTTCGTGATCTCCAGAAACATCATGCGCAGCTCGAACAAGGCGCTTTCCAGCAGGCGTTGTTCGTTCGCGGTTAAGTTTCCTTTTGTCTTTTCCGCCAGCACGCCCAGTAGGTCAATGGTTTGACGCGCGCCCATTAAGTCGATGCGCGGCTTCTCCCCGGGCTGTGTTCCTGCGCCCATACTCATCATGGCGGTCATATACATCGACTGCACCAGATGGTCGAAAACAACTCGGGCCCAGATGGGAGGAATCTGGCGCTTTGGCGCGCAGCAGATCGTCCAGTTGCTGCGTGGTCTGGTGGTAGGCGGCGTTGGACTCCGCGCTTTCCTGTGCTGTTGGTCCATCCGGCAATGGTTCGTCAGGCGCGTCTTCGTCGCTGTGGCTTTCACTGGCGTCAGCGTGCGCGGTGCTTCCTGCGATCCCAGAGTCTGCCGTTTTTTCTGCAGCGGCAGGCGGTTGCGGTCTCTCAGCTTGCCGAATCTTTTGTTCTTCAGCCTCGCTCTGCGCGACGCCCGGACGGATTTCTCCATCAGAAGAAATCTTGCGACGATCGGTAAATGTAACTTGCGGTTCTTTTTCTGGCATAAGGCAACTCATTTCTTTCTAAAAGTTTGCTGACTCCACCGCCATCGTTCCTTAAGGCTGGACTGCCGTACCCGTGAAGTCAAATGGGAGCGTCGATGGGGTCGCGATCGTTCCATCGGCCATCAATGCTGTTTCACGTTCCAGCGCCTCGCGACGGATGTTACCCAGCGCAACCACTCGCTCGCCGACACCCGGAATTAAGATGCGCGCAGTGCTGGTGATCTCGCCAACCGGCTTGCCATCGGAAAGCAGAGGCGTTCCCGCTGTTGGTCTTGCATCCGCGAGAACGAAGCCGCTTAAAGTTCGATGCACATTTCCGCGAGAATGAATACGCTCAACAATTTCCTGCCCCAGATAGCAGCCTTTAGTGAAATGAAGGGCGCGCATCTGGGCCGTTTCCTGCGGTAGATCCTTGTTGGTGATGTCGACGGAATACGACGGCGTCCCCTCAAGGATTCGAAGCTGTTCCAGAGAGGCCGAGCCGCAAGGCACCGCCGCGCCCGTACCAGTTAGTGCATTCCATAGGTCGAGTACATGATCCTGCGCAATCCAGATCTCGTAACGCGGAACCAGCGGGCTGTAGGCTGCGACCACAACGACAGCATGGCCTTGCCAGGTTGTTTCCGCGATGTGCATCGGCGATGTGGGAACAGGCAGCCCGGCAGCGGCCATCTTTGCGGTGGCCAGTGGGCCGGCGATCCCAAGTGAAGTCCACGTAGGTTCCCGTTCGAGAATCACATCATCCATGATGATGTAGTGGTCGAGAAAAGCGGTGAGCACTTCAATCTGAGCTAAGTCTGTTTCGAGCCACAGGGCATCCGCGCGCCGATAGATATCCAGGTCGCCTTGAATGCGACCCTGCGCGCTTAACACAAAGGCGTAGCAACCGGCATTCTCTTCCAGTCCGCCGACGAAATTTGTGACCATGCCATTCAGCCAGCGCACGCGGTCTTCACCGGTACAACGGAGAAAGCGCGCCAACCTAAGTCGTATACGCCGGCAGAAGTCAGGAGTGCGGCCAGTTCGTCCGGCGTGTTGGAAAAGAATTCTACGGTTTGTGCGCCGCGATATTGCTGAAGCGGCAGGGAGGTTGATGTTCCCAATGCATCCGCCAAGGCGGTCGCAGGCGTAAGGTCAGCCAGGCTGGCATCCTCTACGTTCCCCGTTACTCCTTCCGCAGTTGCGCCTTGGATCGTTGATCCGGTGGAAGCGGTTTCGAATCGATTGGGAGTGGAATTGCTCATAGGGGCCAGTGCGGATCGTCTCACAAAGGTACACTCCAAATTATAGCGGGGATGTAGAAACGGCCCTCCCTTGGAAGAGGTTTGATGAAGGTTGACATATGTTCGCCGGATCACGATCCGGCCCAGCGGCAGACGCGCGATTTCAGTTTGGGCGATTCATGGCTGCGTGGAGGAGGATGGCGCGGTGCTGGCTTGACGACGGTGCGCGTGTTCCTGGTTTTCGTCTCTGTGTTGTTTCTGGCAGCGGGTACGTGGGCTCAGTCAGTCACGCCGCCTCCCCCAACAAATCAATCAGCACCGCCGTCTCCGACACCGCCTGCGCCATCGAGCCCAGATACCGCATCCAAGCCGGCAAATCCTGCCAATCCAACCACGCCGACGCATATTACGCCAGAGCAGGCCAAACAATTATTCAGCTCTGTCGATGCGATCCTGCAGTTTGACAGCAAGCAGACTGGGCTGCCAGTTTTGCAATCGGTGAAGCGTCGCCTGGTGACCCGCGATGAAGTCGAGCGCTACCTGATGCAGCAACTGCGAAACGATCGCGACGCGAAGCGGCTGGAGCGCAGTGAACTGGTGTTGAAAAAGTTTGGCCTGCTCGACCGCGATTTTCAATTGAAGCCGTTTCTCATCCAGCTACTCCGCGAGCAGATCGCCGGATATTACGACGACAAGGCCAAAATAGTGAATTTGCTGGATTGGATTCCACCAGAGGAGCAGAAACCAGTGTTGGCGCATGAACTGACGCATGCGCTGCAGGACCAGCACATTCATCTGGAAAAATGGGACCGGCAAACAGATCTTCCAATCGCACAAAATGTAGAGCAGGACAACCAACACATTGCCATCGATGAAGAAGATACGGTTCGCGATGCTGTGGTCGAAGGGCAGGCGATGGCCGTTTTCGTCAACTACGTCCTTGCCCCAACCGGAAAGAATCTCCTCGCCGCGCCGCAGCTTGCCGACAAGATGAATCAGGCGATGAGCGACACTGGCGATTCGCCGACGCTCGCTAATGCTCCACTGTTGCTGCAGCGGTCTTTGATATTTCCCTATGTGGATGGCCTGGATTTTGTTCGCGCGGTGTGGACTGCCAAGGGCAAGCAAGCCGCATTTGCGGGAATGCTGGATCATCCTCCGTCTTCCACCTATGAAATCATGACTCCCGCGGTGTACCTCAACCATGAACTGGTACCGCTGTTGCGCATGCCCGATATCCATTCTCTGATCGATCCGCAATATCGCCCGTACGATATCGGCGTGATGGGGGAATTCGATGTGCAGGTGATGGCGGAACTTTTCGGCGGTTCAACAGTGGCGGATGCATTGACTCCAGCGTGGCGAGGCGGAATTTACTATACCGCGCAGAAGAAGGCTGCACAGACCGAGGATGCGCGGGATAAGACAGCTTCACTGGCGTTGCTCTATTTATCTCGGTGGTCGACTCCACAGGCGGCATTGGCTTTCGCGAATCTCTACGCGCTGGAGATTCCGCGAAAATACGATCACGCTGTCGTCGCGCCTGCGGAGGACGCGGATGCTGGAGATCCATCCATCACCACTCGGATCTGGAATACATCGGAAGGGCCTGTCCTGGTGGTTGTTTCCGGCAAAACAGTTTTTATCAGCGAAAGTTTTCCAATAGACCTGGCGCGCAAGCTCGAATTCGTCATGATGGGCAGCATTGCAGACAGTGCTACCAGCGTGGTTGTCCAAAATGAGATGCCGCAAAGAGACTTGACTGCGAACCTGCGACATTGGCTATTCATTCTGTCCGGTCCTAGGTCCGAGCGATTGCACGGTATACTAACCACTTTGCAGCCTTGTTCGGCGGGGCAAGGTTCGAGGTGCACAGATCGTGACCGGTGAAGGAGTAGATCTGAAGATGTTTCGCGCGGAGATTGGAATTCTTGGTGGCAGCGGCCTGTATCAGATGCCCGGGCTGACGAATGTACAGCAGCAACAGATCAGCACGCCTTTCGGTGAACCCTCTGACTGGTTGACCTTCGGAGAGTTGCGCGGACGCAAGGTGGTGTTCCTCGCGCGGCATGGACGCGGCCACACAATGCTTCCTTCCGATATCAACTATCGTGCGAACATCTACGCGATGAAACAGGCAGGCGTAACCGCAATCCTGTCCATCTCGGCCGTAGGATCGCTGAAAGAGGAGCACAAGCCGGGAAGGTTCGTTGTACCCGATCAGTTCATCGACCGCACCTACGCGCGCCGCAGCACTTTCTTTGGACCGGACATCGTCGCGCATGTTTCAATGGCCGATCCCGTCTGTCCGGAGATTGGCAGCGCCATGATGACAGCGTGCCAAAGCAGCGGCGTTGAAGCCAGTCGCGGCGGTACCTATGTATGTATGGAGGGGCCGCAATTTTCCACCCGCGCTGAGTCCAATCTGTATCGTTCCTGGGGCGCGGACCTGGTGGGGATGACGAACCTGCAGGAAGCAAAGTTGGCGCGCGAGGCGGAGATTTGCTACGCGACGCTGGCTATGGTGACGGACTACGATTGCTGGCATCCAGGTCACGATTCCGTAACGACGGAACAGATTGTGCAGGTGTTGAATCAAAACAGCGCGGCAGCATTAAAAGTGCTCGATGCCGCCGTGGCCGCGTTGCCCGCCAAGCGGAGTTGCCACTGCCAGTCCGCTCTGAAGGATGCCATCCTGACCCAGCCGTCGGCGGTATCGCAAAAAACAAAACATACGCTTCACCTGTTGCTGGAAAAGTATTTCCGCGACTAGCGAAGCTGAATCACGAAAATTGAATCCAACAAATTTTGCTTCGGAAAGAATTCGCATCGATGTCTATTCTCGTAGTCGGTTCGGTCGCATTCGATAGTATCCAAACGCCCCACGGCACAGTGGATCGTTGTTTGGGCGGCGCTGCCACCCATTTTGCGTTGGCTGCCAGCTTCTTTACGAAAGTCCGCGTGATTGGCGTTGTCGGAGAAGATTTCACTGCGAAGCATGAGGCAGTTTTTCGTGCGCATGGGATCGACACGGAAGGCATCGAGCATTCCGCTGGCAACAGTTTTCATTGGACCGGAGAGTATCGCGAGAACTTAAACGAGGCGCATACGCTGCGCACAGACTTGAACGTCTTCGAGCGTTTTCAGCCCAAGATTCCTGAATCCTATCGCGATAGCGAGTTCCTCTTTCTCGCGAATATCGATCCGGCACTGCAGCAACAGGTTCGCCAACAGATGCCTCGTGTGCGCCTAGTTTGTGGCGACACGATGAACTACTGGATTACAGGCCACAAGAAAAATCTTACTGCTGTGCTGCGCGGCCTGGATGTTTTGCTCATCAACGACGGCGAAGCCAAGCTGCTGGGCGAAGACGCGAACCTGGTGCGGGCCGCCGAACACATCATGGAGATGGGACCGAAAACGTTGATCGTCAAGCATGGCGAGTACGGCGCAACGGCATTTTTCGGCGAACATTCATTTCCCGGAGGAGTGCATAACCGGTTCTTTCGCGCACCTGCACTGCCATTGGCGGAAGTGGTCGATCCCACAGGCGCTGGCGATTCGTTTGCTGGCGGATTTTTCGGATATCTTGCATCACAGCCGGAAATTACGCCATCTCAATTAAAGCGCGCAATGTTTTACGGTGGCGTGATGGGTTCATTTGCGGTGGAACGCTTCGGCACAGAGCGGGTGCAGGCGCTGACCCGTGAAGAAATCGACCAGCGCTTTGCGAGCTTTCAGGAGCTTTCGCACCTCGATGCCGAATAAGATGCTGAATCCCCGCTCCAGTCGACCGGCTGGCGTTTCCACACTGGGGGAAGAAACCAAGCTGGTGTCGACGGTGGCGATTCTTTTCGCTACGGTTTCACTCATCTTCTGTGTCAGGCACGGATATTTATTGCTGTATGGGGATGCGGTCGCGCACCTGCATATTGCCCGGCGCATCTTCGACTCGCTCAATCCCGGCTTCAGCCAGTTGGGTTCGGTCTGGTTGCCATTGCCACATCTTTTGCTTCTGCCTTTTGTGCAGCGCACCAACTGGTGGCAGAGTGGATTAGCGGGTGCCATTCCTTCCATGGCCAGTTATGTTCTGGCCTGTGCGGGCATCTATCGATTGGCCCGGCGCTGGATGCGACCCTTGCTGGCTTTCCTGGTCTTTGCTGCTCTCGCTCTCAATCCAGGCCTGCTGTATATGTCCGTTACCGCCATGACAGAGCCCTTGTATCTGGCGTTGATGATTTGGAGTGTGGTGCATCTCACGGCTTTTGAGTCGGCGTTGCGAAACGCCGATGCGATGGCCGCTCGCAGCAGGCTGGTGAAACTGACGCTGGTGCTGATAGCCGCCGTTTTCACTCGGTATGACGGATGGATTCTGGGCATGCTCGCCTGGCTGTTGGTGACGTATTGGACGCTGCGACGCGGATGGTGGAAAGATTCGGCCAATACGGGCGTTTTCGTCATTTGCACACTGGGCTTGCTGGCCGCTCCCCTGACCTGGTTGGGTTACAACTGGCATATGTACGGGGATCCGTTGGATTTTCTGCGCGGTCCGTACTCGGCCGAGGCAATCGCCCAGCGAACCACGAAACCAGGTTCGTTGCCGTATCCGGGCTGGCATCATCTGTCGTGGGCGTTCCTCTACTACGTCAAATCCGCCAAGATGGGTGCAGCGCCCTTGCGCTGCGGACGATGGCTCGTGCTGATGGCTACTGCCGGCACGGTCTACGCGCTGGTGCGTTATCGCAGTCGAGCGGTAGCGGCTGCAATTTTGTTCTGGATGCCCATCCCGTTTTACGCTTATTCGGTGGCCTACGGCTCTGTACCAATTTTTCTGCCGGTATGGTTTCCAAATTCCTACTACAACACGCGTTATGGCATGGAACTGCTGCCCGCATTCGCGCTGTTTCCGGCGTTCGCCGTGTTGGCTGCAATCAAGGTGCGGCCACAATGGAGTCGACCGATTCTAGGATTCGCGCTGGCGCTCATCGTTGCCGGCAATGCTTTTTTGCTGTATGCCACTCCGCTGGTTTTACAGGAGGCGAAAGCCAATGCTGCAACACGCATCCCGTTTGAACAGGCGCTGGCGAACAAGCTGATCGTGCTTCCTCCGCAGGCGACGTTGCTGATGTATACCTCAGCTCACATTGGAGCCCTGCAGCAAATCGGATTTTCATTGCGCAGGACGATCAATGAAGGCGATTACGATCTCTGGCAGCAGGCGCTCAAAGACCCAGCGGCTGCGGCGGATTTCATTGTCGCGATTGACGGCGATCCTGTGGCGGAAGCAGTCCGGAAACATCCGCAAAATCTCGAAGCGATGTTCGTCATTTGCAGCACCGGGCAACCGTGCGCACGCCTGTACCGCTCGACCCTGAACGTTCGTCTTACAGTGGCACCAGGCAAATAAATTTGCGGATAACCGTGGAAGAGTCTAGAAAAAAGGCCCGGCGATAGATATTCGCGCCGAGCCTTTGATTTGTTTTTAACTGAATTCTTGCAGCCGTTAAAGCCTTTTGCTATTCGTGGAAAGATACCAGCGACATAGGCTGGGTCAAGCCGAACACGACTTCGGAGTCCTTCGGAAGCACCGCCTGTTTGCTTTCAAGCAGCCAGTGTGCCCCAACATAACCCGCTGCCGCTCCGCCGACGACCAGTGCAGCTGGACCGCCAGCAATCATAAAGCCCGCCGCCGCCGCTCCGCCGCCCAGCAGTCCCGCTTCCGCAACTGTCCGCTTACCATGGGCGACATTGACAACGTTGCCTTCGGCATCCGGTTTGGCTTTGCTGGGATTGCCGAGATCGTAGACCTCCGCGTGCAGGAAATACCGTGTGCCATCGGGCAAATCCACTTCATCTGGACGCAGCCGAATGGACGCACCGCCAGTGATGCGCCGGCCTTCACTGACAGACGTCACCCGTCCAGTTACCGTGGAACCAACCGGAATGACGATGCGATTGTTTTTCATCACCGGCTGCAAGAGACGAGCGCTGAAAATGGTGCCTGGCTGGGTTGTGGCTGTAGACAACTGTTGATTCAGCGACACCGTCAGGGTGGTCCCTTCGGGCAATTGATTTGGGCCCGATGGAACGCTTATCACGATGCCTGAATCATCCGGCTGGCCAGGCTGCGGAACGCTGGTGACGACGTCGGAGTCCAGAGTATTTGCAGGCCTGCTGACGAGCCCGGGATGTTGAATGTAGTCGTGGTCCTGCGGGGATGTAGGAACGGCTTCCATGTGCGGGGTCGGTTGGCTCACCGATCCGGAGGTAGTGTCGGACGCATCCGTCGAGGCCGGAGGGGTTGGAGTCAAATCGTTGGTCACAATGGCGTCGTCTGGCGGATGGGACACGCCCTGATAAGGGCTCGGTTTTGAACTTTGCCCAAACGCTGTTGCCGCGACCATCACTGCGGCGAGACTCGTAGCAGTCAGAATTCTCATATCCACCCTCACTGATGTTTCAGCTTCAAAAGCTTTTGCGAACTTTGCTCCGCAACATCTTCGCTCTTAATTTCGACATCCCGCGGCGCGCTGGTCCCGAACGCTCACTCCATTGGACGCAATTCAGAGGCTCTTTGTTGCGGGGTGCGTCATCGATTCAATCGCGACCAAAAATTACTCCGGTCACCTCTCCAGTGTAGTGGAGCATATATAGGCTGTGGGGCCGGTGGTCGCCCCGGTATCTTGGTAGTTATCGCGTTCGACCGCCGACGGCCACGCTGGCAAGCTGCACAAGACTAGTCATCTCGCGTATTAAGACGTGATCGAAATTCTGGTGACACGAACGGCAGAATTGGCTGGGTTTTTACGGGCGAATCACGCTTGGAACCAGAGAGGGTAGCGGCCAGCTTTGTTACACT
Organism: uncultured Acidobacteriota bacterium; assembly: GCA_963719625.1. Lineage (GTDB taxonomy): Bacteria > Acidobacteriota > Terriglobia > Terriglobales > Acidobacteriaceae > JAKAAZ01. Next base: position 320,818 of record CAVRDB010000035.1, read on the forward strand.
GGACATGATTCATAGATTCAATCGATGACACTTGTGGGCGCATCCCCAGTAATTTTCAGGGTGCCCCTTACTCTAATTTCCCAACCTGGATACATACCTGAAGCAGTTATTGAAGCGATGCCTGAGTTCGTCCAATCGATCCGGACCACCGAAGGAAATGCAATTCCCGTGGACCGTCGTCCGCATCTCAAGGACCGGCTTGACCACAAGATTTTGAGGAGTGATATGACTGAAATTACCTCGATTCATGCCCGCGAAGTGTTGGATTCGCGCGGGAATCCGACTGTAGAAGCGGATGTTGTTTTACAAAGCGGCGCGATCGGCCGGGCTATCGTTCCAAGCGGTGCGTCCACCGGCGAACACGAGGCTGTCGAACTGCGGGATGGAGATCAGGAGCACTATCAGGGCAAAGGCGTTTTGCAGGCCGTTGAAAATGTCGAGAGCGTGATTGCCCCGGAATTGGCGGGAATGGACGCCAGCAACCAGCGCTTGATCGATCAAACAATGATTGCGCTGGACGGAACGCCCAATAAAGGCCGCCTGGGCGCAAATGCGATTCTGGCTGTGTCGATGGCTTCTGCTCGTGCAGTCGCGAATGAACTGCATATGCCGCTCTACAGGTATTTGGGTGGCGTGAACGCCTGTACGCTGCCCACGCCGATGATGAACATCTTGAATGGCGGCGCGCATGCCGACAACAACGTCGACTTCCAGGAATTCATGATTATGCCGGCGGGTGCGGAGAGTTTTTCCGAGGCGCTCCGCTGGGGTGTTGAGGTTTTTCATACCCTGAAAAGCGTGCTGAAAAAGAAGGGCTACAACACTGCGGTGGGAGATGAAGGCGGGTTTGCTCCGTCGCTCAAATCCAATACTGAAGCCGTAGAAGTGATTTTGGAAGCCATTACGCAAGCCGGCTATAAGCCCGGCGAAGATGTGTTTCTGGCCCTCGATCCAGCGGCCAGCGAACTCTTCGACGCGGACAAGAACAAATATGTTTTTAAGAAATCCGACAAAAGTGAACATACCAGCGAGCAGATGACGCGCTTCTGGGAAGGTTGGGTTCGGCAATATCCGATTGTTTCACTCGAAGATGGCCTGGCGGAAAACGACTGGGAAGGCTGGGCCTATTTGACCAAGCAACTCGGAGACCACGTTCAGCTTGTCGGCGACGATCTTTTTGTGACCAATACGCAGATTCTGCAGCGCGGCATTGAGGAAGGCGCGGCCAACTCGATTCTGATTAAGGTGAACCAGATCGGCACGGTGAGCGAAACTCTGGAGGCGATCGATTTGGCGCGACGCTACGGCTATACCTCCATCATTTCGCATCGCAGTGGAGAGACCGAGGATACGTTTATCGCCGATCTGGCAGTTGGTACCGACGCCGGACAAATCAAGACGGGCTCGGCTTCGCGCACGGACCGAATTGCAAAATACAACCAGTTGCTGCGCATTGAAGAAGAGCTCGGACAGGCCGCGCAATTTCTCGGTCTCGAGTCTGTCAACTTCGGCGAATAGAGCGAAGCAGGTTGTGCTGCGAGACTGCATACCTTAAGTCACAGATGTTGTACCTGCGACAGGCCCCAATTTTGGGGCCTGTCTGTTCTCTAGGAATGTAGGATCGATCACAATAGGGAATCGGCGAGGATATGGAATCTGCGTATGGTGTCTGATCACACAAGCGAAAAGACCTCCGGGTTCCTGGTTCCATTTGTGATTTTGCTGGCGTCCTACTGTGTTTGGATTTTTACCCTTCCTCTATTTCCCTCGCTCGACGGTTCTCTTCATCTCTATTACGCGTCTGTCATGGGAAGTTTGCTGTCGGGATCGAAAGACTTCGCGAGTTACTATTTCATTCGCCACACCTTGCCGCCCTACGCGCTTCACTATTATTTTCTGATAGCCGCCGCACACTTTTTCGGCTATGTCATGGCAGATAAGCTTCTGGTCTGCCTTATTTTCATTACCACGGCCTTCGGGTTTCGCTATCTGGCCCGCTATCTCGGTCCAAGCGGTGACGTAATGTCGCTGTTCATCATCCCGCTCTTGCTCAACTGGCCTTTGGGCATGGGTTTCTATAACTATTGCCTGGCGATTGGCATGGCCCTGTGGGCATTGGGCTTTTGGTATCGTGCTGTTCGGCAACGTAGCAACCGATTGTGGGTCGCTTTTTTGATCGCAGTTATCTTGATCGTGCTGACCCATCCAGTTCCTTTGATGTTCATCTATGTCCTGGTAGCGATCGATGTCGTCTGTCGTTTTGTTCAGGATTTTCGCGTGGACGGCATCACCGCAAGCAATCTCAAAGGCTGTCTCAGACGCTATAGGCTGGATTTGTCATATATGTTGCTGGCGTGGGCAACCGTTGGGTACATCTTCTTATTTATTGACAAGCGCAGGGTCATTACCAACGTGCTGCAGACGTATGACCGCAAGGCCGCACTTATCAAGCTCGTAAAGTTGAGCACGCTTGCAATGTTTTCCGGATCGCATGCTGCCGTGATCGCATACCGGCTCTCCTTATACGCGATTTTGCTTCTCGCTCTCGTTGTTGCTTTTCTCGCAGCGACAAGGCAGCGGGTGAATCGTACCTACACGCCAGCAAGTGCCATCCTTGTCTGCTCGCTAATCCTGATAGTTGCCATTCCGATCTTTCCGCCCGTGATTAATGGCGCAAATTATTTTTCGCAGCGTTTGGTTGTTTTGGTCTGGATAGGGATTTTGGCGTCAGCCAGCGCTTATCCGGGGCTCACTCGACATAAAAGAAACACGTTCGCAGCTTGCATACTTCTGTACGCGATTGCAGTTCTTGTGTTGGCAAATCACATGATTCGACCCGTTGCAGCCAAAGTTTCAGGGATAGAATCGGCACCACTCGTCAAGCAGAGATTGACCGGCCTGGTCCTTAGTTTGCCGGATGCGCCAATTACAACGGAACTCAACTATGTGCCGTATTACTGGGCAGGAGCTAGGTATTTTCGACGGAGCCATTCAACACTGCTCAACGGAGGCTGGTTATACGAATCCTACCTGCCGCTCGGCTCGCACGTGGATCAGTTGAGCGAGCAATTGACGCCTTCATTTCAGGATTCTCCCGGTGACGTGTATCAATTGCTTCTTCACTCTGCCAGTGCCCGCAAGAAAATCCTTCCGCACGCAAACCTATTGCTATTTACAGGCAGAATTCAATCACAAGAATTGCTCGAAATTGTCAAAATGTTAGATAAAAGTGAGCCGTCGCGTACGTGGATTTGCGAGTCATATGGATGGTACTCGGACTGCACGTCACCCTTTACAAATTCAGCTCCCTAATGACGAAAGGAAGATCCCAAGCCCCTTTTCAGGATTTCTGTCATTGGTCCGCGGTCGGGCTATGTTGCAATACATCCGAAGGGTGGGCCGCAATATATCCTTGAGCGATAACACTACACATTTGGGTCTTGCTGGTGCTGAGGGTCCAATTTGGTTGTACCGCAGCGTTGGCGGACGCAGGGGACTGGAGATCGATGACTGCGATTTTTCCATCGTCATATATGGGCTTGTGCAAGGCTCGGAGTTGATCGAATTGATGAATTGTTATCAGGCTAAGTAATTGAAGTACTTCGTCTGCCTCAGAAAAATGGGCCACACTTGGGAAAAATTGGCAGGCTTTCATGCTGCTCCACTGCGCGTATTGATAGCTATATATGACGTAACGAACGGAGTTGCGCGAAAGATATTTCGCTACCGCTTCCGCACCTTGGGTAAGTGGCCAGCCTGGAGCCGGACCAGCTGCACCTGGCCAATCATCCAGGAAGATTGTTTTATGGTCTCTGTCGATGAATAGGAAAGAATCATTTGAAACATCTAACGCCGTGGCCCCAACAGGAAAAACCGCTTCGACCGCACGATATTCGACCAGCATGTCAGGACTGACAAGATGCCTTCCACTCAGGCTTGCTTGCAAATTGCGCTGATACTGGTGCATCTCAATGTGCATTTCACGGAATGGCTTGAAACCACCACCCTCGAGGTCGTAATAGAAGATACAACTTACCAGAGAGAGTGCAGCAATGCAGTAAGCCAGTTTGTTTTTCCGTAGAGATAATGCTGCTTTGTAGATCCCCCCCTGTGCTGCGAAGAAGACGAGAATAGCTGTAAAGAACTGGGGAAAGTTATACCGCCAGATGAAGTCTCCGCCACTTTCGTAGTTGAATGCTGTAATTGAAAAAGCGGATGCAATCAAAATGCTGAAACTAAGTCGACCTCTTCTATCTTCAATACCAGCGAAGTATTGGATCGCGGCTAATATCAATAAAGCAGATCCCTGCAGAAATGCCTTTAGAAGAGCTTGTGAACTGCTAAACCTCGGCATCCTCGGAAAAAGTCCATAGCTCGAGTAATCGACGCCATGACCAAAAATAGGGAATAAATACGTGCCGCTGTTATGTTTCATGGCAATCATCCATGCAGCGATAGTAACGATGGAACTTATCCCAGCGAGAACAGGCAATATCCAAGCTTGCGACCGCTTCTTATTCCAAAAGAGAAAAACATAGGGGATCAGAGCTACAGCTCCGACATAAGGTAGAAACGTGGATTTCAGTGACAGAATGCCGCCACCGATCGCTCCCAATATGAGCGCAGAGCGCCAACGCAGATGCTCCTCCTGGTCAGGCGTGGCAAAGAGGATCCAGATCATTGCCAGGAATAGCGCGATTGGGAGGATAGTGAACGTGAGGTTGAATGTCTCCTGCGGGACGAGATAGGCAATCAACTCCATTGCGGCAATCTGTAGAGCAGAAAGTCCAAACGCCACGCCCAGGTCGAGCAGTGCGAAGAAGATGAGAGCCAGACCAAGCGCGCGATCCGCCATTCCTATATGGGTCAGCGAAGTTGCAGCAATGACAAATGCCTGAAGGATGTAGGAGCCGCCCACACTGGAAATCACGCGACGGTCGCTAAATGGGTCAAAGGCAAAGTGATGGACTGCCAACATCTTCTGCGGGAATACAAGATAGCCGGACCCATCATCATCGATGCGAAACTCTCCCAGTCGGACTGTCGCTGCCACGCGCAGGACCAGGATTAGCAGGGTGATGACAATGAGGAGTCGGGACCATCGCGACATGCTCTTCCAGAGGCGCAGCCATCTATATTCCTCAGGGCGCTGCTGGCGCAATGCAATGTAGAAGAACAGGCCGGTTGCGGCAAGCGCAAAAAGGACGGTCGGATAGATTGCGTGAATTAGATTGAGCCATCCGCCCAGAAAAATAATCGACGCAATTCCTAACGAGCAGGCGACCGATGCAGGCAAGCGTTGCAGGCGAAAAAGTTTCCCAGTCAGTCTTCCCCAGCCAGTAAAGCTGACAAGCAGCAGCCACGCCCAAACCAGCGCCCAGAGGAACGATGCGATCGAACGGACCGTTATGGGTTGCACCACGCCGGTCACGGTATCGTAGGGACGCAAGTCGAAATTCATCAGCGTTTGGACTAGAGAGGTCGGAAGTTGCATATGAATCCTTAGTTTTTGACTGCTGTTTTAGATGTAGCATATTGAAAACATGAAATTTAGAAAGTTATCAAATGCATGAAGCAGGATTAGCTGTGCTTAGTTTTCCTTCCGGATCAAATCCACGCGAATTCATAATGCGACCATCGACCCTGAACAACGTTGAGAAGGCTACTCATTGAAGCCGAAATCATCAAGCTATTGAGTGGATTTGATTGGTGGGCGCTGCAGGATTCGAACCTGCGACTTCCACCGTGTGAAGGTGGCACTCTACGCTGAGTTAAGCGTTGTTTGAGTTAAGTGGAATTGTGATGTGGAATTGATGTGTTTTTTAATTTAGAGATGTTTGTTTATTTTAAAGAGTTGAAAGAATTTTTAGTGGTTGATGTTAATTAAAAAATTATATAATTTTTGTGTGTTGTTTTTTGGGTGTTTAATTAAAGTTAATTTTTTAGTTGTGTTAAATTGTTTTTTTAATGATATTTATAGTATGTTTATTTATAGTTGTTAATTGGTGAGAGAATATTTTGATGGTAATTTAAGGAATTGTTTAGTGTTATGTTTTTTAGTGTGTTTTTTGAGTGAGGAGGAATGGTATGTTTGAGGGTTTTTGGATTGTTTAATAAGTTGGAATGGAGGGGAAGGATGTTGGTGTATTAGTGTTAATTTAAGGAAAAGTATTAGGAGGTGATAATGTGTTTATGTATATAGGAATTTATGAAGAATTTAAGATGGGATTTGATGTTGATATTTTAGTGGAGAATTTTAATTTTTTAATTGGTAATGTTTTTGGATTTAAAGGAAATTTTATATTAAATTTTAAAGTATTGATGGTAGATGATGATTTTTATAAGAGTAAGGATTGATAATTTTTTGGTGTATGGATTTGGGTTTAAGGTTAAGTTTATTTGATGTGTGAAGTTGGTTTATTTATTTGGTTTGTTTTTTAGTGGTGGGAGTATTTGTTGGTTAAAAGTATAGGGAAAAATGTTTATTGGGAGTTGATTTTGATTTTTTATTAATTGAAGAGTAAGTATTTTTATTTTATTTTGTTTTTTTTTAATTTGGGTATGATTTATTGGTTGATATATATTTTTTTTTAAGAAGTTTTTGTTAAAATTGTATTTTAGTTTTTTTTTTATTTGAGTTAAGAGTGTGATTGTAAGATTGAATGTTATTTTATGGTTAAGTGTTGATTTTTGTTTATTTGATAATTGAATTTAGAAAGTTTTTTAAGTGTTTTTTATATTTTTTTGTTTTTTTTTTTTTTGTTTTTAAAGATAATATTAATTATATTGAGGGTTTGGATATAATTGTGATTAAGTATTGTTGTATGATATATTATTAATGTTATGAAGATTTAAGTTTGTTTTGATGTGTTTTTTGTTGTTTATTGAGTTAATGTTGAATTAAAAGTGTAATGAGGGGATTTGTGATGATTGTAATGATTGAGTTAATATTTATGATTGGTTGTGATATAATGATATTTTAGATTTTGTTTTATGGAATATGATTAATTGTTAATATTGTGTGAATTTATGTTATTTATTTTTTTTATTTTTTTTAATTTATTTTATTTTATGAATGAGAGAATTTAATATTAATTTAAGAGTTTTATTGATTTGTGTTATGTTGATTAATGTGATATTTTTTTTATTTTGTTTAATGTTATTAATGTAAGTGTGATGTATATTATATAATTTTGTTAGATATTTTTTGAGATAATTTTTTTTAGAGATGGAATTTTTGTATTATAGTTTTAAAAGTATATTTAAATATTAAATTTTATGATTAATGAGTTATATTATGGAGTGTATGATGAATATATTTATGATTTTTATATATTATGAGTATTAAGAGTTATGATTTAATATTGTGTGTAATTATGATTTTTAAATTTTTTTTATGTATAATTATAATTAATATAAGATGATTTAATTGATTGTTAAATATTTTTTTTGTATTTTTGTGAATTGATGTGTTTTATTAATTTTGTGTGTTTGTATGTAAATATAAGAGATATTTATATATATAATAATTATGTGTGTATATTAATTTTATAATATAAAATATAAATTTTAAAATAAAAATAAAAAAAATAAAAAAAAAAGAAATGAGAAAAAAAAAAAAAAAAAAATAAAAGTGAGAGAAAAAACGCTGAGTTAAGCGCCCCGATCCGCCAGGGGCTGAATCCCCGGCAGGTGGGAAGCGTGAATGGAACGGGCCGGGTCAGGTGGCATGAAACTATGAAACTAAAGATGCCGTGGGTGCATCTCGCTTCGCCAAGTATACGCTAGAATCCGATCACACCATGGTTGCGATGGACGGAAATCCGGGTCCAAAGGACGCACGAGAAATCGACCCCCGCCTGCGATCGGAACAGTCCCATCGGGACGCTGCCGGTTCTCCAGATGCGGGGGATATGGATGCGCCCGCGACTGCCGAGGATGCCGCGGAAGATGCTGAAATTCCCTTGGGAGATGACGACGACACGGGTGAGATTGGCTCCGGTAACTTTCTCAGCGGAGATGGGTTAGCAGAAGTGGCCGATCCGCCGCCCGGCCAAGAAACTGAAGCACTTTGGGCGGAAGAAGCGCAACTTTCTTCGCCCACGGGTGTTTCAGAGGGTATGGGAACGATTGCGCTGGAACGCATCCCGCTCGACGAACAAAGTGCCAGGCTAGCTGGTTCCCGGTTGCCGGCTGGACTCGCTGGTAATTTGGGCCAGATGACCGATGCGGAAATCATGCAGCGGGCAGGTACAGGAGACGAGGCCTGCCTCGAATTTCTCATCGCCAAGTATCGGCGGCCGATCATTAGCTTTATGTACCGTATGGTCCACAACCAGGCTGTGGCCGAAGAGTTGGCGCAGGAAGTTTTTCTGCGTGTCTATCGGGCTCGTGCAACCTACCGCGCAGAGGCTCGTTTTTCAACCTGGCTGTATCGGATCGCGTCCAATATGGCTATTAACCATGCTCGAGATACCAAGTACGAGCGCGCATCCGCCAGTGTTTTCCTGGATCAGGCAGATGAAGATACGGGTACAAAACCGGACGTGGCTGATCTTCGCCCGCTTGCCGATCAAGATATGCTGCAGGATGAACGAATGCGGCGCATTCGGGAACAGGTGATGGCACTGCCGGAGAGGCAGCGGATGGCCGTTGTGATGCACAAGTATCAGGACATGGACTACAAGCAGATTGGTGCTGTGCTGAAATTAAGTGAGTCGGCAACGAAATCGTTGCTGTTTCGTGCCTACCAGTCGCTGCGAGAGAAGCTGAAGGAATTTGCTTAGAATCAACGAAAGGAGAGAGCTGCAATGAAGTGCGAAAAGCTCCAGGTTTATTTTTCCGATATGATTTTCGATCCGGCTCGTGTGCCTGCCGAGGCGGTGCAACACTTACGGGAATGTTCTCGTTGTGCGGCGGAGTGGCAAGAACTGCAGGCGACGATGCAACTGCTGGATACGTGGAAGGCGCCTGAGCCGAGCCCATATTTTGATACTCGGCTGGCTGTGCGTTTACGCGAAGCCAGAGAATCCACCGCGCCCGGCTGGTTGGAGAGGCTGCGTTTGCGGCTGCTATTCGGCAACAATCTTCATCTGCGCCCAGCAGCGGCAGCGGCTTTTGCTTTGCTGATCGTGGTCGGCGGCGGATCTTATATGGGCGTCGTCAACTTGAACCACGCAGCTCCCCCGCATCAACAAGCGGTCTCCGCCACTGTAAATGACCTGGAACTCCTCGATTCCAACGCGCAGACCTTGCAACAATTGGCGGCGTTCGACGATACCAGTACGGATGGCAACCCGGCGGCCAGTGGAGGAAACTCCTCCAACTAGCGTGGTTTGAACAACCATCGCCAACGCGGGTATTCACAGATGGATGGGTACAGGCAATATGCAATAGAGAGTGAGGGAGGCGCACGGGCCTGTACAAGTTCCGGCGTGGCGAATGGGGAAAATGAGCTGTCTTGGGAAAAATCGTGCGGTTCTGGCTGCGTTGCTCGTCCGATGGAGCAAGGGCATTCACGCGATCGATTTTCACCATCCTCTTCGGCGTTCGACCTTCATCCTGGCGGGTTGGATGATACTGCTGGCCTGCGGAATTGCCTCGGCTGGGCCGTGTTCCTATCGTCCTTGTCCCCAGCAAACCGGATATTGGCGTGCAGCCGGGTGGCACCAGGCGGGTCGCGGAACTCCGGGCAATGGCGGTCGCTACATTGGTGTGCCGGTCCGTCCTCTTCGTCCGCAACCTGACCAGGAGCATTTAGGTGAATGGCTACGGCTACATCAAAATATGCCATTCGCGGCGCAGGAGCGTGCGCTACGAACGGAGCCTGGTTTCAATCGGCTTCCTCCGGCTAGGCAGCAACGCTTGTTGGAGCGGTTACAACAGCTGGATGCGATGCCATCGGCGCAGCGAACCCGCACTTTGCAACGCCTGGAGACGTGGGAAAGGTTATCTCCGGAGCAGCGCCAACAGGTTCGCATTGGAATTCAACAAGTGCAGCAGATGCCTTTTTATCGCCAGCAAATGATGCACCGGGCGGTCCGAGATTTAAGTGAATTCCCTCCCGGGCAGCGCGGCGAAATTTTGAATTCCTGGGAATTCAGGCACCGCTATTCCGACTACGAACGGCAGGTTCTTGCAACGTTGATGCTTGCCCAGCCATACGAGCCACTCAGACCGCAGTGACACTTTAAGCGGATGCACGCCCTTGGTGAGAAGAAATATCTTACCGCTCTGCGCGGTTTCTCCAGTTGACTGCTCAGGAAACGGCAGCAGTTTGACCACGCCCTCTTCACTCGTTATCATGGAACTGCGGGGTGGAGCAGCCCGGTAGCTCGTTGGGCTCATAACCCAAAGGTCGCTGGTTCAAATCCAGCCCCCGCAACCAAAAAAGATAGAATCTAAACGGCTTCCGCTCTCGGCGCGGAAGCCGTTTCTCTGTCTGGCGACAATTTAGGCAAATCTTGGGCGACGAATTCTTTGTCCAGGAGCGCTCAATCTTCCAGGCCACCTTTGCATCGTCTGCCGTGATGAGATGCGTATATCTCGTAGTTGTCCATGCATCCACATGACCAAGTCTCTCTTGCCTTACTGCCATGGGAGCGCAACGTGAATCGAGGAGTGTAGCATTGAGGCGATTGCACAGGGTCTACTGATTGGACGCCAGGACAATGATGAACAATGCGCTCTTTAATCTGAGCCCCAACTAGGGGGTGCTGGGACGATCTACCACGCATTGCCAACGCCAACTATTCCTATTCGGGCAGCGCAGTAGGATAGGAACCAGCCAGATTGTGTAAACGTACAGTAACGCGTTAGAAAGGTAGAAATGACGATTCGTTATTCACGCCGGTCCTTCTTTGCTCACACTCGCACCGCGTTAGCATCCATTGGATTCTCAAGCTTGATGACGCCGATGCGCTCGATTGGGGCGGAGCTTCCCCATGAAAACGATGGCGTCGACTACTACGCGAAGCTTGGCGTACAGGAGATCATTAATGCCGCGGGCACTTATACGTTTCTCACGGCGGCAATCATGCCGGAGAGCGTCCAGCTGGCCGTTGCGAGGGCAGCGAAACATCCTGTGCGTCTGGAACAGTTGCAGCTAGCTGCCGGATCCTACCTGGCGAAGCGGTTGCACTGTGAGGCGGCCTTAGTGTCTGCCGGGGCGGCGTCTGCACTTACGCTTGGAACCGCCGCATGTGTGACGGTGGCGAACGATAAACGCGGCGAGCGAATTCCGCCCCTTATCCCACAAGGTGTGGACTCTCTGAAGAATGACGTCATTATGCAGAAAGGGCACCGCTACAGCTATGACCATGCACTGTCGAACTGTGGCGTCCGCATCGTAGAGGTAGAAACTCTTGACGAATATCGTGCCGCTTTCACGGAAAAAACTGTTATGACACATTTCTTTAATGCGGCTACAAGTGGAACAATCAGTCGCGAGGATTGGATTCGAGTTTCTCATGAACATAACATCCCCTCGATGAACGACGCCGCTGCGGATATGCCTCCCATTTCGAACCTTTGGAAATATACCCAAATGGGATTTGACCTGGTCTGTTTTTCCGGCGGAAAAGGTATACGAGGTCCGCAGAATGCGGGTCTATTACTCGGCAGGGAAAAACTTATTACAGCGGCAGCACGGAACAACAGTCCAATTGATGATGTGGTTGGCCGCGGACAGAAGGTGGCGAAGGAACAAATTGTCGGGATGGTAGCAGCCGTGGACTGGCTCCTGAGCCAAACTGACGAAGGGATGGAAAGGGAGTTCCGCAGACGCGCGCAGAGAATCGCCGACTATCTTTCGCGTGTGCCTACGTTGACGGCACAGATCTATGTTCCGGAAGTGGCGAACCATGTGCCCACTCTGTTGCTGCGTTACGACCAGGAGAAAGTTAAGATCGCGCCGCGGGAGGTAGCTAAGATCTGCCGTCATGGCTCTCCGAGTATCGAGTTACATCCGGCTACAGGCTCTCCGGAGCCTGGGTTGCCATCCGACGCAAACACGATTGTGGTGGGCGTTTGGATGCTGCAGCCGGGTCAGGATTTGATAGTCGCCAAACGGTTGAGGGAGATTCTAATGAAGGCTGCTGGGACTCGAGCTTCCTGAAAGGGAAGAGGTGCAAAAGATGGACAAAAATCCAGTGACCTTATCCTGCGATAGAACTGCTCAATTTCTCTGGCCGTATGATGCGCTAAAAAGGAGAATCGCGTGAAGAAGATGATTTGGGCCGCCGTGCTGGCATGCACGGTATGGGGAACATTGCCGGCTTTCGGTCAAGTGAAAATGACGCGGCAGCAGATTCTCTTCTATACGTCGGGTTGGAAGGGTGATCGCTTCCCCGATGGACGCCCGAAATTGCCGGATGATTTGCTGAAGCGCGCCGTGAATATGACGATCGAAGACATATGGGATTTTCTGCGTGCTCACGGTTATGACAATCAATTCGAGGGCGGATGGCAGGCTCTTCACCCCGATCAATCTTTTGCTGGTAGAGCGCTTACCGCGCAGTACATGCCTTTGCGTCCGGACATGGCCGCAGCCATTGCCGCTGAGGGCAAAGAGGAGCAACGCGTCGGCGGCACCAATATGTGGCCTATCGCGGAACTGCAGTCAGGCGATGTATATGTGGCCGACGGATTTGGAAAGATCATCTCCGGCACGCTGATAGGGTCGAACCTGGGCAACGGAATTGCCGCGCGAAGTCATACCGGTTTTGTGTTCGACGCCGGGATTCGGGATCAGGAGGAAAACCGGGAGATTCCTAACTTCAACGGTCTCTACCGTGGCTATGATCCTTCCGACTGGAGCCAGATGGAACTGACGTCGATCAATGCTCCTATCCGTATTGGGCGAGCCGTGGTATTACCGGGCGATCTGGTTCTGGCGAAGCCAGAAGGAGTTATCTTTATCCCTGCAATCCTGGCTGAAGCTGCCATCAGTTCCGCTGAATTTACAGCGCTGCAAGATGCGTTCAATTTCGAACTGAATCGCGAGGGCAAGAACGGCGCGCAATTTGAGGGAGGGTGGACTCCGCAGAAATACGACGCCTTCGCAAAATGGATCGATGCTCACCCTGAGATGCTGAAGATGCCGCGCGATGAGTTTGATGCCATGGTCGCAAAAGCGAAGCAACCTCGCCCTGCGAGAAGAGATTCTTCTCGGACTGCTCCATCGTCACAATAGCCGTTCGTTGACGCAGATTCCTACAAGCTCAATGGAGGAAAACTCTGCCGCCCGTCATTGGCGTGCACTAGATACCTAGTGCGATGTCGGCTGCTGCGGTGTCAACTGGTCCGGCAGCGGGGGATGCGGGCGGTATTCGGTCCAGTGGCCTGCCATCTGCGGATCGCTCGAGGGGTGCTCCTGGTTCCACGGATCCATGGAGATGCCGTTCAAGTCATACACCACTTTTCCGGCCCGGATTGTCAGTTGGCAGATGAGTCGGGTTTTGCCCATCAGCTTCGTGTTCTCCATGTCTAGAAACCCGAACTTGCCGTGTTCCTCGCTCAGCACCGCAACGTCCGCGGGCGCTCCGGGGGAGAGGTTGCCGAGCTGCGGCCGCTGGATCTCTGTTGCCGGATGCGAAGTGGTGTCTGCAACGACCTGCTGCAACGTGAGTCCCATAGCCATGAACTTGCTCATCACGTTCATCATGCCCTTGGTGCTGGAGTTCATGCTGTCAGCGTGCAAGTCGGTCGACAGCGAATCAGGCAGGAATCCCGCTTTGATGAGCGGTATTGCGACGCGGAAGCGGAAGCTGCCGCCGCCGGTGCCAGCGTCAAAGTAGATCCCGCGCTGGCGGCCAAGGATTAATCCCTGCTGCGGACCCAGCGTCAAGGCATCTTGTTCGCCGCGCAGGCCGGAGTATGCGTGGGTATAAATGTCTCCCGGGCGCAGATACTTGGTCAGCAGATCATAGAGCGGGCGCTCGGGGCGATTGGCGCCGTAGTCGATCATTACGGGGATGTGGGCAATGTTGCCGACATCTACCGCTCGGATGTAAGGCGTCCACTCCGGGCCGGAGAAATGCGCGCTCTTGATGCCGATAATCGTGTCTGGATAGCGCATCGCCATCCATGCGGTCGGGACGACTTGCATATCATCGATGTTGTTTTCGAAGCGCGGGCCGCGCATGCCAGCCCCGACGATATTCAGAAAGGCCAACACGCGGGTCTGCTCGCGGTCAATAATATGTTCCTTGAAATCCTCAAAGTTGCGCCAGCCGGAACTGCCGGCATCACAGATCGTGGTCACTCCGTTGCGGAAGGTAAAGCCGTCGGGCCAAAGGCCAGAGTCGCCGGCATAGGAGTGGGCTTCTCCGGTTGAGGCGTAGTCGTGGGTGTGGATGTCAATCAACCCTGGTGTCACATAGTAGCCGTTTACGTCAATCGTCTTGACGGCATCTTTCGGATTCAGGTGCTCGCTGACCGCTGCAATCTTGCCATCCTTGATGGCGACATCCATGACTTTGTCGATATTGTTTTTGGGGTCGATTACGTGCCCTTTCTGCAGCAGCAGATCGTACGGCAGTGGGTTCGGAGGAGTCGGAGGCGGCAACACCCTGCGCACCGCCCCGGGATTTGCGGCTCCGTCGGGCGGCGGAACCGCCTGCGGCAGACCCGCCTCTTTATTGGGTCCTTGCCCAGCGGGAATGACCGGAAAGCAGCCCTTGCATCCGGTCGGTCCCGGTGGCCCAGGGTTCTGATAGGCGTTAGCACTGACAGGAACCGATGTTTCCGGAGGAGCTGGAGTCGCCCCCGTATTCTGATTCCCGACGGCTTGTGCGTGCGCGGCGACAGCGAACAGTAGCATCGTGCCGAAGAGAGAGCGTCCGATGATGGATACCTGTCTTAGCCTCATTCTTGAAATATACCTCCGTGTGAATCCGGTTTCGAATCTGGAGCGTGGGCACATTCTTCGCCTGACGTCATCCTTCGCCTCGCCTCCGCAACGGTGGTCCCGATCGAGGATGAACGAATGCCCTGGTTGTGCGTTTCTAGGTAAAATATTTGGTAGCGTCAGGAATGGAGTGGATATAGTCTCTCCCATTTTGGCCAGAGCAGCAGATTTGCAACGCGGAGCCATCGGCACCAAGGTGATCCGAACTTCCGTTAAGATCCTGTTCACGACCGTCGGTCGGCAAACCAAGTCGATCTGCGGTGAACCTACCGCGCTAAGAATTATGGCTATGTAAGAACATTCAAGCAGCAGGGGACATCAATATATGAACCTCAAATCAGGATGGAGTCGGCGGTCATTTTTGTCAACTTTCGGAGCGGCTGTCGGCGCGTGCTTGAGTACCGGGAGATCGCTTCTAGGTCAGAGCAAGGATTACGGCAAGGTCAGTGTCCACGGCACACCGCATCTTACAGGTCTTGGTTCGACAGGAGACATTTACGCGGAACTTGGCGTAACCCCGGTCATCAATGGCGCCGGAACCTATACCGCGATGGGCGGTTCGCTCATGGCCCCAGAAGTGATCGAAGTAATGAGTATGGGCAACAATCACTTTGTGGATATCAATGAACTCGAGGTCGCCGCTGGGAAGCGGATGGCGCAAATGTGTAAATTGCCTGCCGGCTACACTGGTCTAGTCACCGGAGGAGCGGCAGCAGCCTTACTCGTAGGCTATGCAGCCATTCTTACCGGTGACAATAATCAATACATTCAGCAGATCCCCGACCTTACCGGAATGCCAACCAGCGAAGTGATTATTCAAAAGAGCCACCGCTATCCCTTCGATCATCAGATTCGTCAGACAGGGGTCAAGCTAGTGGAAGTTGAAACTCGCGAGGAGCTTATTGCAGCTATCAATCCGCGGACTGCCGCCCTGCATTTCACCAACCTTTTCAACGACAAAGGCCAGATAAAAGCGGATGAGTTCGTACAGATCGCCCACCAGCACAACCTTCCCGCCTTCAATGACTGTGCTGCCGATACTCCGCCTATTTCCCGTTTGTGGGAATACACGAATATGGGCTACGATCTTGTCACCTTTAGCGGAGGAAAGGACATTCGCGGTCCGCAGGCAGCAGGACTGCTGATGGGGAAGCAGGATCTGATTCGTTACGCCCTGCTCAATATGAGCCCGCAGGAAGATACGATTGGACGCTGCTCAAAGGTCGGCAAAGAAGAGATCTGCGGGATGTTGAAGGCCCTGGAAATGTTTATCGCTTCCGACCAGGATGCAATCCTGAAGCAGTACTATGCTCAACTGGGTCATGTCGCGGAGAAAGTAACGAAGATTCCCGGAGTGACCACTGCCTACGAGTTCAATCCCAATCAGATTGCGAACCACACGGTAAGTATGTCGATCAGCTGGGACCCATCCAAAATCTCGCTGACGAGAAAGCAGGTAACGGAGCAACTCGCTGCGACTCGACCTCTTGCAATCCGTCTGGCCGGTGGAGATGGAAATGGTAGGAAAAGAGGAGCTGCACAGCCAAAACCTTCAGTAGGTATCACGCCCTGGATGTTGAAGCCGGGAGAAGAAAAAATTATTGCCGACCGTTTATCGGAAATCCTTCATTCCGGGCTCGCAGCTTCCTGAGTGTATTTCATCCAGCGTGGATGCTCTCTGTTTCTACAGTGATGTCGGCAGGTGAGCAATATTTCTATAAAAGTATCTACAAATATTGTAGGACCATACTTTTGGGCGCTGATACTTCGGCGACTTGAACGACGTAGCCGATTGCACCGCTAGCAGGATCAAGGTCCAAGCGGAAGACACCTTCTGCTTGACTAAGCACGAACAGTGCATTGTGTGCGAAGACCATGCTTTCAACGTAAGAAGATCGTATCCACCTGTCCGACTCATGGATGAGGCCAAGCTCTCCGGTAGCTGGATCAATACGCCAGGCAGCAATTCTGCTACGTGCCGATCTATTTGCGCTGGTGTTGGAGCAAGCCGTATACAGGAAATGACCGGACGAGTGCATGGCCAAAGCGACCGCAGTCGCCCCTTTCAGATGCGACGCGGTGTGGAGAGGTTGCTGGTGTAGTCGATTCAGAATTCGGCCCCTTGCCGCGTCATAGTCAAAACAGGAGATGGAAGCATCCAGTTCGTTCACCACATACAGTAGTCGACCTAAGGGGTGTAGCGCTAAGAAGCGCGGCCCGCTGCCGGGTTCGGTCGAACGTCGCTGAGCCACAATCAGCCGATCATTTGCCAGAGTAAAGACATTGAGTCTGTCACTGCCAAGATCGGCGCTGATCAGATGATGTTGGCTTGAATCGAATAGCACCATTTGCGGATGGGCAGTATTCTGGCGCTCCTGATCGGGTCCGGAACCTACCTCTTTAAGAATTCCAGAAACACGTTCCAGGTATCCGTCTGTACGGATCGGGAGTAGGTTATAAGAACCGCCGCCATGCACCGCGACGATTAACCTGGAACCGTCGGGGGAGACAACTAGATATCTTGGAGCAATAGCAGATAGCGACAAGGGCTGACGGTTCAGCAGAGTCAGTCGGCCATCGCGACCATCGATGCTGTAAGCCTCGACCGTGCCTGTCGGTAGGCCTTGATAGTTATCAATCTCGTTGGCCACATAAATAAATTTCTGGCTTGGATGCAGGGTCAGACAAGAAGGCTTGTTGCTGCCGATGGTTTGAGATAATCTCCAGGCATTTTTGTCCACGGAAAATACCTGAATGCCATGTTCCCAGCTACCAACATAGGCGAAGTAGGACCCGGTTCTGCCTCCCACCAGATGCTGTTCTTGTAACAGCGTTTTGTCCTTGGATAGACTCCATGCAGTACGCGGACGAACAACGCCAAAGCCTGAGAAGTATCCCAGCCGCTGCAAAAACGTCCTTCGGTTCCAGAGTGTAGGGCGCGTCATGGGCGGCGATTCTCCTACGGATGCGATGGAAACTGTGAGATGCAGCTAAGCTCATGCACGTATGGACATGGCATGATGAAAGACATTGTTGGGGTCATAGCGCCGTTTTACATCTTGCAAGAAAGAATAGAGCTGTTCTCCATAGTACAACTGCGGCCAATACGAGTAGTTCAACATATCTCTATCGGGGTAGTTAATATAGCAGCCTTCATATTGGTCGTTAAAGTAAGGAGTTCCTTTATGGTTGGGTTCTGCGTCGGGGCCCGAGTATAAATCCGTGTAGAAGTCTCTCATCCATTCGATGTGACTGGCGTCGTCCTCCGCATGGTCCCAAATTGCCATAAACTGCAACTTCATCACAGAGGAACGTTGTGTTACGGAGGTCCGTTCCGCAAGCCCTTTGCGATTGACTGCGCCGCCATAGGAGTCCACCAATAAAGTAAATCCTCGCATATTAGTTCTGGGGTGATTGCGCTTCAGGTGCTTATAACAGCAGGCGATCTCGGCAGGAGTAAAGTTCCGTTTCATATAACTGGATTGGTATTTGCCGCGCCCCTCGCTGCCGCCTCCACCTTCTCCGCCATGCACTGTAGCGTTTAGCCATAGATGGCGAGACATGTTATATCGTGCTTCCAGTGAGTCGCTTCCAGGATTGTGCAACAATGTCAGGCGGCCAGCTGTCGCGGAGGCCATATTGGCGCGGGTGCCTGCAATAGGATTGAATTTTTCAAATAGATCGAGGAACTCATAGAGGACACGCAAATCCCGACAGGTGCCATCGGGGTTGCAGAATTGGATGGAGATACCCAAATGGCCTGACGACGAATGGGTCAATCCCAAGAGCGAAAATAGGCCCCAGGTATCCGGATCTTTGCCGCGCGTCTCCCAATAATTCCCGAAAGCACTCAGAATACCCGCAAAGCGCTCTGGCGTCATATCGGCCCACGCAAAAGCGACATCTGCAGTGATCACCTCCTGGGGGGCAGGTGGAAGATCATCGAAGTAATAGTTGGTGATGATCCCGAAGTTACCGCCTCCGGCGCCGAGGCAGGCCCGGAACAGGTCGGGATCGTTATCTTTATCTACCCGACGTGAAATTACTTTTCCGTGACGATCGACTGTGAGAATGTCGACGGCGGAAACCCAGTCGCATGTTAGTCCGTGCAGACGCGACAACAGGCCGTAACCTCCTCCGCAGATATGCCCTCCTGCACCCACAGTTCCACAGGATCCGCCGGGCAGGGTAACTCCATAGCGCTTATACAAGTCGATGTAGGCAGTGACGAGCTGCGTGCCGGATTCAATTCTGTAGCGCGAAGTACCGGCTACCGGCGACGTCTGCGTCAGCAAGCTTAGATCAAGAATGGTTCCATTTGGATTGGTATAGACGAAATCTTCATAGCAATGGCCCCCGCTTCTCACCGTAGGCCGCTCGCCGGAACTGACAATTCGCTGCAACGCTTGCGCGACGTCTTCCGCCGTGTCGCAAAGCTCAATGCGACTGGCAGCATCGGACGCTGAAGGGGGAAATCGAGCATTGTGGCCTTGGTTCAGGGTTGGAAAGCGGGGATCCTGTCTGGTCACAATTTCGATGCTCATCGCGCTCCTTTATCGCAGTTGAATGGCTCCATGCATTGAAACGTGACGCATAGAACGCGTTCTCGATCATGCTGGAATTCCGAGCTTCAGGACGTCCTGTATGCGCGACGCGGAAGAGAAGAATTCCAGCGGGTGTAGAAAAACTTTGCTGACTCCAGCTTAAACTGTCAGAGGATCGATCTGTCGGTCACTCATGAAACATCGAAATAGTATTTTCAGGTAGTGGGTCAGATCCAGTGGTGATCGCCATGATACTACGGGGCGAACCATAGCTTTGATTTCCCGGGTGCTGAGGAGAATAAATGATGAAGGGAGTTTCTGCCCTTTGGGTGATGGTGCTTTTTTCTCTGGCTCTATTTGGCCAAACGACTGCCAAAGTTTCCGCCGGCAACGACCGTCCAACAACCACCCCAATCAAACATCTCGTGGTGATCTTTGACGAAAATATTTCCTTCGATCATTATTTCGGGACCTATCCCCACGCGTTGAATCCGCCAAATGAGCCGGCATTTCTGCCATTACCTGGAACCCCAACGGTGAATGGATTGACGGATGCCTTGCTGCATAGAAACCCCAATGCCTTGAACGTAAAAGTAAATGGAGACAGCGCGATCAATCCATTCCGGCTGGATCGCTCACAGGCGGCGACGGCGGATGAGGACCACGGTTACACGGCAGAGCAGCACGCATTTCATGCTGGACTGCTGGATTCATTTCCGCGATATACAGGCGTCGCTGGTTCTCCAGCGGCCAACGCGCAGGCCGCCAATATGGGATTGATCGCTTCTCCACGGTTTACCGGCACCAAGGGTTTGGTCATGGGCTACTTCGACGGAAACACCGTGACGGCAATCTGGAATTACGCGCAACGATATGCGCTGGGGGACAATTCCTATGGGTCAACCTTTGGGGAGTCGACGCAAGGTGCGATCGAGCTGATCTCAGGCCAAACGAATGGCGTGACCGATCAGATAAATGCCGGAGGCACGGTCGTGAATGGCGGGGACGGCACATATACCGAGATTGGAGATGGCGATCCAATTGGCGATATATGTTCGACTACTACATTAGCCCAGATGCAACATAGCGGGAACAACATCGGCGCCATGCTAAGCAGGCGAGGAATAACCTGGGGATGGTTTGAGGGCGGGTTCGATTTAACGAAAAAGAATCCAAACGGCACTACGGGATGTTTGCGAAGTACCTATTCAAGTATTACCCACGTCCCGACTACGGACTACATTCCGCACCACGAGCCATTCCAGTACTACAAAGCAACAGCAAATCCAGCCCACACTCGACCCACTTCATTACAGTTGATCGGACACAACGGAGATGCGGGGCGCCATCAGTACGATCTTGATGATTTCTTCGCTGCGGTCAAGGCGGGAAATTTCCCCGCGGTGAGCTTTCTGAAAGCGCCAGGGTACCAGGATGGCCATGCCGGTTATTCCGATCCACTTGACGAGCAAACATTCATCGTTCAAGTGATTAACTTCCTGGAGCAGCAGCCAGATTGGCAGAGTACAGCTGTCATCCTGGCATACGACGATTCAGACGGATGGTATGACCATCAAATGGGTCCAATTGTGAACCACTCCACCACAAAGGCAGATGCGTTGACGGGGCCTGCTCAGTGTGGAGATGGACAGACAGCGCTTCCAGGGCCAAAGACGGCCCATGCGCAGGGACGGTGCGGATATGGTCCCCGCTTGCCATTGTTGGTCATTTCTCCCTATGCGAAGCAGAACTACGCGGATCACGGGTTGACGGACCAGACTTCAATTCTCCGCTTTATTGAAGACAATTGGTTGAGTGGACAACGCGTGGGACATGGCTCGTTCGATGCAATTGCCGGTTCAATCGCGGGGATGTTTGATTTTCAACATCCAGATGCAAGCAAATATATCCTGGACGGCTCGACAGGACTCGTTGTCAAGCAATAGCGAAACCAAATCTTGCGTCCAAAATGTCGGATGAGCGCTGGCCACAATGCAAGTCAGGAAAAATAAAGAGGAATAAGCGACAAGGACGCACGTTATGGCTTCTTCAAGTAATCCATGGACTTCTGAGCTTGCACAAAGGCGTTCGGGCTTACATGAACGGAGCCTCGAAATGGCCCATCGATTTCTGCTATTGCAGCCAATATCAACGATACGAGCAACGTTAGTCCGATAATCAGGACAACATGCAGCGCGGCATTTTCGCTGCCGATCAGGCAGCACGATACAATTGTGATAATTCCTCCACAAATCAAAACCGCCCAGAGAAGACCGGGCAGAGTCGAATGACTTTGGAGCCTTCGTAGTCGACGATGCTCCGTCAGTTCAGTCAAAATGGAGATCGCATGATTGAGATTTGTCTGTTGCGCGTCGGTCTTTGTTTCGGTGCTCGTCGTGACACTCCATAATTGCTCGATAATGTCGTTACTTGTTTTGCCCTCGCGCCCCTTGCGCATCGCGGGCCAGTCCTCGGTAATAATGGCGTTGACATAATTTTGCGAAAGGCTCTGGATCAAATCTCGCTGCGCAGTCGGCAGCCCTTTCGATATCCGGAATAAGTCCACTGCGGAATTTGCTTCGCTATCCGCGTTCGCATCCGCTGTCTGAAAATTGCCCCAAACCGCGTACAGCATAAAGCCGATAATGACCGCATAAATTGTTCCTATCACGGAGATCTGCCATCCGATGACATCGTTGTGAACCCGTCGGCGAGCTGGAGACCAAAGGCGATTCAGAATGGCGAAAAATGCGCACGACGCAGCAATGCAGAAGAGGATGAGAGCGATGTTTCCGGATATAGTCAGCATTCCTACCTCATAGCTCGCAGCTCGATTTCTCGCATTGTGCGACCGCCACCGGCAAACAATGAAGACAGAGTGCAATTTGTCTGCGCCAATTCAGCCCACATCAGTAGATAGATCCAAGCGCGGGCCGTCCATCAAGACGCTCCCGCGCTCCGGTTCGACCCACGGTGAAGGCGGCTATGTTATTTCTATTTCGACCCTTGCACAATCAGGTCGTTGTCGACGCTGAAGACGCCCGGGGCGGTGTTGGCCTGCATCCCAGCGATTGCCGCATCGCTCGCGCTGTTTACAACACCATAAAGAGTGACGCGACCGTTCTCCACAATAATATGGATCGCGTGGAAGCCGATCGGCGGATCTTGTGTGATGCCGCCGGCCATCCGCGCAACACTACGACCCGGTCCTGTAGCCCGACGAATATTGCCCTGGTTGGCGTTGTAAATACGCAGAGCCGGCTGGGTGTAGATGCGGTTGTATACGTCCGCGCGGATACGGTCGTCCATTCTTGAGGGGGGCAATACTTTGATCTCATTATCGACCGACTCGACTCCCGCAATACCCTTGAGCACGTTCGAAGCGCTGCTTTTGAGGGTGGGACGCGACGCATAGCCTTTCAGGACGATGGACTTGCCTTGGACACCGAATGTAATCCAGTCGAAAACGCTGAAGTAGGGGAGACTGCCGAGCTTCTTCTGCACCTCTTTGGTGATGCGGAGGCCGTCTTCCTGAGACCAGGTGGCGCTAGGCGCTTGGCTCTGGGCGATCACAGTGCCTGCAGAAAAGCTGAACGCGAGAATTGCGATGAGTGACGGTAACGTGCGACGGGTCAGACGAGATAGAGCGGTCATGGTTTTACTCCGTACCAAAGATATTCACCTGCGCCAAAAGATACGCCATGTTGAAGGTTTGAGTCCACTATCACTTTGCTGACCGGCATCTTTGCAGTTAGCGGCCTCACAAATCCCCGGGGATTGAGTAGCGGCGATCAAGCCCCAATCAATGAGCTCCGTCGAAACGTCCGTCTGAGGTCTGCTAAAGTGGTTTGCTATGAAGGTTTACATAGTCCACCCGGCTCGCAGAAGTTTCTGCCTCGCCTCGCTGTTCGTCCTGATGCTGTGTATCATCCCGCATCTTTTGCATGCGCAAGCATCCGCCCCATCGGCGACACCCACACCCGCCGTTCCGGATTGGGCGCAGCCAGGTACCGCAACACATGACCAGGTACCGCCACCGGCAGATTTTCACCGGCCAAGCAGGAATTTCGACACGCCGATCGGCGTATTTCAGGGCCAATCTGACATAGGCGCTGCCGTGGTGCCGGGCAGCGCTAGCTATAACGCCAGCACGAATCAGTACACAATCACTTCTGCCGGCTACAACATCTGGTACTCGCGCGACGAGTTCCGTTATCTCTGGAAGAAAATGTCCGGGGATGTCTCCCTCGCGGCCGACGTCACGTTCCCGGACCCAAAGGGCTTTAGCGATCGCAAGGCTGTGCTGGTCATTCGCCAGAATCTCGATGACGATTCCAAGGAAGCTATGGCCGGCGAGCACGGCACTGGCATGATCCACCTAGCGTGGCGTCCGACCAGAGGGGCGAACTTCAAGGACATGGAGTATCGCTTCGCGGGAATCGGACTCCCTGGCGTTGCCGACCCTACCGACCTCACCGACATCATGGCGAAGCGCATCGGCATTGAAAAGCATGGCGATGCCATTGCGCTCTTTGTCAGTCTGGATGGAGAACCCATGCACCAGTTTGGACCGCCAATTCACCTTCACTTCGATGGACCTTTTTATGTGGGCATCGGTTTCTGCTCGCACCTGCCGGCCACCTTGGATACTGCCGTGCTCTCGAACGTCGTTCTCGAGAACTCGGCGGGCAAGCTGCACTAGAAAGAAACGGCGCTTGCGCAGTGACGCGCTTCCCCATGTAAGATGGCTACCGGAAACACTCCAATGCCAAATCGCCGCTGAAAACGAACGGGCCAGCAATTTCTAACCTGAAAGAGAAACGCCATCAATATGAAGCTTCCCTCGATCTCATTGCGATGCTGCTGCCAGGTCACCGTGATCGTATTCTGCCTGGGAGCGTTCGCTCCGCACGCGCAAGCAGCTCCGGCCCGGTCAAAGGCAGCTCCCTCCGCGCCAGCCGAGCAGCACTTGCGCAGCCGTGTCTACATCTACGATCTGCGCGACGGCTCCTCGCACCTGGTCTATACCGCCGACTCGATCTGGGAGGCTCCCAGCTGGTCGCCCGACGGGAAGTACCTCATCTCCAACTCTGGAGGGAGCATCTACAAGCTCGTCCTTTTGCCGAATGGCACAGCCAAGCCGCAAAAATTGACCATCCCCGCCGCCTACGATTGCAACAACGACAAAGGCATCTCTCCCAACGGAGAAAAACTCGCCTTCTCAGCCACCGTAGCCCCCAACGAGGATTCCCAGGTCTTTCTCGCCGATGCCGATGGCAGCCACATCCGACTGATGACCGCCGATTCGCCCAGTTATTTCCACGGCTGGTCGCCGGACAACAAGACGCTCGCCTTCGTGGCCCAGCGCAACGGTAGCGGTCAATTTGACATCTACAGCCTGCCCGCCGCCGGGGGAGTGGAGAAGCGCCTCACCACGAATATCCACCACGACGACGGCCCCGACTATTCTCCCGACGGCAAATGGATTTACATCAATTCTGATCGCTCCGGCAAAGAAGCCATCTGGCGTTTGCCGGCCGACGGCGCAGGCCCGAACGATGCCAAGGCCGAGATGGTCGTCAGCGACAACCTCGAAGACTGGTTCCCCCATATCTCGCCCGACGGCAGCAAGATGGTGTACATCGCCTATCCCGCCGGTACGCCTAGCCACGACCCGCGCACCGTCCATATCGCAATCAAGCTGGTCACCATCGACCACGACAAGGTGGCCGCAACTCAAAAGGTCCTGGTGAAGGGCATCGGTGGGCAGGGAACGATGAACGTCAACTCCTGGGCTCCGGACTCCATGCGCTTTGCGTACGTTACGTACCAGGTTTTGCCCTAGAGCGGCGCCACGCACTGCGATAAAAATCGCGGCTGAATCTGGTGGAACTTGTTCGTTTCAATTTTTTCGCTCAAGCTGGAGAGAGACACAATTTGTGTCTAAAGGAGAAGGATGGTAACTCGAAGGGAATTTCTCGACACAGTTGCGATAGGAGCGGCTGGCCTGGCTGTAGGATCGACTGCAAAAAGCTATGCGCAGATCCTCGGCTCGAACGATCGACTGAATTTTGCGGTGATTGGGCTGCATGGGCGCGGGAATGCGCATCTTTCGTCGCTCAAGGCAAACAGCAATGCCGTCCGCATCACGCACGTCTGCGACGTCGACAGCAACACTCTCAAGAAGTTCTCTGACAGCGTTCAGCAGGAGATGGGCTACGCTGCCGCAACGGGCAAGGACTTCCGCGAAATTCTCGCGAAAAAAGACGTCGACGCCATTACGATTGCCACCCCTGACCACTGGCATACACCCATGGCCATCGCCGGTTTGCAGGCAGGCAAACATGTCTACGTAGAAAAACCGTGCAGTCACAACCCTGCCGAGGGTGCGCTGCTCGTGCAGGCCCAGCAGAAGTACGGCAAGCTGGTGCAAATGGGAACACAGCAGCGTTCCTCACCGCACACCATTGAGATTGTCGAGAAGATTCACAACGGCCTGATTGGCAGGTCCTACTATGCCAAAGCCTGGTATAGCAATGTCAGAACGTCCATTGGCATCGGCAAGGTGGCTCCGGTTCCGCCGCAGCTGGACTGGGATTTGTGGCAGGGGCCAGCGCCTCGCCGAGCTTATAAAGACAATGTGCAGCCGTATAACTGGCACTGGTTCAAAATCTACGGCACTGGCGAGACCCTCAACAACGGCACCCACGAGATCGATGTCTGCCGCTGGGCGCTCGGCGTTGACTACCCGCGGCGCGTGACCTCTTCCGGCGGAAGATACCAATTCAAGGATGACTGGCAGTTTTACGATACGCTCGTCACCAGCTTTGAATATCCCGACAAGATGATCTCCTGGGAAGGCAAGAGCTGCCAGGGAATGAAATTCTACAATCGGGATCGCGGCTCCGTGATTATGGGAACAACAGGTTCGGTTCTTGTTGATCGTGACGGTTACGAGATCTATGATCTCGCCGGAAAGAAGACCAGCGAATTCAAGGTGGGCGAGGAGACGTCGTCGGCCGATCTGATTGGTCGCGACTCCATGACCGATGCCCATTTCGCGAACTTCATCGCTGGAATTCGCACCGGAGCGAAGCTTCATGCTCCCATCTCCGTCGGAAACGTTGCCGTCACCATGCTGCAGCTTTCCAACATCGCCTGGGAAGTGAATAGGGAATTGCAGCTCGACACGCGAAGACGGAAAAATCCAGAACGATCCACAGGCCATGAAGATGTGGGGAAGAGAGTACGAGAAGGGCTGGGCGCCGCATCTATAGGCACTCTCACCGATGATCTGAGATTCGAGGGGCAGGTTCTACTCTGCCCCCGAGTCAGTCCTTGATAGATGCAGATACATGCACCCGTTTCCGGGGCATCGTAACGCAATCGGAGTAACTACCTCACGCGTGAAGATTGCGCATATAGTCTGCGTCAATTTTCAGTTCCTGCATGACCGGCATGTTGTATTCCTCCTGCTCGACAAAGCAATGTTTGATATGTCCGGCCCGCGCAGCCGCTGCGAAGATCGGGCGATAGTCAATGGTTCCCTGGCCGAGTGCCGTTGCGGGCGGGGGGTTATCGATGGATGCCGGCACCGTAAAAGGCTTGAAGTCTTTGACGTGCAGCATGGTAATGCGAGTGGGATAACGGTGCAGCAATTCGACCGGATTTCCGCCGCCCACGACCACCCACCCTAAATCCATCTCCATGGTCACGTAGGCCGGATCGGTCAGGCGCATCAACTCGTGGTACGGCACAACGCCATCCTCTTTTTGAAATTCCATTGTGTGGTTGTGATAGCCGAATTTCAGTCCGGCAGCGCTCATTTTTTTTCCGAATTTATTGAACTCGCCCGCGTTCCATCGCCATTCTTCCAGCGTGAATGTAGGGCCTTCGCCGCCATGTTGCTTGCTTTTATTTTTCGACGACGGCAGGTGGCCTGGGTAGGAACAGATGATGGTTTTGACCCCGATTTCCTTGTTGAATGCAACGATTTCATCAAACTGCGTGTGAAGATTATCGTAGGAGTAATGCGCGCTCACGCAGTTGAGTCCGGCTCGCTGCAGCGCCTGTTTCACATCGCTCGCGCTGTGGTTGTAATACCCGGCCGCTTCCACTTCCCGGTATCCAAGCCCCCCAATCTGCTTCAGCGTGCCTTCGAAGTCGGTCGGCAGCTGCTCTCGAACAGAGTAAAGCTGTATCCCCAGCGGCAGGTTGAGGTACTTCGTGTTGTCCTCTGCGGTCAGTGGTGTATTGCGGAACAAAGTCGAACCATAGAGTAGAGCAGCAGTGCCGGTTTTCAGAAAATCCCTTCTTGAATTCATTGCCATCCACCTCTTCATTTTTGGTTGGTGAAAGCACGGACCTATTCCGCAAATGCTTATTGTTTTTGCAGCACCCGAATATAAGAAACCAGGTTTTCGATCTGGGGCGGTGTCAGTCTGGTACCGAACGCAGGCATGCCGCCTTTCCCCTTGCTGATCACGTTGGCCAACTCAGCATTGCTCATCTTCACCACGGCTGGATCGTGAAGGTTCACCACTTTGAACGCGTGGCCCGTCGGCGTGTCGCCCTTTCCGTCGGCGCCATGACACATCAGACAGTTTGACTGGAACAATGTAGAGCCTTGGTTTTGCGCATGGGCGGCGGCAGACAACAGGCAAGCCATCGCTATCGTCGCGAGCAATTTAGTCGTGAATCTCACGGCATCTCCTTATTCGGTTGGATTCAAAAATCATTTACGAAAAGCGACGCGCAATCTCAAGTTCTTCCCGCACGGTCACTGCTCCAGCATATGACAAGTATCGCAATCGATGCTGGCCTGCTTGGCCCGGTGGCAATTGACACAAGCCGCCATCGATATATCAGTCTCCTTGTAGAGCTGAACTCGCTCTGCAACCGGCCCGTGGCACTGCTGGCAAGTCGCGCCATGCAGCAGATGAGTTTTATGGCTGAATGTCACGAAGGAGGGCAGTTCGTACACTCGCACCCACGGAATCGGCGTATTCGTCTTCGCGTAGGTTGCCAACTTCTGAACCCCCGGCTTATCGGCGCCCATGGTCTGGTGACACTGCATGCACAACGCGGTCTGCGGAATCGCTACCGTTTCGCCGGACCGCGACGTGGCGTGGCAAAACTCGCATGGCAATTGCAGCGTGCCCGCGTGTTGCTTGTGGCTGAAGGGAACGGGTTGCTCTGGTCCGCGCAGCGCAGCTTCTTGCCCTGTGGTGCCGCTTGTTCCAGCCGCGCTATTTTGTGCTGGCGCGGCGCTCGGAGCTACCGCGGAATTCTGTGCGGCATCGAAGCGATCCAGGTTGGCATCATTACTGGCGAATGCGCCCAGAAGGCGGCCAACGCCAGCAACGAAAGCGTGCGCCAGCATCCCATCATGCAACCTTCCCCATCATCCAACGTTCCCTTGACGCATCTGTTCGGCCAGATGATCAGCCGCACGCATGGAAAGCGCCAGGATCGTCATCGTTGGATTCTGCCATCCGCTGCTGACGAAGCTGCTGCCATCCACCACCAACAGGTTCTTAATGTCATGGCTCTGGTTCCACTTATTCAGCACGCTGGTCTTCGGATTGTCGCCCATCCGGCATGTGCCTAGTTCGTGAATGCTGTAGCCCGGAGGGTTGGGGTCATAATTCTTTGACAGCACTTCGAACCCGGCCGCTTCTGCCATCGCAACGCCTGTGTCCACGGCGTCGCGCGCCATGTTGATCTCGTTGTCGGTGTATCGCGTATCGACGTGCAGCACAGGGATGTCCCACGCATCGACCACCTTCTTGTCAATGCTGACCTGATGCTCATAATGGGACAGCACCTCGCCCATCATGCTCATCGTGAAGCCGCTGCCGTCGTAGCTGTCCAGCTTCTTTTGCAGCTCCGCGCCGTAGGCCGCAAAGTTTCGCGGGTCCATGGGCCGGTCGCTGCCCCAGACGTTCAATGCATAGCCGCGAATAAAATTCTTCGCTTTGCTATCGATGTTGCGAAAGCGCGGTATCAGCGCGTCGCCGCCCATCAGCTCCGCTGTCGCTTTGCCATCGCGTGCCTCCGGCACAGAGCAGACCACGCCGGGGCCGTATACATTGTCGATTAAATAATGCCCAAGGGCGCCGCTGGAATTCGCAAGTTTGGAATTCAGCAGCAGGCGCGTACTTTCCAGGCATCCGGCGGCCAGAACCACGACACGAGCCTTCACTGACATTTCGCGCCGAGAATGGCGATCGACAAAGAGAGCTCCATTCGCCAGTCCGGAGTTTTTATCCACAGTGATTTCGCGGACCACGACGTTGGGCACAGCCGTCAGCTTGCCGGTGGCGAATGCATCCGGCAGCAGAAGATTGATGGAGCTCGCCAGCCCGTCGCGGCCCATGGCGCTGCGCGCCTTGCAGACCGGCACATTCAATTTCTTTCCTGCCGCAACAAAACGCTGCATCGATCCCGACCACGGAGAATCGTCGACGACAAAATTGCCATCGGGATACTGCGGCAGTCCGTCGGGGTGCCCACTTACCCGGAAGATTTCCTCCACGCGAGAGTAATAGGGCGCCAGATCGGCCAGGCTGATCGGCCAGTTGTCGCCGAAGCCGTCATGGTCCTTGGCTTTGAATTCGTAATCGCTGAGGCGAAACGATTGCCGCGCCCAAAACAGCGAGCGGCCGCCGAACAGCCGCACCCTTACCCAGTTGTACGGTTCGTCGGGCTTGGTAGTGTACGGAACTTCTTTTTCATCGACCCAGGTATTGGCGTTGAACTCATTTGCCTGAAAGACGTGCGACAGCCGTCCCGGCATTTTGAAACCGCGATACGGCAGTTCGTACGCTGGTTTCAATTCACGATCTTTTTGAAAATTGACGACCGGCCCCGCGTTCAACATCACGCAGGAAATACCTTTTTCTGTCAGAACCTTGGCGACCATTCCTCCGGAGTGACCCGAACCAATAATCAGTACATCAACCTTTTCCTCCGGCATGCGGAACACAGCTCCTCTTTTTATACGTACATTTCGATATCGGGATCGATGGGCGACCAGTACCAGCCAACTCCGGGCGCCCGCTCGCCTGCGGATGTCGCAGCTATACTCCATGCCTGCGAGTTCCTCGTTGCGGTTCGAATGTCCTCGTGCGCCACGTTGATGAAGTGGGCAAACGGCTCGGTCGGCGGATGATCGACCATCCAGGTTCTCAGCCATGGTCGCAACAGGGTGTCCGCCTGTTCTGCATTTACTTTCTCAAAAGGAACCCCGAACTGTTTCTTCGCTTCTGCATCCAGTCGATCCAGGCCATCGCGATACATGTGCTGCTGGTCAGCCGGCGAGGCACTTATTAGAAAATCAATAAACTCCGGAGCGCATGCCTCTGTCGATCCAGGGTAACCGTTCAGTGGAGGCAGCAATATGTCGCCAAGCTTCCGCAGCGTTGCCATCTCTTCGGGATGGAAAAAATGCTCTTCTGTCGTTGCAACTGCGTCCGGAACCGTGGCCGCGATCCTTGGACTTCGAAAGCCGAAACTCTCTGGCCGTTCAACCGACTTGGGCGCAGTCTCGGGCGTCGGAGGAGTTGCGGCTGTGGAAGGTGATTGTGGGGCGGATGTTTTCTCTCCAATAGGAGCGGTTGCGGTTTGCCCGAACATCGTTGTAGCAGTAACTGGAACTGCCACCATTGCTTTGACAAAATCTCGTCTGCGCATTGAACTCAGACTAGCCTGAGCCAGATACGCTAGTCAATGAACCGCGGACCATTCCAGTGAAACCGCTTCCGTCTCATTGAGGATGTCGCTCCGATGACGTATCAGTTCGACAAACCTTATCATGGGTTGACGAGAGTCGATCATGTCGTGTACGAGTGGAGTCTGGTAGGCAGTTTATGAAACGAGGCAATCCTTATGTTCAAATTAAAAGGCACACGCATCCCAGCCATACTGTTTGGCGCAGTCGGTTTACTTGTATTCTGTGCTGTCACCGGCTGGGCGGCGTCCCTGTGCGGTGGTACCCATCCAGTGAGCCTATCCATTCAAGACGACTTCAATACCGGTAGCCTGAAAGCCTGGGAGATGCCCTTTCCAGAAGACTGGGAGATTCTCCAGCAGAGCAATCTCCACTACCTGCATATGCGACGCAACCGAGAGCCTGCCGTTCCGCGTAGCCCGGTGCAGTTTGCACGGTTGAAAGGCATTAAGGTCGGCAGCTTTACTCTCGACGTGAAAGTTCGCCGCACCGGCGCATCGATGATTATTGTTTTCAACTATGTGGATCCGCTTCACTTCTACTATGTCCATCTTTCTGACAATCCTGGGACCCAAATCTCCGTCCACAATGGCCTCTTTATTGTTGACGGCGGACCCCGGTACCGGATCGCCGGTTTGGAGGCTACACCCGCGCTGCCCGATCGTTCCTGGCATAATGTGCGCATCGTGCGCGACGTCGGCACCGGCTCCATCCAGGTCTTTCTGGACGGCCAAACTCAGCCAAGGTTTTCTGTGATCGACCATACATTTACCTGTGGACAAATTGGACTCGGCTCCTTTGACGAAACTGGCGATTTTTCCCGGTTCCGGCTGAATTCACAGGACGCCCAGCGTTCCAGTGACGAAAAGTAACCAGCAAAAATACTCCAAAGTTCTTACACGAAGCCGTCTGGTTGATCGAGTACGCCAGGCAGTCTGCGGCGCATCGTTTCGGCACTAACTTTCCGTTGACAGTGGTCTCTCGGCAAGCGACAATGATGTCGCTCACGCAGGTGCTCCGTCGAAATATGACCAGGCTCCCCTCTTGGTCTTGGCAAGGGCTCTGCTTTCAGAAAATCAAACACCACGTTCTCTGATTCGCCGCAGCGGCGACTCGCCCCCCACGATTCACCGGAATGTACTCAGGAGTTGCATTGGTATGAAAAATTCGTGGTTTCACCGTTACGTCCCATTCGCTGTATGCATGGCCTTCGCTGTCCCGGCGATGACGGCCCAGAATTCCATTCAGCTTTTTGGTCCCGTCGACGTGCGAGCCTCCGTCAGCGGTACGACCTACGACGCCCCGAATACGTTCAATAGCGTGAACCTCAACCTGACCTGCAACACCTCTCCCATCACTGCTGTGCTTTCTTCCTCGGCGAATGGATTAGCAAATGTTTTAGTCGATAACAACATTCAGCTCAGTACGTCCTCTCCATTGGTAACCGTCCCAACCAACATCTGCACGGGCGGAACATCGGATTCCACCGACAATGGAACCTCGCAGGACTGTTTCACAACCGCCTACCAAACGCCGGCCGGCGCAGGCCAGCTAACGAGCCAGGACCCCGATGGGCTTGTCGGTACAGGCGGCGTTCCGCCCATCGATATCCACAGCAGTCTGCAGACGGGCCAGAATCAGATCACCATTAACCTCGTCGACGATGGCGGCTTTCTCGCCAGTTCGACCCTGTACTTGGACACCAATTGCACCCAGGGCGGCGTGACAGGTCCAGCGAGCATCACCGGGAATCCCATCCCGCAGACGGATCCGACTCCTTCGCAGTTGACGCAAACCTTCACCTTCAATCCCACCCCGGGTCAGCAAGTTCAGTTCACCTACAACCTGGCGCTTGCTGAGGCGGCCGATACGTTGACGATCACCGACGGAACGATTCCCGGCACTGACGATCTGCCCGTCGATCCGACAACATTCCAGTCGGTATACGTCCCGAATACGTCGTTCGCAACATCCAGTTGCCTGATTCACACCGGCGAGTTGCTGAACGGCCAACCCGCCTGCAAACTGTTTACATTAGAATGCGCGGTGGGTGCAGGCTCAACCGAAAGCGGGGCGCAGTGCCCGATCTCGTCAATGCCGAATGAGGTGTTTCAAGATGTTTTCGATGGCCCCAGCTTCACGCTGTCGGATATCCAAACGCCCAACAACGGCCCCACCTTTCATGAAGGCATTGGCTTCCTAATGGCCAGCGAGGGCTGGACCGGTGGCCCCTGTACCTTCGATCCAGCGTCTGGATTGCAGAATCTGCCCTGTCCGCAAAACCTGCTCACCAGCTTCACCGGCCCCGGTGGGTATACGGTGGTCGGCAAAACGTCGCATCCCAATTCGTCCTTCATTCCGGTGGCGGGTGTTCCGGAAGACTTGACCACGGTCACGGTTGCGAACCAGCAGTCGGGAGGCTGGGTCAACACGCAGAGTCCAAACGTCACGTTCTCCAGTCAGCCGCCTGTGCTTACCGGTACGGGTCTGTCGGGTGCAGCCGCATTCGCCGCCGCACCCATCCAGAGCATCACCTACGGCATTTCGCCGGCGAACAGTGTGCCGGTGCCAGGCACGCCCATTTCCACAGATGTCACCGTGCCAAACAGTGTTTCCTGCCCGACGAGCAACCCCGTCGGCGGCAATCCGCCCGTCTTCACTCCGCCTGTGCAGGCCGTCCCCGTGGGCGACGGCGATGGCAACTACCTGCTTCACTACTATGCCCAGGATTGTGCGGGAACCCAGGAACTCAGCTTCACCCAGGATGGGACCGGCAGTTGGTCGACTTCCTTCTACACGGTTCCGATCAATGTCGATACCATCGCTCCCGTTGTGGCATCGGGACCGACGCTTTCTCCGTCGACCGGCAGCTACATCGTCGGCCAACCCGTTACGGCCGCCTACAGCTGCACGGATGAGCGCTCCGGTGTCGTCAGCTGCGGCGCCTCCACGTTCTCACCATCGACGCCCGTGTTGAACACAGGTGCTCTCACCAGTCCTGTTAACACGTCTACGCCAGGTCCCAAAACGTATACCGTCACCGCTGTCGATGCCGCCGGGAACCAGTCTTCGGCTTCTGTCAGCTACGTAGTGGCCGCATATGACTCTTCCATTCAGGTCGCGCTCAGCCAGTCGACCGTCACGTATCCTCTGGGAACCAACGTCGTGATTCATGTCGTTCCAACGAATGGCCATGTTCCAACTGGGACTGTGCAACTCTATGACGGCACAACCCTGCTGCAAACGTCCAGACTGCAAGGGAACGGCAGCGCCAACCTCTACATCCAGGGGCTGGCTGCGGGCATTCATCCGCTGAGCGCAGCCTACTCCGGAGATACCTTCAACGCTGCTGGCAAATCCGCCCCGGTGACCCTTACCGTGAACCCCGTTCCGGTTCATCTCACCAGTTCCTGCTGGAACGCTAACTTCCCCTATGGCGCGAATTACTACTGCGGAATCTACACCAGTTCCAACGCCGGGCCTCCGCTAGGGGTTGTCACCTATCGCTATGACGGAGGCCCAGTGGTAACCCTACCGCTGCAAAATGGCGTGGCGCAGTTCTCGATCCCGCAGCCACTGACGGGCACTCACTCCGTAGTAATGGGGTATGCTGCACAGACAAACTATGCAGCCGCAAATTCCAGCACGACCAGCTTCACCGTCACTAAAGCGCCTGTTGTTGTCCAACTGACGCCCTCTAGTTCGTATCTGACCGGAGGAAATGTAACTTTCAGTGTGGCAATTCAGTCCTGGAGCGCAGGGCCGCCAAACCAACTTGGCACCGTCGTTTTCTACAATGGCAACAACGCTACTGTCCACGGTACCGGTCAGCACTACTGGAACTGCTGCCATCACATTGGCCGCGTCTTCGCTATCGAACGGCAAACATACCATCACCGCAAGCTACAGCGGGAGCACAAATTATTCCGCGGGAAGCGCTTCTGTAACAATTACAGTTGCAGTCAAGTAATCCGGAGAGCATGGAGTGGCCGTTTCTGTACTGAACGGCCACTAGTCTGATCGTTCTGGCTGCGATTACGCTTCTGCAGTGCTGGGCTCCAGAAATGGCGCCGTCAGCGATGTCGTGGATTGCTCGCCTGCTGCCAGCCGGGTGAGAGTCAACACCGTAATGTCATCTTCCTGGCCGAACGCCACGGCGGCCTGGGTGGCCTGTTGTGCCGAGGGCCGCGATGCAAACAACTCGTGCAACCGGTCAAACCCGTAGATTTCTCCGGTCGAGCTGCGTGCCTCCAGCAATCCATCTGTATAGAGGCTGAGCTGGTCTCCAGGATGCAGATTTATGAGAACTTCACTGTAAGTGGCCGAGGACACCAGCCCAAGCGGCAGGGAGCCCTCGATCTCGAGTTCCTGCTGATTAAGAAATGGCGGCAGATGCCCCGCGTTCGCCAGGACAACTGTGCCGTTTGGCAAAAGGCGCAGGATAACGGCTGTGACAAAGCCGCCATGGAGCCGTCCGCACAAACAGTGATTCAGGTTCTGGAGCATTTGCACGGGAGTGGAGCTTGCGCCAGACAACGAACGCAGCGCCCCCACGATGAGAGACACGCTCATCGCCGCCTTCAATCCTTTGCCGCTCACATCCCCCAGCGCCACAATCGTCGATCCCTCTTCCTCGCGGATAATCTGAAAGAAGTCTCCGCCCACCTCCTGCGCCGGTTGGTACGCGCTGGACATTGCGAACCCCTCCAGCGACGGCAGCGTGTCTGGAATCAGCACCTGCTGGATCTCCCGGGCACTCTGCATCTCTTGCTCCAGCACGCTCTGGCGTGCCTGCTGCTCCATGCTGTACCGGTAGACCGCATACAGGATCGAAAGGAATAAGGCGATCCCGGCTACGTCGGCAGCGGTGAATTGCACGCCAAAAATCACAAAGAGCGGAGTCGTCACCTTGTAGTACAGAGTCCAGTGGGTGAATCGCTGTCCCGCTGCGGTGGCATCTGCAACGGTATCGATCATCTGCGAGATGAAGGCGCTCAGCGCCAGGCACCAGCGTGAAGGTTCCAGCCGCTGCCGAATTCCGATTGCGATGATGACGAACGGAAATACTTCCACCACCAAAATCATCGTGGTCAAGACTGCGTCCATGCCCAGCATCCAGGGGCCGGCACCGCCCCAGAAAAAAGCCAGCGCACCATCCAGAACTCCGGCGGCCACTGTGACGATCGCCAATGCGCGCGTCCAACGAACCAGCGTCGGATTACTGTCCAGACGCAGTAAATAGAGCAGCAGGAACCACAGAGAAATATGATTCAGCGCGTAAATCGCCTGGTTCAACCCTCTGCCCAGCTCGTAAGAAATCGGGATGAGGAACGCGCCCTGAATCACTGACAGAAGTACCGGTGTCGCCGTGAAAATGGCGAGCCACAGAAAGAGCTTTACTTTGCGGTTCCGGCTCCACAGCAGCAGACTGAGCAGCATGACGAATCCGTACAGGATATCCAGCGTGTAATCGTACAAATACTGTTGCATCGTCTGTACATTCGTCGCCGCCAACTGTGCAGCAATCGTATCGGCATCGCCCAGCAGCGGCGGCCCATTTATTCCGCCCAGCGAGTCTGGGTCAACGAATAACAGAGCAGATTTCCAAACGCGAATCGCAATTGTTCCCGAGTCTGCCGAAGGCAACGCGAAGGTGTGAAACCACGGAATGTAGTACCAGTGCGGTCGCGGACGCAGCGTACCGGACCGCCCGATCAATTTCCCGTTCCAATAGACTTCATAGGCGTCGTCCACCGTTGGCATCAACAGGGCATAGCTTGTTTTGTCGCCGCCAGTGGCATGGATCTGCAGATGGCGCCGGTACCAGGCGTAGCCCGTATATCCCGGATGGCTTTGGCTGCCCCACGAACTGGAAACCTGGATCGGCTCCCACGCCGAATCATCGAAGGACGGCGAAGCCCATTCAATATTGTCGCCGGTATGAAACTGCCAGGGACCATCCAACTGGACTGAACCCGCTCCTAGGCCTGTAACCGCGAGCACGGGTGTCGCACCTGCGGCAGCCGGTTGCGGCTTCACAGCTTGCTGAGCAAAAACCGACGCGACAAGGAAAAAAGCCAATGCCGCCGTCTTTGCGCCACGCAACATTCCACGAGAATAGCACTCCAATCTCGTTGCTCAGCGGAAAGAAAAAGACCGCGCCAACCGACCATAGAGCCGCGTTCCACCGGGCCGCCACAAAGGATGAGCCCGGGTTTCAGCCCTCCGTCGAACCCTCCATATTGCAGCGACCCAACCTCAGCCGAATTCATTTAGCTGCATCCACATCCTTCATGTATCTTGCTGTTGATAGAGTCATTCACCACTGTGGGGAACCGGACGTCCCAGCACCCGGTTGATTCGTGTCTGCGCGAGGCGGCGCAACAGAAGGAGCCGTGATGGAACCCGAAAGCACCCTCCACCTGCAGCAGCAGATCGCCCGTCTGCAGGCGTTGCTGGAGGCAAGCCATAAAATCCATAGCACCATTGAGCTCGACAGCGTACTCCGCTCCGTTCTGGAGTTGAGCGTCCGCGAGCTGGAAATGGCAGGTGCTTTCTTCACCGCGTTTCCGTTCTCCTACGGAGAAATTCAGCCCCGCTTTCTTCTGCATCCGCCCACGTCCGATCCCAAACGCGGCTGTTTTCGTTTTCCTTTGCTCGACCGTAGCGGAGCTCTACTAACAGAGATGATTGTCCTGACCCGCGACTGCGCGCCGCTTTCCTTATATGAGCAGGATTTTCTGGAAAATCTGGCTACCCAGGCTGCCGTCGCCATTGAGAATGCTCGCTACCATGAGCGCACGCTCGATCTCGAAAGAGTGCAGCAGGATCTGGCTTCGGCCCGCGAGATTCAGCGCAGCCTGTTGCCGCAATCCATGCCCGACATCCCTGGCTACAGCATCGCCGCGCGCTCCCAGACCTGTTACGAAGTCGGCGGAGATTATCTGGATATCCTGCCCTTGCCCTCCGGAGGATGGATGATGGTCGTCGCCGATGTCGCGGGCAAAGGACTGGCTTCGGCGCTGGTCGGCACCTCTTTCCGTTCGGCATTTCGCGCCATGGCCGCCTCCGGTCTTCCGTTGGAAGAGATGGCCGCAAAGTTAAACGATGTCCAGCAGGCGGATGGTGTCGAAACGCGTCGGCGCTATGTGACCGCCATCTTTGCCCAGCTCAATCCAGGCGAGCACACCCTGGACGTCGTCAACGCGGGACATAATCCCGGCTTTTTGTTACATGGGAAATCAGTTCAAGAGATTGGTGCCAGCGGAACGCCCGTCGGTATGCTGGCCGGTATGACGTATAGTTCGACGCGATATCATCTGGAGCAA
Source organism: uncultured Acidobacteriota bacterium (assembly GCA_963719625.1). GTDB lineage: Bacteria > Acidobacteriota > Terriglobia > Terriglobales > Acidobacteriaceae > JAKAAZ01. The sequence continues at coordinate 359,329 of CAVRDB010000035.1, forward strand.
AACAGCCGCTTGTTGTTCTATACCGATGGATTGACAGAGGTCTTTCGTGGCGAAGAGGAGTTTGGACCCGAACGCGTTCTCGATGAGCTCCGTAGCTGGCGTGGTATACAGGCAGAGCAATTGCTCAGCAGCGTCTGGTCCGCAGTAGAATCCTTCGATGGGGAAGTGGAACTCCGGGATGATCGCACCGCGCTGGCGCTGCTGCGACTGCAATAGGTGATACAGAATAGGTGATACAGCAGAAATTTGTTGGAAGGCTTCGAATCATGCAAGCAAACGGGAAGGACTGCTTCTAGGAGGTGGATATGGTGCCGGAAATAGCATCCGCAGTTGAGTTGAGGCTTCCTTCCAAATTAGGGTTTGAGAAGGTTGCGATGCAGACCGCTGCAGACGTCGCCCGTCTGATGGGGTTCCCCGACGACCGCATTGACGACCTGAAGACTGCTGTCGCCGAGGCCTGCATCAACGCCATCGAACACGGCAACCGCTTCGATGAAAGGCTGAGCATCGGAATCGTCCTATCGATGGAAGACGGCAAGTTGGAAGTAAAAATTCTGGACTCCGGTTCGGGGCTTCAGAAGAAAATGCATCCGCCGGACATCGATCGTAAAATGCACGGCGAAGAACAGGCGCGTGGCATGGGCATGTTTCTGATGCAGGCCCTCGTGGATGAGGCCGAATGGACACAAACGCCCCACGGCGGAAACTGCGTCCGTTTGATGATCCGGCTGGATAAGGAAAAGGAGTGAGATAGGGAGATGGCCATGCAACCGCAATTGAACACCCGCGCCTCTGTGGATCTGACCAAAGCGCCCGATGACGGCTCCGTCGCCGTGCTGCGTTTTACCGGCGATATCACCAGCACGTCTCGCGATGTTGTCTTTGGCGCGTACCAGGAAGTGCCGATAGCCACCCACAGAGTGGTCCTCGATTTCTCGAAGATGGAATACATGAACTCCAGTGGCATTGCGCTCATTATTGAATTGCTGATGGCAGCCAACAAGGTTAACCGCACGGTGCAGAGTTTCGGTCTCTCGCCGCATTTTCAAAAGGTCTTCACCATGGTCGGGCTGAACAAATACACCAGTCTGCACCCGGATGAGGCAACGGCCTGCGCTGCATTCGTAGACTGAGTTCCGGCGAAGTTGCCAGGAAACGTCGTATCGTGAGCCGTACGCATCTCATCGAATGAGACGGACAGGAAACACTTGCCGTGCAAACTCTATTCCGGAATCCTCCACGATGAACAATACATCCTCTGATCACACCGTCAGCGCCCATCGTCAAGCCTCATCCTGCACCCTTGAAATTGACGGTGTTGCACGGGATGCATCTGTAGGCGAACCTCTGGTCGATGTCCTGAATCGAGTCGGCAGAGTCATCCCACAGGTGTGCTATCACCCGCAGCTGGGTCCTATCCAGACTTGTGATACCTGTATGGTCCAGGTCAACGGAGTTCTGGCTCGCGCCTGTGGAACGCCGGTGGCCGCCGGAATGGTTGTCGATACTGAGGCGGAGCTTGTGGACATTGCCCGGCGCGAAGCATTCGACCGCATCCTCGGCAATCACCAGCTATATTGCACGGTGTGCGATAACAACAACGAAAACTGTACCGTGCATAACACAACCGCGCTGCTCGACGTGAAACATCAGACAGCGGCCCTATCTTCCCAAACCCTATCCCGTCGACAACAGCAATCCCTTCTATCGCTACGATCCCGACCAGTGCATTTTATGCGGGCGCTGCGTCGAGGCATGCCAGAACGTACAAGTGAACGAGACGCTGTCTATCAATTGGGAATCGAAACATCCACGCGTTCTGTGGGATGGCGGCGAAACCATTGCGGGCTCAAGTTGCGTCTCTTGCGGCCATTGCGTGACGGTGTGCCCGTGCAATGCGCTCATGGAAAAATCGATGATCGGCCAAGCCGGCTACTTCACTGGGCTGCCTGCCAGGACGCTCAACAACATGATCGATGTTGTCAAAGGAGTTGAGCCTGAAACTGGCTATGGCCCGATCCTTGCCGTGTCTGAGGTAGAAGCTGCAATGCGCGAGCAGCGAGTCCGCAGGACAAAAACGGTTTGCACCTACTGTGGCGTCGGCTGTGCCTTCGATGTTTGGACGAAAGACCGGCACATCTTGAAAATTGAACCGGCGGAAGGGCCTGCCAATGGAATTTCCACCTGCGTGAAGGGAAAATTCGGCTGGGATTACATCAATGCGGAAGATCGTCTGACGAAGCCGTTGATTCGCGACGGAGGAACATTTCGAGAAGCTACCTGGAAGGAAGCACTCGATCTGATCGCAAACAAATTGTCCGCCATCAAAAACGAGCACGGTCCGGATGCCATTGGCTTGATCGCTTCCTCGAAATGCACGAATGAGGAAAGCTATCTGATGCAGAAGCTGGCGCGCGCCGTGATCGGAACCAACAACATCGACAACTGCTCGCGCTATTGCCAAACGCCAGCCACCATGGGGCTTTCCCGCACCGTTGGCTATGGTGGAGACAGCGGTTCGATTCGAGATATTGAAAGCGCGGGTCTGGTCGTGATTGTCGGCAGCAATACGGCGGAAAGCCATCCGGTGCTGGCGACCCGGATAAAGCGTTCGCACAAATTGCACGGGCAGCGGATCATTGTGGCCGATTTGCGGGAGCACGAAATGGCCCGCCGCGCCGACCTTCTGCTTCGCCCTAACCCTGGAACAGACCTGGTATGGATTTCAGCCGTCACGAAATATATCGTCGATCACGGCCTGGCAAAGATGGAGTTCATCGATCGCTGGGTGAATGGCTTCCAGGAGTATCGGGACAGCCTTGCGCCTTTTAGCGTGGAATTTGCCGAGCAGATCACCGGTATCCCTGTCGCTACGCTGCAACAGGTTGCGCAGGAGATTGCGCAGGCAAAGAGTGTTTGCATCCTGTGGGCCATGGGCGTCACGCAACACTGCGGCGGCTCGGATACTTCGACGGCAATTTCGAACCTGCTCCTGATTACTGGGAACTATATGCGTCCCGGCACCGGTGCCTACCCCTTGCGCGGCCACAATAATGTGCAGGGGACCAGCGATTTTGGTTCCATGCCGAACATCGTATCCGGGTATCAAAAGTTGGAAGACCCTGAAGTGGTCGCGCGCTTCGAGCAGGGATGGAACGTGAAGCTGCCCACGACGAAGGGTCTGGATAACCACCAGATGATCGACGCCATTCATCAGGGGAAATTGAAGGCCATGTACCTGAAGGGCGAGGACACCATTACCTCCGATGCAAATGAAGGGGACGTCGCGGAAGCATTGAAGAAGCTCGAGTTTTTCGTTGTGCAGGATGTCATCCTGAGCGAGACTGCCCGGTACGCGGACGTCGTGCTCCCCGCCAGTCCAAGCCTCGAAAAAGAAGGGACCTTCACCAGCACGGAGCGTCGCATTCAGCGGCTGTATCAGGTGTTTGAGCCATTGGGCGAAAGCAAGCCAGACTGGCGCATCATTCAAGACATCGCCAATGCGCTGGGTGCGGATTGGAAGTACAGCCATCCGTCAGAAGTTATGGACGAAGTGGCGTCGCTGACGCCTTTATTCTGCGGGGTTAACTACCAGCGCCTTGAGGGATACAAGTCGTTGCAGTGGCCGGTTGCGGCGGATGGTTCCGACCAGCCTCTGCTGTTCACAGAGAAGTTTCCCTTCCCGGATGGCAAGGCAAAACTCTTTCCGCTGGAATGGATCCAGCCGTGCGAGCAGGTGAATGATGAGTTCGATCTACATTTAAATAACGGACGGCTGCTGGAGCATTTTGAAGCTGGGAACATGACCTTCCGTTCCAAGGGAATCATGGAGGAGACGCCCAACCAGTGGGTGGAAATCTCTCCCGAGCTGGCCGCCGACCGCGGCATCGAGACGGGCAGATGGGTCCGCCTGCGCTCTCAATATGGCCAGGTCAAGGTGCAGGTTCTGGTCACCGACCGCGTCCAGGGGAAACAGATTTACCTTCCGCTGAACTCGAGCCGACAGCCGGTGAATCGACTGACAGGTGCCGGGATTGATCGCGCTACGCACACGCCAGCCTACAAAGAAACAAGTGTGCAGATGATTCCATTGCCCGAGCAGGGAGAAAGCCCACTGCCAAGAATCAACTTCCGCTTCGGCCATCCGACGCCGCAAAATGGAGTGGAGGTCGAGCGCAAATGGCAGCGCAGCGATTATCGCTTGCCCGGCACTGCACCGGCCGACAAACTGGTACAGATCGCCAACACCCAGACGTAAAAACAGGAGACTGCCGTGGCCGAACCGATTCGTGCGTATACTCCCCAGCGGAATGTGCGCGAGGAACTGCGAGCGAAAGTTGAGGACGCTCCAATTCAGCACGCCGAGGCCGTGCTTGCCGCCTATGAGTTGCTGCAGGTGGCGCAGGACCATGGTGTGCTCGATACGCTACGTGGAGCCATCGGAGCCGACGATGCCATTATCGGCATGGTTGCGGAATATACCAATTCTCCTGAAGGTATCCGCGCGATGCGCAATTTCCTCGCCCTGTCGCGTGTTTTCGCAAATCTCGATCCCGCAAAGGTGGACGCGGTCGCGAAGGCCCTTGCCGGGAACCAGTGCCGAGACGGAAGTCAGAACTGCGAACCCCCTTCGCTCTGGCAAACATTCCAACGCATAACCGGTCGCAATAGCCGCCGAACGCTGGCTACCGTTGTCGCCGTCACCGACGCTTTTGGTCGAGAACAAGAAATTTCTGAAGTTGGCTCATCGTTCGGCAGCGGTCCTAGCTTGTTCCCCGCTAGCACCGTCCTTCCGCTGTTAGCGGTGGCATTGGTTGCAGTCGCCGGCTTCTGGATTGGCCGCCGCACCTAGGCCGCCCGGCCAGTTTTGCCGCCAATTTCTTTGCATCTGGCACCCTCTTCGCTCGCGATGGAATCCTAGTCACTGGTAGAAAATTCACAAAAGAGGGACCGTCCGTGGCACGTCCATATTGGTCTGGACAGATTCAGATTTCCCTGGTTTCCTTTGGCGTTTCGCTGTTTCCAGCGACGGAAGCCGCAAGCCAAATCGCGTTCCATCAGATTGATCGAAGAACCGGCGAAAGGATTCGCCATCAAAACGTCGCGCAGGATCAGGAATCCGTCGACCGCGCCGACATTGTCAAAGGATACGAAGTTCGCAAAGGCGAATACGTCACCATCGAGCCGGAGGAGATCGCACATCTCCGCATCCCAAGCAAGAAAACTCTCGAAATTGTGCAGTTCATCAAGATCGATGAAATCGATCCGGCATTTTTCGAGAAGCCGTATTTCGTCGTTCCGCAGAACGATGCGCAAGCTCAGGCATTCGCCGTGATCCAAAAAGCCCTGCGCGAAACTGGCAAGGCTGGCCTTGGAGAGGCTGCCTTTGCCGGCCGCGAGCATCTGATTGCCCTCATGCCGCCCAGCGATCCAAAATTGCGCGGCCTGATGGCGTACACCATGCGCTATCAAGCCGAACTGCGCGACGCGTCCGAGTATTTTTCCGGAATCAAAGATCACAGCATCGACAAAGATCAGCTTGCCTTGGCGAAAGAATTGATTCAGCGCAGCACCGCAAAATTCGTTCCCTCAAAATTTGAGGACGACTACGAAGTTGCGCTTCGCGAATTGATCGATGCCAAGATCGAGCATCAGCCTGTCCCGCACGAAGAGAAAGCTCCCAGGCGCGCCAAGGTGATCAATCTGATGGATGCCCTGCGCAAGAGCGTTGGCGATCATTCCTCCTCATCTCGAACTACCACAGCGTCTGCATCGAAACATACGACGGCGCAAAGGAAAAGCAAGGCGAAGTCAAGCGGACTGAAGCTTGTCAAACCTCATGCCCGCCGCAAGAAGACCGCGTAGCGATATGGCGACCATCCGACACAAGAAAAAATCTTCGCGCGCCAACAGCTCCAATGCGGTTGAGAAACAGCTCTCTCGCTATCGCGCCATGCGGAACTTCGACGTGACTGCGGAGCCCCGCGGTGGTGCCGACAAGGATAAGAAGAAGCACGCATCCGATAAAGAATCACAACTGCCGTTTGTGATTCAGAAGCATGCGGCGACGCGGCTGCATTACGATTTTCGCCTGGGTTGGCGTGGCGTATTGAAGAGTTGGGCAATCGCCAAAGGTCCCAGTTATTACCCCGGTGACAAGCGGCTCGCGGTCCAGGTGGAAGATCATCCCATGGAATATGGCGGCTTCGAAGGCATCATTCCCAAGGGTCAGTATGGCGGTGGAACCGTCATGCTGTGGGACCACGGGACGTGGACACCGCACGGAGATGTGGACGAAGGGCTGGCAAAAGGACGTCTGAAGTTCACGTTGCATGGTGAGAAGCTGCGTGGCGACTGGGCGCTCATCCGAATGGGTGGTAAGGCCGCGGAAGAAAAAAAGCCGAACTGGTTATTGATTAAAGAACATGATGGAAAAGAACGCGGTCCGAATGATCCGCCTGTTACCGAAGAAGAACCGGACAGTGTGGTGACAGGTCGCGATCTGGACGCGATTGCGGAAAATCAGGATCACGTCTGGGGCTCGAAGGGAAGTCAGCGACAGAAAGAAACGAAAGAATCGTCCGCGCCGCCTTCCCAGAAAAAATCGACAACCGCATCCCACAGTGGGAAGAGTCATCTCAGCGGCCGCCGAACAAGCAGCCCGCCTATCTTGTCGCTCGACAGCGAACTGAAACGCACTCCGAAAGAATCCTTGCCGAAGTTTGTTCCGCCACAGTTGGCGTTACAAGTGGCGGAAGCGCCCGACGGCTCAGAATGGATTCACGAATTGAAGTTGGATGGTTATCGCATGCAAGGCCGCATTGAAAACCCTGCAGGCAAGCGCGCAACTTCAGCCACACTCCTCACTCGTAGCGGCCTCAACTGGACACATCGCATGCCAGATATCGCGGCAGGATTGGCGGAGCTATCGGTGCAATCAGTATTGTTAGATGGCGAAGTTGTTGTTTTCGACGAGCATGGAAGAACCAGTTTTGCGGATCTGCAGGCGGCTTTTCAGGAAGACAAAAAGAAGCCGTTGACCTATGTGATCTTCGACCTGCTACACCTGAATGGACACAATTTGCGCGGTCTCCCGCTGGAGCGGCGGAAGAAAATTCTCGAACAAATCCTGGCCCACGCTTCCGGCCACGACCAGAATGCTGCCATCCTTCGCTATAGTGAGCATCTTGGTGCGCACGGCGGAGAAGTTTTCAAAAAAGCCTGCCAATTGGGGGCCGAAGGTATTGTCTCGAAGAAAGTATCCGCACCCTATTCTTCCGGACGAAGCAGTAGCTGGCAGAAGATCAAGTGCATTCGTCAGCAGGAATTCGTCATTGGAGGATTTACGCCGCCATCGAAAACCGGCGTGGGAATCGGCGCTCTCCTCCTCGGATACTACCGCGACGACGAACTGGTGTATGCGGGCCGCACCGGCACAGGATTTACGCAGAAGGGCCGCTTGAAGATGCGCAAGATGCTCGAAAAAATTCGTCAGCAGCGTCCCGCCTTTGCAAACGTGCCTGCGGACGCTGCTCGCGATGCGCAGTGGGTGCACCCAAAATATGTCTGCGAGGTAAAATTTGCCACCTGGACCGCTGACAATCTGGTGCGTCAGGCCTCGTTCCAGGGACTGCGCGAAGATAAGCCTGCTGGGCAGGTGAAGCGCGAGTTGCCCGTGGATGCACCGGAGATAAAGGACGCACGTCGAAGTAAGAATGCAGATTCGAATCCACCTACGACCGCGCGCAAGAAACCTGTTGCCAGCGCTGCGACGCGTTCTGCGAGTACCAAAAGCAATCTGCGCAAGTCCACCATATCCGATGAGGCATTTCCGATCCCGCTGACGCATCCTGACAAGCAGGTCGACTCAGAATCCAAGCTGACCAAGCGCGAACTGGCGGACTATTTCTGGGCCGTGCGCGAACACATGCTGCCGCACATCGTCAATCGGCCGCTCAGCATCGTTCGCTGTCCGCAAGGGAGCACGAAGCCGTGCTTCTTTCAAAAACATGTCACCGGAAATTTGCCCGACGGAATCGACGGCATCGACATTCGTGGGCGCCAGAGCGGAGCAGTTGAATCCTACATCACCATTTCGACACCTCTTGGATTGGCAGATCTGGCCCAGATGGGCGTGCTTGAAATTCATCCCTGGGGCTCCAGCAATAGTGACATCGAGAAACCTGATCGGCTGGTGTTTGATCTTGATCCGGATGAAGCTATCCGTTGGAAAACACTCGCCGAGAGTGCGAAAGAAGTTCGTTCTCGACTCAGGCAATGCAAATTGGAAAGCTTTCTGAAAACGACGGGCGGAAAAGGTCTGCACGTCGTCGCTCCCATCGAGCCTGAACATGATTGGCCCGTCATCAAGGCGTTCGCACAGGCATTCGCCAGTCAAATGGAGGCGGAGAACAAGCGGCTTTATTTGACGAAAATGACCAAGGCTGCGCGAGCGGGAAAAATCTATATCGATTATTTGCGCAACGAACGCGGCGCCACATCAATTGCACCGTTCTCCCCTCGTGCGCGTCATGGTGCACCGGTCGCGGTTCCCATGGATTGGAAAGAACTGGATAACGCCAAGCCGCCACGCTTCCTGGTCGCCGAATTTTCAGAATGGAAGTCGCGCCTTCGCCACGATCCATGGATAGCAATGCTGAAGAAACATCAATCCATTCCCGCGAACATCCTGGAGCAATTTACTTCCGGTCGGGCGTCCGATTCACATCGTTCGGCGCGGTAGGATTGATCTGACCTTTTTGGTTTCTGGAGTAGGGCTGCTTGGAATGGGCTGTGATTTTGTGGCTGATAAGAAATTCGCTCTAGTGCCCGCGGAAGACTTGCACAAGCAGCCACCCGTTCAATCCGGCGATCAAGAGGGCAGAAGCCCATCCAAGAATGCGGAGCCACGGTCGATTGACGAACTCACCCATTTTGTCGCGGTCGCTGGTGAAGGCGACCAGGGGAAACACCGCAAAGCTCAATTGCATACTCAGAATGACCTGGCTCAACAGAAGCAACCGTGCGGTGCCGGACATCCCCCACAGCGCCGTCACGATCACCGTCGGAACGATGGCCAACAGTCGAGTCAGCAACCGCCGCTGCCAGGCAGGCAAGCTCAAATGGAGAAAGCCCTCCATCACTACCTGACCTGCAAGCGTTCCCGTCAACGTCGAGTTTTGTCCGGAGGCCAGCAAGGCGACAGCGAACATAGTGCTGGCACCCGTAATGCCCAATAGCGGCGTCAGCAGCTTATAGGCTTCACCGATCTCCGCCACTTGGTTATGCCCAGTGCGATGAAAAACTGCTGCTGCAACAATCAGAATCGCGGCATTCACAAACAGTGCCATGGTTAGGGCAGCTGCTGAATCAAGGTTCGCCAGCCAGATTGCCTCGCGCTTGCCTTTCGGTGTGCGCGGATAATTCCGTGTCTGCACAATCGAAGAATGGAGATACAGATTATGCGGCATCACCGTCGCGCCAAGAATTCCGATGGCGATGTACAGCATGGTTCCGTTCGACAGGATCTCGCGCGAGGGGATAAATAAATGCCATGCAATGGAACTCCATTGCGGGTGCGAGAAGAAAATCTCGATGGCAAACATCACGCCGATGGTGGCAATCAGCACAATCACCACCGCTTCCAGATAACGAAAGCCGCGATTTTGCAGCAGCAGAATCAGCAAAACATCGAGACTCGTGATCAACACGCCAACCAGTAGAGGAACTCCAAAAAGAAGCTGCAGCGCAATGGCGGAGCCGATGACTTCCGCCAGGTCGCAAGCGGCTATGGCAATCTCGGCGAATATCCAAAGCCCAATGGTGACGTGTCTGCTGTAGTGTTCGCGGCAGGCCTGAGCTAAATCCTGTTCTGTCGCTACACCCAGCTTGATCGACAAGCCTTGCAGCAGAATTGCCAGCAAGTTCGACACCATGACGGCGAACAGCAGTTTGTAGCCGTAGCGCGACCCGGCGGCGAGGTCTGTGGCCCAGTTACCGGGATCCATGTAGCCCACAGAGATGAGAAAGCCGGGACCGATAAATCCTAGCGCGCGCCGCCATAGTTGCGGCGAAGTCGATACGCGCACACTGGAAAACACATCGGGCAGGGAAGGCCGTCGCGTCGTCGTTTCCAGTTCAATTTTGGATTGGCCTGTAGGCATGCGGGTGGAAGCAACCTCTTACCGCAGTATGCCACAGATAGTTAACGTTAGTTAAGTATAGAAGATTAATTTATGCTTAACGTTTTTGCCGCTTCACCCAGACTCTTTCTGCCGCCGGTCTGCCTAAAGTAATGGTTCCAGACGGCGTTTCGACCGTCACGGTCTCATCGTAGTTTCGCTCCTTGAGCTGGACGCGTGCATTGGGGCCGATGCCGGAACGGTGAAGAAAAATCAGCAGTTTGGGGTCTCGTTCGTGCAGGCAGGAAACCGTGTAGTGCACGTTTTCCGCTAGCATCGAATAAAGGAACCAGGCCGCGTTTTCTTAATTGTTCCGGGCTTTCCGGAAGGAGGGAATTGCCGTGGGGGCACATGCCTTTCTCTCCAAGTTTTTCAATCAGCTTGGCTTCAAAAGCCGGTGATACCGCATGTTCCAGGCGCTCCGCTTCATCATGCACGCGATACCAGTCCATGCCGAACATCTCCGACAACATCCGTTCGATCAGATGATGGCGCCGCGCAGTGTGATACGCAGTTTCCTTTCCCTTCGGCGTCAGGCGAACGATGCCGTCGGGTTTCACTTCCACGTATCCATCGCGCTTCAGGCGCTTCAAGGCCATGGTGACTGCCGGCGGCGAAACGGAAAGCCAATGGGCAAGGGTGGAAGAGATGACTGTCTGGCCTTCGGACTCCGCTTCCAGAATGGCCTTCAAATAATCTTCTTTTGAGATGGTGATGACTTCTTTCGTCATGCTTTTCTGGCTCCGGAGCAAACACTTGCCACTCTACGGCCATGGTATTCCATCGGAGCGATTCGAGGGCGATGGAACACCTCTCGCCAGATAGTTGCCTAGGCAACCATATTGGCGAAGTGGTTGCTAAGGCAACTAGTTTTCAGGGCGGATTTTTGTGCGAAGAAATTTATTTCAAATCTGTGGCGCACAATTCTTCCGGACCGGCTCCTTTTCTGCTGCGCATCGGAAGGAATAAAATAGAACGCGTTCAGTCCAGCTTCCGCGCTTTGGCAAGCGGCGTTAAGGGTCGTTTGCGCGCGCTGGGATGGTTTGTGTGACGACGAACACAAACGATGACCCCGACGGCATGAGAACATATTGATAACGCAGCCTGAGACATTGAAAAAGAGAGATGCAAGATGACAGCGCCCAAAAACCTTCAACCGATTCCATCCGGAAGTTTTTCAAGCGGTTTTGGCCGCGATTTTCAGTCGTAATTGTCAACGTCGGCTTTCAGCCGGCGTTTATTTTTTGAACAGGGAAATGGGGCGGGCATACTGCCGGTCCTGAAATGAGTGGAGATTGCCGGATCGCACCTGGTGCGGTCCGCGGAAGAAACAGGAGCGAGGATTTCCGATGAGTGTGAGCACTTTAGAGTTTCCGAAGAATACAACTGCCGGCGAACGAGATGGGACGCCAAGTCCAAAACAAGCCAAGATCCAATATGTCTATTTCTTCGGGGGCGGGTCTGCGGAAGGCAACGGCACCATGAAGGACACGCTGGGCGGCAAAGGTGCAGGATTGGCCGAGATGACGAACGTCGGCCTGCCTGTCCCTCCGGGCTTTACCATCCAGACGGATGCATGCCGGGAATATATGAAGGGCGGACTGAGTCCGCAGGTGGATGTGCAGATGGACGCCGCGCTGCAGCGGCTGGAAAAGCTGCAAGGCCAGAAGCTGGGTCAGGGAGACAATCCTCTCTTGGTCTCGGTGCGATCGGGCGCAAAGTTTTCCATGCCGGGCATGATGGATACCATCCTGAATCTGGGACTGAATGACAAGTCAGTGGAAGCACTGGCAAAAAACACCAAAAATCCCCGCTTCGCCTACGATTCTTACCGGCGGCTGATCCAAATGTTCGGCAGCGTTGTTCTGGACATCGAAAAGGCATTTTTTGAAGAAGTATTCGATGGAATCAAGAAGAAGAAGGGCGTCAAGCTAGACATGGACCTGGATGCCAAAGCGCTCCAGGAGGTGATTGCGGAATACAAAAAGCTGGTGCGCAAGCACACCAAGATGGATTTTCCGCAGGACCCGCATACGCAGTTGGTGATGGCGCGTGACGCGGTGTTCCGGTCCTGGAACAACACCCGCGCCAAGACCTATCGCCGCATCAATCAGATCGACGACATGCTGGGCACCGCGGTCAATGTCCAGGCGATGGTGTTTGGCAACCTGGGAGAGACCAGCGGCACCGGCGTCGGTTTTACGCGCAATCCCGCGACGGGCGAGCATAAGTTTTTCGGCGAGTACTTGCTGAACGCGCAGGGTGAGGACGTTGTTTCCGGAATTCGCACGCCGGAGCCGATCAGCGAATTGCAACGGCAGATGCCCAAGGTGTTCGCGCAGTTGCAGACACTGACCACCAAGATGGAAAAGCATTATCGCGATGTGCAGGATTTTGAATTCACGATTCAAGACGGCAAGCTGTACATGCTGCAGACGCGCAACGCGAAGCGCACCGGGCTGGCAGCGGTGCATATCGCCATCGACATGGTGGATGAGAAGCTGATCACGGAAAAGGAAGCCATTTTCCGCGTGGAGCCCAACCAGCTCTACGATTTTCTTGTTCCCCGGTTGGATGAGAAGGGCAAGAAGATTGAAGTGCTGGCAACCGGGCTGCCTGCCTCGCCGGGTGCGGCTGTGGGCCAGATTGTTTTCAGTGCCGAGGATGCGGTCAAGTTCACGCAGAACGGCCGCATGAAGTCTGTCATTCTGGTCCGCTCCGAAACGACTCCGGAAGACATTGCGGGAATGGAAGTTGCGGCAGGCATTCTGACTGCGCGCGGCGGCATGACCAGCCACGCAGCAGTAGTAACGCGCGGCATGGGCAAGTGTTGCGTGGCCGGAGCCGGCGATCTCAACGTAAGCGAGAAGAACCAGGAAATGCGCGTCAAGGGAAAGGTGCTGAAGCAGGGCGACTGGATTTCCATGGACGGTACGACTGGACGCGTGATTTTCGGGAAGCTGGATATTCTGCCAGCCTCGCCGGATGATCCAGTTTTGGTGCGCTTCATGTCCTGGGTCGATCCGCTGCGCAGACTGCGGGTCCGGGCCAACGCCGACATTCCGCGCGATGCGAAACAGGCCATCCAGTTTGGGGCGGAAGGCATTGGTCTATGCCGGACCGAGCACATGTTCTTTGAGAAGGATCGGCTGCCGCACATGCAGGCGATGATCCTGGCGAACAACCTGAAGGAGCGTCAAGCGGCGCTGAAAAAATTGCTGCCCATGCAGCGGGCCGATTTTACTGGATTGTTCAAGGCAATGGCGGGGCTGCCGGTGACAGTTCGGCTGCTGGATCCGCCGCTGCACGAGTTTCTGCCGAAGCGGGAAGATCTGCTGGTGGAAATCGCCCGGCTGGAAATCACCAAGCCGCGTTCTCCAAAACTGAAAACACTGCATACTTTGCTGCGTCGCGTGGAAGAACTGCACGAGACCAATCCCATGCTGGGACTGCGTGGTTGCCGTCTGGGGATTACCTATCCTGAGGTCACTGAGATGCAGGCACGCGCCATTTTTGAGGCGGGGGTCGCCGTCAAGAAGCAGGGCAAAGAAGTGCATGTGGAAGTGATGATTCCGCTGATCAGCACCATCGAAGAGATGAAAAACCAGGCTGCGATTGTTCGTCGCGTGGCGCAGCAGGTATTTCAAGAGAAGGGCACGACGATCGACTATCTGGTGGGAACCATGATTGAGCTGCCTCGCGCTGCGCTGGTTGCCGATCAGATTGCGAAGGAGGCGGAGTTCTTCAGCTTCGGGACCAATGACCTGACGCAGACGACCTTCGGCATCTCTCGCGATGACATCAACCAGTTTCTGCCGGCATACATCGGGCAGGGAATCTTCAAGCAGGATCCGTTCGCAGTGCTGGATCAGGAGGGGGTTGGCCAACTGCTGAAGACCGCCATCGCCAAGGGGCGCGACACGCGGAAGGACTTGAAGCTGGGCATCTGCGGCGAGCATGGAGGAGAACCGGAGTCGGTGAAGTTCTGCCACAGGATTGGCTTGAACTACGTCTCCTGCTCCCCGTTCCGCTTGCTGACGGCGCGCCTTGCAGCGGCGCAGGCAGCGGTGGAAGAAGCGCGCGCCAAACAGACAGGCAGGCCTCGACCGGCGATACGCGCTAACGAAGTTTTTTAACGGTTTGTACCAATGCAGTCGATTGTGAATCTTGCCGCATGCAGTCTTTCCGGAAGGGAAGGCTGTATGCGGTTTGCTTTTTGTATCTGAAGAATTCACACGTCGGCGAGAAATCAAAGAACGCGGAGTCCCAGCCTCGAGTGCGCTGGATGGCCTGATGCCATGCAGCCAGTTTGCGGCGTCGTTCTTCGGGGTCGGATTGTGGTTTGAATCGCCGCGATTCCTGCCACTGACGCTCCACCTCTTCCACGCCCGACCACAGGCCGCGACCAAGGCCAGCCAGATAGCAGGCTCCCAACACCGTTGCCTCCGCAGTTTGTGAACGCACAATCGGAACGTCGAGCAGGTCCGCCTGCATCTGCATCAGCAAGTCATTCGTCGAAGCTCCGCCATCGACGCGTAGCTCGCGGACGCGCATGCCGCTGGGCGACTCGGTTGCATCGGACTCCATGGCGCGCACGATGTCCGCGACTTCCAGGGTGATGCCTTCCAGCGCAGCGCGCGCGATGTGAGCCCGGGTGGTGCCTCGGGTGAGGCCGAAGATGGTACCGCGCGCATTCGGATCCCAATGCGGCGCGCCGAGGCCAGTGAATGCGGGGACAAATACCACGCCGCCGCTGTCGGGGACCGATGCGGCCAGGGCTTCCACTTCCGCCGCGCTGCCGAGGATGCCGAGACCATCGCGCATCCACTGGATGGCAGCGCCGGCAACAAAGATGCTGCCTTCGAGGGCGTATTCAGTTTGCCCAGCCCTGCGCCAGGCAACGGTGGTGAGCAGCCGGTGGTGAGACCGCACAGGCTTTTCGCCGGTATGCAGCATAAGAAAGCAGCCGGTGCCATACGTATTTTTCGCCATGCCCGGGCGAATGCACATCTGACCAAACAACGCGGCCTGCTGATCGCCCGCGATCCCGGTGATGTTTCCATCTGGAACCAGTTCGGCGGCACGGGCGAGATCGCCGCTGGAGTCGACCACTTCCGGCAGCATGGAACGCGGGACATCGAAGATGTCGAGCAGCTCGTCATCCCACGCGAGCGTGTGGATATTGAATAACAGAGTGCGCGATGCATTCGAGACATCCGTGATGTGGCGGCGGCCATGGGTTAGTTTCCAGACCAGCCAGCTATCGACGGTACCAAAGGCGAGTTGCCCGGCCTGCGCTTGCGTGCGTGCTCCTGGAACGTGATTGAGAATCCAGCGAATCTTGCTGGCCGAAAAATAGGCATCCAACACGAGGCCTGTTTTCTCGGTGACCAGCGATTCCACATTGAGGCCGTTGCGGAGGCCGGCTGCGAGTTGCGCGCAATCCTCCGCAGTGCGACGGTCCTGCCAGACGAGAGCGTTCGCGATGGGACGGCCGGTGGCGCGTTCCCAGACAATGGTCGTTTCGCGCTGATTAGTAATTCCGATGCAGTGAATGTTGGATGGGTCGAGTTCCGCCTCAGCAAGAACAGCGCGCACGGCTGCAGCCTGCGAAGACCAGATGGCCTCCGGGTCCTGCTCCACCCAACCGGGTTGCGGATAAATTTGCGGGAGTTCGCGTTGCGCGATGTGGGACAGAGTGCCGTCGGGGCGCATCAATACTGCGCGTGAGCTGCTGGTGCCTTGATCGAGTCCGAGAATGACTTTCATTTTTGGTCAACTTCGCAGGCTGGCGAGTGCCGGATACAGCTTGCGATAGATTTGATAACCGTGATCGTACACGGCGCGAGCGGTAGGATCGGGCTGGATCGTTTCCGCTACGCGAATGGAAGACTCGCAGGCTGCATCGACACTTGGCCATGCACCTGCGCCGACTCCGGCGAGCAGAGCAGCGCCATAGGCCGCGCCTTCTTCGGCTGTGAGAAGCTCCACCGCGCGACCGTAGATATCTGCCTGAATCTGACGCCAGAGCGGGCCACGCGCGCCGCCGCCACCGAGGCGAACGCCGCGCACGGGGATGTTCAGCTCCGCAAACAAGGTGAAGGTATCGCGCAGGCTGTAGGCCACGCCTTCCAATATGGCGCGGATCAAATGCGGTTGACGATGGGCTGCGTTGAGTCCAATGAATGCGGCGCGAACGTCGGGATCAAGATAGGGCGTTCGCTCGCCGAAGAGATACGGCGCCCAGAAAACGCCGTCACTGCCGGGAGGCGCGGTTGCGGCAAGCGCCATCAATTGCTCGTACGATGCAGGCTCGCCTTGCAGGCCGGTGCTGATGACGTCGCGAAACCAGCGCAGAGAAAGTCCGGCTCCCTGGGTGACGCCCATGACATGCCAGCGACCGGGAACAGCGTGGCAGAAGGTATGAAGGCGTCCAAGTGGATCGCGAATCGGCTGATCGGTTGCGGCGAAGACGACGCCAGAGGTTCCGATGGTGGCGCTGACTGAACCGGGTTTGAGAATGCCCATGCCAACTGCGCCTGCTCCCTGATCGCCCGCACCGGCAACGATGGGAGTGCCTGCCACGAGACCAGTGGCGGCAGCGGCGGCGTTGCTGAGGGTGGCGCAAATCTCGGCTGACTCAAACAATTGCGGCAGCCAGTCCATGGGAACGCCGGAGGCTTCGGCCATTGGCTGCGACCAGCGGCGATGCGTTACGTCGAGCAATAAGGTGCCGGATGCTTCCTGAACGTCCATCGCATAGACGCCGCTTAAACGGAAGCGGACATAATCTTTTGGGCACAGAATGTGGGCGATGCGCGCGAAGACCTGCGGCTCATGCTGACGGACCCAGAGAATTTTTGTCAGCGTGAAATTTGGTAGTGCGGGGTTGCAGGTGAGTTCAATGACGCGCTCGCGGCCGAGCGTGGAGTGCAGCCAGTCGCACTGCGGGGCGCTGCGGGTGTCGCACCAGATCAGCGAGGGGCGAAGAACATTTCCGTTGGCGTCGAGCAGAACGGCGCCATGCATTTGGCCGGTGAGGCCGATACTGGCGATGTCCGCGGGGCTACAGACAGCGGTAGCCAAAACGGCGCGGATGGATTGTTGCGCGGCGCGCCACCAATCCTCCGGGTCTTGTTCCGCCCAGCCAGGAAACGCGGACTGGAACGGCGTATGTTCCGCGGCGTGGGAAGCCACTACTTTGCCCGCAGCGTCAATCAGCACGGCGCGGGTTCCGCCGGTGCCGACATCAATTCCTAAAAAGAGCACGAAAAGTCCTCCGTCAAAAGTTTCCGGCAGTTTGGCGCGATTTGCAAAACTGTTGGTGCGTGCATCCGATACAATTCCTACAATTCCGCAACGTGGGTAGCCTGCCTGAGTATAGGACCATCGACCCTGTATCCCTATGACCTTGAAGCCGTCCGGTGACGAGCAAGAAAAATTCGGGTCCAGGCATTTCACGCGGGGCCTGGGCCTGTTCGATTCGACAATGATCGTGATTGGCATCATGGTCGGCTCCGGCATCTTTATCGTGCCGGCAGAGATGGCTCGTCTGATTGCCAGCCCAGGATGGCTGCTGGTGGCCTGGGTCGTGACCGGAGTGTTGACCGTCACTGCCGGGCTGACGTATGGCGAGCTGGCGGCGATGATGCCGCAAGCCGGCGGTATGTATGTCTACCTGCGGGAAGCATTTTCACCGCTGGTAGGATTTCTCTACGGATGGACACTGTGGACTGTCATCCAGACAGGCACGATTGCGGCGGTTGCCATCGCCTTCGCGCGATTTGCGGGCGTGCTGTTTCCTTCCATTGCCGAACGACACTATTTGATTGCGCCAGCAGCATGTGTTCGGGCGATATTCCGTCTCGTTATCGACCACGCAATTGTTGGCGATCGCCATTATCGTCCTGCTGACATTCGCCAATAGCCTGGGTCTGAATTACGGACGCATTTTGCAAAATATCTTTACCGTTGCGAAAATTGGAGCGCTGATGGCGCTGATCGTTCTGGGTTGCACGATCGGCATTCATCATGCTGCGGTTGCGGAAAATTTCCATCACTTCTGGTCAGTGCGCCACCCGATGCCCTTTGCCAAGGGAATGGATGCTTCGACTGGATTGGGACTATTTCTGGCAATTTGCATTGCGCAGTCAGGTTCGTTGTTTTCCGCGGATGCGTGGCACGATATAACGTTTGTGGCGGCAGAGGTAAAAAATCCGGCACGCAATTTGCCATTGGCGCTTGGAATTGGGACCTCGTCGGTAATTGCAATGTATTTATTGGCGAATGTTGCATATCTGCTGACGCTGCCACTGAGTGCTATTCAGCATGCACCGGCAGACCGCGTGGCGACGGCCGCGCTACAAGGCATCTTTCCCTACGCAGGCGCCGCTACTGATGGCGATCGCTATTATGGTCTCGACATTTGGCACGGTGAACGCGATGACCCTGGCGGGCGCGCGTGTCTATTACGCGATGGCGCATGACGGCCTGTTCTTTCAGCAAGCAGGAAGGTTAAACCGCGCTCACGTTCCCGGCTGGGGGCTGGCGATTCAGGGGATTTGGACGGTCTTTCTGGTATTGCCGCGCACCTTCAATCCGATCACCGGACAATATGGCAATCTGTATAGCAATCTGTTGGATTACGTGATTTCCGCGGCGCTGTTGTTTTACATCGTTACCATCGGCGGCGTGATCCGACTGCGCAAAACTCGCCCGGATGCGGCGAGACCTTATCGCGTGTGGGGATATCCGTGGCTGCCGCTGCTTTATATCGCTGGCGCCAGCGTGATCGTCGTGGCGCTCTTCATGTATCGCCCTGCCACCACCTGGCCGGGTCTGGCGATTGTTGCGGCAGGCGTGCCGATCTATCTGGCAATGCGCTGGCGAAACAAAACGCGGTCGGCAGATTTACCTTAGTCTTTTGTGCGCAACTTCCATAGGATCTGGCGCAACATGCCAAGCCAAAGCGAGGCATCTTCCCTGGACAAGTACATGCGCCGGACCATGCGGCGGACGATTTCCATTCTGGATTCCGAGGACTGGTCGCCGATGTACTCGCTCTCGCGCAATATGTCGAGGAGCAGGGCGGTCACACGTTCCAATTCCTCCCCTGATGCAGGCGCGGTTTCCGCAGGAGGAGAAGGAATTGTTGTTTCGCGGGCGATTTCATACAGGCAGACCGCGACAGCCTGCCCCAGGTTCATGGATTTTTGTTGCTGGCTGGTGGGAATGTGCATCAGCCAATGGCAGTGGCTAAGGTCTTCGTTCGATAAGCCGAATTTCTCCGAGCCAAACAAAAGTGCGACGCGACTTTGATCGCCTGGCGGAGCATTCAATTCCTGCAGAATGGACGACGCGCCATCCTTCAAGACCTTGAGAGGATGTTGCAGCTGACGATGCCCGATGGCTGTGGTGCCGACAACCAGAGTGCAGTCCGCGACGGCATCGGCGACCGTCTCAAATTTTTTCGCACTGGCCAGCACGGCGGAAGCGCCGACGGCGGACCGCGCCTCGCGAAAGGCAAGATCGTACGGGTTCACGATTCGCAAGCGAGAAAAGCCGAAGTTGCACATGGCGCGCGCGGCAGCCCCGATATTCAGAGGGTTTCGAGTCGAGACGAGAACCACGCAAAGACGGTCAGATTCCATAAGGTCGAAGATTTATTTTAGAAGGGTCTCGGATTTTGCATTGATCCATCCCACCCTTCGCAAAAAAGGCGCGAAGGATGGGACACCCGGCCATTCCGGCCCGCTACCGGCCGTGAAAAGTGAGCACGGTCACGCTCTCATGCGGAAATGTATAGGAGACGGGGCCGGAGGAAAGCTGGATCGTGCTGTCCACCGGAACAACCCGATGCGGGTCCACTTCATCGTTGCCGTCGTAGAGACTGTTCGCCTGCAAAACCTCGGCAGTTGCAGTGTGCGCCGCGCGAAATTTTTCCAGCTCGATTTGCGCCGGAATGTCGCGAGTGAGACTCCTGTTTATGCATAAGAGGGTGAGCGTATTTCCCGTAGAGTCGAGAGCCGCCACGGTGTCGAGATAGGGAACATCTGAAATCTCCGGAAATCGTTTGATTCCGTTATGCACGGAGTAACTGCCGCCCTGGGTATCGATGGCAACCGGTTGGAAAGCGCTGGAAGTCGCGTACATGCGAAGCGCGTAGTATGTGGGCGATCCAAAGACCTGACTGCGTCTTTCCCAGATGCCGCCCATTTCCATGAGCCCAGTCATGTCGGCAATGGGAACGATGCCGGCATTGCGCATCAGCGTGTTGAAGACGCCGGCGGCTGCGATGGCGCCTCCCATATTGGAGAAATCCGGAGCGCTGTTGCGTTGGCCGATAAAGAGCCATTCCGTAAGCGCCATATGAGCTTTACCCGCATAGGCGGGCACTTGATCGATCTGGGCCTGCATGGCTTGCAGCTTGCGGCCCAGCTCCACCGGCAACGCGAACATGGCCTGGGCAAGGAAATCCAGAGTCGGGTTGGGCAACACGCTGTTGGCAGACAGAATGAAATGCGCGGAGAGCAAATCGAAAGTACCGGGCGGAGTGGTGAGCTGCGCCGCATTCCATTGCCGATAACCGTCGGGATCGTGTCCGGTGGCGATGAGAATGGCATTCGGATCGACTTGTTTGACAGCCTGGCTGAAGGCGAGGGTCCTGCCGGGGATTTCAGACAGAGTGGGCCAGCCCATGTTCCAGGTGCCCCATAGTTCATTGCCCAGCTCCCAGTGGAGGCCGCCATTGCCGCCGTTGAAATGATCATCGACATACTTGACCCAGTCGGCCGCTTCCTGGGGCGTACCGCTGCCGAGGTTCAAGGCAATTTGCGGCGTGGCTCCGATGAGTTTGCAGAATTGCAGAAATTCATCGGTGCCGAAGGTGTTGTACTCCGGAATTCCCCATGCGGTATTCAGCATGCTGATGCGCTTGTCGGAGGGGCCGATTCCGTCTTGCCAGTGATAGCCGGAGGTGAAGTTGCCACCGAAGCGAACCAACGGGGTGTGCAACGCCCTTGCCATAGCGACTGTATCGGGATCGAGACCATCGATGGCGTCGGATGGGAACAGGTTGAGCTGATCGAGTTCGACGCGTTCATCGCCGTTGAGTTCAACGACGAAGTCCGCCGGATCGAGGCGGTGCAGGCTGTTGGGCGGCAGGGTGAGGGAGAAGTTATATTTCGTCCACACGGTTGCGTCAGCGGGAACGGTGGCCGAGGCGAGTACATCGGAGGAGTTTCTGCGACGCAGTTGAATGGTGAGGCCGGTGGCGCCGCTGAGATGTCTGGCGAAGAGGCTTCCCCGGTAGGCCCATGTGCGATGGACGGGAAGATAGATTTTCTGCTTGATGCCGGTGGGTTGACCGGGAACGCCGATCACCTCCAGGGAGCGCCAGGAATTTGCGGCATGGCCGTGGTGCGGCTCGTAGCGATTTCCCTGACGGGGATCGAGAGGCTCCCAGGGCAGTGGCAGGGCAAGATTGCATGCCTGGACGAGAGAAGGTTCGGCCTGGAGCATGGCGGCGACCTGTCGCGGACTCCACAAGCCGGTCTCCAGGCTGGGATTAACCAGAATCTGTGCCCATAAACCGTTGTAGGTGGAATTTCCAATGGGCTCGAGAAAGGTGCCGAAAATTGTTCGGGGAATGGTGTAGTCAGCGACCTGGTTGGTGTGCACGACAATTTTCGCGGTCGCGGGGATGGGAGCGGTGACGACGATCTGGGCGCCGGCAGCGGCGGTCAGCGCGCAAGCGAGAAGACACGAGACAGTGTTGCGAAATGCAGTGCGCATGGGTGTCCGTATATCCTTTTTCCTATCCAGCGCAGATAATTCTCCTGGGCGCGCAAAGTGCCTGGCGCAGCCGAGGATGAAAGTTGACGCAAGATTTGGAGAGCCTGGTGGCAAATACACTTTGTGAGCGGAATCATACACCGCAGTTGCCGCTGGAGAGCATTCCTGGTGAGCGTTTCGGTTTCTTGGATTTTTTCCGGTCTTGGGCACGGGCTTCGGCACGGCTGTGCGTGCTGGTTTTCCTTCTGCTGTTCTGTGGGGTGAGTGTGGCGGAAACGCCCGCACCGATGAGCGCAGCGCGGCGGGCGAAACTGGCGGAACTGACGGGGCAGCTTCGCATCGGCTCTGAATTTTTTCTGAACCGCACGGATACCAAGGCGTCGGTCGAGAAGCAATTCCAGTTGATGCATGCGACAGGGCTGACGCTGGTGCGAATTTTTGTGATCTGGGACGATGTGGAGCGCGTGCCCGGGGTGTGGGACTTTAGCCATTACGACTGGATCTATGACGCGGCGGCAAAGAACGGCATTCAAATCGCGGCCACGTTGTGCCCTGAAGATCCGCCGGGATGGACAGGAAAGACGCCGTTCTACCACAACCATGTCAACCTGAACGATCCGGCAAATCGCGCGGTGGCGGCGGAGTACCTGAGAAAAGTGGTGGGCAGGTATAAAAATCATCCCGCGCAAGGCGTGTGGCTGTTGATGAATGAGCCGGAAAAATACGATACCGAGCCGACGACGTTTCGCGCCTTTGGCGACTGGCTGCAAGCGAAGTACGGGACCGTGGACAATTTGAACCGGGTCTGGTTTCGGCCGCTGAAGCAGTTTTCCGACGTGACCATCAGCGACGATCAACTGCAGGAGTATTGGACCGATTACAACGCAGTCATCGATTGGAGAAATTTCAATGTCGATAATTTGATCAACCAGCTGATATGGGTGAAGCAGCAGGTGGAGGCGATCGATCCCAACCATCCCACGCATTTCAATGTAACGAATCCGACCGGCGATGCGGCGGGGCAGGATGTGTGGAAGGAAAAGAGGGTCCCGGACATCCTGGGCGTCTCGATGCACGCGGCCTGGGTTTTCCCGGCGTCCTCGCCGGAGAGCGATTATGGCGAGCTGTATTCATATCGGCTCGATCTTATTGCCGATGCGAGCGGCGCCAATCCGGGCAAGCCATTCTGGGTGACAGAGCTGCAAAGCGGCCCAACAATTTTCACTGGAAAAATTCCGCTCTACACGACCCCCGGCTACCTGACCCGATGGCTGTGGGATTCCTATGGTGCAGGCAGCCGCGCAGTAATTTTTTGGCTGTGGGACCCGCGAGTGAGCGGAACGGAAGCGGGCGAGTGGGGATTGGTGAGTCTCGATGGAACGCCATCGAAGCAAATACCTGCGGTGAAGGCCGTTGCAGACACGATCGAGCGAAATCCGTGGCTGAATGAGGCGCATCCGCAACCGGCGAAGGCGGCCATTCTGTATAACCGCGAAGCAGAAATCCTCATCAGTCTTGATGGAAGGACACAGGATCGCGAAGGCGAAGTATCGGAATCCTTATTGGGCTGTTACCTGGCGTTGCATCGGGCGCATGTTCCAACGGACTTTGTCGATCTGGATCAACTGAAGAACGGCGAGTTGCAGAAGTACGACGTGCTGTATATTCCGTATTCTTACGCGCTGGACGATCAGGCACTGGCGGCCCTGAAAACGTACGTCAGCAATGGCGGAATGCTGTGGGCGGATGGGTTGACGGGCTGGAAGGATGAGACGGGGAAAATTCGCCCGACGATTCCCGGCGGATTGACGGAGTTGTTCGGCGTGGAGGCGTCGGACGTGGAGCCGGTGCAAACGGACCATCCTTATTCGGTGACGGCGGAGAATGAGCAGGGCGGGGAGTTGTGGAAACTGCCGCTGCAGTTGAAGGGAGCCGATGTGGTTCTGCGCACGCCGGACGGCGAGCCGTTTGAAGTGAAGCATGCATTCGGCAAAGGGCAGGTCTACTATTTTGTGTCGGCGGTGACGCTGGCGTACGCCAAGAGATTCAATCCCACGGTGCAGCAATGGATTGTCGGGCCTTCTCTGGCCGGAGCGAGCAGCGAGGATGTTTCGCTGCAGCAGGGCTCAAGGGAAATACTGCTCCGCGGCATGGTGCGGCCGGACGGGCTTGCCGCCATCCTGTCGAACTGGGGCGAGACGCAGAAGGCCGTTGTCAGCTTTCGCGGCGCCTATACCGTTGTCGATACAATTACGGGAGAGACTGTTCCCGTGACGGAAGAGAACGGTCGCACACTGGCCACCGATAAATTTGCCGGCTGGAGCCGTCGCAATCCTGAAAGCTACGAAAACCAACTAGAGAAGAACCGCCAAGATTGCTCAATCTGTGATGAAAACAAATTACGATAAATTCCCCATCGTTCAGGTGACGCAGAAGGACGAGGATTGCAGCGCCGGCTGGGAGCAGATTGCCGCGACGATCCAGCCGATCGTTGGCGGACGAGCGCGAACGGTACTGGTGATTGAGTGTTATCCCGGCGTTGACATTGAAGAGATCGAACGCGGGTTGGTGTCGCGGCTGCGACCCGATGCATTGTTGCTGGCGGCGGATGCATTGAAGGACGCGAGGGAACTGGAGTTCCAATTTGCGCCAAGCCTGGGGGATGATCCTGTGTTCGCGAGGATGGAGCCGTGGACGATCGGGGATTTTCTTTCTCGCGAGCGAGTGGAATCAATGCGGGCGCAGGTGCGTTCCCATAGCAAGGGTCTGATGATCGTGCTGGGAACCGGCGCGGCGGAGATTGCGCGGGAATGGGATGCGCTGATTTACGCGGATCTGGCGCGGTGGGAGATCCAGCGGCGACAACGAGAGCATAAGATTGGCAATCTTGGCATGGACAATGCCGATGAGTCGGCGCGCGAATTGTACAAGCGGGCTTTCTTTATTGACTGGAGAATGGCGGATCGAATCCGGCTGGATGTTTTCGACAAGATCGACTATTTTCTCGACACCAATGTGCCGAATGCTCCGCGGATGATTACTGGTGAACTGTATCGGCTTGGACTGAAGAAAACGTGCACACGGCCATTCCGGGTGGTTCCGTTTTTCGATCCGGGACCGTGGGGCGGGGAGTGGATGCGGACGCACTTCGACTTGCCGAAGGAGCCGCCGAACTTTGCGTGGTGCTTCGATTGTGTTCCCGAGGAGAACAGTCTGCGGTTGGGGTTTGGCTCGCGGGCGGTCGAACTGCCAGCGTTGACGCTGGTGCATCAGCATCCGGAGGAGTTGCTGGGAGCTGAAATCGTAAAACGATTTGGCGCGGAATTTCCCATTCGCTTTGATTTTCTGGATACGGTGGGCGGAGGCAATCTTTCGCTGCAGGTGCATCCGCTGACATCTTTCATCAGGGAAAAATTTGGCGTGTCGTATACGCAGGACGAAAGCTATTACATGCTGGATGCAGAGCCGGATGCCGTGGTCTACCTCGGACTGAAGGAGGGCATCGATCGCAAGCAAATGGAACAGGATTTGCGCGTGGCACAGACCGGGAAGTATTCATTTCCGGCGGAGAAGTACGTGAATACGTGGCCGGTCGAAAAGCATTCTCATGTTTCCATTCCAGCGGGCACGATTCATTGTTCCGGACGGAATGGGATGGTTCTGGAGATTAGCGCGACGCCGTACATCTTCACCTTCAAATTATGGGATTGGGACCGTCTGGGACTGGATGGAAAACCGCGTCCTATCCATCTCGATTATGGGATCGCGAATATTCAATGGGACAGGACGACGGAGTGGGTGCGGAAGAATCTGGTCAATCCGGTCCAGCCGATTGCCAGCGGTCCGGGATGGCGCGAAGAGTCGACGGGGCTGTACAAGTCGGAGTTCATTGAGACCAGGCGGCACTGGTTTACCGGGCCGGTCGAGCACGATACGCAGGGAAATTTAAACGTGTTGAATCTGGTCGAGGGAGAGCAGGTGGTGGTGGAAAGTCCCACGGGCGCATTCGAGCCGTTCATCGTGCATTATGCGGAGACGTTCATCGTTCCGGCTGCGGTTGGGAAGTACCGCATCTCGCCACTGGGAGAAGCGAAGTCTCCTTTGGCGACGATCAAAGCGTTTGTGCGTGCAGAGAATTCGAGCCAGCGGTAGCGTTAGCACTCGCATACATGTCAGTCAGCAGAGGGATCGCGCCTAACAGTCCGGCGTCATTGCCTAACGCAGCAGGCAGAATCAGAACGGTCCCGCTTGGCGTCCAGGAATATTTGCGAACATATTCCTGAATGTAGGGGAGGATCACGTCGGCACTGCGCATGACGCCTCCTCCAATCACGACACGCTCCGGGCCGTAGGCGTGGATCAGGCCCACGGTTCCGCATGCCCACACGTGCAGGCATCGATCGCGCACCGCCGTGGAGACCGCGTCGCCTTCGCGGGCAAACTCAAACACAGAACGAAAATCGATGTGTTTGACAGTGGCAAGACGGCTGCGCTCAAACCCGGGCCATTCCCTTGCGATCAGCGGGAGCGCCCAGCCCGAGGCTTCCGCCTCCATGCATCCAAAACCTCCGCAGGTACATTTTCTGCCGGTAAAAAGAGCGGGAATGTGGCCGCCAAGGCATCCGCCCTGCACTTGTTTGGTGCGGTAGAGTTTGCCGCCGGCCATGGCCGCTCCGCCGATGCCAGTGCCCAGCGTAATCATTACGACATCGTCTGCGCCCTTGGCCGCGCCAGCATACCATTCGCCCAACAGGGCCATGCGGGCATCGTTTTCCAGCGCGAAGGGAAGTCCAAATTCTGTGCGGCACCATGCGACCAGATCGATTCCGGGAGCATCCTCAAATTTTCCGTTGGTGGAAACCACGCGCCCGGTGGTTCGATCGACCATCGCGGCGCAGCCCATCGCCAGCCCGATGCAATCTTCTACAGCAAGGCCAAGCTTCGAAAGCATGTCGTAGACGATCGTTTTGAAGACTGGTAGCAGTGGGAGCATTCCAGCGCCGGGGGCAACAGAAATTTCCTGCGACAGGAGAATGGTTTCGTCCTCTACCACAGCAAGCTTTACGTGGGACCCGCCCAGATCGAGAGAAATGGCTTTCATTGTGTACCCAGAGAGGAAGTTGCGCAACAACCCGGAAGGATCAGGATACTCGAAATCGAGAGCATGGAGCGATTGCGAGGTACCCAAGATTTGACTGTTCGTCAGAAACGCAGGTCCCTCCACTTCGGTCGCTGCGGCGACCTAGTGGTCGGGATGACAGTACTTTCAATCCCACTCAAGCCAAAGGAAGACTTGAATGGGCCACCCTCGGGATATTTGTGCGCAAAGAAAAACGCCGGGAACCCGTGTGGATTCCCGGCGACGCTAGATGCGTCTTTAGAAATCGTAACGCAGGGAGAATTGCTGTTTGCGTGACTGGACCAGTGGTGCGCTATAAATACCAAAACCGGCGCCGCTGGTGACTTGGGTGTTCAATCCGCCCAAGCTGCCGCCCAAGGTGCTGACTGGACTGGTGTCAAAGCGGGAGGAGTTCGATACGTTGAATACTTCCCACGCGAAGCGAAGAGTCTGGTCATGAAACGTTTTCCATACCTTGGAGAGGCTGCCATCCTGTTCGAAATAACCGTCTCCGCGGAATACATTCCGGCTTCCAGCTTCGCCCGGGTATGGATAGCGCAGCGGAAAGCCTGTGCCGATGCCATTATTCAGGGCATTGGGATTGTCAAACACCTGCGGCAAGCCGCCGGAGACGAAATGCTTGCGTATCTTAATTGGACCGGTCTTCACGGCAAGGCCGGCGAACTGGTAATTCGTTGAATAGGCTGAGTGGAGGGAGCGATGCTGAAGGGCAAGCCGCTGGACCAGCGGGTGATGCCGGAGAGGGTCCATCCGCCGATGACGGCGTTGACCAGCCCGGTTGGACTCTGCGGCGTACCTCATACCGCGGCCAAAGGGAAGCTGATAGATGAAGTCTCCGGTGATCAAATGGCGGGTGTCGAAATCGGCGACTCCGCGATTTGCCTTGGGATTGAAGGAGTTAATGATTGCGCTGAAGGTTGTCGCACTGAGCTCGTTGTTGCGCTCTGTGTCCGAGCCGAGATCGATCGAGTTCGAGTAGGTATAGCTGAAATTGAACGATAGGCCGGAGCTGGTGACTTTGCGCGCGGTCAACTGCAGAGCGTTATAACTGCTGGTTCCGATGGAGGACCAGGCATAGAGCGAGGAAAACTGCCGTTGGTAAAAGCGTGTTGTGACATTCCCGTTGGCGTCCTCATACGGGCCGCATCCAAGACCGCCGCGCCCTGATTTGGATCGCAATATGCGTCCAGAACGGCGAGCGCATACGAGTGGTTTCCGACGACGGCCTGAGGCTGGTAGACGTTGGTATAGATGTTCTGGGTTGCGCTCTGGCCTCCGGTTGCCAGATAGGGAAACAAATCTTCCCAGTAGGGGATCGGCTGCACGGTGGTTGCGCCGGCGATGGTCGCCTGGGAGAGAAGTTTGCCCGCCTCAAAGTAATCCATGCCCGATTTTGGATCGACGAGATCGAGCGGCTCGGCCAAGTCAAGCTGCTGCAGTAAATGACGCCCGAAGGTGCCGACATAGTCCGCCTCGACGGTAAACCCATGCGGAATTTCCCGCTGAATGGAAAAGTCATATGCGATGGTGTAAGGGGTCTTGATTTTGCTGTCGACGCCCCAGGTAATGGCAAGGCCAGCAATTCAAATTCGTAGGCGGCGTGTACGGATAGGTGATGGTGCGTTGGCAAACCGCATCCGACCGCGGGAGGAACATTGGTGAGACTGGTAAAGCGCGGCGCATTGTCCACGGAGTATTGGCCGGCTGGATTGGTAATCGAGGTGGTCAGACCGAAGGAGCCGAGCTGGGAGAAGGTGTCGACAATGCCTTCTCCAAAGTGGTCGTAGTACATGCCGGCGCCGACGCGGATGGAGGTCTTGTTGTTAGGAGCAACGACCAACGCCAGGCGTGGCGCGAAGTTCGTGTACTGCATGGGCCAATAGGAAGGCTTGCCATTGGCCTTGCCGGAAGGCGCAAAGGTCAGGTCAGGCTGGTCGGTAATGCCCTTGGCTGCCTGGGCAACGCGATTCGCAAACCATTGATGGGTGTCGACGGTCGGCTGAACCTGCTGGCCATGAGTTTCATAGGGCGGCTGCAAAAGCACCTGGCGGATGCCGAAGGTCAAGGTCGCATTGGGATAGATTTTCCATTGGTCCTGAACGTACCACTCGAATTCCTTGGAGAAGTAATTTAAGGCGATCGGCGCTCCCTGCCGCAAGTGTGTTTCCGGTTTTGCCTCCGGGTTGGACGCTGAAATTGAATTGTCCTTGCATAAAGGGGATGACGCCTGCCATCATTGCCACCACCTCGCTGTAGGTGGTGGAATCGCCGTCATCGACCGGAGGCTGGCCGAAAGCGCCGGGATCGAGACTGCCTCCGTTTCCCGCAATCGATCCTCCTGTATCCAACCATTGGATGTTGGCGTCGGCATAGCCATAGGAGAAGTCAAATTGGAACTTGAATAGTTGGTGATGAGGCGCAGGTCCCCGCCAAAGGATATTGCGTGGTTTCCGTGGGTCCAGCTTACGTTGTCGATAAAGTTCTGCACCGGGACATGCACGATGGTGGTGCAAGTCTGCGCAGTGGGCGTAGACAGGGTACGAAAGAACTCAACGTAGGCACCGCAGTCCGCCCCAGCC
This sequence comes from uncultured Acidobacteriota bacterium, assembly GCA_963719625.1. GTDB lineage: Bacteria > Acidobacteriota > Terriglobia > Terriglobales > Acidobacteriaceae > JAKAAZ01. The sequence goes on from CAVRDB010000035.1 coordinate 389,022, forward strand.
TGGCTATAGCCTTGGCGGATATAGCCATATCGAAAATCGTTGACCAGGTTGTTGGTGATCTCCCAGGTATCGCCCGCACCCAGGCCCTTGGTATTGTCGCGAACGACATAGGTAGGCGGCTGTCCGGGGAACTGGACCGGGTCTTCGGTGGTATCGTCCTGAAGATTGCCGCGGAAGAAAAGCTGGTGGTGGGATACCGGGTCCCAGTCCAGGCGAACGATGGAGGTATTCAGGTTCTGAGGGTTGGGCGAGGAGAAGTTATAGGAACCGAGGTTTAAGCCGTCGCCCTCCGCCGCTCCGTTGGCCGTTGGATACAAACTCAACATGGTCAGGATATTGGGATCGACGCCTCCGGATGACCCCAGGGACAGGTGCCGTTGCCAAAGCACAGCGGGTCGGTCGCAGCGATCTCTGCAGGGGTCTGGGTGATGTTCACACCGCCGCTCTGGTAAATAATGTTGCCCGCTTTCAGGGAAGCAGTGGGCACCTCACGCTGCACCTGGGCATTTTCGCGGATGTGCGAGGCTTCATAGTTGCCGAAGAAGAAGAGCTTTTTCTTCTTAATAGGGCCGCCGAGGTCGGCACCATAGGTATTGCGGATGTATTTGCCGGGAATATTTGGCAATCCGCTGGATAGTTGCCCGTTTTTGTTAAACCAGTTGTTGGCGGCTGTGTCGGTATTGCGGTTGTACTCGTACGCCGCGCCATGGAATTGATCGGTGCCGCTCTTAGTGACGAGGTTGACTTGCGCTCCTGCTGAACGACCCTGATCGGAATTCGCCATCCCGGTCGTGACGCGGAACTCATCGATCGAATCCAACGTTTCACGCAATATGCCGGTGAAAGCGTCGCCGGTTCGCTGGTCGTTATCGTCCAGGCCGTCTATGGTTACATTGTTCTGATCGGAGCGGACGCCATTGACGGAGCCTGTACGGCTATCGGTGTCTCCTGTTCCGGGACCGGCGTCGACAGCGTGCCCCAAATAGAGAACGCCCGGCTGCAGACTGAGCAGATCCGGCACGTTGCGATCTTCCATAGGCAAGTTCTGAATGGTGCGGTTGCTAATGGCGTTGCCAAGCGAAGCGTCAGTGGTGTTGAGAGTTTCCGTGAGCGCGGATACGTTCACGGTTTGCGCGACGGCATGTACGGACATGGTGAAAGGAATGGTGGCCGGTTTGCTGACCAGCAGGTCGCCTACTTTGCTTTGATCGGCAAAGCCGGTGGCAGTGACGGTCACTGTCCAGGTACCGGGATTCAACTGCGAGAACTGATACTCGCCGCGCGCGTTGGTGGTGGCGGTGAGGACCTGGCCGGTGGCATTGCGCGTAATGGTAACGGATGCGCCGGGCAGCACGCCGCCACTTGGATCGGTGACGACGCCGTTGAGAGAAGTTGTGGCCTGTTGTGCGCGCGATGGTATTGGAAGAAAGAAAAACACCGTCGCCGTTGCGGCCAAGATGGCCGTCAAGATTTTCTTTTTCATCCCTGCCCCCCAAGAATGCCTGCAAAAGACTTAGCCAAGAAAAGAACAATCACTGCCGGTCGACAACCAAATATCAGTCACAACCAATGGCCTGATTTCGAACTTGTTCTGTGTAGGCGCTCGCAGTGTTTGAAGCGAAACCTTATCTATATGGTTGGCCGGTCGCAAATTCAAGCCATTTCTCCTGACTCCGCAGGAGTTTTGAGCAGTATGTAAACAAAAGTGCATAACGTCAAGCAAAAACGTCCAATCGGGAAATTATCGAAGGATTCTTGCGTGAGATTGGATGGAAGAGGGCCTAGGTGGGTGTGATGACCATCCTATGGAATGAAGGTGTTCCATAGCGATTTCTTGCGGGCTGGATCGGAGACCCACATGAGCGAATCCGGATCGTCGACAAATTGCTGGTAGATGTCGGAACCGGGGACGAGATCCAACTCAGGATACGCGCGCGCCGCATGGATGTTCAACTTGCTGGTTCGATAGGCAGGATTGGCACGCCATCCAATTTCGTCGGCGGAGTTGAGCACGGGAAACCAGGCGAGGCCTCCATGCGCGCGCACACCGTGATAGACAAAGCCAAACTGGCGATCGCACCAGGCGCCAAACACCATTCTGCTGGCAGGGTTTGCGTTGATTACACAGTGGGCCCAGCCTGGAGGCACGACCACTTGGTCGCGCTCGCCGGCAAGAACGGCGACACAGGTTCCAGGATCGTCGTCCGTACTCTGTTGAGCATAGACAATCGCTTTGCCTTCAAGGATTTCAAACAGTTCCGGAGGGGACCATCCGCTGTGCGGTGCGATGGCGTGAACGTGGCCCTGGCTGCGGGTAGGTTCCTGGCCAAGCCGGCCAGCGGCGTAGGCGACAATGCCGTAAAGGAGCATGCGTTGCCGGAGGAGCGGCAAGTCGGATGCGCGGGCGACGTCCATCGCAATGCCGTAGACGGGATCAGGGCCGCTGCAATGCGGATCGAGAAGGCTGCCGCGAATGGCATCGAGGCTGCGGAACTCTGTGGCTGGACCCACCACGCCGGGGCCATAGTCAAAACCCAGTTGATCCGGCTTCACCGAAACATCCAAAATTGGCATTGAAATCAACGTGCGATCCTCGCCGAGAATCATTGAAGTATGTGCTGGAGAGCCTTGCGGTTACAAGAGCTCTTTACTGTTTTGGAACCAGGACGGGTTTGCCATTCTGCTGCAACAAGCGCGCGCTGAAGCCCTCGCGTTCGATGGTTTCGTAGTCGTAGCCCGCATCGCTTGGCCAGCACGCGGAAAATTCCAGCGGAGTATCGCCGGTGTTTGCGACGCGATGCGCGGTGTTGGCCGGAATGTAGTGGACGGAGCCGGGGGACATGTCCTGGTACCGCGTGTTTCTCGATTCGTCCATCAGCAGCAGTGCACCTGTTCCGTGGAACGTCAGATAATATTCGGCGCGATTTCGAACTCGATGGAAATGGCCCTTGGTCATGAAGTATTCGTTGCCAACCTTGCCCGGCTGCAGAATCGTGCGACCCCAGTAGAGACCGCCTTCCGTTCCAGCGGCGACTGGCGTGTAAGCCTGCACACGATAGATCTCGAGATTCGCCGACATTCGGTTAGCAGCTTCCTGATCGGCAAATATAGAGCGGATTTCTCCCAAGGTTTTGGTGGAAGTGTGTACCTCGGCTCCGGTCAGCGCGCCATTTGTCCAGTCGATGGAAAGTTCTGACATACGATCTCTTTCGTAGTTATCGAGTCTGCTAACCATTCTTCGTTAGGAGGCAAGGTAGCAGTGAAGTTCTTCTTACGATGGTAGTCGATTGGAGATAGGAAATGAATCGACGGCGAAAATTGACTTTTCATTCGAGCGTCTTCACAATGGCAACTGATCGTCAACTGCTACGAATTGCGTCTTAAGATATGGCTGATCGTAAAGGAGCGTCGTGCAGCGGTATAAGAAACTGAACCTATTTGCGTTTCGAGTCCAGATAGATTTTCTCGCGTCTGCCACCTTCCTTCTACTTACTTGTTTCTTTCGGTGTTCTCCAGATTTCCGCTGCGCCGGCGAAAGCCCATGCCAACCATCCATGGATGAACACGTCACTTACGCCGGAGCAGCGCGCCGATCTGCTGATCCATGCGATGACGCTGGATGAAAAGATCACGATGGTGCATGGAGTTGATCCACGACCGATCAAGGGCTATGTAGGATATGTCCCGCCCAATCCAAGGCTCTCCATTCCAGCGCTGCGGTTAGCCGATGGCCGTGCCGGGGTAGGAAATGGAGCCAAAGATGTAACGCTATTGCCCGCACCGATTGCGGCTACGGCAAGCTGGGATACTGCGCTGCTGCGCACGTATGGCGAAGTGCTAGGCGATGAGGAATGGCGCAAGGGTACAAATGTTTCACTGGCGCCTTCGATCGATGTAGTCAGGGTTCCGGAGTGGGGAAGGACTTTCGAGAGCTATGGGGAAGATCCTTATTTTAACGGTCAGATGGCGATTGCAGAGATCAAGGGCATCCAGAGCCAGGGTCCGATTGCAAATGCGAATATGTATCTGACAATGAACCAGGAAAATAACCGTTTTAAAGAAGATTCAGTAGTCGACCGAAGAACCTTGCACGAGATCTACCTGCCGCCGTTTGAAGCGGCTGTAGAAGAAGGTCACGTAGGCACAGTCATGTGTGCCTATGTAAAAACGAACGGTACTTACTCCTGTGAAAGCCCATATCTGCTGAGTAATCTGCTGAAAAAGCAGTTAGATTTTCAGGGATGGGTCATGAGCGATTGGGGCGCAACGCATTCTACCGTTGCCTCAGCGAATGCTGGGCTGGATCAGGAAATGCCTGGTGACAAATACTATGGCCCAGCTTTAAAGGCCGCAATTCAAAATGGCCAGGTTAGTGTAACTACTCTCGACGAACATGTACGACGGATTCTAGTTACGATGTTCCGCTATGGATTATTCGATAAGCAACAAACAGCTACATGGGATGCGTATGTTCGTACTCCAGCGCACGCCGCGTTTTCTCTAAGAGCGGCGGAACAGGGCACAGTATTGTTGAAAAATGCGGACAGCGTTCTTCCGCTGAGCGAAACGCAATCGATTGCGGTAATTGGCGCTGCCGGCGGAGTGAAGCCAAAAGCATCGGGTGGCGGTAGCTCGGGTATGGTAGCGCCGTACGTGGTTACTCCTGTGGAAGGGATTCGCAAACGGCTCGGTGGGCGCGCGGGGGTATCCTATGCCGATGGTAGCGACCTTACGAAGGCTGCGGAGGTTGCACACGCGGCCGATATCGCAATCGTATTTGTGAATACGGACGATTCTGAGGGCAAAGATCGGCCAAATCTGGAATTGCCGAATCATCAGGATGAATTGGTGCAGGCTGTAGCTGCTGCCAATCCAAATACGATTGTTGTCCTAAATACCGGCGGCCCGGTTCTGATGCCATGGATCGAAAAAGTACGCGGTCTTGTCGAGGCATGGTATCCAGGCCAGGAGGACGGGAATGCAATTGCAGCCATCTTATATGGGGATGTGAATCCATCTGGCAGGCTGCCGCTGACCTTTCCTCGCACCGCGACCGAAATACCTACGAGCACCAAAGAACAATGGCCCGGCGTCAATGGAAGTTCTACCTATAGCGAAAAGTTGGATGTGGGATATCGATGGTACGACGCGAACCATGTCGAGCCATTATTTCCATTTGGCTATGGACTCTCGTATACGACGTTCAGGTTGAGCGATCTATCTGTCACTCCCAGAAAGATGCGAGGGATCGATTCGGATAAAGATGTTGCAGTCAGCCTAAAGGTTACGAATACAGGGAAGCGGACGGGGGCGGAGGTTGTTCAAGTCTATGTGGAGCAACCGGAGCAGAACGGAGAACCTCCTCGACAATTGCGAGCCTTCGCAAAGGTGATGTTGACAGCTGGCCAGACTCAGCGAGTAACTCTTAGCCTGAATAAGCGATCGTTTTCCATCTATGATACGGAACTCCATCGCTGGAAAATTCCGAGTGGGAACTACGGAATTATGGTCGGCACATCTTCAAGAGACTTACCGCTACACAGTGATGTTATGGTCGTCGGTGGCAAGATACACAAGTAGCGCGATCTATCGGAGGGGTAATGCGAAGGCTATGGTTCGAAATGCACGGTGCAATGCGCCGTGGCTTTTGCGGTTTGTCAGGCAAGGTCAGTGCCGGCTTGATGCTGGCATGTTCCATGACTATAGGCGCTTTTGCGCAGGCCGCGCATCCGTCTGCGAAAGTAACTGTGGACTGGAACAAGACAATTCTCGTTTCGCGTTCCACGCCAACCTTGCAGATCGTGGTCAACCCAATGCTAAATCGAGGTTCCGCGATTCATGACGGCGCCTTTAGCGCAGTGAAGCAGCTAGGTGCGGATGATGTTCGATATGTCCCCTGGCTTCCATATCCGCGGTTAGCTGTCGCGGAACTGGAACCACCCACGCCGACAAGCACATCATGGAATTTCAGTTTAATCGATCCAATGATGGAAGATTTGATGGCTGCTACTTCCGGCCACAGTACCATCATCAATTTCAGTACGATTCCAGCGTGGCTATTTAAGACGCCGAAGCCGGTGACCTATCCTAAGGACCCGAACCAAGTGTTTTGGGATTACACACAAGGCACCGAGTTAGTGGACCCTTCCGGAAAAAGTCTTGGCGATTACTATGCGCGTCTTGTCAGTTGGTATACACGCGGCGGTTTTACGGATGAAAATGGGAAGTTTCATGCTTCCACACATCATTACAACCTTCCAATATGGGAGGTGTTGAACGAAGTCGATTTCGAGCATAAAACCACGCCGGAACAATATACTGCGCGGTACGATGCAATCGTAAGCGCAATTCATCAGGTAAGTCCTGACACGAAGTTTATGGGTCTTGCGTTGGCTGATCCGTCGGCGGACCCGCATTGGTTTGAATACTTTCTGAATCATGCCAACCATCGCGCTGGAATCCCGCTCGATTACATTTCCTATCATTGTTATGCGTCACCGGGACCGAGCCAGACAATTAACGATTGGCAATACAGCTTCTTTAATGAGGCGGATAGTTTTCTAACTGCGGTGCGTTTCATCAACCAGATCCGCGATCGGCTATCGCCAGAAACAAAGATAGATGCTGACGAACTCGGCGTGATTCTGCCAAATGATAACGATCAAGTTGCCGATGCCAGCGGACATATTCGGTCAATCCCGCCAAGGTATTGGAACGCAGCGGGCTCGCTGTATGCCTATCTTTACATTGGATTGGCGAAGCAAGGTGTAGATATTATCGGGGAATCGCAGCTGGTAGGCTATCCTTCGCAATTTCCAAGTGTCACCATGATTGATTGGATCAATGGAAAACCGAATGCTCGCTACTGGGTGTTGAAGTTAATCAAGGATAACTTCCATCCGGGCGACAAGATTGTCGACACTACGGGCGAGTCTACGGAGGGTCTGACAGCACAGGCTTTCCTAACGCAAACAGGAAGGAAACTGTTGCTGGTGAATCAAAGGAACAGAAGTATCGAGGTTACACTTCCCACGGGTTTGAGCCGTGGAGAGGTTTCGACGGTGGACGAATCTACGGGTGATGGTCCGCCGCACAAATCTGAAATTACAGGATCGACACTTGAGTTAGCTCCTTTTGCTGTTGCCGTAATTCGCACGGATGCGGAATAGGTTTTTCTATGGAGCGGGTAGCATTTTGCTTGCGACTAAAAAAAGGCGTTGGGGAGGCCTATGACAAGGCTCACCGTGAAGTATGGCCAGAGATGCTGGCGCTGCTGAAGCGTGCTGGGATTTCAGAGTATTCCATATTTCGGCGTGAGGAATTGGTCATCCTTTCGATGCACACTGAAGATTTCGACAAGACATGGGACGCCATTGAGCTTGATCCAGTGAATACACGCTGGCAGGAATTCATGGCGCAGTACTTTGAACCACTCGAGCCACTCGCTCCGGGAGAACGTTTCCCCATGATGCGGGAAATATTCTACCTGGCATAGGATTTGACGCTTATGGAGCAAAACGAAAAGCTGCGAGTTGGACTCTGCGGGATAGGTCTCGAAGCCTATTGGGGACAATTCGCAGGTCTCAAATTGAGGCTAGAGGGCTATGTACAAGAGGCTGCAAACAGGATACGACGTCCCGGTTTAGAGCTAGTCGATCTAGGACTGATTGATACGCCCGTATCCGCGCGCAAGGCGGGACACGAATTTCGTGCTGCGGATATTGATCTGCTTTTTATTTACGTGACAACCTATGCCGTCAGCAGTATTGTTCTGCCGCTGGTGCAGCGCGCGGGTGTCCCCGTAATTTTGCTGAACCTGCAGCCCGATTCCGCAATCGACTATTCCACATTCAACCAACTCAAAGACCGCACCGCGATGACGGGGAGCTGGCTGGAATACTGTTCCGCCTGTCCACTGCCGGAGATTGCGAACCTGATGAAGCGGGCGAAGATACCGTTTCATCAGGTCACGGGAACATTGAAGGAGGAGCAGGTCTGGCATGAGATTGACGAGTGGGTTTCAGCCGCTACGGTCAAGGCGACGTTAGCCTCGAATCGACTGGGCCTGATGGGCCACTACTACAACGGAATGCTGGATGTGATGACGGATGTGACGCAGGTGGCCATTACATTTGGAAGTCACTTGGAAATTCTTGAAGTGGATGAACTGAGTGGCTTGCGCGCGAAAATCGATGACCGGGCCATTGCAGCAAGAGTGAAAGAATTTCGAGAGCATTTTGATGTGCAGCCTGACTGCGATTTGAAGGAACTTGAAAGAGCTGCGCGTACTTCTCTGGCATTGGACGAATTTGTTGCAAGCCACGACCTGGATTCGCTTGCCTACTACTATGAAGGCAGTGGCAACGCCGCCAATCAGGACACGATGAGTTCCATCATCCTCGGAACGTCAATGCTAACCGCTCGGCATATTCCGGTCGCGGGCGAGTACGAAGTGAAGAATGCAATCGCGATGAAAATTATGGATAGCCTTTGGGGCCGGCGGATCGTTCACGGAGTTTTATGCCGTTGACTATGCAGACGATCTGGTGCTGATGGGGCACGACGGTCCCGGCCATGTTGCCATTGCCGAAGGGAAAACAAAGGTGCGTCCCTTGCAGGTGTATCACGGCAAAGTGGGTAGCGGAGTTTCGATAGAAATGTCCGTGCGCTATGGTCCGGTGACTTTGCTTTCCGTGGTTGAGGATGCGGAGACGGGATTCAGGCTGCTTGTTGCTGAAGGTGAGTGTGTTGCGGGAGAAGTACTGGAAATAGGAAATACGAACAGCCGATATCGCTTTCCCCTGGGGGCCAGAGGCTTTCTGGAACGCTGGAATGCAGAGGGACCGGCCCATCATTGTGCGGTTGGGATTGGGCATCTCGCGAGTCAACTGAAAAAACTTGCCAACCTACTTGAGATCAATTTCCATGAAGTGTGACAGAAGCTATCGCACATGGAAATTCAATGCCGAGAAGCGGTCGCGAAGTTATTTTTGCAAGACGGAGCCGCGCCATTGATTCGGGACAATCATCACGTTACGACGGAGTTCTTCTATGAAAAAATTAATCTTTCTTTGTTTGCTTGTCATGGTGGGCACTATGTCTGCTAAAGCTGCCGATGCTGGAGTGTTCACCAGTGTGCGAGCGTCCCATGATGTCGCGTTGGAGACGAACCCTCAGTCAGCATTTTGGCAAGGGAGCGAGCCCATCTATATCGTCAACGATAACTGGGGAAAACCTGTTCCGGGTTATAAGACCGAGGTGTTTTCGCGATGGACAAAGGACAATCTGTATCTTCTTTACGTTTGCCCGTATGAGAAGCTGCACTTAAAGCCGAATCCTAGCACGACAACGGAGACGAACCAGCTTTGGAACTGGGACGTTGCTGAGATTTTTATTGGTTCGGATTTTCAGAATATTCGTCGTTATAAAGAGTTCGAGATTTCGCCGCAGGGAGAATGGGTCGACCTGGATATCAACTTAGATCTTCCCCATCACGAAGATGGATGGAAATGGAATTCCGGCATACAGGTGAAGGCGCGCATCGATCACGAGCGGAAGATATGGTATGGCGCCATGCGCATTCCGCTTCATGCGATCGACCCACAACCTGCTCATGCGGGAACGATGTTTCGCGCGAACCTGTTTCGGATGCAAGGGCCGCCGGGCGATCAGAAAATCGCTGACGTGGCAGTCTACGATGAATGAGACATTTCACGTTCCGGAACATTTTGGGCGTCTGGTGCTGGCGGACAAACGCTGACGTGCCGTCGTACGTTCGGCACGACATCCTCTAATGATCAATCGGGTACGAGCCAGCGCAAATCCTTGCGGACCGCTATGCCAGCTTGCAAACTACAGAAGAGCGTTTTCTTCCTTCGGTCCAACTGGGCTTAGGGATGGTTCGCATCGCGAAAATGTAGTGAGCGATTGGATCCGATGAGCAAGCAGCGAACGATGCCCGGCGGGCGCGCCATCCGTGCCGAACTACCGAAAGGCCCAAGCGGCCGGGCGCTTTGCCGCTGGTGCGCGCTGGAGGTTCGGGGTCGACGGCATACATTTTGTTCCGATTGGTGCGTGCATGAGTGGCGGCTGCGCACGGATCCGGGCTATTTGCGCCAACAAGTATTCGCTCGCGACAGAGGCTGTTGTTCGTTGTGCCATATCGACTCTGTGGAAGCGTTCCGCCGACTGAAGCGCGCTCGCGGTTCCAGCCGGAAAATCATGCTGGGATATTGGGGCTTGAAATCCGTGAACAGAAAAAGTCTCTGGGACGCAGACCATATTGTTCCCGTGTGCGAGGGCGGAGGTGAATGCGATCTCGAAAACATTCGCACCTTATGTTTGGCATGCCACAAGGACGCGACCTATCAATTGCGCCTGCGCTTACGGAAGCTCGCGAAGGTTGCGTGCTGATATAAGCGTCGGTGCGGCGAAGCGTATCTTCAGTTTTCCAAAGCCAAGAAATCTCTGAAATGACTTATAGCTTGTACGCCGCTTTGGCCAGTCGATAGGTCAGGTCGAGAGCGACCTCATGCGCTTCGTCTTCCTCCAGGCGATGGTCGGCGACCAGAGTTGCCAGATAGGCGCAGTCCACTCGCCGAGCTACATCATGGCGGGCGGGGATGGAGAGAAAAGCGCGGGTGTCATCGTTGAATCCCACGGTGTTGTAAAAACCGGCAGTCTCGGTGGTGTACTCGCGAAAGTGCCGCATACCTTCCGGGCTGTCATAAAACCACCACGGCGGCCCGAGCTTCAGGCATGGATAATGACCCGCCAACGGGGCTAGTTCACGGCTATACGTAGACTCATCCAGCGTAAAAAGAATGATGGTCAAGTTGGATTCGTTGCCAAAACGTCGCAGCAGCGGCTGCAGATTGTGCACATAGTCCGTTTGCGTCGGAATGTCGGCACCCATATCGCGGCCAAACCGGCTGTAGATGGTTTGATTGTGGTTCCGCAGACTTCCAGGATGGATCTGCATGACCAGGCCATCGTCGAGGCTCATCCGCGCCATCTCGGTCAGCATCTGTGCGCGAAACAGTTCATTGTCGGCAGCGGTTAAGGAGCCGGAAAGAACGCGGTGGAATAGCTTGGATGCGCTCTCGGCATCTAAGTCGGCTGTGGCGGGAGTGGGATGGCCATGGTCCGTAGCCGTGCAGCCTAGTTTGCGAAAGCGGTCGCGCGTGGCGCGCAATGCAGCCAGATAGCCGATCCATTGAGAAGTATTTTCTCCGGTAGCTTGACCTAGTTGCTGAACATTCTCTCGGAAGCCATCGAAGTCGGGATCAACGACTGGATCTGGGCGAAAGGTGGGAATTACTTTTCCCGGCCAGCCCGACTCGCGCAAAGCAAGATGATGGGTCAGAGGATCGAGCGGCGAGTTTGTCGTCGCCAGCACTTCGATATGGAAGCGATCAAATAACGCGCGGGGTCGAAACTCCGGCTGCAGCAAGTTTCTTCTGCATCGCATCGTAATACTCATCTGCGGTTTCCGCTGACAAGGGTACCTTCAGGCCGAATAATTCTCGAAAACAATAGTCGAGCCAGAGCCGTGTGGGCGTGCCGCGAAACAGATAGTAGTGCTTGGCAAACAGGCGCCACACGCCGCGTGGATTCGCGATCGGGTGCTCGCCAATTCCGAGGTGCTCGAGCGGAATCCCCTGGCTGTAGAGCATTCTGAAGATATAGTGGTCGGGCTGGATGAGAAGCGTGGCGGGATCGGGAAACGGCTCGTTATCGGCAAACCATCTGGCTTCCGTATGACCATGAGGGCTGAGAATCGGCAGATCTTTTACGCCAGCGTACAGGCGCGCTGCAATCGCGCGGGTGGATGGATCGATGGGAAACAGTCGATGAGGATGCAACATGGCCAGGAAATCCCTCCAATCCATAGTAAAGCTTTCATCGCATCGCAAGATCGGATGACGGCTTCACAATATTTTGCGTGACTGCTGGCGGCAGTTCCAGGCAATATCACCGGCGGGGAGCAGGAAGGTCACGGCTTTCCTCGCTGATAGTTTGGAAATTGTTTCGTTCAAGGCGATACTCTGTTGTTGGAGACTGAGGATCGAATGGCGATCGATGGAATTAAAGGATTGGATGTAGCCGGCAAAGTCGCAGTGGTGACTGGCGGTACTTCAGGGATTGGGCGTGCGCTTGCATTGGGGCTTGCCGCGGCGGGAGCGGATGTCGTCGCTACCTCGCGCAGGGCCGAGCAGGTGAAAGAAACTACAGAGGGGATTGAAGCACTGGGACGGCGGTCTCTGGCAATCACTTCCGATGTTGGCGATCGGGCATCGCTGGAACAGGTTTTAGAAAAGACAATCTCCGCATTCGGCGGCGTGGATATTCTCGTGAACTGCGCGGGGACTACGAAACGCATCCCGACGCTCGACATGGATGAAGCTTCCTGGCAGAACATTCTCGACACGAATCTGACGGGCACGCTGCGATGCTGCCAGATTTTTGGACGGCACATGGTTGCACGCGGACACGGCCGCATCATCAACATCGCGTCGCTCACCAGCTTTGTTGCGTTTTATGAGGTGGCTGCGTATGGCGCGAGCAAGGGCGGAGTGGCTTCGCTGACGAAATCGCTTGCCATTGAGTGGGCGCGCTACGGCGTCACCGTGAATGCGATTGCTCCTGGAGTTTTTCGCACCCCGCTGAATCAAGAATTGCTGGATAACACGGCGCGCGGAAAAGAACTGCTGCTGCGAACTCCGATGGGACGCTTCGGCAAAGTTGAGGAGTTAGTCGGGGCGGCAATTTACCTGGCGTCCGATGCAGCCTCGTTTGTAACTGGGGAAATCCTAGTGGTGGATGGCGGGTTTCTCGCCAGCGCAGTGAACCAGTAAGATCAAACCTTATGCTTCGAGCGCTTGCGGTTTTCAGCATTCTTCTCTGTGCCGTGCCCAGTGCCCTATTTGCGCAAACACCGGATACTGCAACGGTGCAGGGACGAGTGGAAGACGCGAATCAGACGCCCCGTTGCCGGGGTTCTTGTTACGCTCACCAACACACTGAGCGGTCTAAGTCGAACGGTCCAGACAGACATGGCTGGCAGGTTTTCTGTGCCCGGACTTCCTGTCGCGGGAACGTACGACATTCTCGCAACAAAATCGGGCTTTGCGGATGCACACGTTTCCGCTCTTTCATTGGTCGGAGGCGCGACCGCAAACCTGCATTTGCAACTCAACGTCAGCGGTAACCAAACTCGCGTTACGGTGACAGGAGCGGTGGATGCAATCCGCACCGACAGTCCCCAGCTGGGCGACACACTTGGTGCTGCACAAATGCAGGAGACACCGCTGCTGAATCGCAGGATTACCTACCTGCCATTGCTGAATGCAGCGAATCGACCCGCTCTGAACCAGGGGGACGTGTTTATGAACCAGGACCTGTTCACAACGAATGGCTCTGGACGAAGGCAGACCTGGTTTGAAATTGACGGCGGGAATGGCATTGACAGTTGGGGGCGTCAGACAATCTTCACGAATATTCCGCTTGCCGCAGTGCAGGAGATGACGGTACTGGAGAACGCATTTTCCGCCGAATACGGTTTCGGGCTTGGCGGCGTTGTGAACATCGTGACCAAGAGCGGCGGGAACCGGTTTCATGGAGACTTGCTGGGACTCTGGCGGCCTTCCGCGCCGGAAGCAAAGTTGTCGGGTTTTACTGAGTCGACGGCGAGCAGCGGCAATGACATTACCAACGACACGCTGAGGCAGGGAGCCGCTTCTGCGTCAGGCCCGCTGGGGACAAACAACAAGACGCAGTTTCTGCTCTCAGGGGAATATAGCGCACAGAATCGAGCTTCCCCTGTAACATCGCCGATCGCTCCGGGGAATTTTATTGGGCACTATCGTTCCTGGCTGGTTTTCTTTCGGCTCGATCATCAGATTAACCAGGCAAACAATCTGTTTCTGCGCAGCGATGTCGACAGTTTTTACGACACCAACCCGAACGGGATCGTGGGCGGAAACAGTCTGCCTTCGGTAGATCGCATCTTCAGGAAACGCACCTATTCGCAGCAGCTAGGTGAGACGGCGATTCTGCGGCCATCGCTGGTGAACAACCTGCGCCTGCAATTTCAACTGGCGTCGCCGATTACGGAATTCGATCCGGTGATCTATGGAACTCAGTTCGTCGTTCCTATTTCGACGGGTGGGACGTTTACTACTGGAACATCCCAGTCGGCATTGCTGCTGAACCGGCAATACGAATTCAACGACACGTTGGCATCGTCACTGGGCCGCCACCAACTGACGTACGGGGTTGAAGTTCTCCGCTCCCACAGCGGCGGGGACAGCAAGGAATTTGGCGGGCCGATCTATGATGGACAGTTTGTCTATAGTCCATGCACGCAAAGTTTAGATATCTGCGAGAGTTCGGCGTATCTCGACGATCTGAGCAACGTGCAGACGTACACGCAGAGCTACGGCAATGCCGATTACTCGGTGAATGACGTGTTGTGGGCTCTGTTCGTGCAGGATGATTTTCATGTGGCTCCAAACCTGACACTGAACTTTGGCTTGAGGTACGAGCAGCAGACATTTACGGATGCGCGTGCGGATTTTGCGCCACGCGTCGGGCTGTCGTACGATCCGAGCGGGCAAGGGAAGACGGTGCTGCAGGCGGGGTATGGCATCTACTATGCGCAGGTCGTGGATAACTCCGAAGCAAATTACGCACTTACCGGGCCGACAGGAGTTTTCAATTACACGGCAGATGCGGGCCTGGTCGGATTTCCATCGAGCGTGCAGGCTGCGCCTCTTCCGGCGTTTCCGCCGGGGGCCCAGGTGCCGCTGCGCAGCTTGTATATTCGACCGGGAAATAGCGCTTATCTCAATCAATTCTTTCCGACCTCCACACTGCGCGGCTATCCAGACAAGCTACTGAATCCTTATAACCAGCAGTGGATCGTGGGAGTGCAGCAGGAACTTCGTCCTGGGTGGATATTGAGCGCGGACTATGTGGGCTCTCATACCGTGAGGAATGTTCGTCCGCTGGATGTTGACACGCCCGCTCCGTACATTCGGACCGCTCAGGGTCAGAGCCGGACGGCGCAGGCGGCGAACTGCACGCGGCCCTACTGGATTGAGTGGTACCAGCAGGACGGGATGACCTGTAATCCGCTGGCAGCGAGCAATCCGCAACCACCGTATAGCACGATTCAAAGCGACGTGAACGACGGATACGCCTTCTATGACGCGCTCGATGTCAATCTAAGTCATCATTTCGACAATGGCGTGGCCATGCTGGCCAGTTATACGTGGTCGCACACCATCGACAACGTAGACCCGGATGTTCCCAGCCAGAACCCGAACGATGCGAACTTTACTGGAGATGCGGAACGAGGGAATGCGATCTTCGATCAGCGACACCGCTTTGTGCTCAGCGGCGCTTATCCGACGGTGTTCAAAATCAACGTGGGCGGAATCGCAACGCTCGCATCTGGGCTGCCGTACAACTACGTAACGGGCTCCACCAATAGCGGCGACCTTGGAGCGACGACGGACCGGCCGGTGATTGATGGAGCGGTGGTGGGCCGCAATATCGGGCGTGGCGGAGCGATGTACGAAATCGATCCTTTTCTAGAAAAGGTATTTGCGATGGGGAGCAGCCCAGTCAAAGTGAAGGTGCGGGCGGAAGCGTTCAACGTTCTGAACCATGCAAACTTTGTCGGCTACAGCGGCACCTATGGCAATGGACCCACGGCAGGCAAGGGCTTCGGACAGCCGCTGGCCGGAGTGACGAACCAGTTAACTGCACGGTCTCTTCAATTTTCTGCGCAACTGATGTTTTAGAAATGAGAGCCTCATGCGTGCTTGCCGGAGCGCATCGAGCGGACCCAATGCCAGATGGAAAATGCGCTGGCCATCAAGCATAGAGCGATGAAAACAACCATGCTCCAAACAAATATGGGAGACTTGGCGATGCGTAGCACAGTGGTGCCGAATTTCACCGCCAGTATGCCAAGAAAAGTAAATCGGATGGCGCGAGAGACAAAATTGATGGCTGCCAGGCGCCACAAAGAATAGCCCAGCGCGCTGGCAGCGGCAATGACCATGGTGAATGGGAAAGGCGGCGGAGCAAGACAGCCGATGGCAACGGCCACGCCGGAACGGTCGCCGATATGTTTCTTAAGCCGGTTGAATTGTCTTTGACCTGCTACTTTTCGGATTCCATCCTCGCCAAACTTGCGGGCCACTTTGGATAGCAACAGAACTCCCACAGTGGAACCACATGCAGCTGAAAGAACATAAAGGAGAAACCCGGCATGATGATGCGCGATCAGACCCACCACGAGAAGATCGTTGCCGAAGGGAAGCACGAGGAAGGAGGAGTCCAGAATTCCCATGACGAATGGCCCAAGATACCCAAGGTGAAACAAAAAATGAAGAAAAGGGCGAAAGGCATGGGCCATGAAGGACTCTTTCTTCGAATCGAACGATGAGATCTTGATGCAAGCTTATGAGATTCAAGCGGAGTGCGGGAGGCTGTTCCGCTCCAGTCATCCTATCTTGTTGCCAGGAAGATGTTCCTTAGTAGTTATCGGAATTTTCTGGATGGATTCGGCTGCCGAATCGCGATTTTGTATGCTGCAGGAGACGATTTCGCTCAATAAACACGCGTGTTTCCTGGATAGAAATGAAAAAAGTTGCTTCTTTCGGAAATGGCATCGCGCCGTAATGGGGCTTTGAATCCGATCCTTCAGTTGTGTGGGGACGCTGCAGACCACTAGAATCGAAGTTCTACCATGATGGCAGAGAACGCAGCAGACAACCCGACAGAAACGCCAGCCGAATCCCTGAGTGTGGCCTGGCAGAAAACGGAGTTGGCGCGGCATCCGAAGCGTCCGTATCCGATGGAATTTATCGAGTCGTTATTTACTGACTTTAGCGAGATTCACGGCGATCGCGCATTTGGCGACGATCTTGCGATGGCTTGCGGCATGGCCCGTTTCCATGACGAGCAGGTGATGGTGATTGCCAACGTGAAGGGCCGTACGACCAGAGAGAAGGTTGCGCGCAATTTTGGCATGCCGAATCCTGAAGGCTACCGCAAGGCTTTGCGGGCAATGAAAATTGCGGAAAAATTTGGCCGGCCTGTGTTTACCTTTATCGATCTAATTGGCGCGAACCCTGGCCTGGGCGCGGAGGAGCGAGGACAGGCGGAAGCCATTGCCCGCAACCTGCGAGAGATGGCGCGGCTGCGGGTCCCTATTCTGGCGACGATTACCGGCGAAGGCGGTTCCGGCGGGGCATTGGCGCTGGCGGTTGCCGACAGAGTGCTGATGCTGGAAAACGCCGTGTACTCGGTGATTTCACCCGAGGCCTGCGCTTCCATTATGTGGAGAGATGCGAGTAAGCGCGCCTTGGCGGCCGAGGCACTGCGGACGAATTCTGAAAACGTTTTGCGATTGGGTTGTGTGGACGCCGTTGTGCCGGAGCCACCTGGCGGGGCGCAAGACGATCCAGAGCTGGCAATCAAGCTGCTGGATGAAGTGCTTCAGCGCTATTTGAGCGAGCTGAAAAAACTGACCACGGACGAATTGGTGCGCGATCGGATCTTGAAGTTCCGCAACATGGCGCGATTTTTTACCGAAGGATAAAGGGTGCTGAAAACCATCAAGCGCAGGGTTTCCGCTCGCACTCCAGGCTGGCACGACCCGGAATCTGTCAGCGCTCTTCGTCATAGCGGGAACGATGCTGTTTGGAATCGCCGGCTGTTGCCAGCCGGTGGAGTCGATGTATGAGTCTGCTTCGCGGTCCGGGTCGCGGACGCGCATTTATTCGATTTCTCGGCGCGGTCGTCTGGCTATTCGTCGCCTATTATCTAGCCAATAAAGCTGCCCATGGTTTCAGTCGCGGCGCAGCTTTTCCTCTGATTCGGAATGCCTTCCAAATCTTCATGCTGATCCTTGGCTTTGGATACATGGAAATGACATGGGACCGAAGCCGCGAACTGCTGAAAGCAATGGGACTGGCGACGAGGCCAGGAGGCGTGGGCGAATTTGGGTTGGGCGCAGCGCTGGGCTGGGGAATGGCGACGATTGTCCTTCTGATCGTCGCGCTGGGCGGCCATTTTTACGTGCAACTCTGGGCGGTTCCCCGCGCATGGGGCCTGCTGATCCTGCAAATTCTGACCCTCGCCGCGGGTGCGCTTGCAGGCGAGATTGCGTTCCGCGGATATCCCTTTCAAAAGCTGGTTGAGACCGTCGGTCCGTTTGCCGCCACGATTCTGGCTGCGATCATTTTTGGCGTGCTGCGCTGGGAAACACCGGGGTCTACTCCGACAGCGGTGTGGATCAGCGCGGTGGCAGCGGTTCTGTTGTCTGTGGCGTACCTGCGAACCTATGCACTCTGGTTGTGTTGGGGGCTACACTTTGCCTGGACGGCGAGTATCGGCATCCTCTTCGGCCAACCACTGGCGGGCAACCGCGAGGTTTCCAGCGTGATCCACACCTATGTCGACGGACCCACCTGGCTGACAGGCGGCGAATTTGGACCGGAAGGCAGCTTGATCACTTTGATCGCGTTGTGGCTGGGGCTGTACTTCCTGGTCCGGATCACACGCGATCTGGCGTGGAAATATAGCCAGCCGGAATTGAAACCGGCTGGCATCCCCATGGACCTTGGCCATCCGATGCATCCGGCTCCGCCTGCGGCAGCGTCCGCGCCGGTGTCGGAAGCGCCCAAGGCTGGCTTGATCCAGATCGCTACGATCAGTGGGACAGCGAGCCCCGCAGCACAGGATTCCACACCACCGACGTCTTCCATCGCCTCGCACGGGCCATCCGATAGCCAGCCGCCGGATCGCCAAGAGACTCCGTAGCCGCGCGGACGTGGTGATGGAGTAGTGAGGACTCGCGGCTTCGTGTAAACTAGCGTTGGAAGTGATTCGCGACTGCTCTGGCTCGTATCAGGGCCGATTCTCCCACTCATCTCTCGTTTAATCGGATTCGACTCACAGTCATGTGGAGGCGAATCGTGCGAGAAGAAGTGAGCGGACGATGAAGTCACGCGGGTCCCTAAGCGGAAGGAGATTGGAAACATCATGGCAAAGATTGCGAAAACGGGCGACCGTAAAAAGGAAATGGATACCACCAAGAGCACGGACTGTCCCAAGTGCTCGAAACCGACCCGCATTGTGAAGCGCGTCAAGGACCGGGAACGCGGCGTGCCAGGCGGAGTGTACATCTCCTGCTCCGCATGCGAATTCCACGAGAAGCTGTAGTACCAAGCAGTTTTTTCAGGCGATCAATCAGGATTCATCGAGAACCCATCCTTAGTTAAGTTGAGGATGGGTTTTTTGCGTCGACTATTGTTAGCGGAGTGATTCAAGAATGTAGTTCCTATAGGGACTAAACTAGCTATAGATTCGCGTATTGAAACTAGAATTTAATTCGGCTGTTCCTTCTCAAACTCCTGGCCTTACCCTCGCTTCCCTATCCTATCTCTCGAGTGAAATATCCGGTCTAACTCCTTGCAGAAGAAACGAAATAGGGCGAAAGCTTCCCCAGCTAGTCTTTGTGTATCCCTGCCAAATATCCAGAAGGTTGGACGTCAGTAAATTCCTCGCCGCCAAATCTTTTAACTTATAAATTATTGCAATTCTATCGATAGCAACTCCCGCTAAGGTAACCAGCCTGTTATCGATTTAGTTATATCTTTTCCTTCCGGACTAAAGCTGCTGTAGCTATCGATTCATTATTTTTCACGAAATATTTCGTTGACAGTGAAATTATGCGCGAACTATATTTTCGCACTGTGACCACAGTTGTCACGTCCACTGCAGACAAAAAGAGCGGAATCAATGTCGCCATCTGCAAATGCAACCTAAAGATGTGGGATCAAAAAAGCATGCGCAGTGCAGTGTAAGCATGGACCATCGCCCCTCCCCCGATGCCACGCAACACCGTCTGCAAGCCTAGTTCACGCCGTAGCCACCATTTCGAGGAGACCATGAAGCGTTCTCTATTCAAGCTGACAACATTCGCAGTGTCACTGGTGCTGGGGGCGTCGATCGGCGTCGCTCAAACGACGGTGACTGTCGGGCCGTCCGGCCAATACCCCAGTCCATGCGCAGCTTTTCCGAACCTGGCCGATGGCGACACAGTACAGATCGACGCCAACAATGGCATACCTTACTACGACACGACAGATTGCTATGTGAGAAACAACAATCTAACGATTGTCGGCGTCAATGGACGCCCCATCCTGGATGCATCGAAGGCCGGGATTGCAAAGGGTATCTGGGTCATTGACGGCCACGATAATGTGATCGACAATTTCGAGTTTCGCAATGCCAACGCGAACGGCAGCTCAAGCAACGCGGCTGGCCTTCGCATTGAGAGCAGCAACGGAGCTGGCGGCTCGACACCCGGCGGCGGAAATATCACCGTCCAGCGCTGCTATATCCACGACAACGACGACGGTATTTTAGGAGCGAACGCCGGCAGCGGCAATGGCGAGTGGTTCTCCGCGACGCCATTCATCACGTTCCAGTATGACGAATTTGCCAACAACGGCGATGGCAGCGGCTCGACCCACAATATGTACATGGGTTATGGCGGCGACATGACCTTCACGCTGCAGTATTCGTGGTCGCATGATTCTTATGTCGGCCATACTGTGAAGACTCGCGCGCCCATCAACAATATCCGCTACAACATGATCGGCGACTCGGTAGGGAACTCGAGTTATTTACTGAATTTCCCGGTTGGAGGTACGGCTTATATCGTCGGTAACTCCATCTACAAGTTGGCCACGACGAATTATTACTCGAACACGGCCGCCATGCTCTATGCGGATGTGAACGACAACGGTGCGAGCGATCCAGAATATGGGGCGCCGAACCAGGATCTGCATTTCATCAACAACACGATGATTCTCGATCCGCTGAACCAGAACAATCCCGGTAATGTTCCTCCGACCTTTGTGCTGGTAGGCTGCTTTGCCGCATCGTATTCTGACTGTCCAGCTCCCGGCAGTGGAGCTCCGCTGACAACCCCAGCCGTAGTGGAAAACAATATTTTCCTTGGTGGGGAGACGGCAGCGATCAATCAGTCCAGCGCGTTTATGGAGAACAATCTTCTGTACTCCAATTCGTCCCTTTCGAATTTGACCGCACTGAACTTCAACAACGCAGCGGCATTCGACTTATCGACTTCTGCCAGGATCTCCTGCGATCGGGGCTGGCGTTTATCCTCCTACAGACAACACCGGCACGGCTGACCCCAATGCGCTGGCGCAGTACGAATATTCTTTCCCGGTGAACAAGGTCGCTTGGCCGACGCCGACGGGATCGACGATGGATGCGGGTGCGTTCTCGTCCGCAGTGCCAATCACGGCTCCAAATCTGACTCTGACTTACACGGAGACGGTGCAGTCGCCGAACACAGGCACCATTACCGTAACTGGATTGCCGACGCCTGCAGCTGGGCAGTATAACTACGCGTCGTTCCTTTCCGGCAACGAGTCCATTATCGTTGGAAATTCTACGGATGGAGCCAATGGTGAAGGTGACATCGACTCCGTCGCCAGTGCCACGGGAACTGTTACCACTACATTCACCGTGTATCCGGTAGCAGCCAGCACCGTCGTGCCGATCTACGTCTATGTCGATGGCACGGTATTGACGGCCAATGTTACGGTGAATCCAGGACCTACAGCTCTTGAGTCGGTCACTCTGGACAACGTCTACTATCCTCTAACTACGACGCATCTATCGGGTCCGGGAACCAGCCCGGTCGTCGTCAGTCTTAGCTCAAGCGACACGAGCATTCTCTATACTCCGGCCACTGTTACGATTCCGGCGGGGCAACTCTCGGCGGAGAACGGTACGCTGAACGGCGGCTTGAATCCTCCAGCGATTTCGGCCTCCGCACCGGTTACATTGACCGCAACCTATGCCGGAAAATCGGTGTTTCTGACGACGCCAATCGATTCGCCAGGTATCCATAACTTCTACTGCGGTGTGTGCACCGTAACGGGTGGAAGTCCGGTGGGTGCTGGTCTCATTTTTGCCGGATACACACCATTTGGCGGCGCTACCGTAACAGCTACATCCAGCAATACGGCAGCGATTCCCAATCAGTCTTTCCCAATCGCGCAGGGAGTGAACCTGACGAACATCAGCATCAACACGAATGCTGTCACAACCAGTACCCCAGTCACGGTGACGTTGGGCTTCAACGGCCAGACCTCTCCGTTGGCGATCACACTGACGCCCTCATCCGCCACGATTGCGGCAGTTTCCGGATCTGGCCAGACAGCGGCGGTGGGAACGAACTTCACGAATCCGCTAGTGGTATCTGTCACCAACAGTGGCAGCCCAGTCTCGGGAGCGACGGTGACTTTTGCGGGCGCAGGCGTCAGCTTCCCCGCGGGCAACACGGCAGTGACGAACAGTAGCGGTCAGGCCCAGGTGACAGCGCAACCCACCGGCACGGGTGCTCTGACCATTACGGCATCTGTTGCTGGCGCAGCCACACCAGCCAGCTTCAGCGAGACCGGCACGGCAGGATCTCCGGCAAGTGTTGCCGCGGTTTCCGGTTCCGGCCAGAGTGCGCCGATTGGAAGTCCATTTGCCAGTCCGCTCGTCGTCGTTGTGAAGGATTCCGGCAGCAATCCTGTGCCGGGTGCAACGGTGACGTTTGCGGGAACCGGCGTCAGTTTCCCATCGGGAGCGACCGCCGTCACCAACAGCAGCGGTATGGCGCAGGTGACCGCGCAGCCGACCAGCTCAGGGGCGCTCACCATTACGGCGAGTGTCGCTGGAGTGGCGACACCGGCCAGCTTCTCTGAAACTGGCACGGGCACGCCAGCCAGCATTGCTGTCGTCTCAGGCTCCGGCCAGAGCGCATCGAGCGGAACGCCGTTTGCCAATCCACTGGTCGTCGTGGTGAAGGACGCGAGCAGCAATCCAGTACCGGGTGCAACTGTGACCTTTGCTGGATCGAAGGCTAGTTTCCCATCGGGAGCTACAGCGGTGACGAACAGCAGCGGGTTGGCGCAAGTTACAGCTGAACCAACAACAACCGGCGCCATTGCCATTACAGCCAGCGTGGCGGGAGTGAGTACTCCAGCCAGCTTCTCTGAAACCGGGACGGCGGGACCCGTTCTGAATTCGATTACGCTGGACGGAACCGGTCCTGGAACAACGGTGCATCTGAAGGCAGCAGCTACAAGTCCTGTAGTTGTCAGTCTCAGTTCGAGTAACTCGTCCGTTGTAACTGCACCGGCTACAGTGACGGTGCCAACTGGGTCAAGTTCAGCGGAGACTGGAACGTTGCTCGGTAGTCTGTGGGCTCCGGCAGATTCCGGGGAGTCAGCGACTCTGACGGCAGTTCTGAATGGAGTTACAAAGACACTGACGGCAACCTTCTACTCGCCCAGCCTTCACTCCTTCGCCTGCAGTCCATCCACTTGCCCGGCTGTGGTGGGCGGCCTGCCGTATAACTTTACTGTCTCGCTGTCTGGCACTGCGCCGGTCGGTGGCGGTACCGTCCAGATTACTTCCAGCAATCCTGCGGTCATTCCCAACCAGTCCGCTATTATTCCGGCTGGACAGAATGTACCAACCACCAGTCCGGTCGCCATCAACACCAACGCTGTTAACGCAACCACAACGGTTACCGTTACGGCGACGTTCAATGGAACCCAGATCTCTGTGGGTCCGATCACGGTGAACCCAGCGGCGGAGGTCAAGTCGGTCACCTCGGACAGTGCAAGCAGCCCAGGCACGACTGTCAATCTGACAGCTGCGGCACCGACGGGCGGACTTACCGTGCAGATTACGTCGAGCAACCAGAGTATTGCATCGGCTCCGGCAACGGTCACGGTTCCGGCGGGACAGACCTCGGCGGAAATCGGGACCTTACTTGGAACTGCATTTACTCCGGCAGGTTCGTCACAGTCGGCCACTATCAGCGCAACCTATAACAGCATCACGAAGTCGGTAACGAAAACCTACTATTCGCCAACGGTAAGCACCTTCGGTTGCACGACGACACCATGTCCTAGTGTGGCAGGCGGACAGAGCCTGAGCTTCAATCTGGCCTTGTCGAAGTCGGGTGCTCCGGTTGGCGGCGCCGTAGTGACGATCAGCTCGGATACTCCGTCGGTCGTTCCCACGCAGACGGTAACTGTTGCCGCCGGACAAAACAGTCCAGCGAGCTTACCCGTACTGATCAACACGAATACGGTGACAAAGAACACGGTGGTGCATGTGTCAGCCAGCTACAACGGCTCGACGAAGGCTGCTACGGGCGGGGCGATTACGATTACGCCGCCGCTGCCGCCGGCGAGCATCGCAGTCGTGTCGGGCTCCGGACAAAGCTCCAACATTGGCACACCCTTTACCAATCCGCTGGTAGTTCTGGTAGAGGACGTGAACAGCAATCCTGTGAACAACGCGACGGTGACCTTTGCGGGAACTGGCGTCAGCTTCCCGTCAGGGGCTACGGCAGTGACCAACAGCAGCGGCCAGGCGCAGGTAACGGCGCAACCGACGACTGCAGGTCCTCTCACCATCACTGCGAGTGTGACGGGGGTCAGCACGCCGGCCACCTTCTCGGAGACGGGCACCACTCCTGTGGCGCTTAGCTCGATCACGCAGGATAACAACTATCAATCGGGAACGACTGTGCATCTCACGGGTGCGGCGACAAGTCCAGTCGTCGTCAACCTGAGCACAAGCGATCCGACCATCCTTTACACTCCGGCGACGGTAACGGTTCCGACGGGACAAAGCACGGCGGAAACCGGCACCTTGCTGGGAAGTCTCTGGGGTCAGACGCCAACGTCGAAACAAGCTACCCTGACCGCAATCTATTCAGGGGTAACCAAAACGTTGACGTTCAATGTCGATTACACAACCATCCACAGCTTCGGTTGCCCCGCCAGTATCACGGGCGGCCAGGCAGCTGGCTGCTTCCTGGAATCAGCATTCAATGTCGCTCCCTACGGAGGTGCTCCATTTACCATCAGCTCGGATACTCCATCGGTAATTCCTACTCAGTCGTACACTCTGGCTGCTGGGCAGGGCAACGATTTCGGCATAAGCCTGAACACGAATGCTGTTTCGACTTCCACGGCGGTGAACGTAACGGTCAACTATAACGGCGCTACCGAGACTGTTCCTGTCACGGTTACGCCATAGGGGAGATCGAGTACTAGAGTGGATGACTAACCTGGCAAGGATTGTTGTTGCATAGGAAGGACCCGCGAGGGTCCTTCTTTTCTTTCTATAGGGAATTATAGTTTCATAATTTACCTATTGAATATCTACTTCAATGTTATTTGGATTGCCGGTCTTCATCGGCTAAGTCGATCTACCCTTCACAGGTCGATCAATGCTAAGGAACGAGATGAATCACCATCATTTCTGCGTCTATTCCATAAGTCGTGATGCCGTCATTAAGTAACCATCGAGATGTTTATTTAGTTATATATATTTCTTTTTGAGGATTGTCTTGACAGTTATTATGCTGGAATTGCTTAATGGCTGATAAGCAACGCGCGTTGCCAAAGTGAATGAGCTAGCTCACAGCGCGGCGAGTTATACACTGCAATCTGGAAATCTCCTGCCAATATTGCCGGATACTAAGGCATCCCAGTCGATCAACCGTGAGTCTCATGTGCAACTGCCAGGGCGTTTCTGGCGCAACCTACCTGAGTTCCACAAACATTTTCTGGAGGAGACTATGAAGTCCTCAATTATAAAATTCACGATGCTGGCGGCAGCCCTGATATTCGGGACGTCGATCGGCGTCGCGCAAACGGTGACGGTCGGTCCGACCGGCACGTATGCAACTCCCTGCGCGGCTTTTCCGCATTTAACCAGCGGAGAAACGGTGCAGGTAGATGCCAACGGCGGCACTCCCTACTACGACACATCGGACTGTCTGGAGACAGCCCCGAATGTAACGATCGTCGGCGTCAATGGGCGACCGATCATCGACGGATCGAAGGCGGGAATTGCCAAAGCAATGTGGCTAATCGATGGCCACGATGTGATTGTCGATAATTTTGAATTCCGCAATGTCAATACCAGCAGCAGCTCAACCAATGCAGAAGCGATCCGAATTGAGAATGGGACTACGGCGTCGCCGAATGGCGGTAATGTCACAGTCCAGCGCAGCTACATCCATGACAACTTTGAAGGTATATTGAGCGATAGCGCTGGCGGCAACTACGCGTGGTATTCCTCAACTCCGTACATTACCTTCCAGTACGACGAGTTTGCCAATAACGGATATGGCGACGGATTCACCCACAACATGTATCTCGGCTGCTGCGGCGACATGAATTTTACGCTGCAGTACTCGTGGTCGCATGATTCCAACGTCGGTCACACGGTGAAAGATCGCGGTCCGATCAACAATATCCTCTATAACCTGATCGGCGATTCAGTGGGGAACTCGAGTTACCTGTTGGATTTCCCGCTTGGCGGCAGTACCTACGTCGTTGGCAATTCTCTGTATAAATTAGCGACGACAAATTACTACGCGAATACAGCGCCCATGATTTTTGCCGATGTCAACGACAACGGTTCAGGCGATCCGGAATATGGGACTGCGAATCAGGATCTGCATTTTATTAACAACACGATGATCCTTGATCCGGCGAACCAGGATAACCCATCCAACGTCCCTCCAGCATTTGTTCTGACTGGCTGTTTTGCCGCGTCGTATTCGGATTGCACTGCTCCGCCGAATGGGCCTGCGCTGACAGTCCCAGCCGTGGTGGAGAACAACGTTTTCCTTGGCGGGGAGACGGAAGCCACCAATCAGACGAGCGCTTTTGTCGAGGACAATCTTCTATCGTCGAATTCATCGGAGTCGAATCTGACTGCCCTGAAATTTAACAATGCCGCTGCATTCGACTTTCGCCTGACGTCAGGATCTCCGGCTATCCAAGCCGGCGTCTATCCTCCCACAAACAACGCAGGCACGGCGGACTCCAAGGCGCTGGCGATTTACCAATATGTGAATCCTGTGAACAAGGCGGCGTGGCCTACACCTTCGGGCTCGCATATGGATGCCGGCGCATTCCCGTATCAGACGATTACCGCACCAAGTCTGAACCTGTCCTATACACAAAGCGTGCAATCCCCGAACAGTGGCACCATCACTGTGACCGGGCTGCCGACGCCGGGGTCCGGGCAGTATAACTATGCAGCATTCCTATCTATGAACCAGGCGGCAATTCCGTCGATCGAGTCGGTTGCCAGTTCTACCGGAACAGTTTCGACCACATTCCAGGCCTATCCCGTGGCGGCGACCACTGTTGTTCCCATCTATATTTATGTCGATGGGACGGTGTTGACCGCAAGTGTTACGGTGACGCCAGGACCAACGCAGCTCCAATCCGTCACCCTGGACAGCGTTTACTACCCGACCACAACCACGCACCTGCTTGGGCCGGGAACGAGTCCTGTGGTGGTCAGCCTGAGTTCGAGCAATCCAACCATTCTGTATACACCGGCCACCGTGACCATTCCGTCGGGACAACTCTCGGCAGAGAACGGAACGTTGAATGGCGCTTTGAATCCTCCGGCACTTACACAATCTGCACCGGTTACGCTGACCGCAACTTATAACGGCCAGTCCGTCTACCTGACGGCGCCAATTTATTCGCCAGGTATCCATAACTTCTACTGCAACACCTGCACGGTAACGGGTGGAACTCCGATTGGATTTGGACTCATCTTTGCTGGAGATATTCCGTATGGCGGCGCCAATGTGACTCTTACCTCGAGCAACACGGCGGCGATTCCGAATCAAACCTTCCCGCAGGCGCAGGGAATCAACATCGGGAACGCAAGCGTTGCCACGAATTCGGTCACAACCAGCACGAATGTCAACCTGACGTTCACCTTTAACGGTGCGACCTCTGGCAGTACGGTCACACTGACACCGGGAGCGGGAACCACGATTACGGCGGTCATCCGGCTCTGGACAATCAGCGGCGGTGGGGACAAACTTTACCAATCCGCTGGTGGTGAAGGTGCTGAATGGCAGCAATCCTGTTTCGGGAGCACTGGTAACGTTCTCCGGAACCGGCATCAGCTTCCCGAGCGGCAACACAGCCACCACGGGCAGCAACGGTCAGGCACAGGTAACTGCCGGAGCCAGCGCCGAAGGCTCGCTTACAGCCTCGGCAACGGTTTCTGGAGCGAGCGGTCCTGCGACCTTCTCTGAAACAGGTACAGTTGGCGCACCGGCAAGTATTGCGGTCGTTTCCGGCTCGGGTCAGAGTTCGCCAGTGGGAACACCTTTCGCCAATCCTTTGGTCGTGATCGTAAAGGATGCGAATGGCGATGCCGTCCCAAGTGTGTTGGTGACCTATTCCGGAACCAGTATCAGCTTCCCGAACGGCGCTACAGCGACAACGGGCAGCAACGGGGAGGCTCGGTAACAGCCGAACCAACCGCCGGAGGCTCACTGACCGTAAAGGCCAATGTAAGTGGAGTTAGCACGGCGGCCAGCTTCTCCGAGACCGGCACTACTGTGGCTCTGAGTTCGATCACACAGGACAGCGTCTATCAAGCGGGAACGACTGTGCACCTTACGGCGGCAGCGACCAGCCCGTTTGTCGTCAACCTCACCACCAGCAACTCGAGCATCCTTTACACTCCAGCTACGGTCACGGTTCCGCAAGGACAAAGCACAGCGGAAACCGGCACCTTGATGGGCAGCCTCTGGGGTCAAACACCGACGTCGAAATCGGCCACGCTCACGGGCAAATCCGGCGGGAGTTACGAAGACGTTGACGTTCAATGTCCCCTACACAACCATTCACAGCTGGAATTGTCCCAGCAGTGTTGTTGGCGGCCAGCAAGCCGGATGCTATCTGGAAACCGCCTTCGATACCTGCTCCGCATGGAGGGGCTCCGTTTACAGTGACCTCCAATAATACAGCCGTCATTCCAAACCAGAACTTTACGCTGGCGGCTGGACAGAGCAATGACTTCAACGAGAATCTGACAACGAATGCTGTTTCAACAGCCACGAATGTCACCCTCACGTTGACTTACAATGGCGCGACCGCAATCAATACCATTACGGTCAATCCATAGCGCAGTCTGCCCAACGGGCGACGAAGGTTGCCGTCCGTTGGGTTACTCAGTTCGTACCACTTGTGAAGGGCTCTGGCCAGGGCCCTTCATTTCTTTGTTAAAACTTAAATATTTTTTAAAACTAGAAAAACCTTTGGAGGGCGACAAGCATCAAAATCTGCTCTAAATTTCCTTCAATTCAAATTTGTTGACAGCAAATTATGGAGAGCGCTTAATGGCATCGGAGAGGGTAAATCGATTTACCCCCTTATGACCAAGCCTAGTCATATCGTTTGCAGCCAAATCCTTGGCTGTATTCCAACCACCAATCCAACGCTGTAAGTTTTTTGGGAGGAGTCAAATGAAGTCGTCAGTGGTAACTCTACTGCTGTTTGTGGGCACTTCAATCGGGGGTGCTGCGACGCTTACTGTAGGTCCCACCGGGCAATATTCCACGGTATGCACCGCAGTGTACGCTGCGCAAAGCGGCGATACGGTACTGGTGGATGCCAACCACGGAATTCCTTACATCATTCCACCAGATCCACATCACTCCGATGGCAGAATTGACTGTACGGTTTCGCAGGACAATTTTACGATCCGGGGCGTCAATGGCCGCGCTATTCTGGATGCCGGGCCGGACGCATTTGCCAACGGGACGTACGTTCAGAAGGGAATTTTCGTCCTGAACGGACATGATATCACGGTCGACAATCTGGAGCTGCGCAATGCCGGCGCTCTTGGTCAACCCCAATAACTCAGATGTGGCTGGCATCCGCATTCAGGCCAGCGACGGCGGGGCAGGGCCGACACCTGACGGCGGCAACGTCACAGTAAGCCGTTGCTATATCCACAACAACGACGATGGAATTCTCACCGCCAACACGGCCCCCGGAGGGGAACGTATTTCTCGCCGAATCCTTTTCTGCTGTTTGAGAACGACTATTTTTATGACAACGGCGACGGATCAGGACAAACGCATAATATGTACATCGGTTTCGATGGCTTTCTGACGATGCATTTCACCCTTCAGAATTCAATCTCACGCGACGCGTATGTGGGCCACGATGTGAAAACCCGCGCTCCCTACAACAACATCCTCAATAACCAGATTATCGATGACGTTGGGGACACCAGCTATGAACTCGATTTTCCGCTGGGAGGAACGACGTACGTTCAGGGCAACCTGATCTATAGCGTTGCAGTGAATCCAGACCTGGGCAATGAAGACCTGATGATCTATGCGGATGTGCACGACAACACCGCTTCCGACCCTGAATATGCAGTTCCGCATCAGGACCTGCACTTCCTCAACAACATCGTCGTCGACAACAATCCTTCCGGCTCCAATTCATTCGTAATCGTGTCGTGCGACGACCCTTCTAACGCCAGTTGCCCTGCTCCCAATGCCGGGCCGCCGTTGACCACGCCGGCTGTCGTCACTGGAAATCTATTCATCGGACAGCCCACGATGGTGGCCAACCAGCCGAATGCAATCACAAAGTTCAACCTTGTGCTTCCATACAGCGATCTGGCTGCGGCCGGATACAAGCCGCATTGATTTAGATCAAGAGTTTCATCCGCCATCGGACGGTCGTTTGACCGTCCGATGGCTTTTTTGTGGGGAAAAAGTCCACGGCGATGTTTGAGACGAGCTGGTGCAGCAACTCAGCATGTGGGCGGGGTTTTGGCGGAAATACACGGGCGCTGTTGCCGGTAATGCCGAAAGACCAGAGAAGCTGGTTGGGGGAAAGAGCGCCTGCGGACCAGGCTGGCGGTCAAATCTGGAGGAACTATGACGAACTTGAGGTTCTAATTGCCAATATCGGCTTCGGACTGTTCGGCGGCCAGACGGGCCATCCGGATCCTATTGAGGCGCGCAATTTCGACCGCTGCTTTGGGATCAATCACGTCCAGCCGGACGCGTGTGACACCACGGTCGCGCATTCCCAGCATGTGTGCGGCTTCTGAAGACAGATCGGCAATCCGGGTGTCGGGAACCGGACCGCGGTCATTGACCCGCACTACGATCCACTTGCGGGTGTGGAGATTTGTCACCTTCACCCACGTACCCAAAGGAAGGGAACGATGGGCGCAGGTCAGGTCGTGCATATTGAAGATTTCGCCATCCGCCGTCTGTTTGCCCTGGAACTGGGGGCCGTACCACGAGGCCAGGCCAATCTGGTGCCAATCTTCGTGCTTCTTTGGCGTTGCGGTCGGGGACGTTTTTTTCGCCAATATTGGTTGCGTGGCTGATGTCCCGGCCTCTGCCAGCACGGAACTGGCGCTGTGGTTGGGCCGGATGCTGTGCATGCTGAGGGCGACGCCGCATAACAAGCCAGCCGTGATGGCGAAAACGCGGCGAGCCGAGAAGGGAGCACGGGGTGCATTCAGGATCGTGTTTTCGCTAAGAATTCTCATAGTGGAAACATCTCTAAGTTTACTCCGTATGAGCAAGCTAAGCCAAAGAAAAAAATAGACTTATCTGAGAATTCGCTTGCAAATCCATTCGTTCTGTGATACCCATAAATGGCGCTGTCGTCCGCCATTTGGCGCCTGTCTTGTAGCGCAGGAAACGTCTTGTTGCCTCAGTCCAACCAACCTTCTCTTCCGGAACGCTCCTCTATGGGTATGGGGGCACAGAGGTGGTTTTCGCCCTCCATTTCAGATCGAAATTCCAGTCAAACTTCGCCTCCGATCGTACTTTCCATCGCCGGCTATGATCCATCGGCCGGTGCCGGGGTACTGGCGGACCTGAAAACGTTCGCCGCCGTTGGTGTGTACGGCATGGCTTGCATTACAGCGCTCACTGTCCAATCCAGCCAAGGCGTTCGCAGAGTGGTTGGTGTGGAAGCGAACATCGTCATTGAGACGCTCGATTGTCTGATCGAGGATGCCTGCATCGACTCCATAAAGGTAGGAATGCTTGGCAGCGCTGCCCTGGCCACGGCGGTCGCCGCGTGGCTGGAACAACGAAAGCGGATTCCAGTTGTGCTGGATCCAATCCTTAAGTCCAGCTCAGGAAAGGACTTAGTGGATGCCGGTGGCTGTGAGGTCTTGCGGGAGGCCTGGTTGGCCCGCGCGGACTGGATTACCCCCAACCTGGCGGAAGTGGCAGCGTTGACGGGTAGCTTGCCACCAGCAACCCGTGCAGAATCAGAAGATGCCAGCCGCCTGTTACAAAAAAAGGCCGCCGATCGGGGAAATGCAGAACTGAAGATTGTTATTACGGGTGGACATGCGGATGCACCTGACGATCTGTTGCTGCTAGGCGATGAATGCCACTGGTATCCGGGGGAGCGCATCGAGACAACTTCCACCCATGGGACAGGCTGTGCCTTCTCTTCTGCGCTTGCGGCAAGGATTGCTCTGGGGGATGAGCCTCGACAGGCCGTGCAGGCCGCCAAGGATTATGTTACGAATGCGCTACGGTATGCTTACCAAGTGGGAAAGGGGAACGGACCGTTAAACCACTTGTGGGAAAAGACTTGCCGCTAGACATTTTGATTCGGTCAAAGTTAATTCACAGATGGAGTCCAGCAGTATTGCCTATTTTCAGTAATAACTATTCCATTACCATAGTGACCCTTAAAAGTAACTGTGCAAATGTGACTTATCCATGTATGCTGAGTTCTCAGAAACGACTTGTAGAGAGGGCCCTGTCGGCTCTGGATAAATTGAGTTGGAGTGTGATCTCCCGTGCATGAATCGGTCCAGAAGAATGCCCACTCTAGTTCTGTTTTGGAGTTGCGGAATTCGGTCCGTTTTCCTGTCCGGATGAAGGTCAAGATTCAAACGGACAAGGGCAAAGAGGACGCTGAGACCATCAACGTTTCCGCCAGCGGATTGTTACTCGCGTTTTCCCGCATATTGGAAGCGGGCAGCGCGATCGAAGTGGAAATGATTATGCCCTCAGCTACGCTGGGAACACCTGAGGATGTACGAGTACATTGCTGTGGACGCGTGATCCGCTCCTACCGAAGAAGTCCAGAACAAGTAGAAGTTGCCACCATCATTGATAACTACGAAATGCTCTCCTGAGGCACCGTATGCCTGCCATTTCTGCCGAAGCAATGAAGAAGAATATGAATTCGCATGCCGGCTCCGATTCAGTTCCTGAGTCCGGACTTAGTCCTGTTCCGGAAAATAACTCCTCGGTTCCGTCCGAAGAGACTGCCGGAATTCGCATCCTCCTAGCAGACTCTCAAGCCATTTACCGGGTAGGAATCCGCAAGATTTTTGCCGTTGAGGATGATATGCGGGTGGTCGCGCAGGCGGAGAACTATCCCGGACTGCTGGCTGCGCTCGAACGGTATCCCTCCGACATTGTTTTGCTGGATGGAGGGATGATCTCTGGCCAGGCCGAAGCGATTCCAGATATGCTGCGCCGCGCGCCGAACGCCAAGTTGATCGTCCAAGTCAGCGAGAACAGCGAAAGTTTCATCGTCGATCTGTACCGTCGCGGCGTGCGAGGCGTTATCTCGCGGTCGATCTCTCCGGATCTGCTGATTCGTTGCGTCCGCAAGATCGCCGACGGCGAAACGTGGATCGACAATCAGTCAGTCAGCTGGGTCATCGAAGCGTATCGCTCCGAAGCCAATAATTTGACGAACCCAAAACTGCAGCCACGGCTGTCGCCGAAGGAGCTATCCATCATCGGCTGCGTGACGCAGGGGATGCGCAACAAGGAAATTGCCTACAAAATCGGCACAACCGAACAGGTAGTGAAAAATTACCTGCGCAAGATTTACGACAAACTTGGCGTTTCGGACCGCCTTGAATTGGCGCTCTATTGCCTGCACCACCAGTTATTGAAGCAGCCGCCAGCGAACGCCGGCATGGGCATGGGCAAGGGCACAGTACAGGAAATCAATCTCGGCCGCATCCGACCCTAAAACACAGTTGTCATCCGTCTTCATCTGGAGGGCGCGGCCGTCAGCCGGGCGCGCTCTAATAGATCGATCAGGGTTCTCAGCTCTGCCCTAGAAAGATGGGCCAGCAGCGCATTCACCGTGCTGTTCACCACGGGATCGGTTTCCTTCAGCCGGTCCAATCCTGCGCCAGTAATTTTCGTGAGGACCACTCGGCGATCTTTCGCGCCCCGCTCTCTTCGTACCAATCCTTGTCGCTCCAGACGTCCCAACAGCCGCGTAATGTCCGGGTCCTGACTGACCAGCCGTTCGCCGATCTCCGCGCAGGTCAAGCCATGCGCGCCGGCGCCGCGCAAAATCCGCAGGGAATTGTACTGAGTCTCTGTGATGCCATAGGGCTTCAGTGTCATGCGCAGGGCGTGTTGCATCTGTTCGGCTGTGCGCACCAGATTCAGAAAGGCCTCCGCATGAATGCTGGAGAAAGATTTCGTTTGGCGCAGTTCTGCTTGCAGTCCACTTGGTTTCGTCGGTTTCATAGCAACACGGGGGTCTGGTCGATTCCGTGTGGCGGAAGAGTCTGTCTGGTGGGAGATTTTTTTAGCGGGAGTCATGAAATTGGCGAGTGCACGTTCTTCAGACATACTTGTTATAACAGATAATTGAGTGTGAAATGGTGCACATGATGGGCCGATGCTTGAGTGATGCGAGAACCGCTGCGAGGCAGGATCAATCTGGGGCGACGCTCAACTGATGGCGCACGTCGGCGCCATGAACCCAGAAGATGACATCTTCGGCAATATTTGTGGCGTGGTCGCCGACGCGCTCCAGATTGCGACAAATAATGATGGTATTGAGCGCCTGCGCGGTCCATTCCGGGTGCTGTTGGATGGCCTGAATCATCGCCTTTTGGGCCTGGCGATTCATGTGATCCAAGTCGTTATCCATGGCAAGAACGGACTTGGCCATGGACGCGTCGCCATCGAGCAGAGATTGTAGAGCGATGCGAATCATTTGCTTGGTCAACTTGCCTATCTCTCGCAGGTCCACGGAGAAATCGGCGCGCGGCATTCGCAGCAGCTCTGTGGCCCGTTCGGCGATATTGACCGACTGATCGCCGATTCGCTCCAGATCGCCATTAATTTTGATCACGGCCAGAAGGAATCGCAGATCGATGGCCATGGGCTGCTCCGTGGCCATCAGGTCGTACGCCATTTCATCGACGGAGCGCTCGGCGGCGTTGATGGCAGCTTCGTTTTCCTGTACGTGATGCAGCAGAACCAGATCGGGCTTCAGATAGCCGTCCATGGCGCAATCCATGGTTTGCTGCGCCAGTGCTGCCATTGCCAGCAGCTTGTCTTTCAATTGCGCCAGCTGTTGCTGGTAGTGGATTCGGGGCACGCAGTTTCTCCGTAGCCTAACAAGGCTACACCTAATTGTCTCCTAAACAGGTTGAGTTTCTATGAATGTTTCTAGCCCAGCCGCCGACCCGCTTCCTGCGCGGCCTCGTAGATCTGCTGGAAGGATTCCACAGCGTACAGCACCGGCTGCATTTCGGAGATGGAGAACTCGTGCTCCAACACCTGATCGAGATTGAAGTCGCGAATCTCGGGGCCACGCTCCACCACATAGGAACACTCGCCGTGGGAAGAGATGAGCCCGCTGCCATAGACCTTGGTCTGACCGTGTTGCCGGATCACGCCAAACTCCACCGTGAACCAGAACAGCCTGCCCATGCGGGCCAGATCGTCGGTTCGCCCAGCCATGCTGCCGCAGACGCGGCCATACTCATGCAGGAAGTCGGCGAAGATGGGATGGGCATGCATGGGAACATGGCCGAAGACATCGTGGAAGATGTCCGGTTCCGGCGTATATTCGAGCGACCCTGGATCACGCAGGGTGGTTGTCGTAGGAAAACGCCGGGCCGCCAGCATTTCAAAAAACGCATTGGCTGGCAGATAACCCGAGACAGGTGTTGAATTCCATCCTGTGCGCGGCTCCAGCTTGGCCGACACGGCGGCAAGATCTGGAATGCTGTCTTCGCGCAGACCGATCTGCTGAAATCCATCGAGATATTCCTGGCAGGCGTATTGGCGCAACTGCGGCATGCATCGACGCACCAGCTCCGACCAGGTGGCGTGCTGCTCCGGCGTGTACGCAGCCCAGTTCTGCTCGATGAGAAATGGGCGCGCAGCGACAAGCTGCTCATTTTTTTGTTGCGCAGGATTCAGTTGCTCCTGGTGGGTCGACATGGCGAGGATTCCCTCCGCTGCGCCGCCAACTGGATGCATGCGATTCAGGCGTGGCTAAACCTTTCAGGATGCTGCTGCCAACATCGTCCTGTCAATCATTGACTGTGGAGGGTGGCCTGGTTTCCTATTTGCGGTTCCTTCGGGAGCCACTTCTTTTTGCTTGCCGCACTCTCTGTGGACTGAGAGCATGGCTCCATGATTAGACTAGGATACCTAAAGCCACTGCTGGCGATCGAACTCGCAGTAGGCATTGTCGGCTTCCTTCTATCCCTATGGTGGGGTAGACAGGTTGGCCGATCAATGGATCGGGACACGGTATTTTTTCTTGCGAAACTCTGGGTTGGGCTGATCGGGGCTTTCTTCCTCTTGACCGCGATTCTCTACTTTTCAAACTGATGCACTACCCCGTGGCGGCACAGCATGGCGATGGATAGGGTGAAAGCCTCGACGCGCCCCTGGGCACTTTTAGGCAAGTATCCCTTGGCGAGTATATTGTGGGTAGATCGCCGCCGGGCCTGTCCGGCGAAGTTCTCAGCAGTATGGGAGGAACTCCATGCCTGCGACCGCCAAGCACCCATCGCCAGAAACTATTGTTGCCACCAGAAAAGATTTTCTTCCGCTGAACGGCACCGATTACATTGAGTTCTACGTAGGCAACGCGCGGCAGGCAGCCTATTTTTACCGCGCCGCGTTCGGCATGAAGCTGGTTGCCTACGCCGGCCCGGAGACAGGGCTGCGCGACCGCACCTCCTATGTGGTCGAGCAAGGGAAGATTCGCTTTGTGCTGACCACTCCGCTGCGTTCCGGCAATGCCATCGCCGACCATATTGCCAGACATGGAGACGGAGTGAAAGATATTGCCCTTTGGGTGAACGATGCCGCGTCGGCCTGGCGCGAGACAACGGCGCGCGGTGCGCGCAGCGTGCGCGAACCGTGGGTATTGGAGGACAAACACGGCACGGTTTCTATGGCGTCGATTGCCACCTATGGCGACACAATCCATACTTTTGTGGAGCGCAAGAACTACCACGGAGCTTTTCTGCCGGGTTTTCATCATGTTACGCATGATCCTGTGACGCGCCCGGTGGGGCTGAAATACATTGACCATGTGGTTGGGAATGTCGGTTGGAACGAAATGAACTCGATGGTCGATTTTTACCGCGATGTGATGGGTTTCGAGATGTTTCAGAGCTTCGACGACAAGGACATTTCCACGGAGTATTCCGCGCTGATGTCGAAGGTGATGTCGAATGGCAATGGCCGGGTAAAATTCCCCATCAACGAACCAGCCGAAGGACGCAAGAAATCGCAGATTGAAGAGTATCTGGAGTTCTATCAAGGCCCCGGCGCACAGCACCTGGCATTGGCGACAGACGACATTCTGACTGCGGTCAGCAAGCTGCGCGAACAGGGAGTGGAATTTCTGCGGGTGCCGGAGACCTATTACACGGAACTTGAGAGCCGGGTGGGTAGCATCGATGAGTCAGTGGAAGATCTGAAGCGGCTGAACCTTCTGGTCGATCGAGATGAGGAAGGGTATTTGTTGCAGATTTTTACGCGTCCCGTGGAGGATCGTCCGACTGTTTTCTTTGAAATCATTCAACGCAAGGGTGGTCGCAGCTTCGGCAAAGGAAATTTTAAGGCGCTGTTTGAAGCCATCGAACGCGAGCAGGGACTGCGCGGCAATCTGTAGGGACAGGCATGAGACTGTGCACGTTTGAAGTCCGCACGCACCTGGGATGGCAGGGCAGACTGGGCGCCCTCGACGGCGATGGCGTGATCGATTTGCATTTTGCTGCCGCTCATCACCTGAGAAACGATCGGCTGGCAGAGGCGCTGGTGCCGCCGTCGTTGCGAGGACTGCTGGAAGGCGGAGTTGCTTCGATGGAGGAAGCGCGCCAGGCCATCGCGTTTCTGCCTGCGGAGATGCGAACCAGCAAAAGAGACGAGACGCTGCGCTATCGCTGGGATGAGATTCGTCTGCGGACCCCGTTGCCAGATGCGCGTTCTCTTCGGGATTTTTATGCTTTCGAAGCGCACGTGAAGATGGGTTTTGAAAAGCGCGGTGAGCCGATGCCGAAGGAGTGGTACGAAATCCCGGTCTATTACCAGACGGGTCATC
This sequence comes from uncultured Acidobacteriota bacterium, assembly GCA_963719625.1. Classification (GTDB taxonomy): domain Bacteria; phylum Acidobacteriota; class Terriglobia; order Terriglobales; family Acidobacteriaceae; genus JAKAAZ01. Next base: position 427,334 of record CAVRDB010000035.1, read on the forward strand.
ATAATTTAATCGGCACGGGGCAGGATGTGCTGTGGCCATCGTTTACCGAGCGCTTTGATTACGAATTGGAACTGGCCGTCATTATTGGACGCGAGGGACGCAACGTTTCTGCGGCGGAAGCGCATCACTACATCGCGGGGTACACAATTCTGAATGACTTCAGTGCGCGCGATATCCAGGGTCGCGAGATGAAAGTGCGCCTGGGGCCAGCCAAGGGAAAGCATTGGGCAAGCGGCGTAGGGCCTTGGTTGGTGACGCCGGATGAAATTCCTGATCCATATTCGCTGGACATGGTGGCGCGTGTGAATGGGGAGGAGTGGTCGCGGGGCAATTCCAGCGAGATGTATTGGAAGTTCGAGCAGATGATTGAATTTCTTTCACAGGACGACACTATCTATCCCGGCGACATTCTGGGATCTGGCACGGTGGGCACCGGTTGCGGATTGGAACTGAACCGGTGGGTGCGACCCGGCGACGTAATCGAACTGGAAATTGAAAAGATTGGTGTGCTGCGCAATCGTGTGGTGCGTTCCTAACATCACAATTGCTGAAGGGTTTCCGTAAAGGAGAATATCCATGTATCCGCTGAATAAAGGAAAGACCGCCATGCAAGCCCACGTTGGATTGCCCGAGGGCACGTTTGAAGAGGAGCATGGGCGGAAAGGTTTTTATGGGAAGGCAAGCCATCTTTACCACGCGCATGCGCCCACAGGTTGGACGCGCTTTGAAGGAAAGCTGCGGCCGCATCTTTTCGACTTGAACAAGCTGGAGCCTACAGATCTGAAAGATGCCCAGGGCGCGTCGATCGCGTTCCTCGGCAACAACGAGATTACTGTGTCTGTCTCGCGCCGGTCGAAGCCGATGCCGTTTTATTTTCGCAACGCGGATGGCGATGAGATGTACTTTGTGCATCGCGGCAGCGGCGTTATTGAGACGGATTTTGGTCCACTGCGATTTGAAAAAGGCGACTACATCAATCTTCCGCGCGCTGTGACGTATCGCGTGGTGCCGGATACGGACGATAATTTCTTCCTCATTTTTCAATCGAAGACGGAATTCGAGCAACCGGACAAGGGTTTGCTTGGCCAGCACGCTCTCTATGATCCGGCAGTAATCACCACACCCGAGCCGTCTCCCTATCTCGACGACACGCGCGAATGGGAAGTTCGCATCAAAAACGAGAATGAATATTCGAAAGTTTTTTATCCGTTTAATCCAATCGATGTCGTCGGGTGGAAGGGCGATCTGACAACCTGGAAGATTAACCTGCGCGACATTCGCCCGGTCTCGAGCCATCGCGCCGCGTTGCCGCCAAGCGCGCACACCACTTTCGTGACGCAGGGAGCGGTGGTTTGCAGTTTTCTGCCGCGGCCGCTAGAGCAGGACCCTGACGCGCTGCGAGTCCCGTTTTTCCATCGCAACACGGACTATGACGAGTTCATTTTTTACCATGATGGGGATTTTTTCAGTCGCGACAACGTGAAGCCCGGCTATGCGACGCTGCATCCGCGCGGTATTCATCACGGTCCGCATCCGAAAGCATTGGCAAATCAGAAGGCGAAAAGTTTTACGGACGAATCGGCGGTTATGCTCGATGGCTTGAATCCAATCCACGTGCTGCCGGCTGGAGAAAAAGTCGAGTGGGCGGATTACTGGGCCAGTTGGGGTGCGAAAGATCACGCAAAGCTGGAGCCGGTTGGATGAGTGAGATTGCAACTCCAAGCGCAATGACGACGTTGAACCCCGCGGAGCAGAGCCCGCAGGATATCTACAAACTGTTGGTGGGCTCCGTGGTGCCGCGTCCCATCGCATTTGTATCGTCGATGGATGCGGAAGGCGTGCGTAATCTGGCACCGTTCAGTTTTTTTACTGTCGCCAGCGCCAATCCGCCCATTGTGTGTTTCTGCCCCATGATGCGTGGCGCTACCAACACCGGCTTGCAGCCTACGAAGGACACATTGCGAAACATCATCGCCACGCGCGAGTTTGTGGTGAATATTGTTTCAGAAGAATTTGCAGCGCAGATGAACGCTTGCTCCGCAGAGTTGGCGCCGGAGGTGGATGAGTTTCTTATCTCTGGTCTCACGCCCGTCGCGAGTGATTTGGTTCGGCCACCGCGTGTGGCCGAGTCGCATGTGCAGATGGAGTGCCGTCTGCAGCAGGTTGTCCACGTCAGTACCAAGCCGCTGGGAGGCAGCCTTGTCCTGGGAGAAGTACTGCGCTTCCATGTGAGCGAATCGTTGCTAGACAACTTCCGCATTGATCCCGACAAGCTGCATGCCATTGGACGCATGGCTGGTTCCACCTACACGCGGACGCGGGACCGGTTTGATATGGAGCGGCCAAAATAAAGTTTTCCCATCGCTGCTTAACCTGAAAAGAAGCCGTCTCCTGTACAAAGGTGTTATGTCGTCCGCAGACGCAAAGTATTCGATCCAGCGAGTCGCTGTTTTGGGCGCAGGGACCATGGGCTCGCGCATTGCCGCACACATTGCAAATGCGGGGTTCCCCGTGTTGCTGCTGGATATTGTGCCGCCCGGTGAGTCCGAGCGGAACCTTTTGGCGACCCGGTCGCTGGAAACGCTGAAAAAGTCAAAGCCGCCGGCATTTGTCGACGCAACTCTGGCGTCTCATATCACGGCTGGAAACTTTGAAGATGATCTGGAGAAGCTGAAGACTTGTGACTGGATCATTGAAGCGGTGACAGAAAATCTTGCTATCAAACGCACGCTGCTAAGCAATGTCGCACCGCACCTTGGGGACAATACAATCCTGACGACCAACACCAGCGGCCTGCCTGTGGGATTGATCGCGAGGGAGATGCCGGAAACCTTTCGCCGGCGTTGGTTTGGGACGCATTTTTTCAACCCGCCGCGTTATATGCGTCTGGTGGAAATCATTGCTACGCCTGACTCCGAACCAAAGGCAAGGGCTTCGATTGAGAACTTCGTCCAGGTGCATTTGGGTAAAGTGGTTGTGCGTGCCCACGACACACCAAATTTCATCGCCAATCGCATCGGCACTTTTGCCATGCTGAATACGTTTCGTACCATGCTGGAATTTGGTTTGAGTATCGAAGAGGTAGATGTGCTAACCGGTACGGCGATTGGCTGGCCGAAGACGGGAACCTTTCGGCTTGCCGACATGGTTGGGATCGATGTCCTGGTGAACGTGGCCCGCAATTTCACTGCGAATTCCAATGACGAGCGCGCAGATGTACAAATTCCTGCTGTGCTCGAGCAGATGTTCGAACGCAAATGGTTCGGCGATAAGACGGGCCAGGGCTTCTACAAAAAGGAACGCGATGCCCATGGTAGGGAACTGCGCCTTGTTATTGATTTGAACACACTGGAATACAGACCTGCTGAGCGCTTGAAAATTCCTGAATTGGAAATGGCAAAGACGAATGAATCTACTGCGGCGAGGATTCGCGCGCTGCTGGCGGGCAATCCGGATCGTGACAAAGCGGCTCGCTTTTACTGGAAAATTCTTCCAGAATTGTGGGCCTATGCCGCCAATCGTATCGGCGAAGTTGCTGACTCTATCGTCGATATTGATCGTGCCATGAAAGCGGGATTCAATTGGGAGCTAGGCCCGTTTGAGATGTGGGATGCAGCGGGCTTCGTCGAAACCGTGGAGAAGATGCGTGCTCGTGGCCATGCGATCCCGAAAATAGTGGAAACCATGCTCGCTGCTGGTGTGACTTCCTGGTATCGCAACCAGGGCGAAGAGTTTTTCGATGTTTCATCGGCTACATATCGGCCTGTGGTTGAGGCTGCCGGCATGATGACCCTTGCAAGGGTCAAGCGGACAAATGGGGTCGTCGAGAAAAATCCCGGCGCTTCGCTCATCGATCTTGGCGATGGGATTGCGTGCATCGAGTTCCATTCCAAAATGAACACGCTTGGACAAGACATTGTGTCGTTCATGCAGCGCACCTTGCGGCCCGGCAGCGATGCGGCCAGGAATTTTAAGGGCTTTGTTGTGACCAGCGATGCGACGAATTTTTCCGTGGGCGCGAATTTGATGCAGGTACTGCTGGCGATCCAAGACGAAGAATGGGACGAGATTGACAGGTATGTTCGTGAATTTCAGGCGATGACGCAAGCGATTCGGTTCTGTACGCGGCCGGTCGTGGTGGCTCCGTTTGGGATGTGCCTGGGCGGGGGCGCGGAGGTTGCGTTGCATGCTGCCGCCGCCAATCACACATCGAACTCTACATGGGCCTGGTGGAAACCAGCGTGGGACTGTTGCCCGCCGGTGGAGGCTGCAAAGAAATGACGCTGCGAGCCATCGATGCGGCGAATGCAATCCGGATCGGTAGCCGAAGTGACTCCGTAGAAATGAATGATGCGCTTCGGAACGCGTTCGAGACGATTGCCATGGCGAAGGTTTCCAGTTCGGCGGTGGAGGCAAGAAAACTTCATCTCATGCGCAAGTCGGATGGTATTACGATGAACCGCGAGCGACTGCTCCTCGACGCAAAGTCGGAAGCCGGAAAACTGGCGGATACAGGGTATGTGCCGCCGCTGCCTCGCACTGACATTCCTGCGCCGGGAGAAGGCATCCTTGCGAATCTAAGACTTGGCATCCATATGATGCGAGAAGCTGAATTCATCAGCGATCACGACGTAAAGATTGCGCGCCTGGTGGCTAACGTGTTGTGCGGAGGCGCGGTCACCGCAGGGACGCAGATTAGCGAACAATATTTTCTTGACTTGGAGCGCGAAGCATTTCTGTCACTCTGTGGAGAGCCAAAGACGGTGGAACGCATCGCGGTTACGTTAAAAACTGGAAAGCCACTGCGCAATTAAAAAGGACCAGAATGAAGGATGCATTCATCATGAGCGCAGTGCGGACGGCGGTTGGGAAAGCGCCGAATGGCGCTCTTCGGTCCACGCGCCCGGACGAACTGGGAGCGATCGCAGTTCGCGGCGCGTTAGATCGTGTGCCGGAGCTCGATGAGAAGCGGATTGAAGACGTCATTATCGGCTGCGCGATGCCGGAGGCGGAGCAGGGTTTGAACATGGCCCGGACTATTTCTCTGCGCGCGGGCCTGCCGGTAGAAGCAGCCGCCATGACGATCAATCGATACTGCGCTTCCGGGCTGCAGTCGATCGCGCTGGCTGCGGAAAGAATTCGCAGTGGGTCCGCCGATGTGATTGTCGCGGGAGGCGCTGAGTCGATGTCTTTTGTTCCCATGGGCGGCAACAAGATTGCTGTGAACCCGTGGCTGGTCGATCACTATCCGGATTCTTATATGTCGATGGGTCTGACTGCAGAGCGCGTCGCCAGGCACTATGGAATTTCGCGGGAAGAGTCGGACCAATTCGCACTCGCGAGCCATCAGAAGGCGCTGGCTGCAATGCAAGCGGGAAAGTTTGAGGATGAGATTGTGCCTGTTCCAGTGACAACGTTCGTGCCGAATGGCACAGGCAACCCCTTGCGTAAAGAGAGGGAATTTCGAGTGGATGAAGGTCCTCGTGCTGACACATCCTATGAGGCGCTCGCAAAGCTGCGGCCGGTGTTTCATTCCCATGGCATTGTGACGGCGGGGAACTCTTCGCAAACTTCCGATGGTGCTGCCGCGGCAGTCGTGGTCTCGGAAGATGTTGCGATATCGCTTGCACTGAAGCCTTTGGCGCGCTTCGTGTCTTTCGCGTATTCCGGATGCCTTCCGGAAGAGATGGGGATCGGCCCTGTTTATGCGATTCCGAAGGCACTGAAGCTGGCGGGGCTTACGTTGGAGCAAATGGATGTGATTGAGTTGAACGAAGCCTTTGCTGCTCAGTCGCTAGCGGTGATGAAGCTGCTGAGCATGGATCCGGCAAAGGTCAATGTAAATGGCGGCGCCATTGCGCTGGGTCATCCGTTGGGCTGCACTGGCGCAAAGTTGACGGCCACCATTCTGCGTGAATTGAAGCGGCGTAAAAAGAAATATGGATTGGTGACCATGTGCGTTGGTGGTGGAATGGGTGCGGCTGGAATTTTCGAGAATCTTCAAAATTGAGGGGTGCAATGCGCAGCAATATCCACACACGCGGAAGGCTCCATGAATAGCCCGGTTCCATCGAATCCACGACGCGTTACCGGCGGAAGCTTCCTGATCGAAGATCTTGCGCCGGAAGATATTTTTACTCCGGAAGAGTTTTCTGACGTGCAGCGCCAGATTGAGCGCACGACGGTAGAGTTTGCCGAGAAACAAATCCAGCCTCAAATTGCCGCGATTGAAGCGAAGGATTTCGAAGTCACGAAGAGTCTTCTCAAAAAAGCGGGCGAGCTGGGCCTGATGGGGATTGATGTTCCCGAAGAATATGGCGGCCTGCAGATGAATAAAGTAACGTCTGCTTTGATCGCGGAGAAGATAGCAATTTGTGGCAGCTTCTCCGTTTCATTCAGCGCGCACGTCGGCATCGGGACGCTGCCACTGATCTGGTATGGTACGGCACAGCAGAAGAAAAAATATTTGCACCGGCTTGCATCGGGAGAATGGGTTGCAGCCTACGCACTGTCTGAGGCATCTTCCGGCTCCGATGCAATGAATATTCGTACCCAGGCAAAACTCTCCACAGACGGGAAACATTATGTGCTGAATGGAGAGAAGATGTGGATTTCCAATGCGGGCATTGCGAATCTGTTTACCGTGTTCGCGAAAATCGATGGAGAAAAGTTTGCCGCTTTTTTGATTGAGGCAGGCACACCCGGGCTGACCGTTGGCCCTGAAGAACACAAACTGGGGATTCGCGGCTCCTCCACATGCCCGCTGATTCTTACCGACTGCAAGGTGCCTGTTGAAAATCTATTAGGTGAAGCTGGCAAGGGTCACCACATCGCATTCAACATTCTGAACGTGGGCAGGTACAAGCTGGGCGCGGCTGCGATTGGTGGAGCAAAATATGCCTTTCGCAACGGCATTCGCTACGCCAGGGAACGCATCGCCTTCTCGAAGCCGATAACCTCCTTTGGATTAGTGCAGCAGATGATCGCCGAGAGTGCAGCCGGAATTTATGCTGGCGAATCGCTGGTCTATCGCGTGATCGGAGCGATCGACGCGTCGCTGGCGGGGCTAGACAAGAGCGGAGCGGCAAATACGGGGGAGATTCAAAAGCGCATTGAAGAGTATGCGATTGAATGCTCGATTGTGAAGGTATGGTGCTCGGAAATGCTGGAGCGCGTTGTCGACCAGATGCTGCAATTGCACGGCGGGTATGGATATGTCGAGGAGTATTCCGCAGAGCGCAGTTATCGCGACTCTCGCATCAACAAAATCTTCGAAGGCACCAACGAGATCAATCGCCTGATTATCAGCGGCTGGATCATGAAGCGCGCTATGCAGGGACGGCTCGCTCTGCTGCCGGCAATCCAGCGCGTGATGGATGAAGTCATGGCGGGTCCGAATCACCGCGGGGAGAGTGACGGAGAGCTTGCGGAACAGCGTTTTCTTCTTGCCAACGCGAAGAAGCTGAGTCTTTTCTGTGCCGGCGCGGCCGCAGAGAAATTTGGAAGCGAGTTGGCGGATCAGCAGGAGATCATGGGCGCGCTGGCGGACATGATCATGGAGGTGCTGGTGCTGGAGTCTGCCATTCTGCGGACGGAAAAGATGCAAGGCTGCATGCCGCTGGCTGTGCAGATGACGAAATATTATGCAGCTCGGTCGTTTCGCGTTCTGGAGACTTCTGCAGAGCAGATTCTTGGCGCCGTGGCCGAAGGCGATATGCTGCGCACGCGGATGACGATGTTTCGCCGGCTCGTTAAGCATGAGCCGGAAAACACAGTCGCTCTCGGTCGAGGGATTGCAACAGCAATGACGGAAGCTGGCCGGTATACGCTCTAGAGCAAGAGCACAGATACTGCGAGATGGTGAGTTGGAATGATGTGCAGCCGTTCTTTGATGGAACGTCTGCGTGGAGAGCGATTTTCTACATTACACCTTCTGTGCTCTTGCTCTAGATGTTAGCCGGCGAGGATCAGCTTTGAAATTGTAGCCAGTTGCATGTTCGAGGTGCCTTCGTAAATCTTGCCGATTTTGGCATCTCGATAAAGTTTTTCTACGGGATAGTCTTTGACGAATCCATATCCGCCGAAGATCTCGACTGCCTGGCTGGCGATGCGCTCGGCAACCGTGGACACAAAATATTTTGCCATTGCGGCTTCTTTGACAAAATTTATGCCGGCGTCTTTCATCCGCGCCGCGTTATAGACCATCAACCGCGCCGCTTCGATTTCGGTCGCCATCTCAGCCAGCGTGAACTGTACCGCCTGGAACTTTGCGATGGATTTGCCGAATTGATGGCGTTCCTGGCTGTATTTGGCTGCGTAATTCCATGCTCCCTGGGCCAGTCCTAGCATCTGTGCCGCGATTCCGATGCGGCCCTCGTTCAGGGTTTCAATGGCGATTTTGTAGCCTTTGCCGGGCTGACCCAAAACACTGGTCCGCGGCAGGCGACAGTCGTCGAGCAAAAGCTCGCAGGTGGAAGAAGCGCGAATCCCCAGCTTGTCTTCCTTTTTGCCAACCTGAAAGCCGGGCGTACCACGCTCAATGACAAACGCCGTAATTCCTTTGTAGCCAGCCGAAGGGTCTACGGTTGCGAACACGATGAAAAGATCAGCCTCGGCCGCGTTCGAAATCCAAAGCTTGCGGCCATTCAGCACATAGGAATCGCCATCGGGTCGGGCCTGGGTTTTGAGGCTGAAAGCGTCTGAGCCAGAGCTGGCTTCGCTGAGCGCATACGAACAGATCGTATCTGTGTTGGTGCGCGGCAGATATTTCGTTTTCTGTTCTTCCGTGCCCCAACGCAGCAGCGCATTTACGGTCAAGGTATTTTGCACATCGACCAGGACACCAATTGCGGGATCGACAGCAGAAATTTCTTCCACCGCCAGAATGGATCCCAGAAAAGATCCGCTAAAACCTCCATACTGTTCCGGAGTTTCCATGCCGAGAATGCCCAGATCGAACATCTGCGGCAGAAGGGACGGGTGAATTTTCTGCGCTTCATCCATTTCGCGGACGAGCGGCGCAATTTTATTCTGCGCAAACTTGCGAACCGAATCCCGCAGGATTTGTTCGTCGTGACTCAAGGATGTTAGTGGCAGTCTGACGCCATCTTTAACCGCGGTCTTTTCCATTAGGCAGAAAACCTCTTCCAGGGGTTGCGCAGCTAAGCTATCAAGGGTAGATTAAGCTGTCGCAGGCAATTCTTCAGCGGTGAAAAGCGGCGATCGAAGCTAGTATCGTTAGCCGAGAGAATTGCACCTTGCAGTATAGAGTGCGGCATTGCGATAGACGAAGCGAAGAGGCAATGATGAGGATATTGACGTTAATTCGCCAGGTGCTGGATGCAGAAGAGACGGTGCGCATTCGCTCTGGCGAGGTGGATCTGAGCGCAAGCAAGCTGGTGGTCGACACCATGGATGAATATGGCGTCGAGCAGGCGCTGCGGATTCGCGAGAGCGGAGTCGATGCAGAAGTGGTCGCGCTGGCCGTTGGCCCAGAGCGCAACCAGGAGGCGCTGCGGACGGTTCTGGCGATGGGAGCGGATCGCGCTATCCACGTGATGACGGAGCTCGCGCTCGATCCTGTTTCGCTGAGCAAAGTAGCCGCGCAGATTGCACAGCAGGAAAAAATCGACTTAATTTTTTGTGGTGGCCAGCAGGCTGACTGGGACAGCCACGCGCTTGGGGCCGCGACCGCGGAACGGCTGCAATGGCCGCAGGTGACCTGGGTAAATGCTCTGGAAGTTCAAGGGCAGACATTGACGGGCAGACACGATGCGGAGGACGGCAGCGAGATGTTTTCCGTGCAGTTGCCTGCCGTCATTACGACACAGCAGGGTTTGAATGAACCCAGGTATCCGACGGTGCCCAACATTATGCGTGCAAAAAAGAAGGAGCTCCGCGTGGAGGTGCTGGAACAATTCCACGTTGAGCCAAAGTTGAAGGTCTTGGGCGCTGAGGTGCAGGTGAAGACGCGGTTGCACAAGATCTTGGACGGCAAAGATGCGACGGCTGCCGCCACCGAGCTGGTGGGGTTGTTGCGGGATGAAGCGCGGGTGATTGCATGATTCTGATGGTTGCGGAACATGCGAACGGCAAGCTGAGTAAGAGCAGCTATGAAATGGCGACATGTGCTCGCGAGCTTGGCAGGGAAGGCTCGGTGATCGCGCTGGTGCTAGGGTCCGGAATCGCCGCGGTTGCGAATGAGGCGGCGTTGCTGGTTGATCAGGTGCTGGTGGCGGATCATGTTGACTTAGCGCAATACGATCCAGAGCTGTGGTCGGCTGCGGTTGCGCAGATTGCGAGCGAGGGTGAAGCACATACAATTCTGATCGGCGGCAGCAGGAGCGGACGCGAGTACAGCCCGCGCGTGGCCGTAAAGTTGGACGCGCCACTGCTGGAGGATGTTGTCAGCGTTACGTATGCAGATGGGACTGTCTCAGCAGAGCGGTACACGTATCTTGCTCGAGTGACGGAGAAAGTAACAGCGACCGCGCCGGTAGTGGTCATTACGCCGAAGCAAGGGGCGTTTGCCGCAGCCACTCCGGGTACGCAGGCAGCCGAGCAGTTCGATGTAGACCTGACGCCACCTGCACGCCGGGTACAGATCACGGGGAAGTCGATAGAAAAAACTTCTCGCATTTCCTTGGCGGAAGCGGAAATTGTCGTGGCTGGCGGGCGAGGGGTGGGGAGTGAAGAGGGCTTTCGCACGCTTGTGGAGGGGCTTGCGGATCAACTTGGCGCCGCTGTCGGCGCCACGCGGGCAATTGTGGATGCAGGATGGCGGCCGTATGCTGAGCAGGTTGGGCAGACCGGAAAAACGGTGCAGCCAAAGGCCTACATCGCGATCGGCATCTCCGGCGCGGTGCAGCATCTTTCCGGGATGGGCAAAAGCAAATGCATCGTTGCCATCAATAAAGATGCGGATGCACCGATTTTCAAAGTGGCGGATTACGGTATCGTTGGCGATGTGAACCAGATCGTTCCCGCCATGATTGCTGCAATCCGCAAGTAACCCTGCCGTACTCATCGCAGTTTCGAGGCCAAGTTGGATGCTTCCACTTTCTCAAAAGTATGCATTCCTGATCTTTGCGCTGCTAACTTCCGCCTGGGGAGCGCATGGTTTCTACGGCCTGTATCGGCGCATCCGCCGCGGACGTCCGGACACCGATGCCCGTAGCGATCGCATTCTTGAGCGATTCTGGTATGCGCTTCGCACCGCACTCACGCAGGATCGCACCTTCAGAAAACGAACACTAGTCAGCATCTTCCATGCCTTCATTTTCTATGGATTCGTCTTCTACATTCTGGTCAATTTCGTCGATGCCGTGGATGGTTATACAAATTTTTCTATCTCGTCAAAAACTGCTCCAGGCGCGATTTATAACCTGCTTGCGGATGTGCTGACGTTTCTGGTGTTGCTGGGAGTGGTGGCGCTGGTGGTTCGCAGATTTCTCGTTCCAGCCCGCCGGGATTTTCGTTTCAATTCGAACACCCTGCTGCATCCAGATGTGCGGCGAGGATATATCAGTTGGGACTCTCTTCTGGTCTCGGGCTTCATCCTGTTTCATGTGACAAGCCGGGCCATCGGAGCGGGGGCGCGGCTGGCCCAGCAAGGTCCTGATAAATTTCAACCATTCGCTACGCTGCTTTCTCATTTCTTCGCGCCGCAGAATGCGTATGCATGGCGCATCTTCGGCTACTGGGGAGCGCTTGGCAGCGTGCTGCTCTTCCTCGCGTATTTTCCTTACACAAAGCACGTTCATATCTTTATGGCGCCGGTGAAGTATTTCTTCGCGCGACGGTCCGGCTCCGGAGTTCTGCCGCTGGTAGAAGTTACCCTGAATGCGGAAAACCATACATCAGAAAATCTCGAAGCGGAGATTCCGCAGATCGGTGCGAAGCGTCTGGAGGATCTGACGTGGCCTCGCCTTCTTGACGCGTATGCCTGTATCCAATGCAATCGCTGCCAGGATGTTTGTCCCGCCACGGCGACAGGGAAATCGCTCAGCCCGGCGGCATTGGAAATCAACAAGCGGATGGAGTTGAATCATTTGTCTGCGAGCGGCTCCGGGTTTGGTGGTGGAAAGAGCAGTCCGCATCCTCTTTTGCAGTTCGCCATCTCTGCAGAGGCAGCATGGGCCTGCACGACCTGCGGCGCCTGCATGGAGGTCTGCCCGGTGCAGGATGAACAGATGCTCGACATCATTGACATCCGCCGCAACCAGGTAATGATGGAGGGCGAATTTCCGCCGCAACTGCAGACCGCATTTCGTGGCATGGAACGGTCGAAGAATCCCTGGGGCATCAACCATGACAAGCGAATGGACTGGGCCCAAGGCCTTCCGGTAAAGACGACAGAGGAAAATCCGGAGGCAGATGTTCTTTACTGGGTGGGATGTGCCGCGAGTTACGATCCGCAGGCACAGAAGACTGCGCGCGCGTTCGTTCAACTGCTCGACTATGCGGGCGTGAACTTTGCGGTGCTCGGGAAAAAAGAGTGTTGCACCGGTGACAGCGCACGTCGTGCTGGGAATGAACTTCTGTACAGGGAATTGGCCGATCAGAATGTTGCCACCTTGAATGCTGTGAAGCCGAAACTGATTGTCGCAAGCTGTCCGCATTGCATGAATGCAATTGGCAATGAGTATCGGCAGATCGGCGGATCGTATACCGTGATGCATCACACGCAGTATCTTGAATCCCTGGTATCGGCGGGCAAACTGGATGCGGATCGGCTGGATGCCAGCATTACCTATCACGATCCCTGCTATCTGGGGCGGCACAACGGGGTCTACGACGCGCCCAGAAATGTGTTGCGCGTGCTTGGAAATGAATTACTGGAACTGGATCGTACACGCGAAAACGCATTTTGCTGCGGGGCAGGCGGTGCGCAGTTCTGGAAAGAAGAGGAACCTGGCAGCGAGCGAATTTCTGAGAACCGTTTCCACGAAGTTGAGCAGCGGCTTAGTTCGGCCACGCACCAGAAGACACTTGCCGTCGGCTGTCCATTTTGCAAAAGCATGTTGAGCAGCACGCCAGGTAAGAGTGACGCTGATGGAATTGTTATCAAGGATGTCGCGGAGTTGTTGCTAGAGAGTGTGCAAAGCAAAAGGGGACTGCGGCCGTCGCCCGGAGATGTAGATGCGAATGGAGCCGGTGACACTTCACCGTCCATCGCAACTGTTAATCCGCTGCCAGAAATCCAAGAAGCTGTCGACGATAAGAGATTCCGCGACTGGAAACAGTTCCGAAAAGATTGAACCGACGCCAATTACGGAGGCAGCGCAGGATCGAGGGTCCGAACAGGCCAGCGCAAAAGTTGAGACGCAAGAAGTGGCAGCCCAAGCCTAAGGATGGGCCCAAAGTATAAGCTGCTTATCAAGTCGTCGCAGGGCGGATGATGATTGCGGTCCCACCAGTGAACGTAAACTTACTGCTTAAAAGCCAGGAGTGCTACGTGGCAAGGGAAGCTGCACTCGACAACACAATTGAGATCGCTAAGAACGATCGGGTCTTCGTGCTGACTGGAGCTGGCATTAGCGCAGAGAGCGGACTTAGGACTTTTCGCGATAGCAATGGTCTTTGGGCTGGGCATCGAGTGGAGACGGTTGCCACTCCTGAAGGCTGGGATGCGAATCCTGAACTCGTCTGGCAATTCTATTCGCAGCGCAGAAGGGAAGCGCAGGCCAGCCAACCCAATCCCGCCCACTATGCGTTGGCCGAATTGGAAAAAAAGATTGGCGACCGTCTATTTCTGTGTTCGCAGAACGTGGACGATCTGCATGAACGCAGTGGTTCGCGCAACATGATCCACATGCACGGAGAGCTTTTCAAGTCTCGCTGCGAGGTAAACTGTGGCGCTCCGATAATAGAGGACAGTAATAGTTACAATTATGTCGCCGAAATTCCACGGTGTGTTTGCGGCGCGCGTCTGCGTCCGCAAATTGTATGGTTTGGCGAGATTCCTTTGGAGATGACGCGCATCCAGCAGGAGATTGATCGCTGTTCCATCCTTGTGGTGGTGGGCACGTCCGGCGCGGTGCATCCCGCGGCGAGCTTTGTCCATTGGGCCAAGATGCGTTCTGGAACCCCGGCCCGGACATATTATGTCGGTCCGGAGGCACCTCTGAATGCGAACGCATTTACGCGCGTTATCCTGGGCAAAGCGGGAGAAAAATTGCCCGGCCTATTCAAGACTTTCTAGCGTCAAGTAGCCAACCAAAGCGCTCCGAGAGATAGCTGGTCAATTTGAGGTAATTTTTCCAATACATTACTTGACAAGTCTGGTGACGAGTCATAGCCTCTTTCCACGAGGCAAACCTGCGATTTCCGCGTGACAGTAGCAACGGGAACCGGGAACAGTCTCTTCTATATAAAGGAGATCTCCCATGACGAAGAACAAGTTAGTTCGTACGATCGTGATGTGTTCGGCGATGGCTACCAGTTCAATGATGTTTGCCCAGGGACCGGCCCAGAATATCGATGCGAGTAAGCATCCAAATCTTGCATCGGCGCAGACATCGATTGCGCATGCATACCAAAAAATCGACGCGGCGCAGCAAGGAAATCGAGATCATCTTGGCGATCATGCCCAGAAGGCGAAGGATCTGCTGGTCCAGGCGTCCCAGGAATTGAAAGAAGCCGCGGAATACGCAAATCACCACAAGTAATCTTCCGCACTACAGCATAGGGGCGGCGAATCCATTCCTGTCCCTGTGCTACTTATCTCGGCAATGTTGTCGGGGATAAAACATCTCCCATTTGCCCGGGTCAGATAAGATTGTCTACCTAGTTGACCTTTTCGCTACTGACATCTCATCCTTCAAATCTGATCGCATTGCGTGAAAGCCCCCGCGCAAGAACTACGCCAGCAGCACTCCAGCAGAGGGGTAAATGATTCCGTTCCGGAAGGTTTCGACAACGGGCAATCGAGGGGTGCTGGTGAGCACCTCTATACGACCATTGCGCAACATGACGGTATCTTCGACTTTGGCACCTTGCAGACTAGGGTTCCAGGCAAATGCCTGGTTATCGAGTACGCGCTCTGGCCCGCCGGGACAAGCCAACCATTCGCGTTCCGTGTAGCCTGTGGCCCCGCCTTGATGGTGTCTCTGTTCTTCGCCAGGAAAGCCCTGTTCGGCATACGCCGTTTGCGCAACGGTGAATAGCGCACTACTGGTAGCACCTTCACGCGTTGCATCGAGCAGCCGGGCATTGACATTTGCCACAGCGAGAAATTTCTCCACCAGCTCAGCTGGCACTGCACCAAAGTGGACAAAGCGCGTAATGGAAACTGCAAGTCCCCACCGACGACCACAAAGGTTGAGCATGCCGAATCGCTGGAGGACTCCCGCGCGTGACACTGCATGTCGATAATTACGAATTCGGTTGTCTGTGCCCATCAACAAAACGGTTGGCATAATACTCTGCGCCAGCAAGCGCTCCGCAACCATAGCCTGCATGGTGGCTTCAGTCATGCCAGGGCGCAAGGTCAGGAGCGCCTCCGTAACAGCGTCTGCCGTGTGGCGGCCCAACCAGCGATAGCGATCGATTTCGCCCTCTGTCAACGCCAACCGCAACGGTTGCATGGAAATTGCGGGCAGTCCACTCGAAGGATCGTCGCCGGCAACATGGCCATCCGCCATGGATTTCTTACCTACGATATTTTCAATCGCCGCCGCCACATCGTTGACATACCAAGGCCG
This sequence comes from uncultured Acidobacteriota bacterium, assembly GCA_963719625.1. Lineage (GTDB taxonomy): Bacteria > Acidobacteriota > Terriglobia > Terriglobales > Acidobacteriaceae > JAKAAZ01. The sequence goes on from CAVRDB010000035.1 coordinate 443,038, forward strand.
GATGATGGCTTTGTAATTGAGCGCCGCAAATTCTTCTTCTGCTAGACGCGGGGCCTCGTTGTTTGTTGTCAGGTAATAGCGTTCGCCGCTTCGGGCAAATAACAGACTGCCGACTGCTGTCTCACTTGGAATTGCAACGCGCATTTCCACCAATCCAGCGGTGGCCCAGGCGATATTTTCGTGCCGTGACAGCAGCACTGCATCGAGTGAATGCTCTACAAGGAATTGCTGGATGCGATACTGCTTTTGTTCAAGTTCTAATGCGCGTTCACGAGCCGGGAACGGATTGACAAGCTCTTCCATATCTTCCTTCTTCGGTGACGGCAAAGTTTTCCTAATTGGCATGCGGCACATCGCGCCTTAATTCTGCAACTTCACTCAATCCTGCATACGGCCAAACGAACACTTATAAGGAATGGTTCTAATGTAGAAAACATTTATACGATTGAATCCAATCTAGGGAGCAGCGATTCGGTTGTCAACGATGGCTGTGCTCAGATGGCAAAGCTATCATGCACGTCGGTGGCAACGCGGCAAACTTTTCCAGAAGAAGGTTTCTTCTTCCTATCTGTCGGCAGGATCACAGACCGCATTGAAATGATATCGTTGCTGCATCGGAGCGGAAGCCTCTGCTTCAATGCGTAGGAATCACGAGGGTGCATCGATGATGGATTCAACATGGAAAGCCTTCCAAAGGCAAACTTATATGGTTGTGATGATGTGCGTGCTCGGTTCAGCTGCTGCTGTGGCACAAACCAATTCCCCACCTGACGGGGTTGTAGATGTGGATATCACGCCCAGTCATCTTTTGAACTCCTTCAATCCCGACCAGGCACTTGGCAGTTCCATGGATGTGCTTTCCCGCAGCGGGATCGATCAGGTATACACGCCGCACATTATCGAGGAATCTCTTTCCGCGGGATGGGGCCCGATTTCTTACCGAAACAATACCGAATTGCGTAAAGCGGCATGGCACTGGAATCCCGAAGGCGCCTGGAGCGATCCCGCCAATCAGAGCGGATACTTTACTGGTAGCACGGAATTGAAAACGCCTATACGGGACATACTTGCGTATGCGCTGCCGCATCGCGGGTTCGCAACTGGTGGCGATCGTCCACTGTCAAATGCGAAACTCACTTATTGGAAAAGCAATCCTTATCTCACCAGTAAATTCACGGGCGAAAGTGATGCGCAGCATCCGCAATGGGTTGTTGTAGATTTCAAAGCGTCGCAGCCGGTGAATGCTATTCGAATCGCGTGGGAGAATCCCTACGCATCTGCATACGAGGTTCAATATTGGGTTGGCACCGATGCGCTGGATTTTGATGCTGGACCTAAGGGGAAGTGGCAATCGTTTCCAGCAGGCGTATTTCGTCATGCATCTGGCGGCACGGCGACATTGAAATTGAGCGATGTGCCAGTCTCCGTCCGGTACATTCGCATTTTGATGACCGAGTCCTCCAACACCTGCGATGAACATGGATCACAAGACATTCGCAATTGCGTAGGCTTTGCGATCCAAACCGTTCAGGCAGGAACAATCGATCAAACTGGCATTTTCTCTGAAGCTGCTAACAGCGACTCCAAGCGAAAAACCAGCTACGTCGTGTCATCGATTGATCCGTGGCACTCCGCCACGGACATCGACGATACCGGGAACTATCAACACACTGGATTCGACCTTTTCTTCACCAGCGGGATCACCAATAACCTGCCCGCAATGATTCCGGTGACTCTGCTGTATGGAACGCCTGAGGATGCCGCCGCTGAGATTGCTTATATCGAAAAGCGCGGCTATCCGATCAGTTATGTAGAAATGGGAGAGGAACCCGACGGCCAACATATGCTGCCGGAAGATTATGCCACCCTCTATTTGCAGTGGGCCGCAGCCATCCACAAGGTAGACCCGAAGTTAAAGCTTGGAGGACCTGTTTTTGAGGGCGTGACCGAGGACATTCAAGTCTGGCCCGATGCCCAGGGGCGTACTTCGTGGATGGGGCGCTTTGTCGATTACCTCAAGATCCATGGCCACATTTCGGATCTGTCCTTTGTCTCTTTTGAACACTACCCCTTCGATACGTGCGACATCACATGGAAAAGTCTGTATACAGAACCGGAACTGATGAAGCATATTCTGCAGGTCTGGAGAAAGGATGGCGTCCCCGAAAATGTTCCCCTGATGGTTACGGAGAGCAGTCTTGCCGCGCAGCTATCCGGGCCCATGAGCACGATCTTCGCGGGACTGTGGCTGAGCGATAGCCTTGGTTCTTTTTTTGAGGCTGGCGGAGCTTTGTATACGCATTCCCCGATCCAGCCGCAAGGATTGCAGAATAGTTGTCTGGGCTGGGCCTCATGGTCGAATTTCGTTTCGAACAAAGATTATGACATCCAAGGGTATACCTCGTTCTATTACGCTGCCCAAATGATCAATCGAGAATGGGTACTGCATCATTCCGGCATTCACCAGATGTTTCCTTCTTCGACAAACATTCAAGACAGCGCAGGAAATATGCTGGTCACGTCGTATGCGCTGCATCGCCCGGATGGAGCCTGGTCCCTGATGCTGGTGAATCGGGACGAAAACAATTCGCATACAGTAAAGGTCACTTTCGACAATAGGACGACGGGCAGAAAGCTCGCCTTCAGCTGGCCCCGTTGCTGACGTAACTTTTGGCAGCGAACAATATGTATGGATCAATGACGGCCTTGACAGCCACGCCGATCCAGACCACGCGCCGATTGCAACAACAAGGTCAGGCGGTCCAGCGGCGGTCTTCCTGCTGCCGAAGGCATCCATTACCATCCTGCGAGGGAAGGTGAATGGCACTCGGGAATAGGAATAGAAACACCTATCGACAACTTTGAGGAGGGATATCTCGGGTATTATTCTGTCCCTTTTAATTACATTTATTTTTTCTGCTATCGACTTGGGCGTCCACAATATAGGTGGCTTCACGCCAATCACTTTCAGTGCGCCTACATATTCATCTGCTCAACAGTCCGTGGTTCGCGGTACCATCCTATAGTAATAACGGCCCCTATAGTGGCCAGATTAGAAGTATCAGTTCTGGATGTTTTCCACCTGGTAGCGGTTGAACGTTAGCCGTATCGGGAGTTTCCGGAGAAACTTTTCGACAGCATCGGCAGCCGAAAGGAGTGAGATATTTCTTCCAGCAGGCCATTTACAGGAATCCGTGACGCGCCTCACGAAATAGCAAATAGGGTTGCGTCGAGCCGGAGAGATTTTCTGCGCTCCGCGATTGGGATGAGCGCGGGTGGCGCTCTTTTTAGTTTTGCGCCGTTGCGTGCGATGGCAATGCCGCGCGGGCAGAAGGTGATCGTTGTTACCTTCGGCGGTGGTGCTCGGGACGAGGAAACGTTCGCTCCCCAAGGTCAGGAAAATATTCCGCACCTGATGAACGACTTGATTCCTCGCGCAACCTTTTTTACTCAGGTAGTGAACCGCGGCATTCTTGGACACTATGTTGCGACCGCAAGTCTTGCCACGGGCGTGTACGAGACATTCGATAATTTTGCCTCAGTGCCGCCTGAGAATCCTACGGTTTTTGAATATTACCGCAAGGACCTCCACCGGCCAGCGACGGACGCGTGGGTGGTGGCACCCAGCAATGGTTTTAATCGCATGGGTGCGAGCGGCTCCCGGCTTTATGGTCCGGACTTGGGGGCCGGAGTCATTTTGCCCAAGCACTTACTCGCCGCTGCACTTTCATCAAGCGATGCATCGAACTACGCACACTTACTCCGGGACAACTATGAAACGCCGTTCTACACTCCTCAACTGAGTGGGAATGAGTTCCAGTTACGACAGCTGAACGGGATCTTGAAACTTTCAGTCGCGGATTTCACTGCGCATGCCCGGAGTCTGGCGAGCCCAGATGAGCTTTCGGTCTATATAGTGCGCCAGCTGATGAAGCAACTTGCGCCCAGCTTGCTGTGGGTAACGCTCCATGACATGGACATCGCGCACGCCGGAACCTACTCGCTTTATTTGGAGGGCATCCAAAGGACCGATCGTTTGTGCGGGGAGATATGGAAGGCAGCGGAGAGCGAGCCAGAATATTTCGGAAAAACGACAATGTTTGTATTGCCTGATTTTGGCCGCGATTCCGATGGCGATTCCGGCGGCAACGGCTTTCAACACCATCGGACAGGTGACCCACTCTCCAGAACCACCTGGATGATGGCGGTGGGGCCGCACGTCCGCGAGAACATTTCCATCAATCGACCAGTCGAATCGATCGACCTTGTCCCGACCCTTGGCGCGTTGCTTGGGTTTTCTCCAGCGATGGCGCATGGCAGGCCGTTGACAGAGGTGCTTTAGGCTATGCTCGCCAGCCAGCTTCAATCGGAGCAGTTCAAGAGTTATCCGCCGCAAGCCAGGGAACTGGCTATGCGTTACATCGGATTGTTACGGCAGTTGCCAACGATTTTTGTGGCGGTTCTTTTGCGGGAGGTAATTGATTATGACTGGAAGTTCCCAGCCGAACGCGAGGAATTGGATCGGCAGTTGAGCTACCTCGGCGGGTTGCAGCGGGAGCAATTGCGGGCGCTATTTGCAGAATTCACACAAATCAATTTGGCAACAAATCTGGAACAGTTGGATTGGGCCAAGGAACCGGGGTCGTTTTCGGAAAAATTGACCGCCTATCTATGGAGCACACACCAGATCGACGCCTTTCGCGTGGCTGCTACCGACTACGCGGCAGCGTCGCAGAGTGCAGCACCAGCCGAGCCGCCTCAACTAGCCCGCCTGGGTATTGCCGTTATTGGGCGGGGAGTTGCGGAGAGCGATTTTCCTCTCTTCAGGAAACTGCGGCCGCATGGGGTTCTCTTTCGTCAGGTCAAACCTGAAAACGGATTGCAGATACTGATCGACGCGGTTTCATCGCGTGCAGCCGCGCACCCCGTTCCTTATCGCCACTGGTATATCGACGGCGCCAACGCGGCGATTGCCGGAACACAAGTGACAAGCGTTTCTTATGATGCGCTCCAGCCGGTTCGCACCGCGTTGCTCCACAAGATGCAGCAGATCATCCAGTCGGGCAGTGGAGGCCCGGAATTGATGGAAACCACTTTGGCGAGAACCAGTCCGGACGAGCTTGGGATGACGGGCACGACGCAGAATGGTGTGCTCGATCACTTCCAGGTAAGTCTGCTGACGCAGGGTTCCGGCACGCAGATATTCAGCACTACCTTCGTGCAGTGGGCCGCGCGCGAGGCGCTTCGACGCGCTCAGCCGGATACATTGCTGGCACGCTTCACGCCGCGGCAACGCCAGCGACCAATGAATGAGCTGCTGCAGGAAAAGTCAACCGATGTCGAGTTCGATCCGCAAGGCTCATTGGTGGACGCTGACATGGGGGCGTATTACATGTGGCTCGATCAGCAGCGCCTGGCGAATGCGGAGCAGTCTTCGTTTCTCGTCTGGTTTGAAGGGCACAGCGAAGCGCTTGGTATTGGACCTACATTGCCGCGCGGAACACAGTCCGACAGCCAAGCCGACCTTGGCCAGTTATTGCAGTGGATCGCCTGATTCCATTGAAGGAGAGCATAGTGAAGAAACAATTTGTGCGCATGGCGATGCGAATCCAACGCGGACGTTATAAGAACACTGCCTGCATGGCTCTATTTTTCGCATACTTGCGGCATCTTTCTTTCGGGGTCTTGTCCCTATGTTGATAAGCGCGCGCTTTACGTGTGCCGCTGTTGTTTTCTCGATGGCGTCCACGGTTGCTATCGTTGCGCAACCGGCGGGAAAAGGATTCACTCTGCAACAGGTGATGAGCGCACCCTTCAACTCCGACCTGATTGCGGCGCCTGCAAAGAGCAGGTTTGCATGGCTCTCGAATGTAGAAGGACGGCGCAACATCTGGGTCGCCGTGCCATCGGACAGTAACGGCGGTTATGCTTCGCACCAAATCACCCATTACATGCAGGATGATGGACAGGAAATCAAGGACCTGCAATGGTCTCCAGATGCACAATCCATCGTGTATGTGCGCGGCAGTGATACCGATGATCCCGAAAAGATGTCCGCGAATCCGGCACTGCTTCCGCAAGGCGCGGAACAGGACGTGTGGCTGGTTTCGCTCGATGGCGGCGCGCCTCGCAAACTTGGTGCGGGTCGCTCACCCGCTGTTTCTACACAGGGCGATGTCGTTGCATGGGTGCTTGATGGACAGATCTGGTTTGTAGATCTGAAGGATCTTAGCGCCAAGCCAACGCAGCTACTGCACACGCTGGGCAGCAGCGATTCTCTTCGATGGTCGCCTGATGGGAAGGAGCTTGCCTTCGTCAGCGATCGCGAGAGCCACAGCTTCATCGGTGTCTATTCGTTTTCGGCCAACACGCTCGAGTATCTCGATCCTGGCTCCGATCATGATCGCTATCCGATGTGGTCGCCAGACAGTCAGGAGATCGCGTTCATCCGCGTTCCGTATTCCAAAGAAGAAAACTTCGATGCGCCGCAGCGCTCGGGACAGCCGTGGTCGATCCGGGTTGCGGATGTCGCAAGCGGAAACGGTCATCAAATCTGGAAGGCCGATCCAGGTTCCGGTAGTGTCTTTCACGAGATCGTTGGTGACAATCAGGTGTTTTGGGGTGCGGACGGCCACCTTGTTTTTCCCTGGGAAGGCGACGGTTGGACTCATCTCTACACGATTTCTGTGCAGGGAGGGCCAGCCACGCTATTAACCGCAGGCAACTTTATCGTGGAGTATGTATGGCTCAGTCCCGACTGCAAAACCATCGTTTACTCTTCCAATGAAAACGACATCGACCGTCGACATGTCTGGAGAGTTTCTGTTGCAGGTGGCAGCCCAGAGGAACTAACTCATGGCTCGGGCATTGAAACCGCACCGGTAGTCGCCAGCAATAATCGCACTGTCGCTGTTCTACGCTCTGACGCGCGTATTCCAATTCGTCCGGCGGTTGTCGAGAGCCATGGACAGATTCGCGACCTCGCGCCGCAAACCATCCCGGCAAATTTTCCGGCGATGAGCATGGTCACGCCACAACAGATTATCTACGACTCGACAGATGGCATGCAGATTCATGGGCAATTGTTTCTCCCTGCTGACAACTCCAATTGCGTGCGTCATCCGGCGGTGGTCTTCGTGCACGGTGGTTCCCAGCGCCAGATGCTGCTCGGCTGGCACGACATGGGGTACTATTCCAACTCCTATGCAATGAACCAGTACCTTGCGAGTCGCGGATACGTTGTTCTTTCGATCAACTATCGCAGCGGTATTGGATATGGCCTCGACTTCCGCGAGGCGGAGGACTATGGCGCGACCGGAGCCAGCGAGTTCCGTGATGTGAAAGGCGCGGCTGTCTACCTGCACAGCCGCTGCGATGTTGAACCCGAGCATATCGGCATTTGGGGAGGAAGCTGGGGCGGATTTTTGACGGCGCTTGCACTGTCTCGTGCCTCCGACCTGTTTGCCGCGGGCGTCGATATGTCTGGCGTGCACGATTGGAATATCGACCATCCAGATAATTTTTCCATTTCCGACACTGCTGCAGACCCGAATGCCAGATGGCGTCTGGCGTGGGAATCTTCGCCGTTGGCGTCCATCAGCACGTGGCATTCTCCCGTGCTTCTGATTCAGGGCGATGACGATCGCGAAGTGCCGTTTCTGCAAACTGTTCAGTTAGCGGCGGCACTTCGCCGGCAGAATGTTACAGTTCAGGAACTGATCTTTCCCGATGAGGGCCATGATTTCCTTTTACATCGCGATTGGATTGCAGCCTATGCCGCCAGCGCGAAATTCTTCGATCAGTATCTAAAGCCAGGTTCCTCGAACGCGAGGCCAGGTTCGCAAAAGTAAGACCATGAGGACTTACTGCGGCGACTTTTGAAGTCGAGAGGTAAGGAATTGTTGGAAGATGTCGAAGCGTTGAGCGCGAGGCACGGGTTTTGGTCCAATTTGCTGACCTAACTCCTGACATAGATCCGTTCCTGGCTGGTAAACGGGCCAGGAAGGGAAGGCAGAATTATTAGGATTGCCTGTTTTTGCAAACTGCACCCAGTATCCGATGATGGCGTTCGAGAGTGTCTCGTCATAGGGTCTGTGAATCCAGCTGGTCCAATACTTCTTGCTCAGGAACATGCTCTCTTCACTATGGAATGCTCCCAGCTCAGCAAACTGGCCTGCGCCCACATAAGTGAAGTGATAGAGAAAAGCAGTTTGCTGAATTCTGGCCATATCCATCGCCAGCAGACGCGCACCGAAACCAAAGTCGAAATCTGTGTCCATGGCTCGAAATGCGAGGGCAACATCTTTGTCAGATTGCGCGGGATACTCCGCAAAGACCTTATCTGCGAAGGTGCCGAACTCCCGACGGAGCCATTGTCGATATTCGTTGACTGTTTTTGGTCGATACGATTTGCCATCGACAAGGGGGCTGGCAAAGATAGAAATTTCGTCGTGATTGCTGCCGACGATTACTGGGATTTTGGCCTGTCTCCCGCTTGCAAAAGCAACGGCGGGTTGTTCTGGAAAGAACCAGCCGTCGACAACGGGTTCCAGATCGATCTGTGCATCTTTGGCCGCAGCCTGTAGAACGCGCTCCGCAGGCAGGGCACGCAGCTCCGCAAGCGAGCGCGGACTATTTTGTAGCCCTAAATCTTTCGCGAGCAGCATCCCGTTGGTTTCCGCCTGACGAGAAAGCGGATAAACAGAATCGACACATACTCCGCTTTGAAGAATGGCTTGTTGAAATAGTCCGCGAGCGATAGGAGATGCCATCAAGTTACAAATATCGAGAGCGCCAGAAGATGCACCGAAGATCGTAATCTGATCGGGATCACCGCCGAATCGGCGGATGTTCCGCTGTACCCACTTCAGTGCTGCCACCTGATCTAGCTGGCCGTAGTTTCCGGAGACATGACGGGGTGATTCTGCGGAAAGAGCTGGGTACGCAAAAAAACCGAATACTCCCAAACGGTAGTTGAGGCTGACGACAACGACACCCCTGCGGGCAAGTGTCGAACCCAGCGGAGGCCATTCTGCGGAACCTTCGACATTCCCGCCGCCGTGTACCCACACCATTACCGGAAGTTTGGCCGTTTCCGACGCGCGAGGAGTCCAAACATTCAGATACAGACACGCTTCATTGGTCACCATTTTTTGTTTGCCCAACATTTCCGGCAGCCATGGGCTGGGCGTTTGCAGACAGGCAGGTCCATACTCAGTTGCTTTTCGAATGCCGGACCAGCTTGGCGGCAATTGCGGAGCCTTCCAGCGCAAATTGCCGATGGGTTGAGCTGCATAGGGGATGCCGCGGAAAGCTGCGACGTGAGGAGCGGAAGCGACCCAGGTTCCTATAAGAGTTCCACTGTCAATTGTTACCTGGGGCGCGACAGTCTGTGCGCGCAAGCTAGTGGGACATCCACAACCGAACACGACAAATGCAAGAACGGCCAAGATTGAGACGGCACGATGCGGCTTGAGATTAGCGAAAATTCTGGAGTCTCCAATCCATGTTGGAGCGGTCGATATTCTTAAAAATATACGCCGTCGATAAACATCTGCCGGACGCGTATCTGGATTTCCCTGCGGAGCAGGAGCGATGGACAATCGCGGTCGTCACGCAAGTTCATGCACGGTCTTGCTTGAGGCCAGGACAGGCCGTAGACGATAAAAAAGTGAGGAGATTACAACGGATCAATACTCGCGACGCCAGCGGCTCAACCGGCAACCTGCTTCAGGTCCGCTCGGACATTTTCATAGGTTGTGTTGTATGCAGCCAACTCAGGGTCGGGTTCGACACCCCAGTATTTGCAGGCGTCTCGATAAATCTCTGGCCACCAATTGCGATGTTCCGTTAGCCCATCGTGGCGCCATTTTTCCCAGTCGACCAAAATCGTGGACCACGCTGAATCTCCATATACAAGTGCTTGTTTCTGGCCACCCAACTCGGGGACAAGCCACTCTCTTCCAATGCGAGCATGCAGGATTTCATCTGCCCAGTCATAGTCCTGAATTAGAGATGTCAGCCGATTCCCAGTAGCTAGAGCGACTTCCCATTCATATTGCTTTCCAGTCTTTTTGGGCATCAAGCCCTGCTCGATGGTGTAGAGAACTGCATGACGCTCCAGCGGCGACAGTTCAGTATTGAGTCCAAGCGACCAGGTGAAATTCAGAGGGACGCGTGTCCAGTCGATCCCCATGGATACAAAGCCGACTTCCCCCATCATGGCGTGCCGTGCCTCATCCCATAGCTGACGCGTCATGGCACGGTAATATTCCCAGGGTTTGTCTTTTGTTTCAGCAAGAATGCTCGACATGACTTCCGGGACATCAATCTCCCGCATACGTTTGAAGTAGAGCATGATGGATTTCGGCAAAGCGGGTATTTTTGAGCTGAACAGAAACGCCTCAGCATTTACACCCATATTGTAGGAGTCTTTGAAACGCTCATCTCGCTTGGGCACTCCATCGTATTTATAGGGCGATATGGAATAGATCGGCTCGGCGGTGGCAATTGTCTTTGGTTGGGTACCATCGAGATCGCCCGCTGCACCAAGGAGAGTTTCCAGCAACTCAGACCATTTACGGAGAGAGTCTTTTGCCTCTTCATTGACAAGCAATTCGACTGCCTGCTTACCGTAACGTTGGACATCTGCCAGTTCGAGCAGGGTAAGTCGACAGATCCGATACGATGGATGGTCGAATAATTTATTCGTGTTGGCAATCATCTGCTCCAGCCCACGGACTACGGCAGGAACTGCGTATGCGTAGATTCCAAGCACGAGCGAAGGAACGTCCGGAGCTGCCAGGATTTCATCGAAAAAAGTATCAAGCGAGTCATCGGGAGATGATTCCAGACCGTAAGGAGGCTGGCGCATCTCGTGTACGCGCCGAGAAAAATCTTCTACATGCTCGGCACAATAATGGGCATGGAGGCTGAAGGCCATTTTGAGCTCGTAAATTGGAATTGCGGCAATACGCGAAACAAAGATGCCGTGCAATCTCTTCAGCGACCAATGCAAACGCAAGAGCCTTGAGACAGATTCGGCTACGGTAAGACCTTTCGTGCTCGCTTCCGTCATCGATTCCAGACCGACCAGGGAGGGGAGATTTGAATAACCGCGATAGGAGTCGCTTCGACTCTGTGGATCTTCGCTGCGCAGCTTGCTTTGCGTCGTCATGGGAACCTCAGTGTGAGGAGAATATCGTTGAGATTTCGCAAAATCCTCTTAGAGATTGACTGAATTATGTACTCACTTAACCTATATCTCAGAAATTGAATGCAGAAATTGCTGGGTGCACTTCCTGAGAATGCCCGATGCAGATCACAGTTAGCGGCGATTTACTTGCGCCGCAAAAAGTTCACTTAACCCCTTCAAGAACTCGATCTGCCAATGGAGTCAGCCTTCGCAGAGGCCCTATGAATACGGTTTACAGTCCAATTTCAGGTGGATGTGAATTGTATTAAAATTTGCGCATGAGAGCACACTTCGAGAAGGTCACGTCCGGTGCCGCATCTTTGCTGGCGTTTGAACGCGTTGACCTGGAGTTCCCCTTTTATTGGCATTATCATCCTGAGTTTGAGCTTACGCTGATCTTGAACGGCCATGGACAACGATTGGTCGGGGATGGAATCGCCGATTATGGGCGTGGCGATCTGGTGTTGCTTGGACGCAATCTGCCGCACAGCTGGCGTTCCGGTCCGGTAAAAATTCCTACGGACGAGTTCCATCGCGCGGTGGTGATTCAGTTCCGCGAGAATTTTCTCGGCGACGATTTTTTCAAATTGAAGGAGATGGATCCAATCATTAATCTGCTGACGCGCTCGGCCTCTGGTCTTGCTTTTGGCCATACCAGGACAGGCCGAGCTGTTGCGCAGAAAATGTCTGATTTTCTTTCGCTGTCGCCACCACGCCGGGTTATCACCCTGTTGAACATCCTTCTTGATCTGGCGGGTGAGGCGGACGCGAAAATCCTTTCCACCAATCGGGTCCAACCGATATGCCGGATAGAAGATCAGCGACGAGTCGAATCGATCTGCGCTTATCTAAACGAACATTTTGAAGAGGAAATCGATTCTGCCATGCTCGCGCAAAGGGCGCATATGGACCAAGCCTCGCTCTGCCGTTTTTTCAAAAGGGCTACTGGCCGTACAATCACTGCCTATGTGAATGAATTGCGTGTAGGCGCGGCCGCCCAACTCTTGATGGACACGGATCTGAGCATCATCGACATTTGTTTCAAAGTTGGGTTTGGGAATTACTCGAATTTCAATCGCCAGTTCAAACGCATCAAAGGATATTGCCCGCGGTTGCTGCGGCAGCAATTTCTTACCGGTGCCGAGATGAAGGGCGGTCGCTCTCTATCTCCGCTGCGAGCAAAATAAAATCCAGTATGTGAGTTTAGCGCGCGTTTCTAGTTGCGCTGGAATACCCTTTCCGTTCGCGAGATCCTTCAGCGTGGGTGGCGACATCGAACAAATCGCGATCAGCTGTTTCTAACACAGGCAGAAGCGGAGTCTTAGTCGCCAGAATGAAAGGGATGCATCCTTAATTCTGATAGTTTTCATGCGGCCAGCGTGGCTGCGTAAATGCAGCACCATCCACCCAGATCGTCTGGCCAGTAATGAAGGCAGCTTCCTTCGTCGCCAGAAAAACGACGAGGTCTCCGACATCTTGCGGAGTTCCGATCCGTCGCAGCGGCGTGAGCCTGGCCCAGGCATCACTGTATCCAGGCGCCTCTTGTTCTGTGCGTTCAATTGCGATCGCACCCGGTGCGACGCAGTTCACTCGTATCCCGTAAGGGCCCAGCTCGACAGCGGCTGCTTTCGTAAACATCTCAATCCCGCCTTTACTCGCCGTATAGGACGCGAGGTTTGGGAAAGGAACTTTATTGCTGCCGGACCCGATGTTGACGATTACGCCGTTTGACCGGGTTCGCATCCTTCTCGCAGCGGCTTGCGTGCATAAGAAGCATCCCTTCAGATTTGTATCGATGACACGATCCCATTCCGATTCTTCCAAGTCGAGCAGCGAGCCCCAGGTTTGAATCCCTGCGTTGTTCACGAGAATATCGATGTGTTGAAAGTGCTTGTCTAAAAGAGAAAACATTTCTTTGACATCGGAGGCATTGCCCACGTTCCCTGGAACCGGAAACGCTTCCACGCCGATGGCTCGAAGTTCCGACACCGTTTCCTCGGCTCCGTGAACATCGGAAAAATAGTTCACGGCGACTTGGCACCCGGCCCTACCAAGAGCCAGCGCAATACCCTTACCGACTCCTTTGCTTGCTCCAGTGACCAATGCCGTGTGATTTTGCAGCATCATTGGATTCGTCCCATCCTATAGAGCCACTCATAGGAAGCGCAGCCCTATTCCATAGAGTCATGCATCCTTTAGAAGCGCAGAATATATTTATTACTCTCTACTATTTTTCGTAACACCCGATATCTATGTTTTCTCTCGTACATCTTGGGCTGCCATCCAGATCCTGCGTGCCCACCACCGCAGGCCCTAGATTGGCGCCTGCGCCAAGTGCGGGAGAATCCTTTTGTAGATGGAAGTTGTTTGCGACGGGATTGACGAATTTTGGGTCGACAAATTGGGAATGGCGGTCATTCCCAGTCGCGTTCACATAGTCTTTGAAACTTGCGTAGTCCTTGCCATCAAACGACCATTTCACAGCGCTTGGACCTGCCGGAAAATAGTAGATGTTGTGATCCAGAGTTACGGTCGGGATATTGGGTTCAACGCGCCCCGATTTGCTGTTCAGCACGCGTTCCGACTCACCTACATAAATAATGTTGTTCTCGAAGATGTTGTTCCGCATATAGAACTGCATCTGGAACTCGCCCGTTCCCGTATGCCAGGTGTCGTTCTTATACAGCGTGTTATTCACAATCGTGGTGTCATTGGTACTGCCGCGCTTCGTGTCATATCCTCCAATTGAAATGCCGGCGGTGTGACAGGAGTAAATCAGGTTATTGCGGGCGATGATATGGCTGGTGTCGCGTCCGAAGTGCTCGCTCGCCAGTTCAATCCCAAAGTCCACGTTGTGAATGATATTGCGCTCGATCACAACCCGCGTTCCGCCGTCCACGTAGATGCCGTCGGAGGATGCATCGTTGCCGTAGGCCGGGTTGCCCCTTGAGGTGATGTCGTAGACACGGTTTTCAGCGACCACTCCATCACGCGCCCGGTCGACCTTCGGATCCGGAGCCGTGCGCTCAGAACCTATAATGTCGATGCCGATGTTGTTGTTGTCGTGAACCCGATTTCTAGTGACTCGAAAATTCGTTACGTTCCCATTCAAGGTCAATGATTCGCTCGAACCCGTCTGCAAATGATGGACTTCATTTCCATCAATGATCAGATCGCTGATCGGGGTTTCGCCATCCGTACCGTAGATCGCAATGCCAAATCCGTTGGCTCCATGGCCAGGGCCTTGGCGCCCTGGATATGTCTGTTCAATGTTATGAACGTTGTTGTTCCGTAATTCGATATGCGAGCCATGGCCATAGACGCGAATGCCGCAAGGAACGCGTCTGGGGTCTGCTGTCTTGTAATTCGCAACCTCAAACCCTTGAACTTTGATATAGCTCACATTGTGGAGCGCGATCATTGGGCTGTCGCCGGTCTCCGGAACCAGACAGCTTCCGTCCAGCGTGGCAGTCTCGCCAGGTTGGCTCTGGAACGTGATATACCCCTGATCGGCATTGCCAGAAGATGTAATTGCCAGTCGCTCGCAATACTTGCCGCCTCGAACGTTAATGGTGTCTCCCGGCTTTGCCTCGTCGGCGGCGTGTTGCAGTGTCAGGAACGGCTTTTTGCTTGTGCCCGGATTGGAATCGTTACCACTCGTAGACACATAGACATAGAGGGAAGATGCGGTTTTGGCTGCGGAGCAAAGCGCAGTGGCCACAAACATGGAAAAAACAAGAACGGCTAGCTTCCTGCATATACGATCCACGTGATTCTCCTTTTGCTTACGGAAGTCGTCTGGAGGCGCGCGACCACACGTCCGTTCTCGAACAATGCTCTGTCCGCAGAAGCGAACGAAGCATCTCTAAGTCTTCAACACACTGAGGAAGCGATTTCTCTCTAATTGTTCGATTCAACGTAGCGTCGCGGAAGCAGAGGTTTCAGCGTGCCACGCACGATGACGGGAAAGCTCTTCCGCCACGTTACTCCGTCTACACCTTCAACCGCTAACTGTACGTTATATGAACCTGTATCAGTATAGGTATGTGTCAGGCGTGCTCCATCCGCTGTGACGCCATCCCCAAAATCCCAATGATAGGCCAGCGCTGGAACCCCATCTTTGGCAGCGGCGCTGGAAAATAGGATCTGTTCGTTTGCCTTGGCGTTGGCGGGAACGGTCGCAGAGACGGAAGGAGCGGCCGCAGCAATCGAAGTATCGATGATCTTGATCAGCCGGACAGAATGCGCAGGCTGGCCACCCAATTGAATTGTCCCATTGTCCAAGGCCACAGACTGATCCTGGTTCAGGGCATTGTATAGCTGGTATGTGTGTTCCGCTGGAAGATTGAGTTGCGAAAAGTTGAATGTGTGGGAGTGTGGTTCTTCTGTCCAGTTGAAGACAGCCAACATCGCCTGGCGGGCATCTTCTCGCAAGAGAAAAATGCTCGGCTGCTCATCCTCAGATCGGTATGTCAAAAGATCGACGGGCAGGCTGGCGCGACCAAGTTTTGCCATCTGCAATAGATCAGGATTCTCGGTGAGCGCGACACGGTCTGGATCTTTTCCCAGCGTCGGTAGATCATCTCCGATTTCGTACATTCCTCCGGAAACCGCTGCCAGCGTGATAGAAACCTGCGCTTCTGAGAGGGTGAGAGGAGTGTGGATGGGTCCATCTAAAATCACCTGCCGCGAGATGGTAAACGCATCCGGGTCATCGCGGAAAAAATTACCGTTCATATAGTATCGGGCGGCAATCCCAGGAGCAGCTTCCTTGCTTCGGACAAACGAATGGCCGGTATCCTGCGAGACTCGCCCATCGTCCACAATGCCGACCGGATTCAACATGGGACTGCCATCTTTGTCGAGTAGAACGCTTTGTCCTACTGCCCCACGGATGATGCCGAGCCCGATGCGCTGCGCTTCCAGCGCGGTGGTCTTCGGACGATAATAATTGCCTTCAATGGCAGTATTGTCCATGAAATCAAGCTTGATGTAGCGGGCGCCCCATTGATTGACGAGGGTATGATAGGTCTGCCGAAGATATTCCTGCGCTGCTGGATTTGTACTGTCCAGGACAAAAAGAATCTCTTTGCCGTCTTCGTCGTTTTCTCCAATGCTGATCGGCTCTCCCTCGGCATTGTGCACTAGCCAGTTCTTGTGGTGTTCGTAAATCCACGACCGGTCGCTTACTTCGAATGGAGCGGTCCAGAAACCCATCTTTAAGCCGAGTCCGCATACCAGGCGTGTCAACGGCATCAGGCCACGGGGAAACTTGGAGGCATCCGGCGTTGCGTATTCACTGCGGGCGTAGCCATATCCCAGATCGAGATGGAAGTAGTCGTAGCCAAATTTTTTTAGGTGTTGTGCTAGCCATTGCGCGTTGGTCCACGTATTCCCTTCAGTGATGCCGGAATAAAAGGCCGTCCAGCTCCACCAACCAAGAAGATTGTCTGGACTCACCCGCGCGTGGTGCAGGACACGAATGGCTGTACCGTAATGATCGAGCTGACTGTAGTAGTCGTTCCCGGCAGCAAACATCAGACGCTCGGACGAAATGGTTTCCCCCGATGAAACGGGAAGACTCAATTCGATCAGGTTTTTGCGCGGACCATTTCGGAAATCAGATTCCGGCTCGGTAGACTGAATCTCAGTGGTACCCGTGGAGTCGACACGATAAGAAACAATACTGGGAGCATTCCGCGCGTCAGGCTTTTCCTCCAGGTGGAGGATGGTAAGAAACTTCTCCGACGTCAGTGCTCCCAAAAATAAACTTTCCTTACTTTGCAGGTTGTAGATCAGTTGACTGCCGACCGCTCGAAGCATTCCCCGCTCAGCTTGCCCCAGATCTTTGATTTGCATTGGCGGCCAGTCTTCACTAAAGCTGTCTGATAGCACACGGTCGGTAGCCTCGGCATTTCCGAGCTCGATGGCGGGCGTTCCGATGGCTTCTACGCTGCGAATATTTTGCACGGTTGCGATGTGGCCAGTACGGTTTTGTACCTGGACCGTAATCGTGCCGAATGGCTGATCATTGTACATTTGGATGGTGTAGGAGAGATCCGGCAGATCAGCGAGTCCAGTGGCTTGCACCGTAATCTGGCGACCCGTTCCAAGCGCATCTTTGAAAGTCGACTGCGACCTCTCGTGGCGCGGATAATCGCTGTATCGCACCCATTTATGGTCGATCTCCGCAGCGATGCGTGCGTGGATTATCGGACGATCCGAATTTACTCCGAGAATTTCGTAGGAGCCATCCTCGGACTGTACAGTGAACGACATGCTTTGGCTATGCAACGTTGCGTTGGCGGCGAAGGCCAGATTTGCTGCGCCAAGAACCAAAGCGATGCGGAGTGCGGTTTGCCGAAGCAAGTGTTCTTGCGTATTGCAAAAGAGTCGCTTATCTGCTGGACCCATAGGTTTCTCCCGCCTTGTCGTACATTGATTCTGTTGGTCTTCACAGCGGCTCAACATTCCTGCTGGAGGTTCAAATCTTGCAAGTTCGTCATGTTGCGCACAAATATATGTGTTTATAGTCAATTTATGCAACTTTGTATTCGTTTTGGGAGCCGGTGGGGATATTCAAGATGAGGCTCTCGAGATTGAAGTGGGGTCACGCATGATCAACGACAAAAGTCCCCTGGTTGGCGACGCTCCTAAACTGTGCCGCACATTGACCTTACTGAACCTGGTTTTGTATGGCATCGTAGTCATCCAACCCACCGCTCCCATGCCGGCGTATGGCATGGTCAGTGAACAGGCGCATGGACATGTCGCCACTGCTGTTCTGATCGCCATGGTGGCCATGCTGTTTACTGCGATCAGTTATGGTCGAATGGCGCAGGCCTACCCAAGTGCGGGCTCGGCTTTCACCTATGTAGGGAAGGAGATTCATCCTGCGTTGGGGTTCGTCACCGGTTGGGGCATGGTCATGGATTATTTGCTGAATCCATTGATCTGTGTAATTTTCTGTTCCCAACTGACATTGAACCTGGCGCCGGGAATATCGTATGGAATCTGCGCCGTATTTTATGCTCTGCTTTTCACCGGTCTAAACCTGTGCGGAATTCGCACATCGGCAGAGATCAATAATGGTATGGCGATCGGCATGGGGATCGTCATCGCGATTTTCTTCGTCATTGCGGCCCGCTACATCGTCGGACATCCACACACCGCCCCAGGTTTTTTCACGACTCCATTTTTCAATCCCAAAACCTTTCACGCGAGCGCCGTACTTCGCGGAACATCGTTGGCTGTCCTGACTTATATAGGGTTCGATGGAATTTCCACCTTGTCGGAAGAAGCCAAAAATCCTCGGCGGAACATTCTGTTGGCGACCGTACTTGTCTGTTTGATTACAGGCGTACTAGCGACATGTGAAGTGTACGCGGCCCAGCTTATCTGGCCGTTGTCACGTCCGTTTCCTGACGTTGCTACAGCCTATGTACACGTGGCCGGACTGGCAGGCGGACGATGGCTTCTCCAACTACTCAATGCCACTTTGCTTATCGCGACCTTTGGGTCCGGCATGGGATCACAGATAGGAGCTGCTCGCCTTCTATATGCAATGGGCAGAAGTGACGCTTTGCCAAAGCGATTCTTTGCTTTTCTGGATCCACGCACGCAAATCCCACGCAATAATATTCTCTTGTCCGGGGCCATTGCACTGATTGGAGGGTTGATTTTCAGCTTTGAAACTGGTGTTGAATTGCTGAATTTCGGAGCACTGGTGGCTTTTATGGGGGTGAACGCCTCGTCGTTCCTGCGCTATTATGTTCGGGCCCAGAAGAGGCGATGGAGTGACGCGCTGGTACCAATCTGTGGATTTTCCGTTTGTCTTTTGTTGTGGTGGAACCTGCATACTAGCGCCAAACTTGCAGGAATCGCCTGGATGCTAATTGGGCTGAGCTATGGAGCCATCCGAACGCGGGGATTTCGAAGCGATCTGGTTAACTTTTCGCTGCCTGCCGGGGAATAGCTAAGAGAGGTAGGTATTGATTACGAATTGAATTAGAAATTCAGTCTTGCCCTGACGCAGAAAGAGACTGGTCTACTTAGATTTTCCCGCGCGTGGTTCGGCCGGTTGTCCGGCGACGATGACCTGTACCCCGGATTCTCTAAGGTCGTTGATATGTTTCTGATCGGTGCCGGAATCTGTAATCAAGGTATGGAGATCGGTGGACGGCCCGACATATGCAAATCCTTGATTTCCAAATTTGCTGTGATCCGCTAGTCCAATTCGTTCCTTGGCAACTTTTGTAATCAGTTTCTTGATCAGCGCCTCGTCTTGACTTGCAGTCGAGATGCCATAGGCAGGATCGATCGCGCTGACACCCAGAATAGCCTTGTCGACCCGAATTTCATTGAGCGATCGCTGCGCCCAAAGCCCGGAAAGATAAAAAATATCGCGCTGTAAATCACCACCCGTGCACATGACATGGATATGTGAGGCCCGCTGAAGCTGGCAGACGATCAGTGGCGAGTTTGTGACGACAGTGAGACGATTTCGCTGCAGCAGGCGAACGGCCAGCTCGTACACGGTTGTGCTGCCTTCCAGAAAAACTGTATCTCCATCGAGAATTAATTTCGCAGCTGCGTCGGCGATCCACTCCTTCTCCTCAAGATTGGTGCGCCCAAGAGCCTCATACGATGGCTGGAAATTCGTACTGGATGCCTTGGAAACAGCTCCTCCATGAGAGCGAACCAGTAAGCCTTCTTGTTCGAGAGCAGCCAAATCTCTGCGGATCGTCGCAGCCGTTACCCCGAGCGATATTTTCAGTTCTGCAGCGCTGACTGTGCGCTGTTTGGCGAGAACTTCGCAAATTCGGAAACGCCGTTCCTCAGCAAGCATGTAGTGGTCCTCTGTGTTGGACCGCGTTGCTATCTGTTGCGCCGTCGATCATAACGATTTTGAGAATAGCAGCAAACCCTGCATTTCGGGATGAATGCGGTCTTGTTGGAAGATCAGATATGTCCAGATATTCCATTCCAATTCGATCACAAATGAATAATTATGAACATAAAAGATTGACATTCGATCTTTTTCTGGATAATTTATGAATGACGTAGCGATGGATTATCCAGCAAGATGACCGGGGGGCTTCTTGGCAGACGTGGGAAAAACGATTCGTCTCAATCGTATTTTGCGGGGGCCGGGTCATGGGTCTCTAGTGGTCGCTTTTGACCATGCGCTGGTATTGGGACCGATTCGCGGAACGGAAAATCCAGTTCAGCAAATCGGGCGGTTTACGGATGCCGGTGTCGATGGAATCCTGCTCAATCTGGGCCTGCTGAGCCACTGCTCGGAGGCGCTGGCGCCCGGCAAGACGCCCGGAATCATTGCGCGGATTGATTGGACAACGGTGTGGAATTCGCTGTCAGAAGGTCCGGGCGGAGTGCTGCGCAGTTGTATGCTGGCCAGACCGGAAGAGGCGCTTCGTCAAGGCGCTGATGCAGTGCTGACCTATATGGTGGTGGGTACGGGAGATGCCGACTTCGAAACCAAGGAGGTAGAGCGCAACGCTCGAGTTGCCCGCGAATGTGAACAATTAGGCATTCCGCTGATCGTGGAGACACTGGCGCGGGGCAAGGGAGTTGATAATCCTGGTGATCTTAAGTGGCTAAGGCTGCACACGCGCATGGCGGCGGAACTGGGAGCAGACGTTATCAAGACGGATTATGCGGGGAATGTAGCGGGGATGCGGTCCGTGGTGGAGGAGTGCCCAATTCCGATCCTGGTGCTAGGCGGGAGTCAAAATACTGCAGCGTTGGATGTCGTGCGCGGCGTAGTGGCTGCGGGAGCTGCCGGGGTTTTCTTCGGCCGGAATGTATTTCAAGCAGAGAACATGCCGGAATTTTTGCGGCAGGCGCGTGCAGTTTTGGATCACGTCGACCCTGGAATGCTGGCACAGCAATGACCGAAGCAAAGAGTGTGCAATCCAACACATTTGAGCGTGTAAAAGACCTGCTGGACGGGCGTCCTGGATTTCGTCTCACTGGCGAGTGGGGACATGTCTCCATGCTTGAAGGGGGCGGCCATATTTGCGAGTTGGTTTCCAACCGACATCCTGAAACCAATCCGCTGTGGAAACCACAGTGGAAAACGATAGAACCTTATCGGTACGACGCAGTCAGGGATTGTTCAGCGTATGGCCCGCTACCGGACGGGAGATTGCTGGCGGGACTTGCTGGACACAGTCTTAGCTTTGACCATTTTGGGCCGCCTTCGGCTGAAGAGATTGCTGCCGGGTACAGCACGCATGGCGAGGCGCCCTCTCTAAAATGGAGCGTTACCGCGACAGAAACGGGAAACGTGCCGATGGCCGAATGCAGTGTGTTGCTGCCGGAAGCAAAGATAGAATTTTCGCGGAAAATATCTATCGATCTTGATGAACCCGTGGTTTATTGTGAGGAAACCGCAGCCAATTTGATGAGCTTTGATCGCCCCATCTGCTGGAATGAGCACGTTACCCTCGGGCCGCCATTCCTGGAAAGTGGAGTGACCATGGTTGACATGCCTGCTGTGAAGGGTAGAGTTTGCGCTGCGAGCTATAGCAGTCGTATGCTGTTGCAGCCTGACACCAACTTTGAATGGCCGATGGCACCTGCCAAAGATGGCAGCAAACGTGATCTGCGAACAACGCCAGAAGATATCTGCGCGCAATACACGGCCCAATTGCTCAATCCACGAGTTGAATTCGGTTATGTCGCAGCATCGAATCCTCGATTTCAGCTGTTGGTTCTTTATCTATTTCGCCGCGCAGATTTTCCATGGGTAGGCAACTGGGAAGAGCGCTTTGCTCGATCGGAAGCTCCATGGAGTGAACGAACTTTCTGTAGAGGCATGGAATTCAGTACCACGCCCTTTGCGATTCCCAGGCGGGAAACGGTCTCGCACGGTGCCTTGTTCGAGGAGCCGACGTATCGCTGGCTCCCAGCAAAAGCCACAGTCAGCCTTCGCTATATGGCGCTACTGTTCGGAGTACCAACCGACTTTCAAGGTGTCGATCGGGTGACGGTGGTCGCGAATGAAGTTCAAATCGTCGAAAGGAAAGCAGGACGAACGTTGTCTTCACCGGCTAGAGCATTTCTTTGAAAATGAAACTTCAGGCACGCGTGATAACGAATCATTGATGGTCATTAGCACTGCTATATGAGCCTACTCGCGATTGATATAGGATCGAGCCGTTGCAAGGGAGTGCTCTTTTCTTCCGCAGGAGAGACCCTGGCGCAATTCACTCAATCATACGCGCCAGAATTTTCGCGGCCTTCGTTCGCGGAAATGAATCCCAATACATTCCTGAATGCGGTGACGACAGTGTCGAGATCAATCTGCGGATCGCACTGTCAAGATACGATTGACGCCGTATGCCTCAGCTCTCACGGGGAAACTCTGATCCCCGTAAATTCCGCTGGCGTACCTCTATGTTCTGCAATTTTGAATATTGATACTCGTGCGACCGAAGAAGCTGCCTGGTGCGAACAGCAAATGGGCCGCAGACATTTGTTCGAACTGACCGGCCACACCTCCCATACGATGTATCCAGTTCCTAAGTTGTTATGGCTGCGAAAGCATGAGTCGCAATTGTTTCAGACCGGATCCCGGTTCCTTGGCGTCATCAGTTATATTTTCTTGCGACTCGGACTTCCTCCTTATATTGATTACTCTCTCGCATCCAGATTCATGGCGTTCGATATTCGCAAAAAATGCTGGTCGGACGAAATATTGTCTCTTCTCAATATGGGGAAAGACTCCTTCCCCATTCCGGTTCTCGCTGGAACGATTGCGGGGAAATTATCGCCGGATGCTGCACGGCAGCTAGGGCTGACTGCGGGAACCTTGATGATTGTGGGAGGTCACGATCAGGCATGCGGTTCTGTAGGAGTCGGCGTGATTGCCTCCGGAAGAGTGTTCGACTCGATGGGAACCTATGAGAGTATTGCAGCAACCTCGGACGAGCCACAGATCAATGAAGATGCACTGGCGTATAGCTTGAATACGTATTGTCATGTGATTCCGGAAAAATATATTACTTTGGCGTATTTTCCGGCCGGCATTATGATCCAGTGGTTTTCTGATCTACTTCATCCCTCTAACGTAGATGTGTCAGTGGAGACGCGTTTCTCTGAACTGGAACGACTGACTCCGGAACAGCCAAGCGGATTGCTGGTGGTTTCGCATCTGATTGGAACCTGCAATCCGGATTTCAACCCGGATGCGCGCGGCGCAATCCTCGGACTTTCAGCCAGCTCGCATCGCGGCCATATTTATAAGGGAATTCTCGAAGGTATAGCCTGTGAACTCTCAACCATGACGGGAATTTTTGAGCGGACACTGGGCCAGTTTTCGGATATCTATGCTACAGGCGGGGGAACGCTGTCCTTGCTGGGCATGCGATTAAGGGCGGCGATGACTGAACGCAGGTTTCATCTGATGATCTGCCCCGAGTCTGTGTGTCTTGGAGGCGCGATCCTTGCCGCTGTAGCTGTTGGGCAGCACCCAACTATTTGCGAGGCAGTAAGGCATATGGTCCGGGAGAAAAATGTCTTTGAACCGGATCGTGAACTCATGCGAGTTACGCTTCCGATGAAGCAAAAATACGCCCAGTTGAATTCTCTGTTGCGCGTGTTCGACTAGCCGACAGCAACCAGGCACATGAATTAGGAGTGGAAGCGTGATTCAACCAACGATGGGTTTTATTGTTTACGGTGTGCATAAGGATGGCCTGCCGGATCCCATGGGCAAGCCATTCATCGATGAGTCGATCATTGCCTCCGCAAAACGGCACCTGATTGCAGCAGGCATTCAGTTAGTTGAGCATCCGGTTGTTGTTGCAACTAAGGAAGAGGCGAAAACGGCTCTGCACGCGATGAAACTTGACGAGAAGGTGGATGCAGTCGTCCTCTTTTCCGGAACATGGATTTGGGCTGCGAATCTGGTGGGCGCTATCCGCGATTATGCCGCGACTGGAAAGGGCATATTGCTATGGACACATCCCGGTTCACAAGGGTGGAGACCTGTAGGCGGTCTTGTCATGCACGGCGGACTGCTTGAGATTGGAGTGCCACATAAATTTGTCTACGGGGAAGCGGACAGCAACGAAACCATCGCGAGTATTATCAGTTTTGCGCAGGCGGCCCATTTGAAGAGCCTGCTCAACATGTCCACGATGGGTGCTTTTGGCGGTCGTGGGATGGGTCAGACCTGTGGAGCGGCTGATCCTTCGCAATGGATGCGAATGTTTGGAGTTGATATCGATTCTCGTGACACCACAGAAATCATCCGCATTGCCGAACGCATATCACCGGAAGAAATCAAAAAACTAGGGCCTCGCTTGAAACAATTGTTCGGCGTCGTTCCTCCAGACAATGTTGTGAATGAGCGCTCCATTCGGCTTTACCTGGCGCTGAAGCAGATTGTCGAACGCGAGAAATTCGACTTCTACACCATTCAGTCATTCCCAGGTCTGGCGGATGATTACTCTGCCACTTGCTTTGCGCAAAGCATGATGCTGGAGGATGGATTCGGTACGTCTACGTTGGGAGATTTTAATACTGCTCTTACGGTTTTCCTGCTGACGAAGCTTAGCAAAGAGCGCGTGTACTACGGCGATCTTCAGCACATCGATAAGAAAACGAATGAGATCAAGATTATCGGAGATGGCGCTTGCCCTCCTTCGTTGGCCAGCAAGTTGGGACCTGCAGGATTTGCCGAACATGGTATTCCAACAGAAGGCGGAGCCGGTGGACTGTCCGTCAAATTGCTCTGTAAGGCGGGAGAAGGAGTGTTGGCGCGCCTCGGCCGAGTGAACGGAGAGTTCACGATGGTACTTGCGCGTGCCAGTATCTTTGAGCCTGCGAAGGAGCAGTTAGAACGGCGACTGCACGAGTGCAACATACCATTTTGGCCGCATGGTTTCGTGACTGCCCACTGTGATATCGAGGCCCTTCTTCAAAATTGGACGAATGAATATGCATGCCTCGGCTATGGGGAAGAACTATATCCCGCGTTGGTCAACTTCTGTGAATTGACCGGCATCCGACCTATTTTAGTGTGATCTATCGCAAGGGTTTCAGCGATTGAGAGGAGTGCGTATGAGTGCAACAACGTTACCGGTACAAATGAATGCGTCCGTCGTCGAATTTCTGAAGGCTCCTAAGAATCTGCTTATTGATGGCAGGTGGGTGGAGGCGGCTTCGGGGAAAACATTTGAAATTTACAATCCAGCGACGGGAGATGTATTGGCAAGAGTTGCTGAGGGGGATCAGGAAGACATCCGGCGTGCAGTCAAGGCTGCACGCCGTGCCTTTGACAGTGGACCGTGGTCTCGCATGACGCCGTCCAAGCGAGGTCAGCTGATCTGGCGATTGGCCGACCTGCTGGAGAAACATCTCGAAGAATTTGCGCAAATCGAGACTTTAGATAATGGCAAACCATTTTCAGTTGCTCGCGTGGCAGATGTTCCACTCGCCGTGGATCTGTTTCGTTACATGGCGGGCTGGACGACCAAGGTTGGAGGCGAGACAATTCCTGTTTCGACAGGAGGACACTTCGCTTACACCTTGCGCGAGCCGGTCGGAGTCGTGGGGCAAATCATTCCGTGGAATTTTCCGCTGTTGATGGCGGCATGGAAGCTGGGCCCCGCGCTCGCCATGGGATGCACAGTCATATTGAAACCGGCGGAGCAGACTCCACTCAGTGCGTTGCGCTTGGGAGAGTTGATCATGGAAGCTGGATTCCCGGAAGGTGTCGTAAACATTGTGCCGGGATTCGGAGAAACAGCTGGAGCTGCGTTGGCGAATCATCCGGATGTCGACAAAATTGCGTTTACCGGCTCGACCGAGGTAGGGAAGCTTATTGTGCAGGCTGCGTCAGGAAATCTGAAGAAAGTATCGCTGGAGCTAGGAGGAAAATCTCCAAACGTCGTGTTCCGCGATGCAGATATCGATGCGGCAATTGTCGGCAGCGCTCGCGCCATATTCTTCAATCATGGTCAATGTTGCACCGCGGGCTCACGTTTGATGGTCGAGCACTCTATTTTTGACCAGGTCGTCGAGGGCGTCGCGGCCGAGGCAAAGAAGATCAGGGTGGGGCCGGGGCTCAATTCAGACACGGATATGGGGCCCTTAGTTTCAGAAGAGCAGTTGAGCCGGGTGTGCGGTTATCTTGAATCTGGTTTTGCTGAAGGCGCACGGGCCGCAGCGGGCGGGAAAAAAGTGAACGGTCCGGGCTATTTTGTGCAGCCGACTGTTTTGGTCGACACACAACCCAACATGAAGGTTTGCAAGGAAGAGATCTTCGGGCCGGTTGTAACGGCTATTCCCTTTGACGATCCTGAAGAAATACTCCCTACCGCGAATGACTCCATCTATGGGTTAGCTGCTGGGATCTGGACGCGTGATATCCGGAAAGCGCACCTATTGGCTTCGCGATTGCGAGTGGGGACCGTGTGGATCAATTGCTACAACGTATTTGACGCGGCACTGCCTTTTGGGGGATACAAACAATCCGGTTGGGGAAGGGAAATGGGCCATGAAGTTCTGGACCTGTACACGCAAGTGAAGTCTGTGTGCATGGCTCTGTGATCGAGTTTTCGAGGAACTACGTGGTACAAGGTGTGAGCTGCGAGTGATAATAAGCGTCAGAGGCTACATGAAGAAATACTGGTATCTATGGGTTCTTCTCATTCTGGCGATCGGGATTCAGGGATATGCACAGACGGATACAGTCGTGATCCGGCCGGTGGAGATTCAAGACGTTCTGCTCAACCCAGGGATGGGCGTTACAACATTTCAGCGATTCAATGGCCAGGCGATCAACCCCCATTTTACGTGGTCAGAACGTGGCCCTGTGACGGAGTTGCAACAGGCGGCTGCGAAGCCCGACTTCCCAGAGACGTCCATTGCCTACCTTCGCTGGTATTGGGACACTATCGAACCGGAGCCGGGAAAATTTCGTTGGGACATCGTTGACCTGGCGTTGCAGGAAGCGCGGCAACATGGGCAGACGCTCGCCATTCGCTTGATGCCGTATTCCGACAAAGATCCGTTACCGGCTTGGTACCGTAATTCCGGAGCACGACGGGCCAACAAATCAACAGATAAGGATGGCGATATCTGGCAGCCGGACTTCAGCGATCCACTGTATCTAAAATACTGGGGCGAATTGGTGTCCGAAGCAGGCAAGCGTTATGACGGAAATCCGTACCTCGATAGTGTTGACATATCGTCGGTGGGTTACTGGGGAGAGGGCTGGAGTAATTACATGCCGCCATTCTCCTTTCAAAAACCTTTGATCGATATCTGGATTGATGCCTTTCCGCACACGCGTTTGTTAATGAATTTTGATGAACCTGAGGCATTAGCCTATGGAACACAACATGGAGCTGGGTGGCGACTGGATTGTCTGGGGGACATGCGCACCAAATCTCATTCTCCGGAAATGCTCGACCAGTACCCGCAGGAGGTAGTACGCACTGGAATTCAGAATGTATGGCAGCGTAGTCCCGTTTCGCTTGAAACCTGTGGCACGCCATGGAGCTGGAAAAAGGACGGCTACGATGTGTCGTACATTCTCGCCCAGGCATTGCGCTGGCACATTAGTTCGCTCAATATAAAGTCCTCTCCGATCCCGCCTGACTGGCAAAGTCAGTTCGAGGATTTTGAAAGAAAGATGGGATATCGCTTTATCCTGCGACGCCTGGAATACCCAAAAACGGTGAAGCCGGGTGAGATGATGCCGATCAACATGTGGTGGTTGAACGCGGGAGTTGCTCCCATTTACCGCAAATACTGGCTGGCTGTGGAATTGCGATCTGCGGATGGGAGCGCAATCATTCGGGTTCCGGCAGATATAAAGAAGTGGCTCCCTGGAGATGCCGTTGTCGACGATTCGCTCTATGTACCCGACAACTTAGCTCCGGGGACATATAAATTTCGAGTCGCGATGCTGGATCCTAGAACGCAGCTGCCTGCGATTCGCCTTGCTATTCAAGGGCGTCAGGCTGACGGATGGTATGACCTGGGATCTCTGACGGTTGAGAAGTAGCGACTGATCGCACAAGTGTTCAGCAACTTTTCTTCAACGCTTGAAGACTCCTAATCAATCTCTTAGTCAATCTGTGTCCGCTGTATCAAATGGATTACAGGTCGAGACAACGGAGAAACGGCAGTCTCGGCCACGAATTCAAAGCGTGCGCCAGATCGTCGCGCTGAATGTGTTCTATGGTAGTTATTTCAAAGGCCGCAAGGCGCTTCTGGGAAAAGCGAGGCATGCGTTTAGGAACTCATCCGGCACTCTGATTTCTTTTTCTTTGGCGAAGGACAAAACGTTTTCCAGCGTCGCGCCGGGATGAATCGTATGAGGCGACATGACGCTGAAGGTCGCCAGGACTAGGCCCAGATCGATCGCGGAGCAAACCGCTCCTTTGTCATTCGGAATAACACTTGTGCAATCCGTCAGCGGCAGGCCTGCAGCCAATCCCGCAATCGTGCCGGCGAGCAATGCGTCGCCCGCTCCCGCGGTTGAAACCGCTTCCATTGGAACAGCCTTGTGGTGTGACCATATTCCATCCTCGAAAACATATGCACCGTCGGCGCCCGCGCTTACAAGAATCTTCATCGTTAGATTGACTGCTCGAGCCATTTCAGAACAAGCATCGAGCAGCCATTGATCTCCAGCGTTTTGCATGGAGCCGCCAATAAATGAGACTGCTTCTTCGCGGTTGAGCGCCAGCAAATCCACCTGAGCCAGCAGTTTCAACTCGTGCGCCATTTTCATTTCCTCGGATGTGAAGGAAGCTACGCGATAGCTTCCGCACTCTGTAGCGATCTGCAAAAACTTACGGCGCACATCCATCGGCACTTCCGGCAGGCACAGAGCGATGCCACGAGCTCCCGCTGCCGCCAGCTGGGGGCGGCATTCGGTGAGCTGATCGCTGCTCAATTTGCAAGCCGCCGAATTCGAAGTGGTGATATTGCCTCCGGACTTGTCCGGATAGAAAAATGCGACGCTGAACAATGTGCTGAGGTCGGGCTCCACGGTCACATAGCGGGTATCAATACCGGCATCGGCCATCTCACGAATCAATGTCGCGCCGGCAAGGTCGTCGCCAACATTACCAACGGCGAAGACCTTGAACTTGCTTGGGTTCTCGTTCGAGCCCATCAGGACCGCGATGTAGTGCTCCACAATGTGCAGCTTGCAATAGTCGCGGGCATCGAGCGCTTCCCCCATGCGGCTCTCATTCCGCCCGAGTGTATGATTTCCCCGCAACGCAATGATCGTACCCGTTCCAATGCCGCCCACACCTACAACCTGGGTGAAGCCTGCCTTGGAGTCCGCCTGAAGCACAAGGCCACTCACAATAACTCCCAGTCCGGATTCTCGCTAATCGGATGGCGTGCGGTTTCGCGGGTCGCGGTGATGCGCGCGTCCGGATGGAGTTGCAATAGCGTGATCGGATACTCACTGACGGGCTCGCTGAATAGCGCAACACGTAACGCGGTTTGTTTCCATGAACCGGTGTCGCTGTAAACGCGAACTTTTTTCGCCGAGAGGCATTCGCGGAGTCCAAGGGTGATCGACATTGGAGGAACGAATTGATAGGCCGCGCCGAAGCTGCGCTGCGCCAGACTCAGGATAGTGTCGATGTTGTTATCTTGAATGCGGATGGTGCTGTTGGCCATTTCCTCGATACTGGGATGATGAAATGGATGGCGTCTCGCCTGATTGTAGGCAACATGGCCGTCCTGGCCCCAACCTCCAACTGTAATATCAATGGGAGCCGCATCAATCGCGGTTTTCACGGTCGTCATGGTCTCTGGAGAGAGCCAGTACCGATGCTCTTTTGGAACAGCAAGCTCTGGTCGTATGTCGCCGTAGAAGTGCTTTTCCATAAAGCTGCGGAAATTGTACGGATGCTTGGCCGGGAGCAACTGACCTTGCCAGTCGAGGCACTCGTCCATGTGAAATACCGCCAGACTCCGGAGGGAAAGCGAACGAGTATTCACGAGGTTCGCGAATGGGGTGTACCAGCATTTTGGTCCGCACGGAATGATGGCGCGTGTCGGTAAACCCTTTTCATTATTTTTCTCGATGACGTCTGCCAACTCCTCCGCCATCAATTGGCCCATCTCTTCCGAGTCGCGGACCTCTCGATATGGAATCCGAAGTCCAGGGTGGCTCGACAGCTTGTCCGCTGGAATCTTGCACCACTCTAACAACTGGCGGGAATCCACAAAGTCTATGCTGTTAGTCATAAGGGTAGGGCGATCTTTCTTAGATTTTATAGTGGGAGCCTTTGATAAATCTCGGTACGCATCTCGACTATATAGGGCAGCTGCTTCGCAAAAAGCGCGATATGCGTCGGGTCGTCGGACATTTCCTGCAAGGCATGGTGCAGATCCTCCAGCGAAGCAAACTCACATTGCCAGAGCAGGGTGTTTGTCGGCTCTCCTTCCGCTAGCAGTTGATATCGCCTGCCCTGGGGAAACTGGGGCGAGCGGCGCTCGAGTTCTGCGAATTCGGCTTCCAGTTGGAAAAAGACCGCAGCGGCAGATGGCTGATACTTCTGCACAAAGAGCAATACGTATGACATCCCTGGCTCTCCACAATTTCCTTGCCCGCCCATGCAGCGGGATGTACCTATCGCTTGGTTCGAGAGATGGCACAAAGGCTCGATTCCACGTAGGTTAAAGGTTTAACTATGGGAATCGAGCCTGTCAATAGAAAAATCATGAGCTGGCTGCCTGCCCGGGACGCGTGCCTCAACTCGCCGGCTGCGACACCTGCGAAGTGCTCTTGCGTATCACCAGGTGCGGCTCAACTTTCTCGTGCCTCTCGCTAACAGGTTGCCCGGGGTCTGCCGATAACAGTCTCTGGATCATTTCCGCGCCCAGGACCCCTTGCTTTTCCAGATGCTGGCGAATGGTCGTGAGAGGAGGGTTATAGAAGGCCGCACCGGGTATATCGTCAAATCCTATGACCGAACAGTCTTCCGGCACCCGGCGCCCCGCCTTGCTGAGAGCGCCAATGGCCGCGAAGGCGGTTAGATCGTCAAAAGCAATCAATCCGCTAAATCGCTTTCCCTGTCGTAGCAGCCGCTCGGTGAGTTCATAGCCCTCCTCGTAACTCGAGTTATTGCCTTTTATCTCCACCACCAGGGAGCGATCAATCCGCATACCTTTCGCGCGGGCGCACTCCCGGATTCCATTCCATCGCGGCGCACTGTCACTCATCGCCTTCGGCCCTTTGATGACGGCAAGGTCGCGATGGCCAAGTTCGTAGAGATGTTCTACCGCCGCCCGCGTTCCGGCCATGTTATTGACCACCACCGAGGCATAGCTTTCGTTTGCCGGGTGGCTCCCGATGACCACGGCGGGAACGTCAAACGGCAGCAGCGCCGTGGAAAGGTCGGTCCCCAGATGTACCGGGTTGGCGATGGCGATGACGCCTTCGACGCGGCGCCCCATCAGCATCTGCAGGCATCGGTGAAGGCGTCCCGGCGTGTTTTGCAGGTCCGCCAGCACCGACATATATCCGGCGCCCTCCAGGGAATTTTCGATCCCGCGGATGACCAGGCCGCAATACGGATCGGTGATATCAAATACCAGGACGCCGATGCTGTGGGTCCGTTTGCTGCGCAGCGAGCGCGCCTGCAGATTGGGGAAATATCCCATCTTATGCGCCGTGTCCTGCACCAGCCGCTGCGTCACCGGCGGAATCCGGCGCCCCGCTTTATTCAGAACCATGGAAACCGTGGCTGTCGATAGTCCAGTCGCTTTTGCAATGTCGCGAATCGTGATCACGCCGTCGGGGACCCCTGAGGTCATCTCTCTCTACGTCGTTAGGTATACAGCTATCTCTACGTCGTTAGGTATACAGCCTCTCCCCCACTCCTGTCTGCCTCCCCCTCCGCTCACGGCTACTCCGTCATCTTTCTGGCGCGGGCGGCCTACACTGTGGTCTACTTCGCTAGAGCAAATCTCCTCTCGCCGGAGACTCAGGGTAAAACTTGAAAAGGATTGATAATTTTTCCGCTCAAATATTTCAGTGGAGTTGAACAGATGAAGAGAATCAAGCCTCAAACATCAATACGTGTAGAACGGTGGACAAGTTGGGCGACCAAGCGAATGCGTACGAATCGAAGCTACCTATTGCTGTTGTTCTGCATCTTTGCGCTCGCATGCGCTTCGTACGCGGCCACGCCGCGTGGTGGGCAGTGGATTGGCACATGGGCCGCATCCCCTGAAGCTCAGCCAAATACCACTGGACTTCCCGGCAAGGATGGCACCACCTATCGTGAGATTGTTCACATCTCTGCTGGAGGTGCAGAAGCACGCATAGTCCTGACGAACGAATTTGGAGAAGAGCCACTGACCATTGGCGCGGCGCAGATTGCTATCAGCGAGGGAGGCAACGCTGTTGAGCTGCCTACGGCAAGGATGTTGACATTCAGCGGCCAGACATCTGTCACTGTTCCAAAAGGTTCGATGATGGTGAGTGATCCGGTCGAACTGAACGTGCCGGCCATGGCCAACATTGCTGTCAGCTTGTTTGTCCCTGCACAGTTGGTGAGCCAGGCAACAGTTCATTCCTATGCGTTGCAGACCAGCTATATGGCAACGGGTAACGTAATTGGCGCAGGAACGCTGCCTGCCGCGACCGAGATACCCTCCTGGTATTTTTTGAAAGGCGTCGAAGTGAAGCCGGATGTACAGAACGGATCCGCCGGAGTTGTCGTTGCCTTCGGCGACAGCATCACCGATGGAGCGGCCAGTGACCCGAATACAAATGGACGCTGGCCGGATGATTTAGCCCGCCGCATTCAGGCAGATAAATCGATCTCAGGGATCGCGGTTTTGAATGCTGGTATTAACGGAAACCGCCTTCTACGCGATGGGGTCGGCGATGAAAGCGCGCTCCGGCGCCTCGATCGCGATGTGATCGCGCAGGCGGGAATTAAGTATCTGATCATGTTGGAAGGCATCAACGACATCGGACACAATCGTGTCCGCCACGCCCGACAATCCCGCAGCGACGGCACAGAATTTGATCGGCGCATTGGAGCAGATCGCAGTCCGCGCCCACACGCATGGGATCAAGGTAATTGGCGCGACAATCCTGCCCTATGAGAACTGCAAATTCACGTCGCCCCAGGGTGAGAAGATGCGCGAAACCGTCAACCATTGGATTCGTACGACCAAAAATTTGGACGGCTTCGCAGATTTCGACAAGATCGTCCGCGATCCCACGCATCCTGCGCGCATACTGGCCCTCTATGACAGCGGCGACCATTTGCACCCAAACGCGGCGGGATTGCGCGCGATGGCTCAAGGGATAGACCTGAGATTGTTCGGGCAAATAGTACGCTAATTTCGGATCACGTGATGCGTGTTGAGCGGCGGGGATGCGGCCGAGTGTCTATGCGCACCATTCCAGTGCTGCGGTTATCAGCACGTGGGCGGTTTGCAGAACAGAGCGGGTGCCGACGTACTCGTCGGGATTATGTGCGCCTCCTCCGCATGGACCGAAGAGCAGAGTTGGAATGCCGTAAACCCGTTGCATCAAGAAAGCGTCGCAAGGATATGGTGCCACTGTCACGGTAGCCGGTTTGCCCAGCGCCGTGGAGGCACTCCGGGAAAGGCATTCCGTCCACGGATGATCCCGCTGCAATTCATGGCCAAGTAACGGAGGGTCGAAGATCGGTCGCCACTCGATCGGATGCTCTCGGAAGAAAAGATCGGTTTGCTGAAAACGCCGCAGAGACTCGCGAATTGTGGCGACGACAGCGTCGACATCTTCATGCGGAAGAAACTGGAAGTATACGCGGACAGCTGCTGTGAGCGGCACGCTAAAGGGAACATCCGCATCGAATCGATTGGCTTCAACGGCCAAGACCTGCACCGGTGTCGGGTCGGCGATGGATCGATATGCGCCGCGGGTAGCTTTGCGGCGACGACGTTTGACCCAGCCATCTACCCATTGGAGCAGCCGGCCCAAAGGTATTGCGGGACTGATCACAGGGGAAGAGGAAAAATAAGCGGACGCATCGCCGGCTGTGACCGAGAGATCGACGATAAGGCCACCGCGCGTTGCGCGAAAAATCTCAAGCTGCGTGCCTTCGGAGATGACACAGGCATCGGCTGTATCACCGCGCATACGGCCTGCGAGCGTACCACCACCTCCGCCCCACTCTTCGTCGATCACCGACTCGAAGATCAGATCGCCGCGCAATCGCACGCCGCTTGCGTGCAATGCACACAGCGCAACCGCCTGCGCAGCTAAACCTGCTTTCATATCGAACGTTCCCAAACCGTAGATGCGGCCTTTGCGTATCTCTGGCGACCACGGTGGCGTAGTCCATGACGCGGCCCGGGTGGGTACTGTGTCCATGTGTCCACTGAGCAACAGACTGCGTCCTCCGCCCGAACCCGCGAGCCGGGCGACTAGATTCTTACGTCCTTGATAGTGTCGATCCGCATGTTTCCAGGGACTATTGGATGCACTAACAAACTCCGTTTTGTAGAGTTCTGAACGCACCCCGCGTTTGTGGAGAAAACGCCGTAGAACAAATTGGCCCGGCGTCTCATTTCCATTCGGGGGAATAGCGACAGTGTTGGTGCGGACAAGGTCAGTTACAAGTTGGATCAACTCGGCGCGCAACGGATGAAGAAGTCGTCGCGCAAGCCGAGCTTGTTGAATCGTTGATGTTTGCTGCACGCAGGTCCTCTCAAGAGTCAGCCTGTATCGCTCGACAACCATCCCATGATATAACTCGGCCCATGCGTCGCTGAATTTGTGCATGAAAAGTATGTGGCACGCTCGGTATGCCGATCGAAACCGATAAGGAAGAACCCATGGAATATAGACAACTTGGCCATTCAGGACTGAAGGTATCCGCGTTAAGCTTCGGCGCTGCGACCTTCGGAGGTTCGGGCGAATTTTTCAAGGCGTGGGGAGAAACCGGTGTGACAGAGGCCACGCGTATGGTCAGTATCTGTGTCGATGCCGGCGTGAACCTCTTCGATACGGCGAATATCTATTCCTATGGCTTGTCAGAAGAAATTTTGGGGAAGGCCATTAAGGGACGCCGAGACAAGGTGCTGCTTTCCACCAAAGGCACCGTCCGTATGGGAGAAGGGCCGAACAATCTTGGCTCCTCTCGCTCTCACTTGACAGATCAGTTGAATGGAAGCTTGCGACGCCTGGGCACAGACTACGTTGACATCTACCACATCCATACCTACGACGCGCAGACGCCACTGGACGAAACTCTCGATGCTCTTACGAATTTCGTGCATCAGGGGAAGGTGCGCTACATTGCATGCTCAAATTTTTCCGGATGGCATTTGATGAAGTCAATGGCTATCTCAGAGAAGTATGGGTGGCAGCGCTACGTGGCGCACCAGGTCTACTACTCGCTGATTGGCCGTGAGTATGAGTGGGAACTGATGCCGCTGGGTATCGAGGAGCGAGTCTCGGCGTTGATCTGGAGTCCGCTGGGTTGGGGTCGTCTCACCGGAAAGATTCGCCGGAACCAACCGCTTCCGGAAATCAGCCGACTGCACAAGACCGCCGTAAATGGACCGCCTATTTCGGACGAGTATCTCTACAAGGTGGTCGACGCTCTTGACGCTATTGCCAGGGAGACAGGAAAGACCGTCGCGCAGATTGCTCTAAATTGGCTGCTGCAGCGACCGACGGTCGCCAGCGCGATCTGCGGCGCTCGGAACGAAGAGCAATTGAAAGAAAATCTTGGAGCTGTCGGCTGGAAGCTGACACCCGAGCAGGTTGCTACGCTGGACGCGGCCAGCGCGGTGACGCCGATCTATCCCTATTGGCAGCAGCGCATTTTCGAACGCGCACCGGCTTCGATCTAGAGCATTTTCTGCGCTAGGCTTCATTTGAAAAGCGCACGACGGCACGGCTGGTGACACGGGAATCTAAGGTTGCTGTCGGTGCGCTGCCCCAGTTCCTCGGGTTCCATAGAATAGTTGTCCGGCAATCCTTTCCATCCGACACATGTTTTTCTCGACGAGATCCTCTTTCCCGAGACCATTTACAGAAACGGCAAAGCGCCTATAAATTGCGCTTGACAAGTGTTTGTTAAACGGAGTAAAACCTTTCACCATGCAGGTAAAACGGTTAACCAAGTAAGTTGACGTTACAGCCCATGGGGCTGACCAGCGGTATTGTAAAGAGATTTTTTAGAGACTAATTCCGGGGGAACCAATGATCAGCAGTAAATTTCTCTTTCAGCCTTTTTGGAAATGGGCCGGTTCTTGCCTAACCTCCAGACATTGTTCGCTGGCAACAACCGCATGGTTGCTGATTCTGATTCTGGCAATTGTTCCGAAGGCATTCGCACAGGGGACAGGAAATATTTCGGGATACGTGCGGGATGCATCAGGCGCAGCTGTCGCGGGCGCGAATGTCACCGCAGTGATGACCGAACAGCACACAACACGCACCGCGCAGACCGACGCACAGGGCTTTTATAATTTCGTCGCTTTGCCCGCTGGGCACTACACAGTTACGTTTGAAGCCACCGGTTTTCAAAAGCTGGTGCGATCGAATATCGAATTGACTGTGTCGCAGAATGTTCGAGCCGACGGACAACTCACCATTGGAGCAGTACAAAGCCAGGTAAATGTCTCGAGTACGGTTGCCTTAGTGGACACAAGCTCGAATACTCTGACTGGATTGGTGGATGATAGGCGAGTAGTGGATCTGCCCTTAAATGGCCGCAATATTATGAGCCTGGCGAGCATCCTTCCCGGTGTCACGAATGTCAGCGCTCCTCAAACCATGAGTGACGCCCGCGGCGGTCCCGAGATGAATGTAAACGGGAGCTTGCCAAACGCAACTGTCTACACTTTCGACGGCGCTTATTTCAACAACCCTTCGCGAAATACAGGTCTGAACCTTCCTCCTCCGGATGCAATCGCGCAATTCCGAATGCTAACCTCTAATTTTCCGGCAGAATATGGTCATAGTTCAGGCGCTCAGGTAGAAGTTGTTTCGCGGGCAGGAACCGATTCGTTTCATGGATCAGCCTGGGAATTCTTAAGGAATAGCGCCTTTAACGCAAAAGATTACTTCCTTCAAACTGTTCCGCCTCTAAAGCAAAATCAATATGGCGCAGCGATTGGTGGCCCAATCCTTAAACGCAAGGCATTCTTTTTCGGCTCTTTCCAGAGATTGACGGTTAATGGGAACACAGAAGGAAGTGAGGCCGTAGTTCCCAGTGCGGCGGAAAGAAGCGGAAATTTTAGCGCGCCAGGAGAGAACGTTTTATTCGACCCAACGGACCCGATCACTGGACTCCCGCTCACGGATCCGACGACCGGTGGCCCCTGCGTAGCGAACAACATAATTTCCCCAGGATGCATCAGTCCAGTTGCTGTCAACCTGCTTAAGTATATTCCTCAGTCACCTACTGGAACTGTGACCGATGTTGGACCAAGCCCGACTACGGATGACATGGGTATGGTTCGACTGGATTGGAACCAGAGCACGAAAAACCTGATATTCGGACATTACTACCAGGACAACACTAACTTCCAATCGCCCTTTTCCGGTTATGACGGGGGGAATATTTCAGGATACGTAAGTAACACTACCTCGATTAAGACGCAGAACGGTGTCGTCAACGACATCTACACCTTTTCCCCAACACTCCTGAATCAAGCAATATTTTCCGTTTTAAACAGCAATACCAACGAGGCAAACAATCAAACCTATTCCAACAGCCTCCTTGGGCATCAATATGCCGCAGTACACTCCAACCGGTTCAATCGTAGCGAGTGTTGGAAACAATTTCGTTCTAGATTCTGGATACGCGATCGTATTCTCAGGAGTTAATTATCAGATTGGTGACAATCTGTCGTGGAGCAAGGGGCTACATAGTTTTGAGTTTGGCTTCGAGACGTTAAAGCTTCACTTCTATCAATCGTATATTGCTCCGTCAAATTTTGTGTTCAGCGGAGTTCGCACTCAAAATCCAAATCCGCCACCCAACGCTCCACCCAGCGGAAATCCGGTAGCTGACTTCATGTTAGGCGCCTACGACAATATCACTATTGACTTTGGTGTCCGCGTCAACGATGACTATTCGGCCTACAATTCCTTCTTTGCTCAAGATGTATTCCGAGTAAACCCGCGCTTCACCCTGAATTATGGATTGCGCTACGAGCCGTTTCTACAGTGGAAGGATGGACATGGCAAGCTCGATACCATCGTGCCCGGAGTACAGTCGACAATAGACCCAAGTGCACCTCCGGGCGTATTGTTCATAGGCGATAAAGGTATCCACAAAGGAATCGCACCAGCAAATCTAAACAACTTTGCCCCCCGTGTCGGTTTCGCATGGGATGTCTTCGGTGATGGTAAAACTAGCGTTCGAGGTGGATACGGAGTTTTTTATAACTCGATCAATGCGAACGAGGTCGCGGAGGAAAATCCGCCCTACGCTGGTACCGGTAGTGCAAATCGCGGCGACATCGCGAATCCATTTACTTCTACTGGACAAATCAACCCACCCACCAATCCGACAGGGCAGTTTGGATGCGTACCTATTCCAACGTATCCATTTTATAGCTGTTCTCTTTTTCCGCTACCGATTCAGGGAATGCTTGGTATAAGCAGGAAATTTCATCTGCCAATGTATCAGGAATATAACTTCTCGGTTCAGAAACAAATTACCCCAACCACCATGATCGAGGCCGCTTACGTTGGAAGTGTAGGAAACAATATTCATGGACGTGTCCCATTCAATCCAGCGCAGTTTATTGACGATCCGATAACCGGTGCACCACCTTCCGAAGGAAATGCCAGTGATCGCGTGATATACGAGCCCGGTATCCTCGGCGCTACAAATAGAATCATGGAGAACTTCGCACATAGTAACTATAGCGCTTTGGAAATTCAGGGCACCAAGCGCTTCGGTCACGGCTCAACCATCCTTGCCAACTACACACGGGCAAGATCACAGGACGCAAATGCGACGAACAATAATAATGCCAACGTTCCGAATCCATTCAATCTAAGAGCGGGTTATGGGCCGTCCGATTTCGATCGGAGGGATTCATTTGTGGTTTCATGGCTGTACGTGCTTCCAATCCATTTCTCGAACAGCATAGCCAATAGTCTGTTAAGCGGTTGGACACTGACAGCCATCCAGACCGTCGAGAGCGGCACTCCGATCACCTTCTATTCGGGCCAGGATGTGGCACTCGATGGGACAGGCGAGCAGCAGTACGCTCAACTCAAGCCGGGTGCAACAGCCAGTACTGTCCGAATCAGTCATCCTAGCCGAGAGGCTGAGGTGAATGAATTCTTCAATACGCAAGCCTTTGTACCGACAAGCAACGAACCGCTCGGGATCTACGGCAATGCCAGTAAAGGGTTCATCAGCGGACCCGCTTATGCGAACACGGACGCATCCCTTTTGAAGGACTTTACGTTGCCGCAATCTTTCAGACTGCAGTTTAGATTGGAGTCATTCAATACATTCAATCAGGTGAACTTCGCGAATCCAAACTCGACTGTCAGCTCTGGAGCCTTTGGCAATATTCAATCCACCGTGGCGCAAACCGGTCGGCAACTTCAGTTGGCATTAAAACTTCTCTGGTAGCAGACGTAATAAGAGCATAACCCGCTACGCTTCTGGCATCCTCAATTTTTTGGATGCCAGAAGTTGAGTCGTTCCGACAATCAACCACCATGGCGCATCTTGTACCGGTACGATGACTGCGTCATGGTGACACTCCAACTCTGACTAGAGAACGTCCTGTCCTGCCGGTGTATTGTCGCGCATCGAGCTAACAGGATAATGAATCGACATGCAACTGGAAGAGGTACCTTGAATGACGGATTTAACGCGCCGAGAATTCTTACACACGGTGGCAGGAGTTGCCGCAAGCACTGCAATTGTTGGCCACGATGCATTTGCCTACCGCCGAGGTGCGGCTGCAACTGGAAGCGGCGACGATACAAGCAGTGCAGGAGATTCCGCGCTGCAGTCCTGGATCTTTCCTAGGCCTCAAGAAATTTCTGGTTCAGGCAGTGAGTTCATCCTCAACGATCGAGTGCGCATTCTTGTACCGTCTGACGCCTCAGAGCAGGACCTGCTCTTAGCAGGTTCGTTGGTGAATGAATTGAGTGACCGGCATGGATTGCAACTCAAGATCGAACGAGTGACGAGCTTGAGCGTCAAAGGGCGCACGATCCTGATGGGATCACTCAGGAATCGCCTGGTTCGACAGTACTGCTCAGAAAATGGTCTAACAGCGAGTGTCCAAAGCCTTGGCCCAGAGGGCTATATTCTTCGATCCAACGGCAACCACGTATTAGTTGCTGGTGTTGACGAACGCGGTGCTTTCTATGGACTGCAGTCTCTCCGGCAATTAGTCGCAAACGAAGAGGGAGATCTGCGATTTCGTGGCGCTTTGATTCGTGACTGGCCTGACAAGCCGTATCGCGGTATCAGCCTGTATCTTCCAGGGAGAGACAATATCCCGTATTTCAAGCGCTTCGTAAGCGACTTTATGGCGCTCTATAAGTACAACACTCTCATTATGGAAATGAACGCATGCATGCGACTAGACAGTCATCCTGAATTGAACTACGGATGGGTGCAGTTCGCAAGGGACGTCAACTATAGCTGTCGCAACTATCCTCTACGCCCCTATCATGAGATGGAACAAAATTCCTCTCATCAGGACTGCTGTGACGGAGGTTTTCTCGAAAAAGAAGAGGTCGCGGATCTAGTTCGTTGGGTGAAGAAATATCATATCGACCTTGTTCCACAACTTCCTTCATTTACGCACAGTTATTACCTGCTGACTGAGCACCGAGACCTGGCGGCCGTGCCGCAAAATAAGTGGCCGGACATCTATTGCCCGACGAATCCGAAATCGTACTCTCTGGTGTTTGACGTCTACGATGAATACATTGACGTCTTGAAACCGGGAACGGTTCACATTGGCCACGATGAGCTGTTCCTGCCGATCGGTGTATCCCCGCAGTGCAGCGACAGCGAGATTGGGGAGCTTTATGGAACCGACGTCAAGAAGATCCACGATCATCTGGCCTCCAAGGGCATCAAGACAGCCCTTTGGGGTGACATGTTGCTGCAATCGGTTCGTGGTGTTGGATTGCAAAAAAAGAAGGCGCCGGATGGCTGGGTATATTACTCGCCAGGCGGACTCACTCCGGAACAGGTGGAGCGACTGATTCCCAAGGATTGTTTAATTTATAACTGGTTTTGGAAAGATGATCCGGATGAGAGCGGTCCGGCGGAGCTCAACGAAGGCTATCTCGATAAGATGGGCTTCAAACAGATTTTCGGTAACTTTGAACCAGATATCGCACATTACGAAACACGCAAGAAACGTCCTACCCTACTTGGCGGAGCGCCTTCAGCCTGGTTCGCCACCAATGAGTTCGGTTTTGGAAAAAGCCTGATGTCCGATTTCATTGGTTGCAGCAGCGTCCTTTGGACGGGCCATACCATGCCAAGCAAGGCTCTGTCGACGCAAGTTCAATCCCTTCTCCCGGCCATTCGCGTCCGACTTAGCGGCGAAACTCCACCCAGCCAGACCGAGACTTCGATCGTACCGGTGGATATTTCGAGCAAGTTCAATATGGGGGATGCACTCCCATTGTTTGTCGTTAGCCTTGGCGAAATGGCGACAGGAACAGTCCAGTACAAGAAGATCCCTTTCGATCTGAAGCGGGCGAACAACATGCGCGCTGTGATCGTTGGAACACAGGGACAGGAAAAGAACGATCTACCTAGAGCTGTGGCGGGGATCCCAGTGGGAGAAGCTCCAACCAGCGTTATATTTCTTCATGCGTCAGCAAGACGCGCCTTGAACAGAGACAGCGTTCGGTTGATCTGGGACCAACACGATACTGCGGATCTTCTTGGCTGGTACGAAGTCGTGTATGAAGACGACTTTGTTACCACTATTCCAATTCGCTACGGCGTTAATATCCTGGAATGGAATTGGGATGAGCGAACCTCTGACCACGATTTTTGTTACAACGCGGACCCGGTGGCCGTAGGGTTAGAGCCGCGAGATCAAGTCACTTTTTTCGCTTACGAGTGGACCAATCCTCGGTTAGGTAAAGTCATCCAGGAAATTCGCCTGAAAGGTACAACTGGATTCCGGGGAGGCACGAACGACTTCAATAACGATTTGGGACCTGTGATCGCAAGCAATGCTGTAATTTTGACGGCTCTCAGCATAGTCAAAAAGAGAGATTCCTGAACAAAAAAGCGCCAATACGAATCTACAATGAACTCAGGACAATTG
Source organism: uncultured Acidobacteriota bacterium (assembly GCA_963719625.1). Classification (GTDB taxonomy): domain Bacteria; phylum Acidobacteriota; class Terriglobia; order Terriglobales; family Acidobacteriaceae; genus JAKAAZ01. The sequence continues at coordinate 485,552 of CAVRDB010000035.1, forward strand.
TCAGTGCCCGTCTTCAGCTTGTTGACAGAGGCCGCGAATGTACATTCCAAAAGCAAACGAAGAAAAGCGGATTTCCGTGATGCACGAATTGATTTCCGCCCAACCATTCGGATGTTTAGTCACACTAGGAGCTGCTGGGTTGATTGCTTCGCATATTCCCATGGTGTTGGAACACGACGGCTCAATGTTTGGAACTCTAAGAGCACATATCTCGCGAGCCAACAAACAATGGAGCGACCTCAACCCATCCGTCGACGCACTCGCGATTTTTTCAGGCGATCACCACTACATTTCGCCCTCCTGGTACACGGGAACCAAAGTGCACGGTAAAGAAGTTCCGACGTGGAATTATGTGGTCGTGCATGCCTATGGGCCGTTGAAGACGATTGAGGATCGGCACTGGTTACTAGCGCATGTGGAGAAATTGGCCGAAATTCATGAGGCCGGTTTCGCGACTCCGTGGAAGGTCGGCTACGCCCCCGCCGAATATATTGAACAGCAATTGAACGGAATTATTGGATTGGAAATGCCAATCCGGCGCCTGGAAGGGAAATGGAAGCTAAGCCAGAACAAAAGCGAGAGAGATCGCCAAACTATATCGGAAGAGCTAAGCAAAAGGAACACCCCAGAAAGCCTGTCGATGAGCAAGCTTTTGGAAACGGCTAGAGAGAAAACATAACTGCCAGGGTTCGGATTCACTAATAAATTAAGCTTAGGGCTTTTCGGCGCCGAAGTCAGGCAGACCATAATAGGGCGACGTTCACATGCCGTCGATTCATTGTTGATCCATTTCGGTAAGACTGTTGATTGCAGAACTGGATGCTTCACTCGAATCGATCAGCTCGGCTTGGTCCACCTCCGACGGGGGGGCCACAATGCGATGATCAATGGGTAATTGGCTCATGTGCTCCGCTGCCCATTTTGCGGCCAGGCCGTTCAGAGGACTTTTCGTGTTGTATTCCTGATAGGCGATCATCCTGCCGATCCGGATGACAAGGTCGTCGAGACCTTCGGAGGCCGCCCAGAAATCACCGATACACACAATGGATCATCGAAGTTGGGATGGAAGACTGGGGTCAGCATGCGGCATTGCGGGGCACGGCGCGGATAATCCAGCGACAGATTGACTTCCAGATACGTGCGAGTCCCGCTCCAGTATTTCCCCCGCCGCGTCCACATAGAATCCCTTCAACGAATAGACGAAGCGGTAGTGTTCCGGCGGCAAACCTGCTGTGGCACTGATCTGGATCAGTCGGCCAATTGGCGAAACGTCTGCTCAATAGCTCGTAATCTGTCTTCAATCTGCGCGTGCGCGGCGACGCCATGCTGGATCCCTCTTTCTAGCTGTGGCGCAAGGTTTCTAGCTACGGTGAAGATACCGATGAGCACAAGGGATAGCTTAAGCAGGGAATCGGGGATCGTGGGCCAGAGAAAAGGCGAGCTCTTCATGGCACGCCAGTAAGCCAGCGCCAGAAAGACAGCGGCAAAAGGAAAAAAGATGACCACCATCGCATTCCAATGCATGGCCTCGTTCAGTCTGCCATGCAGCAGAGCTGCAAGTGCGCGCGTTCCGCCACAGCCCGGACAGTAGATGTGCAACCAGAAGAAGACAGGGCAGCGCGGATAAAAGCTCGAACGCGGCGGGAGGAAAACGCAGAAGCACGCAGGCAGCGGCCGCGACCGCACAGCGCAACGAGATTGGCAGCCACGGCGCGCGTGTAAAACTCATGCGGGCAGGGCACCCAGGCGAGCGGCGTACTTGCGCCGCATGATGTCGTTGAGATGGTATTGGAAATAGATAGTCGCCGAAGAAAAATGTCATGACTCCGCTGAGCGAAAGCCCCATCGGCTCGACCGAGTTGTAGTGCTGTTCAAGGGAACTCCTCAGGCTGAATCTTCCGATCAAGAGAAGAATGTGATAGACAAGATTCACGGCTCCCCAGTGGAATTTGAGGAGTGGGTGTAGGCTAGCTTCGAAGCCGGTAAAAAATGTTGCAGCCAGAACACATAGGCTGGCGATGTAGTAGTAAAGAGCCGTGCTCTGGGGCGCGACCTTCTTCATCCACGCCGCCTGCACCAGGTTCCACACCGCGATAAACAGTCCGCAGCTGAGTAATGCCGAAGAGGAGCACCAGTCCCCAATGCAGGTTGGGAGGATCAGGATATATGCGGCGTGATTACGGGGCTGGCCGGCAGATCTGTGCCTGCGGCACCGGAGATGGTGCCAATAATCTGCGAAACGGGCAGAGGTTCGCTCATTCCCTCGCTTCGCGCCAGGTCGGTGAGGAGGATTTCCCCGAGGCGACATACCGTTGCAGGTCTGCGAGCGTATAGGGGCCGTATTGCTGGCCGTCACGGGTAATGAAGTAGTTCATGCGCGCTCTCCAGGGCTAAGTTGAAATCAGGTTATACAAATGCAATGCCATCGTCATCGCGGTTGACCATACATGCCTCCACGATCGCCCAAATCCAGCTGATGAACGACGCCGGTAAAACAGGAAAAAAGAGTAATGCAAAGCTGTATCACGGCCTTCTTCACATAGCCGGCGTAGAAGTTATGGCCGCCGAATGCTCCCAGAAACACAGCCAGCAGGACAAAGACCACACGGCTCTTGCGCGGCTCATAACCATCGAATACGGGCGGGAGCTGGCGCATACCCGGCAAAGGTGGGATAGCTCATACCGGGACATGGCTAGTCTGAAATCCGCCCATGGCAGGCGGTGGTGGCGGAGCTCCCGGCGGGCGCGGCGGCGGCGGAGTCGGGCGGTGCGCGCCAGGGGCGCAGGCGGCGGAGGTCATCTGCGACAGGTTAATTGAAAGAATGGCCCGGATGGGCTTAGAAACGGTGGTACGGTTGGTGAATGCTGAGTCCGGAAGGTGCAAGGTCATGATCGGATACGCTGATTTTCGGTTCTTCTGCCGGGGCCTGGGAGCAGCCGAAGACGGTGCAGCCTCCGTTCTCATCAAGACAGTCGGCGTGGTGCTGTGTAGCACACCGGGACAGGCGACGATTTCATCGTCCGCTTCAAACGCCGTGCGGCAGTAGGGACAGTTGGCGCCACTCATCAGCGCTGCCTCTCCTGATAGCGGAAGGCGTACCGCCCAAGTTGAATGATGGTCCCGCTTTCCAGCACGCGGGCGCCGCGAACCGGTTGCCCGGCGATATAGGCCGGGCCATTCGCGATGAAATGGACCTTCGATCCTTTCAGCTCCAGCATCGCGTGTTGTGGCAGGATCTCCGGATCTTTGAAGAGATAGATGTCACAGTTTTGCGAACTGCCGACAGCCGTCTGCGGCTTATACAGGATGAATTGCTTACCTGCCAGAGGTCCGGCGGTTACATAAATCCAGCGGTCTTTGAGTGCGCTCTCAACCAGGCCCATGGCGATGCCGGTGGCCATGCCGAGCAGACCAAAACCGACCGCGCGGCTGGCCGCTCCCCCATGGGTGGCGAATGAGATGGGGTCGAAGATCGTCCCGCCGATAAGCGCGCCGATGGCTCCGCCCAAGGCTCCGTAGCCGGTCTTCTTCATCGATTGGCCAATGATGCCGTAGACGATCCTCCCGCGGCCCCCAGCACCATCCAGGCAAGTCCACGAGCAATCCATGCGCGGGATTGTGAAAGGACTGAACGCCGGCCTGCGCGCAGATCGAAGCCCGATCGACTATAAAGACATTTGCAATTCCGTTGAAGATAAAGCCGAGAACCATGCCCAGAGGCAAAGCGAGTCCGCCCCGAATCAAGGCTTTCCTGGTGGATCGCTCGACGATGCTCTCGGCGACCGCAAAGCCGACGCACATCAGGGTGACCAGCAAGCGGTATCATCCACACGTTGCCCCAGCAGATGCGCGTTGCTGGGGCCGTCAATAAAGCCGGGTTCTGCAATCCCCCAGCCGGCGAGTGGCCCAACAGCCCGGCCAATCCTAAGTAAAACCATGCCTGTAGCAGGATGCTGCCTTTCTCATGGGCAGGGCGGGAGCATCCTGCATCGTGTTGATGTTGCCATAGCTCTTTCGCGCCCGGGACTCGAACGGCTCGCAGGTTGCGCTCGGCCGCGGAGACCAATCGCGCCTGTTCGGAATTGGCAGCCTCCGCCAATTCCTCGAGGGTGACTTTCAGCGGCTGTGCGGATCGGTCATTTGCTTCTCCCGGAATTCGGAGTCAGGGGCAGGTCAGTTTGTTGAGATGGAGGAGTTGGCTGGGTAAACGGGTTACCGCCAGTACTCACCGGTTGGAGTTCGAGCAGGCGATGAGCAATTGCGGCGCATTCCAGCATCGTCCCAGAGGAAGGATCGAACATAAGTACGACTACGCGCGGAAAAAGGAAATAAGCGATGCGCAAAGCCAAGGATCAGCGCCGATAAATATTTTAGCACGGTGGTGCATCCAGCGAAGCCATGCCGGCTGTCGTTTGACTCGCGACGTCCGCCGTTGACCAATGCGGTCGATCGTCCGGCTCGCCTCGTCTTCCTCCGGCGTGAACTCGATCTCTTTCGGTGTTCGCTCAACGCCGTCGCCGTTATTGTCGACGATGGATAAATTGGATATGCGGTGGATCGCTCCATCGACCCAACCAAAGCAACCTTCCTCGTCGGTATGTGGATCATAGACCCAGGCAACCTGATCGGGAGATGAGAAGAAATTTCGATGAATGAAGGCGTCGTGCTCCGACAGAAAGACGCCAAAACCAGGGTGAGAATGGTACCAACCGACAATGCGTTGGTTGGGATAGGACTCATCTTTGACTTGATAGATCGTCTCCCATGCATCCTGGGTAAAGGTGACGTGGGTACCCGCCTGGGCGGCATTCAACGCCTCGATCGAGGCGCAAACTTCGACCACTCCGTCGCGCTTCTCGCCAATCAGCACACCGCAGACTTCAGTCTTCATATGAGAGCGCGCATGTTTGCGAATGCATCGTGTCACTTCATTATCGATCTGAAAGAGCGGTCCGACCGGCTTTCCTGCTGCCTGACTCATAGCCGCTGCCTCACTCATACTTGAATTGGCGAGCGGTCCTAGCACAGCCTCGGCGTCGCCCGCAATGCAGTAGGAAATCTCTGCATCGTGCGAGCGAGCAGTAAATGCATCAAAAAGTGGAAGTCCCAATTGGTCGAGTCGGCGGTTGGCCAGTTCCGGTTCTCCTCGATAGCCTGAAAGCGTTTGCACCACTCGCATGTGGCCGTCGCGCGGGCAATGTCCGCGATCGTATTGAATCGCTCCTACGGGTACAAAACACTCTTCTTCTTCGCCGCACTTCGGGCAAACCAGCTTCTGAATGATGTCGCGGCTGAATTCGAGAACGACTTCATCGCTGGCCAAATCGTCGCCGCCCGCTTCAGGAGTTGCTCTAGTGTGAATGCGTTTGAAGGCTCTGGTGATTTGCACGACATTCTCGAAAATGTAATGGCTTAAGCAGTCTGGATTCTCCGTGTAATCGATGACATAGGAGGTGTGGTGCAGTCCCTCAAAGATATAGCCTTTACTGGCCAGGGTGGGCATTCCATGCAGCAGCTTCACCGCCTCCTGCACCTGGATGCCGCCGATGATCGAAGAAATTGTCGGCGTGGTTGGCACCCGGCCTTCCGTGGTGGCCTCGTGCAGCAGCAGGTTGCAGGACATGCGACGATCCAGAATCGCCCAGTCGGTCTCGCCCAGCGTGCATTCATAGCAGGGTGCTTGACCCGGCAGGAAGACTCGGGCAACTCCGTTGATGCCCTCGATGGCTCCGTCGATCCAGGGGCGATTCGTCTTCCATGCGCAGCGGTTGATCCACAGGCGAGCCTCGCGATTGTCCAGGCCGGCGAGAATGATGTCCGCCCAGGCAAACAGGCCGAGTCCGCAGTCTTGCATTACATTTGCGGTCAGCGGTCGCACGGTCGCCTCCGGCAGCAAATCCCGGTAGGCATTCGCAACCGTTTCTGCTTTTGAGCGGCCGACCTGGTTCGAACGAAATAAAATGGCTCGCGATAGATTCGAGGTTTCGATGGAATCGAGATCAACGATCACGATGTTGTGAAAGCCGAGCAATGCGAGGTTCTTCAGAATCTCGTTTCCCAATGCGCCCGCTCCGACTACCAGCACCTTGGCGGCGCGAATCTTCTCCTGATCCCACCACGGAATCAAGCGAAGACGACTATATCGGTCCTCTTCGAAGCGAGGCGTCGACTCGGATTGTCTCGGGCGGCATGCATTACCCCGCTGTAATCTCTGGCTGCAGCCGAAGAATGTCGCCTTCGCGGACATTGGCATCCGCCAGCGTTTGCCCATCTTGAATCTGCCGGCCGGAATTCTTGTGGTGAAACTTGTAGCTCAATGGAGCGCCGTCTGGCCCGTTGACCGGCAACTGCAGCTTCTGCACCAGGACAGCCACGATCTTGTTGCAAGGCGCGTCGTCCGGCAGTTCCGCCGGAACACGTTTATTTTCAGTGGAGTCGTACACCGTCACATTGATATAAGCCATGAATTATTCCTGTGAATTTCCTTGGTTCTTTCGTCTTGCGCCGGAGGTTGTTTATCTGATCGCTTCAAGATATTGGTCGAGCCATTTTCGCCCACCACCGCGAAAAGTCCAGTTGGATTCCTGCAGGAAGTCATCGGCTTTTGCCGCGAATCTCAGATTTTCCGCATTCGCGTCGCGATTGTTGTCGAACTTCGAACTCACTATGCCGATCAGGTTGCCGCGATTGTCGTACATCGGGCCGCCGCTGTTGCCCGGGCTGACCGCTGCGGAAATCTGGAGCGATTGGTCTCGCGAAGTCCAGAGATAATGCCCGTGCTTAACGTAAATCGCAGACCCTCGGGATGGCCGATGACGAAGATGTTTTCGCCATCGCGAGCCAGCCGCGATCGGTTGATCAAACTCGGCGGAACCTGCGTGTCGCCCCACCCATAGTAGCGCCAAATCCAGTTGTGGTGCGTTCGCGATCACAGCTGCCTTTGCCCAAACTCCAGATTCGGTCGAGACAAGCACGCGTCCCAGAGCGTCGGACTCGACCCTGATGCCCGAGTAATTCACAACATGGTTTGCGGTGGCGAATAGATATCCATCTTTATCCGCGTGCAGCAATACTCCGGCGCCAAACACGGCAGACGGTCGTTCCTGCCGATTCCAGAATCTGGCCGCCGGCGAAACGACCACGACCAGGGGCTTGAAATCCGCCGAAATGTCAGCGCCTGTCAGGTCTGTCGTCGAAGGCAGCGTCGGATAGGTGGCCACGTTCGTCGAGATCTGGTAACCCGGTATTCACCATCGAGGGAACCGGGACCAGGGAAAAGAACAACACAGTGCCGACGGTGGTGAGAAATCCGCTGATCACCAGAAGCGTCGAAAGAAACGATACCCAGGCATACTTGACTCGCGGTGGCTGGCTGCGGAAGGCAATCCTTAAGACAATCGCCACCACGCAAAGCAATGGCAGCGCCAGGATAAACGAATGAGAGTGCGACTCGGGCCCACCAGGGTATGGGCGGAGGCAGCTTGCTGGCAATGGACGGCGGCGCATCCAATTGGGGCGGAGGCGCGACCTGCTGTATCTCTTCGGCACTGACAACGACGCGGTCGACCGGCATCCGAAACCACCTGCAGAGCAATGAAACAAGAAAAAACAGTTGAGGCGTTTATATTGGAAAACTCGAGTCGAGGCAACCTCTTTCCTCAGGGCTCTAGATTGTCGCGATGATGCTCGAATTCAGACCGGCTGAAATGCGAGACTGCCACGTCCAAAATCTCGTAACGGCGATGGATGGATCACTCCTCACGCAGGTCAGGAGGGGAGATCAGGACGCTCCGGTATCCTGAAGTATCTGTCAGGAGATGCCGATAGGAAGGAGGAAGACGCTGCGAGATGGAAGTAGAAGCCAACCGCCGTGCTTTTCGCGAGCGCGCCTATGCTATGAAAAAGCATCATGCAACGCGCCTCCATTACGATCTCAGATTGGAGTGGAACGGAGTGCTGCTGAGCTGGGCCCTTCCGGAGGGGCCCAGTTGCTGTGCCGGAGCGATTCGCAAAGCCATCGAGATGAAGGATCACAACAGGGCGAACCTGCTGTTCGAGGGCGTGCATGAGACAGGTCCCATCATGCTCTGGGATCGCGGAACGTGGGAGCCGCAGCTGGAATCCGACGATATCCAGAACGCTCTGCGCAAGGGCGTACTGCGATTTACGTTACGTGGGGAAAAGCTGAAAGGTGGCTGGACGCTCGCCAGGATCAACAGCGTCGGAAATGTCCCACGGCCTATTTGGATTTGGGCACTCTGAAGCAAGCTGATTCGTTTGCCGAAAGTCGCGCCGACAAGTGCTGTCTTGGAAGAACGGCCGAACAGTGTCGGCACAGGAAGGACGATGAGAGAAATTGTTCGAGATTGGACAAGACCCCAAGGACAAATACGAGCGGCAAACGAGGCTTTTCGACGAGATATAGGTTAATTAAAACTATTTCTTCGCGGAATCGAACATCGGCGTGGTGGAGCGCATTTCTTCAGGGTCCGCGCGCAGGCGCCGATTAGCCTGATCCAACATGCACCAGAACATGCACCAGCAAGAAAATGGCCTCTCACTCGGAGGGGCCATTTTACGTCTAAGTCTTTTAGAATCTTGTGGTGCCGGGAGGGGGGGTCGAACCCCCACGACCTTGCGATCGGCGGATTTTGAGTCCGCTGCGTCTGCCAGTTCCGCCATCCCGGCGTGGGTGACAAAGTCGATTCTAAACGAAGTCATGCCCAGATGGGCGATGACAGTGCCCATCCCATTCACTTTCTCTGAATTCCTTACTCCTGTGGTTTGTGGACGTGACTGCACACGTTCAGACGCCCGGCTTCGGCATGCTACACGCACCGTGAGTTCGCGCACGGGCTACTTGTGCGCTGCTGCCATGCTATCCAGAGCCAGGTTCAACTCCAGCACATTCACGCGAGGCTCGCCGAGGAATCCAAATTGCCTTGGTTCAATGTGTGTTTTCACAAGTTGCTCCACTTGATCTTGTGGCAATCCTCGAACCTGCGCGACCGAGGCAGCCTGGTATTCAGCTGCGGCCACAGTAATGTCCGGATCCAATCCTGATCCAGAGGTCGTGACCAAATCGACTGGCACTTTTGTATCCAGCTTGCCGGTCTTCGCTTCGCGAGCCTGCCATGTGTGTACGCTTTGTTCGACACGTGCGATCAAAGTTGCGTTCGTTGGACCGAGATTCGAGCCGGATGAATTTGCCGCGTCATATCCAGTACCCGCAGCAGAAGGACGGCTGTTGAAGTAGCCCGGTCCTGTAAAGGATTGTCCAATCAGTTTCGAACCGACGAGAACATCATTCTTTGTGATCAGCTGACCATTCGCTTTCGCCGGCATCAAGAATGTGCCAGCACAGTAACTCCAAGCGGGTAGGCAAGTCCGAGAAACAGCGTTGTTACCACAGTAAACAAACATGCCGTGATCAATTGTTTCCGCATAGTGATCCTCAAATCAGGTGCATGGCTGTGATTGCCATGTCGATCAGCTTGATGCCGAGGAAGGGAAGAATGATCCCTCCCAGTCCGTAGATCAACAGGTTGTTGCGCAGCAGGACTTCCGCGTTCATCGGCCTGTATTTCACGCCGCGCAGTGCCAGCGGGATCAGCGCGACGATAATGAGCGCGTTGAAGATGACTGCAGACAGGATCGCCGACTGCGGTGTTCGCAGATGCATGATATTCAATGCGGCCAGCACTGGAAAGGTTGCGGCGAACATCGCCGGAATGATGGCGAAGTATTTGGCGACGTCGTTGGCGATTGAAAATGTGGTCAGTGCGCCGCGGGTCATCAGAAGCTGTTTGCCGATTTCGACAATCTCGATCAGCTTGGTGGGGTTGGAATCGAGGTCGACCATGTTCCCGGCTTCTTTGGCGGCCTGCGTGCCCGTGTTCATCGCGACGCCAACATCGGCCTGCGCCAACGCGGGAGCATCGTTGGTGCCGTCGCCCGTCATCGCCACCAGTTTGCCTTCGCCTTGCTCGCGACGGATCAGGTCCATCTTATCTTTCGGCTTTGCCTCGGCCAGAAAATCATCCACGCCTGCTTCGCGAGCGATTGCTGCTGCGGTCAGCGGATTGTCGCCTGTGATCATAATGGTGCGGATGCCCATGGCGCGCAGCTGCGCAAAACGTTCGCGTCATGCCGCCTTTCACGATGTCTTTCAGATGGATCACTCCCAGGGCGCGATTGTTCTCCGCGACCACCAGGGGCGTGCCACCGCTGCGTGAAATCCCTTCCACAGTCGCGCGTACTTCATCGGCCAGGATGCCGCCGGAGGCTTGCAGATAGCTTGCAATCGATTCGGCTGCGCCCTTGCGAATGGTGCGGCCATCGACATTGATGCCCGACATCCGCGTGGTTGCGCTGAAGGGAACAAACTCCGCGTGCATGGTTGCCAGGTCGCGCCCACGCAGTCCATAGGTCTCTTTCGCCAGCACTACGATGGAGCGACCTTCCGGCGTCTCGTCCGCAAGCGATGACAATTGTGCAGCATCGGCAAGCTGATCCTTGCTGACACCTGGAGCGGGTAGAAATTCAGTGGCCTGTCGATTGCCGAAGGTGATGGTTCCAGTCTTGTCCAGAAGAAGTGTGTTTACATCGCCAGCAGCTTCTACGGCGCGGCCAGACATGGCCAGCACATTGTGCTGGACCAGGCGATCCATGCCGGCGATGCCGATGGCAGAAAGAAGTCCGCCGATGGTAGTTGGAATCAGGCAAACCAGCAGCGACACCAGCACGAACACGGTTTGCGGCGAGTGCGAATACATTGCGATGGGCTGAAGCGTGACGACAGCCAGCAGGAAAATGATGGTCAGTCCAGCCAGCAGAATATTCAGCGCAATTTCATTCGGGGTTTTCTGCCGCTCGGCGCCTTCGACCAGCGCGATCATCTTATCGATGAAGGTTTCGCCTGCGTTGGAGGTGATGCGAATTTTGATCTGATCGGACAATACCCGCGTCCCTCCTGTAACCGCCGAGCGATCTCCGCCGGACTCTCGAATGACCGGGGCTGATTCGCCTGTGATAGCGGACTCGTCGACCGACGCGACGCCGTCGATGATATCTCCGTCGCCGGGAATCATTTCGCCCGCGCGACACGATGACAATATTTCCGGAGCATAGTTTTGAGCTGGGGACCTGTTCGATGACGCCTTTTTCAGTCAGCCGATTTGCCATGGTCTCGGACTTGGCCCGGCGGAGCGCATCCGCTTGCGCTTTGCCGCGGCCCTCCGCCATGGCTTCCGCGAAATTAGCGAACAGCACGGTGAACCAGAGCCAGAGCGTGATCTGAAGATCAAATACGACCGACCCTCCAGGCACCCGCAAATTCTTTAGCAGAAGTACGGTTGTGATGACGCTGCCGATTTCGACAACAAACATCACGGGGTTCTTCATCATGTTCAGCGGGTTCAGCTTGGGTAGAGAATCGATCAGAGCGCGCCGTGCAATCTGCGCGTCCCAGATCGATCGTTGATGCGTGTTTTTTGACTTTGCCATTTCGCTTTCTCCGAACAATGCTCTGCCTAGAAAGTTTTTCCTGCGTATAGCAGAAGGTGTTCAAGGATTGGTCCCAACGTAAGCGCAGGGAAGAAGGTCAACGCGCCGACGATGAGAATGACTCCCGTTAAAAGAATGGTGAAAAGCGGCGTGGTTACAGGGAAAGTTCCCGCAGATGCCGGGACAATTTTTTTCCGAGCCAGATTGCCAGCCACCGCCAACATCGGCACGATCATCAGAAAACGCCCGCTCAGCATCACGATTGCCAGGGTCAGGTTGTAGTAATTCGTGTTGGCATTCAGGCCGGCAAAAGCCGAGCCGTTATTGCCAGCTGCGGAGGTAAAGGCATACAGGATCTCTGAAAGTCCATGCGGACCGGCGTTTGCAAGGCTGCTGAGTCCGAGATGAGGCAATAACACGGTTGCCGCGCTGAAGCACAAGATCAGCAATGGAAAAACCAGTATGTACAGCATGGCCATCTTCACGTCATACGCTTCGATTTTCTTGCCGAGATACTCCGGCGTTCGGCCGACCATCAGCCCGGCAATAAAGACGGAGAGAATAACGAAGATCAACATGCCGTACATGCCCGCGCCCACGCCGCCAAAGACGATTTCTCCCAGCATGATGTTGACCATCGGGACCATTCCGCCCAGCGGGGTAAAAGAGTCGTGCATGCCATTGACGGCACCGCAACTTGCATCCGTGGTCGCGGTGGCAAAGAGCGCTGAGTTGGCAATTCCGAAGCGAACTTCCTTGCCTTCCATGTTGCCGCCGGCCTGTGTCTGAGAGGTGTGCTGCGCCACCCCATGCATCAGGGGATTGCCTCGCGCTTCCGCCCAATAGGCGGAAGTGACCCCGGCAAAAAATAAAATGCCCATGGCCGCGAAAACAGCCCAGCCATGCATCGGGGAGCGCGTCATGCGTCCCAGTGTGACGGTCAGCCCCGCGGGGATGGCAAAGATGGCGAGCATCTCCAGCAGGTTGGAGAACGGTGTTGGGTTCTCAAACGGATGCGCACTGTTGGTGTTGAAAAAGCCGCCGCCGTTCGTCCCCAGCATTTTGATGGCTTCCTGCGAAGCGACCGGACCTTGCGCGATGGTTTGCGTGGCGATAATTTGTGTCGTGGATTTTCCTGCTGCGTCCTGGGTGAGGACTTTTTGTGGTTCCAACACATGCGCGGTGGTATAGGGATGCAGATTTTGCACTACGCCTTGCGAAACCAATGCCAGCGCCAGCACGATGGAGACGGGCACCAGCACCCACAGGATTGCACGTGTCGCATCGACCCAGAAATTGCCGAGAGTGTCGCGCTCACGCCGGCTGATGCCACGAACCAACGCAATGGCGAACGCCATTCCGACCGCTGCCGAAGTGAAGTTATGGTAGGCAAGCCCGGCCATCTGCGTCAGATAGCTCATCGTGGTTTCTGGTACGTACGATTGCCAATTCGTATTGGTGGTAAAAGACGCGGCCGTGTTCAGCGCCAGAATCGCAGGCACATTGGGCAAATGCTGGGGATTCCATGGAAGCCACGCCTGGACGCGCTCGATCAGATAAAGGACCAGCATGGATACGGCGCTGAAGAACAGCATCGCAAATCCATACTCGGTCCAACGCATCTCTTTGTTCGCGTCTACGCCGATCAATTTATAAAGAATGCGCTCGATTGGAGCCAGCAGCGGATCGAGAAATGTTTTGCGCCGCTCAAAGACGTTCGTCATGTAGATGCCGAGCGGCCGCGCGATCAATACTATGAGCAGAAAGAACAGCCCAATCTGAAACCATCCATTGGCGGTCATAGCTAGAATTTCTCCGGACGCAACAAGGCAAATACGAGATAGACCAATAAAGCTACCGAGATGAGAAGCAGGATCGTGTCTTCGATATTCATGCGATTACCTCAAGCGCTCGCACCCGAGCGTATAACCAATGGCCAGCGTGAAAAATAGGAGGGTAAGAAGAATCATCCAGATGTCAGTCATGTTTCTCTCCTGTCAGCGGGTGCAGCATTTTCATCCCAGCCGTCCTGTAGTTGCCGCGAATGGTATGCCGTAATGACTATGACTATCACTCGCTAGAAGTGCCAAATCAAATCGGCGGCGAAAATCAGATCCTGGGTCTTGCCGGCTTGATGAATACCATTCTGTAGGTTCGATACCGCCGTGCCGGGAGCGATATCCAACGCCTTCAGACCATAGGGGCTGAAGGTGTGGATGTAACTCACTTCAGGTCGAAAGGTAATCGTGGAACCGGTCCAGAAGTCGAAGCCAACCATGTGCTCCTCATACTTTCCGGGAGTGCCAGTACGCTGTCCTTTGATGTCATTCACAAACTCGTTACGTATGTTCAGCGACGCCTGATTGTGCATAAAGTCGTGCTCCACGATAGTTGGTGATGGCCCATTCGGGAGCGTAGCAGCGGCCTGGTTGGGCCGACGCGGACAATCTTGGGTCGACGCAGACTGCACCGAAGTTCAGGGTAGCTGCTCCGCTGACCTGGGATGTAATTTTGCGCTTCTGGCCAAGGGGTTGCCGCAGTGTTGGCGTATTGAATGCCTGTAGTCGGATCAGTTCCGTTATACCAGTACATGTTTGGAGTATCGCGCATGTATTGGTACCAGCCTTCCGTGTCGGTGTGCCAATGCGCGTTGATCTTGTGATACCAGGTTTCGTAGTAGGCGGAGAGGTTGTTATAGGCATACTTGCCATCGTTGATGGAATTGGCGCAGGTGTAAAGAGCATCTCCGCCGTTGTGCCATGAATACTGCAAGCAGGTATTGCCGGTGACCTTTGCATCTGTGGTCCAGGGCATTACATCGCAGCCCGGCGACAATCCAGCCTGTGCCGTCCAATGATTGTTGAGCTTGACTGTGGCATTGACTCCGGTCTGCGTATAGCAGTCGAACGTGTACAGGATTGAATGGGAATAGGTGTAATTATTCGGCGCCAGCTGCGCTTCAATGTCCGGCAGGGAGATGTAGCGTCCGATCCGGATATTCATGCCATCCGCCACCTTTGGAAAATAAAGATCGGTATAAAACATAACTGGGTCGAAACCGTACTGGGCATTCTTGACCAGCAATTGCTGGCTCAGCATTCCTTTCGCCGTGGTGAAGCGGTAATCGACGCCGTATAGAGCCGTGAAGCGCCAGCCCCAGTCAAAATGATCTTTCTGGACAGTGTCAGGATACCGTTCATAATAGAGCGCTGCCTGATCGAGCTGAATCGTGTTGGGGTATTCGTCATACGCACTAGGCCAATTGGCCGGGATGCCTTTCGACGCGTTGCCACGATTGTTCGTGGAGCCGTTGGCGCCCACTTCCATCCAGCCATAAATCTTGTATCTGCTCTTATTTTGATTGATGGCCTGCATCAAAGGATAGCTTGAACCGTCCGAAGCTCCAATGACGGGAGTGCCACCGATGGGCCAGTCCGACGCTGGAAATGGCGGAGAAGAAAGAGGAGCCGGTGTTCCACGACGGTCTTGCGATGTCGCCTGAGTGGTTTGCGCATGACCGCTCCAATCTGCCACGTAGGCGCGACCCAGACGCGTGAAGAATCCAGCATTGTCCGCTGCCGTGCCCGTTGCTGCCGGCGCAGGAGCGGCTGGTAGTGATTGTGTAGCGGACGAGGAGGTCGCGTCTGCGTTAGAGGAGGTTGAACCGGGCTGAGTTTGCCCGTATGCTGCCACTGCGAACAATACGGGGGCCAGCAACCAAAAGCTTATTGAACGTCCAGATCGTTCCGACGAATCGGAAGAAGAGTTCTGGCTCAATGGATGAACTGATTTGTTTGCTTGTTTTTTCCATGCATTCTTCGTGCGTGCAAAACCCCGGTAACAAAATGCGAGAAAAGTAATTGCCATAATACCGATTGCTCCCAAGAAAACTAGGTTCGACATCGTGTTGCCTCGGCATCGAATTGCTGCCTTACCTAGTTGGCATCAAGGGGCATAAAAAGGGCGTAAGAACGCAATAAAAAAGTTATAAGGAAAGGTCGGAGGGGTGTCCTTCGGGGACAAAGCGGTATCCAACCCAGGGCTCCGTCAGGATATAGCGCGGTTCATCCTTGGGTTCAATCTTGCGGCGGAGTTGTCCGATGAGGACGCGCAAGGATTCAGGTTGGTCCACGTTGTAGCCGCCCCAGACCGCGACCATGAGTGCGCGGCGGGTGACAACGCGGTCGGGATGGAGCGAAAGGACGTGCAACAGATCAAATTCTTTTGGTGTGAGATGGACTTCCGCTCCACGCACAAATACCTGGCGTGAACCTGGATCGATGCGGAAATCTCCAACGGTCACTTCCGCTGTCTTGTCCTCCGCCTCCGTATGCTTGGACCGTCGCAGCGCCGCTCGAACCCTTGCCAGAAGCTCGTTGATCTGGAAAGGTTTGGTCACATAGTCGTCGGCCCCGGCGTCGAGAGCCTCAACTTTCACCTTCTCCTGATTGCGTACAGACAGCACCAGAATGGGTACGTTGGATTGTTTTCGAATCGCGCGGCAAAGTTCCACGCCATCCATATTCGGCATGGAAAGGTCGGTGATGATCAATTCGGCGGGCCAGCTCTTCAACACGTCGAGAGCGGACTTTCCGTCTGCGGCAGATTTCACGCGGTAACCCTGTGCGGTGCACGCCATTGATAACACGCGGATGATTTGGATCTCATCATCGACGATCAGGATTCTAGCTGGCTCCGTCATCTCATGACGTGTGGCTGTTGGATCAGTCATCTTCCACTCAATGCTGCTCCTGAGTCACAATGTGCACATCGACATGCGGGGCCTCGCGCAGCAACTTTTGAATTGCCATGAAATAGAGGTAGTTGCGCCATCCGCGAACCGCTGAGCGGCCGAGGATGATCTGGGTGATGCGATGTTCCCGCACAAAATCCGCGATCGAGCTAGCGACCTTTCCGCCCTGTACATGAAAAATCCGGGCCGAAAGATTTTCCGCGAAGCGCAAATTAGCTGCGAGGTTCCGGCTCTTCTCTTCGACTGCGTCCTCGGGTAAATCTACGTGCAAAATGTAAAACTCGGCGTCCATGCCTTCGGCCATGCGGGCGCCGCGCGCAATCAGTTGCTGCGAAGCTGGATTGGAACTGATGCAAACCGCCACTCGCTCCTGGACCACCCAATCCTGGCCCAGTTGTTTCCGGCGCAGATAAGCATCTAGATTTTGATCGACGGCGTGGGTGACTCGCTTCAGCGCCAGCTCTCGCAGCGCGAGCAGGTTCCCACGGCGGAAAAAATTGGCCAGCGATCTTTCGATCCGCTCGGCAGGATAGATGTCTCCGCGGCGCATGCGGGTTTGCAACGCTTCCGGAGTTACATCGACCAGAACCACTTCGTCTGCGCGATCCAGCACCCAGTCTGGAACCGTTTCCCGCACCGTTATGCCCGTGATGCTCTGCACCGTGGGGGCCAGACTCTCGACGTGCTGTACGTTCAGCGCGGACATAACGTCGATGCGGTTTTGCAGCAGTTCCAGAACGTCCTCATAACGCTTTTCGTGTTTGCTGCCTGGAATATTTGTGTGCGCCAGTTCATCGATCAGCACCACCTGTGGCTTCCGAGCCAGCACCGCCTCCAGATCCAGTTCTTCGAAGAATGTGCCCTTATATTCAACTCGCCGGGTGGGGACCGCTTCCAGCTGGCTGGCTAACTCCATGACACGAGGTCGTTGATGCGTCTCAATGAATCCGATCACCACATCTTCGTCACGCTTACGGCGGCGGATGGCTTCGCTGAGCATGTTAAAGGTTTTGCCCACGCCCGGGGCATAGCCCAGGAAGACCTTGAAAATGCCTGCGGTCTTTTCCGGCGCAGCTGCTTCCAGCCATTGCTCAGGGGTCTTGATCGGCTTGATGTTTCCGGACTGGGGGTTCATCACTTACACGACCTGAGTAGAATTGGGATGGTGCTGCGACATAGAACATCTCCGGTGGTGCGGTACGCGGCGTCCGTGCTGGCTGTGGCGCTGATCGTCTGGATATATTTTTCTCTGTTGCATGTCAATCACACCACAGTTTCTCTCACTTTATTGTTATACGTTCTATTTATTGCCGGGAGATGGGGACTTTCCAACGCAATTTTCACCTCAATAATTTCTACCCTGGCGATTAATTTTTTCTTTCTACCGCCGATCGGCAAGCTCACCGTTGCCGATCCGCAGAATTGGGTTTCTCTCAGCGCGTTCCTCGTCACTGCAATCCTGTCCAGCCGACTTTCCGACCGCGCCCGCGATGAAGCAAAAGAAGCCAAAAGTCAGCGGATCGAGATGGAGCGTCTGTACGACTTCAGTCGGCAGCTGCTCACGACCGATAATATCCTCGATTTGCTGAACTCCATTCCCAGGATTATTACGGCCACGTTTTTTACTGAGGGCACAGCGCTGCTGGTGAATTCCAGAACAAGCGTTTACCATTTCGGCAGAAGCAGCGAGGCGATCAGCGATGAAATGCTGCGCGCCGCCTCCCGCGAACGGGACATTCAGAGAAATGAAGAAACACGAATCTGCCTGGTCCCGCTGATGATGGGCGTGCGGCCCATTGGTGCGCTGGGCATTCTCGGCAAGTGTCCCTCCAAACAAAGCCTGGAGGCGCTGGGCAGCATGGTGGCCATCGCGGTGGAGCGTGCTGGAGCGGTCGAGCAACTGGGCAAGACGGAGGCCGCTCGCGAAAGTGAACGCATCCGCAGTGCGCTGCTGGATTCTGTAACCCATGAACTGCGCACCCCTCTTACATCTATTATGGGTGCTGTCACCAGTCTGCGTTCAGAATTGCAGTTAACTCCGCAGGAGCGAAACGAACTGCTTTCCATCATCGACGAAGAGAGCGGACGCCTCAATCGACTGATTGAAGAAGCGGTTGAGATGGCGCAGCTGGATGCCCACGAAGTCCAGCTGGACTTGAAGCTTCATCCTGTGCAGGAACTGGTCGATCAATCGGTAAAGAACGCTCAGGAGATTGTTGAGGCGCATCCAGTCAGCGTGCGTTTGCCGGAAGATTTGCATCCCGTCTGTTTCGATTTGCGCATGATCGAAAAAGTAATGCATCATCTGCTGGAAAACGCAGCAAAATATTCGCCCCCAGGCAGCCCAATTTTCATCAGCGCAGAAGAGACTAAGGACGCGCTTGTCCTGAGCGTCGCCGATCGTGGAGTTGGAATCGGGATGCTGGAGAAGAGTTTTATCTTCGACAAGTTCTACCGCGGCACGGGGCAACGTTATCAGGTGCATGGAACAGGAATGGGGTTGGCCATCGCCAAGGCCATCGTCGAAGCTCACGGAGGTACCATCACTGTGACCAGCCAGGTTGGACAAGGTTCTGTGTTCTCGTTCGAACTTCCGTTGCAGCCGCGTCTTTCCGGGGCTGTAGAGCAGGGATGAGGTTCGCAGCGGGCATCTAGCAGAGTTCGACGCCTCGATGTTCGGCTGATATTCTGAAGTTTCAACCGCACCGGTCACGGAACTTTTATTCCAGGCCCATCATCCAAAAACCTAAGGAGAGATATTATGCAACGCAAAGCAAGCGCTATCTGGCATGGCACGCTGAAAGAAGGCAAGGGCACCATTTCAACCGAGAGCGGAGTACTGAAAGACACCGCCTACTCGTTTCATACCCGGTTCGAAGATGGCAAAGGGACCAATCCGGAAGAGTTGATTGCCGCAGCCCACGCTGGATGTTTTACGATGGCGCTAAGCGCCCAGTTGACCAACGCGAAGTTGACACCTGAATCTTTGGAAACCACTGCGGATCTCACCTTGGAAATGCTCCCAACCGGTCCGACCGTCACAAAAATTCACTTGACGACCCGAGCCAAAGTGCCAGGAGCAAGCAAAGAAGCGTTCGCAACCGCAGCAAATGAGGCGAAGGTCAACTGTCCTATTTCGCGCCTGTTGAAGGCGGCCGAGATCACACTGGACGCGCAACTGGCTTGATTGCGGTGATCGCCGGGGGATGGCGTTAGCTGTGCGCTCGGATGTAGTCGCGCAGTTGTTGATGGATCTTCAAGGCCTGCTGTGCTCCTCCATCCAGCAGGCCGACCCATTCCTTCACAGGCCCATCCGTATCTGCCGTGGTGAGCAGGTAGCTGGCCTGCAACACAATTTCCAGAGCATTGCTCAGGTCGTGCATCAGCCGGCGAATCTCTGCGGAAAGCTCGGGAGGAATCGTCGAAGTATTCGTGGATGAAGGTTCTGTCATGCAACGGCCTTTCGTCATGGATTTGTCCGCATTTCCACACGGTTCGAAAGAACATTCAACTGAAGGCGAAGTCTCAGAATACTCGCGCGCGACCCGATTGCAAATTCGCGACCTTGCGGCGGCCGTCAATCGCCGAGGCCCATTTCTACCGGGCCGGAATGTTGACAGCATCTGTAGTCTTTGTAAGAGTAAGGACTGCCGCTGATTTCCAGGCGGCCAGCTAGCCCCTGGAACACAGGCCGAAGTGGCGGAATTGGCAGACGCGCATGGTTCAGGTCCATGTACTCGCAAGGGTGTGGGGGTTCGAGTCCCTTCTTCGGCACCAATCAGGCTGCAAACTATTGAAAACAATGCAAATGCTGCAGCTAAAGAGTTGATTGAAAGCCGGTCGTACGGCCTTACACGCCAGATTTGCCGGGATTTACTTACAACGGCGGTTTCGACTTACAACGAGAAATTAAGCATGAATGTCGTCTATTGCGGGAACGGTCACTACATCTCTTCCTACAATACAATTAGGACCGCGCAAAGCAAATCTCCTGAAGCCCTAGCATCCCGTGCAACACAAAGGGCAGAGCCCAAAATCGACCCTGCCCTCGTGAAGCCGTACCGTAGACCCCGTCGGCTAGTTGATGTGGCACCGTTCCAATTGAGACACGAAGTCTCCGCCATTTGTATCCCACCAGTACAAAATCGCCTCACTCACTACGCAATCCAAGGGTAGGCCGGTTGCATTAGCAAATGACTGAACGCAGATCATGGCTTCATCGCAGATGAGCGGGCTGGTGGTTGTTAGCGTTACTGGCTTCACATTTCTCGTTCGAGCATTTTCAGGATCATTCAGGTACGGGTGTGAAGGAGAACCAAGGATTTTTACTGGCATATTTTTCCTCTCGTGATGTGACCTAGGTGCGTGTGACAAGAGTTCCATTTCGTTCGTTTATGGCATCGCGATCATGGGTGAAAGGCCCAACGAGAAACACTCACCTAGGACGATAAATCGAACGATAGAGGAACCGTATCACGCACACATCTGTGCAAATTCACCAAACCTTCACACATCCAAGCACGTGTATTCACCTGTCTATTTGCAAGTTAGTCATCGAATCTCATATTTCGGTTACTAGTAACCATTTCCGTACAGAGTACGTTTCCGAAGACAATGTTTCCTTGCCATTGTCTTGGAACAAAACCCAGCTGCGGACTCTAAATCAGTTCGAGCCTAATCGGAGTGCGTGTATAACGGTAGAGGATTTTATGGCAGCTCGCGCCTAACAGGAGACGGATCGATGGGAATACAGTTCAAAACCGGACAGTAGTTACGTTCCGACGTTCCGCATAGGGGGACTCTATGATCACCAGAAGGACATTTTTCAACTGCATAGCAGGCGGCGTGTTTGCCCACGCTCTGCGCGTACGCGGGCAGCAATCTTCAACGGGGGCGCGCAGACCGCTCGACACTTTACCGGGCGCGGAGAAGAACCGCAAACTGAAAGTTGTGTTCGTGGGCGCGCACGTCGATGATTGGATTTTCTGTGTCGGAACCCTCGCACGTTATGCGCGCGAGGGGCATGATGTCTTGTGTTTCTCTTTCACCCCTGGGGACTCACAGGGTATAGCCGATGCGCATCACATGCCCCTCGATAAACTCGCGGCGTTACGGACGGAAGACGGGATGAGAGGAACGAAACTCTTTGGCTCGCGGTTGAAAGTCTTGGATCAGCACAATCAGAAGATGCGGGTCGATCCCGAGACGTATATCGAGTTCGACAAGACCTTAGCCGCCGAGAACCCGGATGTCGTCTTCGGCATGTGGCCCCTGCAGTTTCATCCCGACCACCGTGCTGCGGGCAATCTCGCGTTCAACGCATGGTTGCAGAGCGGAATGAAATTTGATTTTTATTTCTGCGAAACTTGGCCTGGCGGCGAGGAGTCATCGCAGCAATTCGCGCCCAATCGTTGGGTGGATGTCGAATCAGTCTTCGATTTGAGCCGGAAAGCGATCATGGCCAACACTCTGGAAGGGAAGAGCTTGTGGGACGATTACGAGATGTGCGCGAAATTTCGCGGCAGAGAGTATGGATGCCAATATGCTGAAGCATTCGTCCGCATTGTCACCGTCGGTTCTCAGAAGATGCCGGAGCACCCTGTACCAGGGCTATGGTATTCCGGGTTGAACCTCTCCCACGACGAGTAGCGAACGCTTGCGACCTCATCTTGCGAAACGGCTACCCAAGAAATTCCAGGTCTGGTGCTGACGCCAACGGAACAAAGCCGTAGCCGACCCGCGGATTGTCTTTCTATCGCAGGAAGTGTCGATCAAGGAGAATAAATCGTTAGAATGGAAGAAAGAGCGAGTCCAGGCTTCGGGTTTTTTCCACCCGCATGCAGATGCTTTTGTGTTCGTGTGCGTACCTGGCGTCGTTCATTGTGACCTTTCTATGACCATCGACTCGACCCACGCTCTTGCCTTCGAAACAACGCGACAGTTTCCTCATCTCATGCTGCGCGAAATTTTTGAACAGCCGCAGGCGCTTGCCGACACACTCGCCTATTACACGCAAGGCGGGAGGCTGGCTCGCGAGCCGATGCTGGCAGCCCACAGTGCTCTGTTGGGTCATGAACGCATCGTTGTTGCTGCCAGCGGCTCTAGCAGGCATGCTGGATTGGCCGGGGAAATCATGCTGGAAGACATTGCTGGCCTCGCCGTCGATGTCGAGTATGCCAGCGAGTATTGCTATCGCTCGACGCACACATTGCACAATCCTGCCGTCATTGTCATTTCGCAATCCGGGGAGACCGCCGATACTTTGGCTGCGCTGCGCGAGGCGCGCTCGCGCGGGATGCAGACCGCGGCCATTACCAACCGGAACGACTCTTCCATGGCGAAGGAGGCACAGGCGAGTCTTCCGGTCTGCGCCGGACCGGAGAAAGCGATTCCCGCCACCAAGAGTTTCACCGGCCAACTGCTTGTTCTCTATTTGCTTTCGCTCTCGCTGGCCCATCAGCGCGGACGCATGACGCTGAACGTTGCCGATTCCATGTGTGGAGAAGCGCTTGCGCTTCCGGAATTGATTGCGAAGGCATTGCCCGCCTGGGAGCAGCAGGTGCAGGAACTGGCAACCAGCTATCGCGATGCGACGGCGTTCTTGTTCCTGGGGCGTGGAATCCATTACCCTATTGCGCGCGAAGGGGCGCTGAAGCTGAAAGAATCGTCGTATACCCATGCCGAGGGCTATCCGGCGGGCGAGCTGAAACATGGGCCGAATGCGCTGGTGGGGCCGGAAACACCACTGGTCGTTCTGGCGACGCACGATCCCAATGACAGCGACTCTCTGTTGCGTTATTCCAAAGTGGTGCAGCTGCTAAAAGACCTGCGCCAGCAGGGCGCGCTTGTCTTTGCGCTGGCGAATGAAGGCGACAGAGAAGTACCGCAGTTCAGCCAGCATTGTGTTTTCATTCCTCGATGCAGTGAATACCTGCTGCCCATCTGCGAGGTCATTCCACTCCAGTTTTTCGCGTATCAGATTGCCATCTTGCACGGACGCAACGTCGATCACCCTCGCAACCTTGTAAAAGCTGTTGTCCAGGAATAAGTCCTGACCCTGTTCTGCCGCTCATTCGTGTGGAATTCAGCAATGGCTGGGTTGCACCTCAGTAGATACGAAACTTGGGGCTTCTGACCTTCAAAATGAAGAAGAACAGTCACATCCGAATTTCCATCGCCGTCTTGTGCTTAGGAGCGTGTTGCGCCGTCTTTCCACTTGCCAATGCAACTGCCTCCAGTGCTGGGCCCGATAAAGGGAAGACGGTCGACTGGCCGATGTACGGCGGCCAAGCGGCTAACGATCATTATTCCGGCCTGGATCAGATTAATCGTCAAAACGTGAGCAAGCTGCGGATCGCGTGGAAATTTGACACAGGGGAAAAGGGTGCTCTGGAAACAAGCCCACTCGTGATCGGGCAGGTGCTCTATGCGTATACGCCGACACAAAAAGTTATCGCGCTCGACGCTACGTCCGGCAAATTGCTTTGGAAATTCGATTCGGGAGTTGCAGGCACGAGCGCGATGCGCGGGCTTGCCTATTGGACAGATGGCAAGCAGAGCAGAATTCTCGCGGGTGTAATGAATTTCCTCTATGCACTGGATCCGGCCACGGGCAAGCCAATTCGATCGTTTGGCGAAAATGGCAGAATCGATCTGCGCAAGGGCCTGGGCCGCGATTATCGTCTGCAGTCTCTCGCGATCACAACTCCTGGCATTGTCTACAAAGATCTCATCATCATGGGTGCCTCGGAGCCGGAAACCCACCCTGCGCCGCTCGGAGATATTCGTGCTTTCGACGTTCGCACCGGCGTTCTCGTCTGGAGATTTCACACCATTCCGCGTCCGGGTGAGTTTGGATATAACACCTGGCCGAAAGGCGCATGGAAGACAGCAGGGTCCGCAAACAACTGGGCCGGCATGACGGTCGATACCAATCGCGGCATCGTGTATGTGCCCACCGGCTCGGCTGTGTTTGATTTTTACGGGGGAGATCGTGTCGGGAATGACTTGTTTGCCAACACGCTGCTCGCGCTCGATGCCAATACAGGAAAACGCCTCTGGCACTTCCAGGGTGTCCATCATGATATTTGGGACCGTGATTTTCCCGCGGCCCCCGCGCTGCTGACGGTGGAGCACGACGGCAAGCGCGTCGACGCAGTGGCCCAGACCACCAAGCAGGGGTACGTATACCTGTTCAATCGCGTCACTGGGCGGTCTCTGTTTCCGATCGAAGAGCGTACATATCCAGCCAGCACCGTTCCTGGCGAAGTAACTTCGCCGACTCAACCGTTGCCAACGGCGCCGAAACCGTATGCCCGGCAGTTGCTTACGGCGAACATGCTAACGACCCGTACACCGGAAGCGCATGCGTGGGCGGAGAAACAGTTCAAAACATTCCATAGCGATGGGCAGTTCATTCCTCTCAGTTTGGATAAACAGACCATTGTCTTTCCAGGCTTCGACGGCGGCGCGGAGTGGGGCGGGCCAGCAGTCGATCCAACGACCGGTGTGATTTACGTCAACTCCAATGAAATGGCGTGGACCGGCGGACTGATCCGCGGCAAGCCTGCCGCTGGCCAGGGCGAACAACTCTACCAGCAGCAGTGTGGGATTTGCCATGGCTCCGATAGAGCAGGTTCTCCGCCCACGTTTCCTTCGCTGATTGGCATCGACAAGCGACTGACGACGCAACAGATTGTGAACAAGATCCATCAAGGCGGCGGCAGGATGCCTCCGTTCCCAAATGTGAGTGGCAGCGACCTGGGTGCTTTACTCGAATATTTGAAGAACGGTCCGCAGGCGTCCTCAGCAAAGACGGCCGAAGATGCCGAGACTGAATCAACGCCCGTGCCCGGTTCGGATCAGGGGGGCGGTGGATACACGTTTACCGGGTATCGCAGATTCCTCGATCCAGATGGCTATCCCGCCATCACTCCTCCCTGGGGTACATTGAATGCGATTGACCTGAATACCGGAAAATATCTTTGGAAGATTCCGCTGGGAGAATATCCAGCGCTCGCTACCAAAGGAATGACAAATACAGGTTCGGAAAATTACGGTGGTCCAGTGATCACGGCGGGCGGACTGCTTTTCATTGGAGCGACGGCGTATGACAAGAAATTCCGAGCTTTCAATAGTCAAACAGGTGAGTTGCTGTGGCAGGGGGACTTGCCTGCACCTGGCGTAGCAACACCCGCTACCTACATGGTCGACGGAAAGCAGTATGTCGTGATTGCAGCCAGCGGGAGCAAATTGGATAAAGTGCCCTACGAAGGCTTGTACGTCGCATTTGCATTGCCATAATGCAGCGGCCTTGATGCGCGCGAGCTTACAGCCCGCGATAGGCGCCACCGTCCACCAGAATGGTCTGGCCGGTAATGTAGGCGGCACGTTCAGAGGCGAGCCAGACAATCGCATCGGCGACCTCTTCTGGTTTTGCCAGACGTCGAAGCGGGATATCTTTCGTCATCTCCGCTTCATAATCGGCGGCAGTGCGGCCCGTTGTTTGCGCGTTTGCTTGCGCCAGTTCTTTTACACGATCTGTTGCGGTATAGCCTGGGCCGACATTGTTGACGGTGATGTTATCGGGTCCATACTGAGTAGCCAGCGAACGCACGAGTCCGAGCACTCCGGTACGAACTGCGTTGGAAAGGACCAGCTCAAGAACAGGTTGTTTCACGGCGATAGAGGTGATGGTGACGAAGCGACCCCATCGCTGCCGTTGCATCGAAGGGAGCACCGCGTGGGCAAAGGAGACGATGCTGCGCAGGTTCAACTGATACGCGCTATCCCACTCCGCCATGGTGGTTTTCGGAAATGGCTTGGCAGGAGGACCGCCGGCGTTTGTCACGCATACATCGATCCTGCCAAAATGGCGATGGACAGATTCAGTAAATTGACGCACCCCTTCGTCTTCGGCAACGTCGAGTGTCGCAGTGTAGACTTCCACGCCGTACAATCGTCGTGCTTCTTCGGCGACCTGGTTCAGGGCCTCCGCGTTGCGGGCGCAGATGGCCAGGTTGGCGCCCTCAGCTGCGAATGCAAGTGCGGTGGCGCGGCCAATTCCTTTGCTGGATGCGGCGACAATGGCGACGCGATTTCGGAGTCCGGTTTCCATGAAGCGAGTATAAATATCAATGCAAAGCGCGTCTCAGGTAGAGTCGCCTAACCTTGTCGGTGGCCGCTATACTTGGGCGCACATGAAAGGGAAGAATAGAAATTATGAGCACACCCGCAGAACAAAAAACCTCGAAACTACAGCACATACGCCTCAAGGACATGCCCGTAGAACACCTGAATCCACTGATCGATCGCCAATTTGTTTCGGGCGAACGAAGCATGCTCGCCAGGCTGGTCCTGCGCAAAGGTTCAATCGTGCCGCTGCATAGCCACGAGAATGAGCAAATCACGTACATCCTGGAAGGCACATTGAAATTTATCGTGCAAGGTGAAGAGATCATCGTGCGTGCGGGAGAAGTTCTGGTGATCCCTTCGAACGTGCCGCATAGCGCTGAAGCTTTGGAAGATACCGATTGACTTGGACGTCTTCTGTCCTCCACGCGCCGATTGGATCAACGGGACAGACGCATATCTACGTAAATAATAGGACAACTGTAGGCTTCGCGGTCGCTGCATAGGCTTGTTCTATGAGGATCACAGCAGACATTTTGCAGATATGTATCGCAGACGACCCTAGATTGTGCGCTTGCGTGGCCCTTATTTGCTGTTGAATACTTTTGCTTGAAATGGGGAAGCCGGAAGGTTCGCGCCGTTGTAGAGATTGCAGTCGGGATTGGCTGCCCAACCGTAGCGCACAGAAACCGGGGCTGCGACGGAAGGACTGGAGACCAGCACCGCGTCGCCATGAATCGTCGCCTGTGCAGGGAAGTACTTCTGATCGACGCCTGCTACTTCAAATCCGCGAAGTGACCCATTCTTGCTGGTCAGGCCGTCACCTGCGTGATCGAACCAAACGCGCAAGCTGTGGCCTTCTTCAGTGACCTGGCGAAACATGGGGCCAGAATATTCGATCGGTTCGCCATATGCGATTGCACGGGCCGCCAGACTTAAGCGCGAGGCCACATCTTGCTTGTCCTGGGGATGAATATTGTCTGGGTCTCCAACGTCGACGGCGACTGCCATTCCCGTATTTTTCAGGCTGAGTGCTTCAGTTTGTTGTTCGCGAAGTTCCGGCCACGTCGCGCCAGGGTTCCAGTTCGCCAGCTGCACAAACAGAAACGGAAAATCTCCTTGCGCCCATTGATGTCTCCAGTCTTGGATCAGTGTTTTGAAAAGCTCTCCGTAGATGGGGACCGCGATGGGGTCGCCATTCGACTCTCCCTGATACCAGATCACTCCTTTGATCGCAAATGGCGTCAAGGGCGCGATCATTGCGTTATACAACCCCGCCGGCTTCCATGAAGCAGGGTCCGGACGCCACGGAAATTCCGGTATAGGTTTTCCTGCTGCTTTTGCGTTCTCAATCTCCTGCTGTTCTTGCTTCTGTTGAAGAAGAACGGTTGGCAGCGCATCCATTAGCTGCGCGCGCCATGCAAACACAGGCATCAGCGAAGCATTTGCGGAGAGCGCGTCCAGACTGGTCCAGGCCTCGGCGATTGTTCCACCCCATGTGGCATCGATCACTCCAATCGGAACGTGCTCGTGTTCCTGAAGGTCCCGAGCAAAAAAATATCCAACTGCGGAGAAACTGGCCACCGTTGCCGGCGTGCATGCACTCCATGCTTGGCGAATGGCTTCATCGCCTAGTGGATAGTCGGAAGATCGCGTCTCAATATCCAACAGGCGAATCTGCGGGTAATTTGCGGCTGCAATTTCAGCTTTTTCGTTGTTCAC
This sequence comes from uncultured Acidobacteriota bacterium, assembly GCA_963719625.1. Lineage (GTDB taxonomy): Bacteria > Acidobacteriota > Terriglobia > Terriglobales > Acidobacteriaceae > JAKAAZ01. The sequence continues at coordinate 513,664 of CAVRDB010000035.1, forward strand.
TCCCCGGTTCATCCACCCCACCATGGGAAACTCCATGTTGGACTGACCTGAGGCGATCCATACATCTCCGACCAGCACATCTTCAAGAGTGATCGTATTGGCGCCCCGCACCATCATGGAAAAAGGGCCGCCGGCTGTTCCTGGTTTCAGATACAGGCTCCATCGCCCCAGCGCGTCCGTGGCAGTATTTTTCGTCTCGTCACGAAACGTAACCGACACAGTTTCATTTGGTGCCGCGGTTCCCCATACGTGGACGGGAAGGTTTCTTTGCACCACCATGTGGTCGGCGAAAATCGATGGCAGACGTACCTCGGCGCGGGCAAATGCCACGGAAGAGACGAGGATGGCGAGAACCACAAGGCGCGCTCTTCGAAAGTTGACGGAAGAGATCAAAGATTTCACGATGAGCCTTTCCTGATCGAACCTTGCCGGATTGCAGAGGAGAAGCGCATCAAAGCCGCTCCTCCGTTTTTCATGATGCATTCCGGCTGTCTCGCTGGTGACCGTTCCCCTCTAGTTCATTGGATGGGGATGCGGCACCACGGTGAGGGTGATCTCCGACGGATACGCGGTTGAATGATGCACTTCATTGTGGGCCACGACGCCCTTCGCTTCATCGTAATTGTTGCCGCCCGTATTCAAATTGCGATCGAAGCGCGGGAAGTTGCTGCTTGAAACTTCAATCCGCAAGGAATGGCCGGAGGCGAAGTAATCGCTGGTGTTCATCGGCTCAAACGTGATCTTGTACACCTTGCCTGGTTCCATCCACGCCACCGGCTTGTCATATCCATCGCGGTAGCGCACCCTCTGAATATTCTCATCCAGGTTGTAGGCAGGCCCGTTGGGGGCAACGTCGATCAGCTTGATCGTGAAATCCGTGTCCTTCGCATCGGAGGACACATACAGCGTAATGTCGATCGGGCCGCTCACCTCAGTTCCTTCCTTGAAAGGCTCGGTGGTATACACCAGGATGTCGTTGCGAGATTCCATTCCGCGTTGGTCGTATGCACCCGGGTGAATCGCATTTCCCTCGCAACAGAAATTGCCGCCCAGCGAAGTTACAGGGTTCATTGGATCGTAGGTAAACTTGTCGCTGATATCGCGCTTTGGAGGAGCCAGAGACAGAGCGCCGTCTCCATACAGGCTGTTGGCTTTGCCTGCGCTGGAAAGGTAAAAGGTCTGCTGCTGCGAGCCTTCCGGCGGCCACGTGTCCGATGTCTCCCATCGGTTCTCGCCCATCACGTAGTAGCGGACCTTGGGCATCGTTTCCAGCACATGGTTGTCCTCTCCCTTCAGGAAGTGGTCAAACCAGCCGTAGGTAAGAGCATTGACATCGATGCGCGCATCGCCCATGTCGCGCTCGCCAACCACCGTATGCTCGGTTGCGCCGGCATAGCCGCAATGGCCGGTCGGTGCGATTACCGCATATTGCTCATTGGCGATGTCCGGCCGTGCTGTTTTACGCACGAAGTTATAGGCCGCCAGGTTAGGCCCTGTCGACAAGTCGTACCATGACATCCACCAGAAGCCGGGGACATTAATCTTCATGCTGTCGTTCCACAGGCCGCCTTTGTACCAGGCAGGATCGTTCGGCGTGCGCTCGATCATGGCGCCGCCGGTGGCGATCCCTGGCATGTGATCGGCGAAAATTCCTGTTGGTCCATTTACCGCCTTGATGATGTCCATCTCCGGCAGGTGCCACAGCGCCTTCGACCAATCCACCGGCGGGAAGTGAGCATCGAGATCGAACGCCCTTGACGATTTAATCAGATCGGCCTGCGAGGTGTCCGCGGGAAACATTGGTCGTACCGTATTCTGCACACCATACAGCCAATCGATAAACAGCATCTGGACGGCACCGCCCCGGTACCAGTTTCCCTGCTCGTAATAGGGTCCAACCCGGCCCACGCCGGCGCCGAACCCCTCGGGAACAAACGCAGCGTCCGCCGGATTCCCCATGGCCGTCACCGCCAACTGCCATTCTGCAGTTGAAGAGCATCCAATGGTGCCGACCTTGCCGTTCGACCATGGCTGCTTCGCGATCCATGAAAATTCGTCGTACCCGTCGCTGAGCGGTGGCCCCAGGATGTCGTAATTTCCCTGCGAGAAGAACTGGCCGCGCTCGTTGATCTCCACATACGCATAGCCCCGCTTTACCGCGTTCAGTTCGGCGCCCATATTGCGCGGCGCACCCAGCTCAACACTCCAATAATTGAAGTTATAGGGTGTACGCACAAAGATGGTTCCGTACTTCTTCGATTCATCTTTCGGGCGATAGATATCGGCAGCCATCAGCTTGCCGTCGCTCATCGGGATCATGACCTTGCGATCGATGATTGCCACGGATTCCAACTCTTTTTCCAGCGCGTTATTTCGGGCGATCTGCGCTTCTTGAGAGCCGTTTCTATCCTGAGCGAACAGGTTTGGAAGAACGCAAATGGTTGTTGCTAGAAGTACCGCGGCAAGCAACGGGCGGGCATTGTTCTTTTTCATTTTTGTCATTCTCCAGAGCAAGCATTCACGAACGAGCACCCAACCAGCATAGTAATCTAGGCGTCTTCCGCGGGCAGATCGAAATTGATCAGGTTCCTGCGGAATCCATGCGTTTTCCAGGCGCCAAAGCTGATGCCAACTGCCATCCAGATGATACCTGCGAGGATTGCGGTCCGGCTAAGGTTCAGCCACAGCAGCAGGCAGATACAGAATCCAGCAACCGGTGGGATGAAGTGAGTGAGCTTTTTTTCGGTGCGCGAACAAAGTAATGAACAAATGCGGCGGCGTTGACACCCATAAATGCGATCAGCGCGCCAAAGTTCAGCATCTCCGCACCCAGTTCATAGCTCATGATGAACGCCCCAACCAGCGCAATCAGGCCGACAAAAATTACATTGTTGCGCGGAACGTGTCGCTTCGGATCCACTTTGCCAAAGAAAGATTTCGGCAGCGCTTCGCTTCTGCCCATTCCATAGAGCAGCCGGGCCGCGCCCAGTTGTGCCCCCATGCCAGAGCCGAAGTTGGCCACCAGCAAAGTGATTCCGACAATGGCAAACATCGGATGCCAGGCTCGAGCGGCAACGTGAACAAACGCTGTATCGACGTTCGGAAAAGCCTGCGAAGCCGGCCAGATCAACTGTGCTGCATACACTTCAACGGCCGAAAGAATGCCAATCACCAGGCAGGTAAGCACTGTCGCCAGCAAAATATTTCGTCGTGGGTTTTCGACTTCTTCCGACAAAGTAGAAATTCCATCGAAGCCGATATACGTCAGCACGGCAATGGAAGTCCCGCCCAGAACCGCTTTGGTGTCCCAGGTATTCGGGTCGTAAAAAGGTCGCATGAAGAAATCGGCCCCACCGTGGGGATGGCCAAAAACGTAACGTGCCGCAACTACAAAAAAGATTGCGATGACCACGCCCATCGCCACCGCCAGCGCAAAATTTACATGGGCGGAACTCTTAATGCCCTGGATATTCAGTCCAGTGAAAATGGCCGCGAAGCAAATTGCCCATGCCCAATATGCAACGTTGGGCGCAAAGACGTGCGCCTGCTGGCTGCACCAGATAATGCAGATCATGGGATTCAGCAGGTAATCCATCACCATGCCCCAGCCGGTGATGTAGCCCAATGCTGGGTTGATTTCCTGGCCGACATAGGTGAAAGCGGAACCCGCGCTGGGATACACGCGGGCCATCCGGCCATAGCTGATGGCCGTAAACAGCATCGCGACCATCGCAATCAGAATGGTGGTGACCGCATACCCGTGGCTGCGCTCGCTCAACACGCCGAAAACGGACATGGGAGCAACCGGCTGCACCACAATCACACCATAAAGAACCAGGTCCCACAGGTTGAGCGTGCGACGCAGGCGAACAGCGCTGCCGATTGGAGCGCTGGTTGTGTTCTCCATGGATGATCCTCACCTAATTTTTCTGTCCATTCCAATGTAAACGGTGATGGCGGAGTTTTACTGCTGAATCTTTGTTTCTGCTGCGCTTGGTCTTTTCGTGGCCTGGGAGGGTGTCGGTAGCTGAGAAGTGTCCCATCCTCCCCCGAGAGAACCCACCAGCTGCACCGCACCCGTCATTTGCTCAATTTGCAAATTGGCGAGAGTCTGCTGGCCGGTTAGCAAGGTTGTCTGCAAGGTGACCACATCGATATAAGGATCAATGCCCGTTTCATAGCGCGCTATTTCAAGATCGAGTGCTGTTTGATCCGAGGCTACGGCCTGCTGCTGCTGTTGGATTTGCTGCGACAGAATGCGGACCTCAGCGAGGTAGTTTTCCACCTGCTCGAATGCGGTGAGCACAGTCTGGCGATAGCTGGCGAGATCGGCGTTATAGATCGCGACGTACTGATGAAGCGTTGGGTTCAGAGCAGCGTTAAAGAGGGGCTGCGAGATCGAGGGGCCGATCGACCAAAAGCGGCTTGGCCAGTCAAGTAGGTGGGAAAACGCAGAGCTTTCCGTTCCCCCACTAGCGGAAAGAGTCAGGTTTGGAAAGAAAGCAGCATGGGCCACGCCGATTTCAGCATTTGCTGCGGCCATGGTCCGCTCCGCCGCGGCAATGTCCGGCCTCCGCTGCAGCAGTTGCGATGGCAAGCCAATTGGAATTGGTGGCGGGGCGGTCGTCAGAGGTCGCACCGGAATAGAGAAATCGGAAGCCTGTTTGCCAATTAAAACGGCGATTGCATGTTCATACTGCGCGCGCAACACACCAAGATTGGTAGCGCTTGACTCGGCAGTCTGTAGCGCGGCTTGCGCCTGGACTACGGAAATTTTGTCGCCCACGCCGGTCTCATATTGGGTCTGCGTCAATTCGAGCGCCTTCTTATCCGATTCCACCGTGTCCGCATACAGGTGAATCAATGCATCCTGTCCGCGGATCTCAAAGTAATACTCTGCCAGGCTGACCTGCTCGCTTAGCTGTTCATTTTCCAGATCGGCGGCGCTGACCTGAGCGTTGTATTGGGCCGCGCGCACCTCATTTCGAATTTTCCCCCAAAGATCCGGCTCCCAGGAAATGGTTGCGGGAAGAGCATAGAGAGTGGATAGTTTCCCGGGATTGGCGTTTGTCGAGTTCGTCAGATTGCCCGAGGAGCGCGAGCGGGAAAAGGACGGGGTCGCGGAAGCGGTGGGAAAGTATTGCGCGCGGGCTTCGCCGATCAGGGCGCGCGCCTCCATATAGTTTTCAAAGTACAGTTTTATGTTTTCGTTATTGATGTTCAGCTGGTCTTCCAGGGCATTCAGTTCGGGTTCGTGGAATACCTCCCACCAGTTGCCGCGTAGCATTGCATCCTGCGGCTGCGCAACCGTCCAGGGTCCAGCGTTCTGCGGCTGCTGCGCGGGCGACTCCTTATATGCAGTCGGCGCCTGGGTCACAGGCGCGTGATATTTTGGTCCAACCACGCAGCCGGTGACAGAGCAGCTAAGGAGTGCCGCTCCCCAGACAGACAGAGATGTAAACCTGCAATACGTAGAACTCGGTTGCCGATTTGCAGCTTTTTTGGGGACCGCCGGTTTCGTCATAAGGAATTTCCTGCCTTGTTTCGATATCGCCATGACGCATCGCAATCTGCGCCAATCCATCTTTTTTATCTTTCGCATGTCATGTTGCCTCGCCCAATCTGGCATGCAGGGTGTCTTGATTCCTTCCCAGCATTCGCAGGCGCAAGCGGTCCATATACAAATAAATCACGGGTGTTGTGTACAGCGTCAGTGCCTGGCTGACGATCAAACCTCCCACGATCGTAATTCCCAGTGGCTGACGCAACTCAGAGCCGGTGCCTGTGCCGAATGCCAGCGGCAGCGCGCCAAAAAGCGCTGCCATTGTGGTCATCAGGATGGGGCGGAACCGAAGCATGCAAGCTTCAAAAATCGCATCATACGTACTCATGCCTTGGTCGCGCTCAGCCACCAGGGCAAAGTCGATCATCATGATCGCGTTCTTCTTCACGATGCCTATTAGCAGTACGATCCCGATTATTGAAATCACGTTCAGGTCAATCCTGAACAGCATCAGCGCTAGCATCGCTCCCACGCTGGCCGAAGGCAGGGTCGAGATGATGGTCAGGGGATGGACCAGACTTTCATACAGAATGCCAAGAACGATATAGACGGCCAGTAGTGCTGTAAGCACCAGAATTGGCTCTGTCTTCAGGGATTGCTGGTACGCCTGCACTGTACCGGCAAAGAAGCCGTGCAGGGTCGAAGGGGTGTTTAGTCGCGTCTGCATTTCCCCTACGAGCCGTGTCGCATCGCTCAACGACATTCCGGGCGCCAGATTAAACGAGACCGTCACAGAAGGGAACAAGCCGGTATGGTTTACCTGCAATGGAGTGCTGCCGGCCTGGGATGTCGCGACCGCGTTCAGGGGCACGGCGCCACTGGTGTTCGCCGACGGATAGATGTAATTCAGCCCTTCTGGAGACTGCCAGAATTTCGGCGCTACTTCCATCACGACGTAATACTGGTTCAACTCTGTATAGATAAGGGAAACTTCGGACTGGCCAAATGCACTGTACAAGCTGGAGTCGAGCGACTGCGACGTGAGGCCGAGCCGCGCTGCGGTCGCACGGTCATAGGTTACATATTCTTCCAGGCCTCCATTTTGCTGGTCCGTGTTGACATCCTGGAAGCCTGGGATTTTCCTCATGTTCGCCAGCATGATCGGACCCCATTTGCTCAAGTCCTTCACATTGTCCGACTGCAGCGTGTATTGATACAGAGCTGCGCTTCCTCGTCCTCCGATGCGCAAATCCTGAGCTGCCTGTAGAAATGCCGATGCCACGGGAAGCCGGTTTAATTTGGGCCGCAGCCGGTTGATAATCTGTGCAGCGCCGATCTTACGTACGTTGAGCGGTTTCAGCGCGACGTAGATAAATCCACCATTGCTGGCCCCGTTACCACCAACGTACGCATTCACATTCGCCACTGCCGGATCAGCTTTAATCACACCCACTAACCGCTTGACAGAATCATTCATCACAGCAAAAGAGGCATCTTGCGGGCCCTGAATGCTTCCGATGAGTGCTCCAGTATCCTGCTGCGGGAAAAATCCCTTCGGAATTTTGATGATCACTACTACATTCAGCGTGATGACAAGCAGCAGCACAACCAGCGTCAAGCCGGGATTATCCAGCACCCAGAGCAGCGAATGCCGATATGTCGCCAGCACGCCATCGAAGAACTTCTCGCTGGTCCGGTACACGGACCCGTGCTTTTCTCCCTTGTCCGGCTTCAAAATGTGGGCACACATCATGGGAGTGGTCGTCAGAGAAATGACCATGGAGATGATAATCGCCGTCGACAAAGTGACAGCAAACTCACGGAAGAGACGGCCCACAATTCCACCCATCAGCAGGATAGGAATAAAAACCGCGATCAGCGACATGCTGATGGTGAAAATCGTCGATCCAATCTCCTTGGACCCCTGTAGTGCCGCTGCCAGCGGCGCCATCCCTTGCTCCAGGTGGCGCGAAATGTTTTCCATCACCACAATGGCGTCGTCCACGACGAACCCCGTGGAAATAGTCAGCGCCATCAGGGATAGATTGTCCAGGCTGTAACCGAACACGTACATCACCGCGAAGGTACCAATCAGCGATACCGGCACGGCCACGGTGGGAATCAATGTCGATCGCCAGTTACGCAGAAAAACAAAAACAACCAGGATCACCAGCAGCACGGAGATAATCAGCGTTTGCTCTACGTTGCTGACAGAAGCTTTGATCGTCGTTGTCCGGTCCAGGACGACGGTAGTCTTGATTCCTTGTGGAAGAACAGCCTGCAGAAATGGAAGTTGACTGCGAATCAGTTGGTTGGTCTGAATAATATTGGCGCCCGGCTGGCGGAAAATAATGATCGTGACCGAAGGAATGCCATTCAAATATCCGGCATTGCGAATGTTCTGGGCCGAATCTGTGACCTGCGCAACGTCAGATAAACGGACAGCCTGGTTGTTGTGATAGCCGACAATCAGCGGCTTATACTGATTCGCCTTCGAGATCTGATCGTTATCCAGGATGTCCGCCGTTACGGCGCCGTCGGCGAGCTGCCCTCGCGCTATATCGGAATTCTGCAGGCTTAATACGGACCGGACATTGTTCAATGTAAGTCCATAGCTATTCAGCTGAGTAGGATTCACATCCACCCGAACCGAAGGCAGAGAAGCGCCGCCGACAACGACCTGCCCCACCCCCGGGATCTGGGAGAGTTTCTGCTCCATTACAGTGGAGGCTTCGTCGTACAGCTTTTCTTTGTCGTATTTGTCTGAAGTTAGCCCAAGGATCATGACCGGCGCGTCGGCGGGGTTGGTCTTGCGATAGCTGGGGTTGGCGGGCAAATTTGCAGGCAGATAGGTCCGTGCGGCATTGATCGCCGCTTCCACGTCCCGGGCCGCGCCATCGATATTCCGGCTCAGGTCAAATTGCAGCGTGATGCCGGTAGTTCCAAGGGAACTCGAGGAGGTCATCTCGGTGATGCCGGCAATATGACCGAGTTGCCGTTCCAGAGGAGTGGCCACCGACGATGCCATGATCTGAGCGCTTGCGCCCGGAAGGGATGATTGAACCGAAATCGTCGGGAAATCAATTTGTGGCAGCGGAGAAACGGGCAAAACGTTGAAGGCGACTGCACCGGCAAGGGCGATGGCAATTGTCAACAGCGTCGTCGCGACTGGCCGCCGAATGAATGGTTCAGAGAAGTTCATGCCGGCCCCGTCTGCGGCTCGGTCCCGGTCTCTGGATGATCGGGAGAGCGCGAAAATCGATGCGCCAGATTATCGAAGAAGATGTAAATGACGGGTGTTGTGTAGAGCGTCAGCACCTGGCTCAACAGCAGGCCGCCAACCATGGCGATACCCAGTGGCCGCCGAATTTCCGATCCGTAGCCGTGGCCAAACGCCAATGGAATACCTGCCAGCAAGGCCGCCATGGTGGTCATCATGATGGGGCGGAATCGCAGCAGACAAGCATCGTAGATGGCGTCGGTCGCATTCTTTCCGTGTTGGCGCTCTCCTTCCAGGGCAAAATCGACCATCATGATGCCGTTCTTCTTCACAATTCCAATCAGGAGAATGATCCCAATGATGGCAACCACGCTTAGATCCTGGCGAAACATAATCAGCGCCAGCAGCGCGCCTACGCCTGCCGACGGCAGCGTGGAAAGAATGGTGATGGGATGGATAAAGCTTTCGTACAGCACGCCCAGAACGATATATACCGCCACCAGTGCGGCCAGAATCAGCAGCGCTTCGTTCGAAAGCGAACCCTGAAACGCTGCCGCCGTTCCTTGAAAGGCCGCTTGCACTGTGGGAGGCATATGCAGGTTTTTCTGCGCTTTTTCAATTGCGGTAATGGCGCTGCCCAGCGCCGCATTCGGTGCCAGATTGAACGAGACGGTGACCGCTGGAAATTGTCCCTGATGATTGATGGAGAGCGATTCCGAGCTCTTCACAAAATGGCTGAATGCACTCAACGGAACCGCATTGCTGAGAGTTGTGCTGGTCACGGTGTTCGGTGAGCTGGTTCCGGAGGAAGTGGTGCTTTTCCCGTCAACGCGGTTGTCGGCGGATTGAGAATGCCAGAAGACGGCGTATAGAGAACGCCCGTCGTGGTTGCATTCGAGCCAGCCGATGCTGATGAAGAAGACGAGAACGAGGAGGAAGCTCCTGCACCCGACGCGCCCGAGGACGCATTGGCCTGGATGTAGATTTTGCTCAGCTTCTCTGGGTCTTTCTGGAATAGCGGCTGCGCCTCCATGATCACGTGATACTGATTCAACTGCGTGTACATGGTGTTGATCTGGCGTTGGCCGAAGTTGTCATACAGCGTGTTATCGATAGTTGCCGGGGCAATGCCCAGCCGCGATGCCGTGACACGGTCAATGGCCAGAGTAACGGCCAGCCCTCCGGTTTGCTGATCGGTGGCCACATCTTCCAGTTGCGACAGTTGATTCAGTTTGGCGACGAACCGGTTGGTCCATAGATTCAGTTCATCGACATCGGGATCCTCCAGCGTGTATTGATACTGGGTGCGGCTCACCCGGTCGTCCACCGTGATGTCCTGTACCGGCTGCATGTATAGCGTGATTCCATCTACCTTTTGCAACTTCGAGTTCAACCGCCGGATCACGTCGGACGCGCTCAGACTACGGTCGGACAGAGGTTTCAGATTGATCGACATGCGTCCGCTGTTCAGCGTCGTATTCGTGCCGTCAGCGCCGATGAAGGAGGAGAGGCTTACCACCGCGGGGTCCTGCAACACGATCTTGGCCACTTCCTTCTGCTTCTTGGCCATTGCGGTAAAGGAGATGCTCTGCGGGGCTTGCGAAATTGCCTGGATCACTCCGGTATCCTGCACCGGGAAAAATCCCTTGGGGATGACGATGTAGAGGAAGATGGTCAGGACCAGCGTTCCGAATGCTACGAAAAGAGTAAGCGTCTGATATTCCAGGACGACCTTCAGTGTTCGCCCATAAAACGCGATCATGCGCTCGAAGACGCGCTCCGATGCCTGATAAAACCGCCCCTGCTGCGACGGCGGATGGTATCGCAGGATGCGGGAGCACATCATCGGCGTCAGCGTGAGCGACACTACGGCCGAGATGACGATAGTCACGGCCAGGGTGACGGCGAATTCGCGAAACAGCCGGCCGACGATTCCGCCCATCAACAGCAGCGGGATCAAGACCGCGATCAGCGAAATAGTCAGCGACATAATCGTAAAGCCGATCTGCTCCGCGCCTTCCAGGGCCGCCTGCATGGGCGTATGGCCTTCTTCCAGAAATCGGGAAATGTTCTCGATCATCACGATGGCATCATCCACCACAAATCCAGTCGAGATGGTCAAGGCCATCAAAGACAGGTTGTCCAGGCTATATCCAAGCGCGTACATCGCGGCGAAGGTGCCCACAATGGATAACGGCACAGCCACGCTGGGAATAATCGTCGCTGACAAGTTCCGAAGAAACAAAAAGATGACCAGAACGACCAGAACGATCGTCAGCATCAATTCGAATTCCACGTCGGAGACCGAAGCTTTGATGCCGGTCGACAGGTCTGTCAGGGTGGCCACGTTGATGGAGGCGGGCAGGCCTGCCTGAAGCTGGGGCATCAACTTGGTAATGCTTTTGACCACGCTGATAGTGTTCGCACCCGGCTGGCGTTGGATATTCACGATCACGGCCGGCGTCTCGTTCATCCACGCCGCTTGCTTTGTGTTTTCAATGCCATCGACGACGTTCGCAACATTACTCAGCAGGACCGGTGCGTTGTTGCGATAGGCAACGACAATGTTCTGGTAGTCTCCGCTGGTGACCAACTGGTCGTTGGCGTCGATCTGGTAATCCTTCTTGGGCCCGTCGAAGTTGCCTTTGGCCGCGTTCACACTGGCCTGGGTCAGGGCAGTGCGCAGGTCTTCCATGTCGATCCCATACGATTCCAGTTGCGCTGGATTCACCTGGATGCGCACCGCCGGCTTTTGACCGCCGCTGATGCTAACCAGGCCCACGCCGCTCAATTGCGAAATTTTCGGGACCAGGCGTGTATCTACCAGATCCTCTACCTGTGACAGCGGCATCGCTTTCGAAGTGACCGCCAGGGTCAGGACAGGCGCATCCGCGGGGTTCGTCTTGTTATAGATTGGCGGTGCAGGCAGGTCGGAGGGCAAATAGCTTTGCGCCGCGTTGATGGCGGATTGCACTTCCTCTTCGGCGATGTCCATGTCCAGACTCAGATTGAATTGCAGGACAATCACCGAAGTGGCGCCGGAGCTTGTGGAAGTCATCTGGCTCAGGCCTTGCATCTCGCCAAACTGCCGCTCCAGCGGAGCTGTCACCGTGGTTGCCATCACATCCGGGCTGGCGCCTGGATAGAACGTCACCACCTGAATTGTTGGGTAATCAACCTCGGGCAGCGCAGAGACCGGCAGCTGGGTATAGCCGACGATACCGACAAGCATGATGGCGGCCATCAGCAGCGAGGTCGCTACTGGCCGCAAAATAAAAGGGCGAGATGGGTTCACGGAGCGTTGCTCCCGCTCGTGGTGGCCGGAAGCGGCGTTTTTGACAGCACGACCTTCGAGTTATTCTGTAACTTTTGGAAACTGCTGTCAGCGATCACATCTCCAGGATTGACGCCTTCAACCTCCGTCATTCCAGAGTCTGAGATTCCGGGCTTAATATTCTGCAGATAGGCCGTGCCATTCCGGATCACGTACACGTACGAAACATCGCCATTCTGCTGAATGGTGGAACTTGGAATCAGAGTCACGCCCTGAAGGGTGTTCACCAGTAGCTTGGTGTTGACGAATTGATTGGGAAACAGCGCGCCATTTGTGTTCGCGAACAAGGCACGCAGCTTTACCGTTCCCGTAGTCGTGTCGATCAGGTTGTCGATGGTCTGCAACTTTCCGCTAGCGATTTTCGCTTCGTCTCCACGGTCATACGCGGTCACGGCAAGCGTTTTTCCGTGGTGCATCTGGGCCATCACCTGGCCTATGCTGTCCTCCGCAATGGTAAAAACCACCGTGATCGGCTCAATCTGCGTGATGACCACCAGTGGGGTCGTGCTGTTGGCTTGTACTACGTTGCCGGGATCGACCAACCGTAGACCTACCCGCCCGGAGATGGGGGCAGTCAAATGGCAGAAGGCAACCTGGACCTCGTCATACTGCACCGTTCCCTGGTCAGCCTTCACTGTTCCCTGGTACTGAAGTACGAGCTTCTCCTGGTCCTCCAGCGTCTGCCTGGCGATGGCATTGCGCGCCCATGCCGCCTGATATCGCTCCAGGTCCATCTGTGCCTGTGCCAGCAGGTTTGTGTCCCGTTCCAACGCTCCCTGGGCCTGCAGTAGCTGCGCCCGAAAGGGTCGGGAGTCGATGTCAATCAGCGGATCTCCGCGGCGCACCAGCTGGCCTTCGCGATAATGGACCTGGGAGGCCAGACCGGTCACCTGGCTGGTAATCACGTCCGTGTAGACAGGTGTTACTGTCCCAATGGCGTTCAGGTAGACGCCAATGTCGCCATTTTTGGCGGTTGCGGTCGTTACCGTCACGGGGCCCGTCATCGCAGCTCTTCCTGATGGCGCTTTCTTCGCTTCCTGATGGTGGAGAACCCACCAAAAAAGGAGACCGAACACCAGCAGAATCAAGACCCATACCAGAATACGAACGGTATGGGAGTCGTGCGGTTCGGGTCTCGACGGGGGCAGTTGGTGGTCCGGCCCAACGTGCGAAGCAGGAGCTTCCTGTGCCAATTCGTCCTTTTGCATTCGGGGTATTTTCGCCTTCCAGCCAATTTTTCATACCGCTGTGACAATTCCCAAAGCGGCGCTACTTCAGTGTACGAAACCGTTTTTCGACAATGCATGAATAGACGGAATTCATGCCCAATAAGATTCAGCCCGGGCATGAAATCAACCAGTCCCGACTGAAACGAATTCAGGCCTATAGGCAGGATGCAGATAGACACGTTCGCGATGGATGCAAAATAGAGAAAATATCTTTGGAGGAGGGATGGACGGGTCAAAATCGAGACATGCGCTGACTGTATCGGAACTCTTTCGAGGCTGACTATACTAGAAATTCAAGGTGCTGATTACCAATGGCCACGCATTTAGAGGAAATTCTGGCAGTCACGCGACGAGATGTGGCGCTGCGCAAGCAGTCTGCGGACCTTTCTGCGCTGGAAAAATGCGCCTCGGCGCACACTCCAAGGGGATTTGCAGCGGCCTTGCGTCGTCATTCTGCGACTCAGCCAGCGATCATTGCGGAACTGAAAAAGGCGTCGCCCTCTCGCGGACTGATCCGCGCGGATTTTCAGGTTGCTCCTCTTGCCACTGGCCTTGCGAATGCCGGCGCAGCCGCTCTCTCCGTTTTGACCGAAGAGCATTTTTTTCAGGGCAGTCTCGCCAACCTGCAGCAGGCTTCGCAGTCGGTTCTGATTCCATGCCTGCGCAAAGATTTTATTGTGGATGAATTTCAAATCCTGGAGGCGCGTGCGGCTTCGGCCGACGCCATTCTGCTGATTGCTGCTGCGCTCGACGATGCCGCGCTGAAGTATCTGACGCGTGCCGCGCACGCTCAGCAGTTGGATGTGCTGTGCGAGGTGCATGATGCCGAAGAGTTGGCGCGCGTACTCGATCTTGGCTGCGATGCCATTGGTGTGAACAACCGCAACCTAAGGACTTTTGAGGTTCGCGTGGAAACTTCACTTGGACTCGCCCAGGGCTTGCCGTCTGCGGCTGTCCGTGTATCGGAAAGCGGCATCCACACGGCTGCCGATATTGCGCGTCTGCGAGCAGCAGGTTTCAACGCATTTTTGGTCGGCGAGTCGTTAATGCGGCAACCCGATCCGGCGCAGGCGTTGATGAATCTATTGTCCGCATCCGCCGCGCAAACTGAGGTTTCCGTTTAGGCCGGCCGCTATGTGGATAAAAATTTGCGGGATCACATCGCTTGAAGATGCACAGTTGGCCATCCATGCCGGGGCAGATGCCGTTGGTTTCGTTTTTGCAACCAGCCCGCGCCAGATGACACCTAAAGCTGCTCGAGAGATTACGAAAGAACTTCCTTCTTCTGTTGAAAAAATTGGCGTATTTGTGAATGCTTCGACGGAGGAAATCATTGCCGCCTGTGAGACAGCAGGCTTGAGTGGAGTGCAACTGCATGGCGAATATCCCGCTGACCAGACATTGGATTTGCACACGCGGCTAAAAAAAATCTCTTCACAACTGCGGGTTGTGCGAGTTGTTCACTACGATGGTGACGCCCACAGTTTTGCCCAGCGTTTGCGAGATCTCAGGGCGCAGTCAGTAGCCGATGCTACCCTGAATGCGGTGCTCGTCGATACGCGGATGGTCGGCAAACTGGGCGGTACGGGCGTTTCTTTTGATTGGCGCTCTGCGCAAGACAGTTTTCGTCATCAATCTGCGAACCTTCGATTGATTGCCGCCGGAGGTCTCCGTCCCGAAAACATCCGCGAAGCCATCCAAACGCTGCACCCGTGGGGAGTGGACGTGTCCAGTGGAGTTGAAAACGTTCCAGGCCGCAAAGATCGTCAGCGTGTGATGGAATTCATTCGTGCGGCACGCGCCGCAGCCACGGAGTTTGCGGAAGCAGCACAAAGGTAGAAGGACCGAATGGTAAACCGGAAGCAAACTGAAATCGAAACGCTCCCCGCTCCAACCGTTCCCGGACGCTTTGGCGCCTTTGGCGGCCGTTACGTGCCGGAGACCTTGATGGCCGCTTTGCAGGAGCTTGAGATTGCCTATGCGGAAGCACAGCGAGACCCTGCGTTTGCAAGCGAGCTTACCTATCTGTTGCATCATTATGCTGGTCGGCCGACACCGCTTTACTTCGCGTCTCGGATGACCGAATCGCTGGGCGGCGCGAAAATCTATCTGAAGCGCGAAGATCTTCTGCACACCGGCGCCCACAAGATCA
This sequence comes from uncultured Acidobacteriota bacterium, assembly GCA_963719625.1. Classification (GTDB taxonomy): domain Bacteria; phylum Acidobacteriota; class Terriglobia; order Terriglobales; family Acidobacteriaceae; genus JAKAAZ01. The sequence continues at coordinate 529,102 of CAVRDB010000035.1, forward strand.
ACAACTGCCTGGGCCAGGGTTTGCTCGCGCGCCGCATGGGCAAGCGCCGCATCATCGCAGAAACCGGCGCGGGCCAGCATGGTGTCGCGACCGCGACCGTGTGTGCGCTTTTCGGCATGGAATGCATCGTCTACATGGGGCAGGAGGATATGCGTCGCCAGGAACTGAACGTCTACCGCATGAGGCTGCTCGGTGCGGAAGTACGCAGTGTCAAGGCTGGTTCCGCAACTCTGAAAGATGCCATCAACGAAGCCATGCGCGACTGGGTGGTGAATGTGCGCACGACGCATTATCTTTTGGGCAGTGTGCTGGGAGCGCATCCCTATCCCACCATGGTCCGCGATTTTCAACGCGTCATCAGTATGGAAGCGCGTCAGCAAATCCTGGAAGCAGAAGGCCGTTTGCCCCATGTTGTGATGGCTTGTGTCGGCGGGGGTTCCAATGCGATCGGCGCGTTCTATGAATTCATCTCTGATAAGAATGTACGGTTGGTAGGCGTTGAAGGCGGCGGTCGCGGCCCTGCGCTCGGTGAGCATGCGGCCAGATTTCAGGGTGGTTCGCCCGGCGTGCTGCAGGGAACATATTCTTATGTGCTGCAGGATGATGCGGGCCAAATTTCAAATACGCACTCCGTTTCTGCCGGTCTCGACTATGCTTCCATCGGCCCAGAGCACGCTGCGCTGCATGATGCAGGCCGTGCCGAGTATGTCTCTGCTTCGGATGAGGCAGCCTTGCAGGCCACTGTGCGGCTCGCCCGGCTGGAGGGAATTCTGCCGGCGCTGGAAAGTGCGCATGCTGTTGCGGAGGCGATCCGTGTGGCTCCTAAAATGAACCGAAACGAAATTTTGTTGATCAATGTTTCCGGTCGTGGCGACAAGGATATGGGTATCCTTGCGCGCGAACTCAAGTTGGAAGGGGCTTGATCGATGGCTATCCAGTTTCATCATCAACCGGGTCTGGTGGTGTATTTGACTATCGGCGATCCTGACCTCGCCACCAGCAAGCGGATTGCGCTCGCTGCCATCGATGCCGGTGCCGATGTGTTGGAGTTGGGCGTGCCTTTCAGCGATCCCCTGGCGGACGGTCCGGTCATCCAGCGTGCCAGCGAACGCGCGGTACGGAACGGAACCCGCCTCGACGATGTCCTGGCATTGGCAAGCTCGCTGCGAAAAGAACGTCCCGCAGCCGGATTGGTCATCTTTTCCTATCTCAATCCCATTCTTCGGATGGGTCTGGAAGCATTTGCCGCAGCCGCAGAAAAAGCCGGCGTGGACGCTGTCCTGGTGACCGACTTGATCGCGGAAGAATCGGAGCAATATCGCGCCGCTCTGCGGAAACACCATCTGCAGCCAGTCTTTCTGGCTGCACCCACCAGCCCGGATCATCGCCTGGCGCGCATTGCAGAAGTTTCTGAAGGATTTATTTACGCGATTTCCCGCGTCGGCATTACCGGTACACAGCAGAAGGTGGCGAGCGACGCTCGCGAATTGGTCGCGCGTCTGCGCCGGTATACCAAATTGCCGATTGCGCTGGGCTTCGGCATTTCGAATTCCGCACACGTTGCTGTGGTGGCGGAATACGCCGATGCAGCCGTGGTTGGCAGCGCGATTGTGGCCCTGATCGAACAGTCCAGCCCGGAAAAGGCACCTGCCGCGGTAGGCAAATTTATCGCCACGTTGCGTGCGCCGGTTGCCAGCGAAACTGTGGTTTCCTGAAAAATTCTTCGCAGTCAATTAGGATGAACATCATCATCTTTTTTCAGGCAGGCAAATTACACCGAGCGCTCCCAACCGCCTCCGTGGACCTGTCTTGAGGGTGCTACATGGATATTGCAGAATGGCGTCGGAAGATCGATGAACTCGATCGCCAGATTGTCACGTTGATTAGTGAGCGTGCCAGAGCGGCGCAGGCCATCGGCCGTCTGAAACGCGCCACCGACTTGCCGATTTATGAGCCGAATCGGGAAATGGTGATTTTTGAGAATGTGCGCAAAACCAATCCCGGCCCGCTGCCGGATATGGAGTTGACCCATATCTACGAGCGGATCATTGACGTCATGCGCACTTTGCAAAAAGATGAACTGGCGGCGTCGTTGGCTGACGATGCAGCCAGGGATTCCAACCAAACAGAAAATACGACGAAACGAGAACTGAAATGATTGTCGCTATGCAACATAGTGCCACCGAGGAAGAGATCCAGCATGTGCTGGCGCGGATGGTAGAGGTCGGTTTCAACGTCCATCGCACTACGGGTACACAGCAAACAGTTCTGGCAGGTGTGGGCCAGCCGGCCAGCTTCGACGTCCAGGATTTTCAGGTGATGGCGGGGGTCGCCGAAGCGCACCGTATTACCTCGCCTTACAAGCTTGCGGGCCGCGGTTTTCGCCCCTCCGGTACAGTGGTTCGCTTTCCCAACGGAGTGGCGGTGGGCGGCGAAGAAGTCATGGTCATGGCCGGCCCATGTTCGGTCGAATCGCGTGAGCAGATCTTTACCAGCGCTCGGCAGGTGGCGGATGCGGGTGCAAAATTTCTGCGAGGCGGGGCATTCAAACCTCGCAGCTCGCCCTATTCCTTCCAGGGTATGGGTCTGGATGGTCTGCGGCTTCTGCGCGAGGTCGGCGATGCTACTGGCCTGCTGATCGTCAGCGAAGTCATGGAGATTTCTCAGATTGAATTGATGCTGCCCTATGTGGATTGCCTGCAGGTAGGCGCGCGCAATATGCAGAACTTCAATTTACTGCGCGAGTTGGGCCTGGTGCGTAAGCCGGTTTTGCTGAAGCGGGGTATCGCGGCCACCATTGAAGAATTGCTGCTCTCCGCGGAATATATTTTGTCCGGTGGAAATTATGACGTGATGCTGTGTGAGCGCGGAATTCGCACCTTTGAGACCTATACCCGCAATACCATGGACATTTCCGCGCTGCCGGTCTTGAAGCATCTTTCTCATCTGCCGGTGGTGGCGGATCCTTCTCACGGCACCGGTCGGCGCGATATGGTTCCTGCCATGGCGCGCGCCTCGGTCGCTGCGGGTTGCGATGGCATAATCGTCGAGGTGCATCCCAATCCGGACAAGGCAGTCTCCGACGGTGCACAATCGCTGTTTCCGCAGCAGTTTGAACAATTGATGGATGAGTTGCGCATCATCGCCACCGCGGTCGGACGCAGCATTGGCCCGCGCGCCCACGAAGCGGCGCTGCAAGCTAAAGTGTAGATAAGTAGATAAATTGTGGCCGAATCCATCCAAAGCATCGCCATTCTTGGTACCGGCCTCATCGGTTCTTCCGTGGGGCTGGCGTTGCGGGCACATGGATTTACCGGCAGTATCACAGGATGGGACCGTGCTTCCGAAGAAGCCGAGATTGCCCGTGAGAAAGGTGCCATCGATTCTGTTGCCTCTGATCCGCTGGCAGCCGCCCGCGAAAGTGATTGCATCCTGCTGGCCACGCCCGTCTTTGGCATTCTGGAGTGGATCGAGTGGCTGGCGCCGGTTCTTCACCACGACCAATTGGTGACCGATGTCGGCAGCACCAAGCGAAAAATCTGCACGCTGGCTGCGGAGGCTTTCTCGTCTCCCGGCGCAGCGTATTTTCTTCCTGGCCACCCCATGGCGGGCAAAGAAGTATTCGGCGCAGCCAATGCCGATGCCGAACTATTCCATGGCGCAGTCTGGCTATTCACGCCGCTGAACGCTAGCGCAGATTCAGCGACGAAGCCGACTTCAGAAAATCCGATGGTAGGCCAGCAGCGAGCCGACAAATGGCGTCATTGGGTTGCGCGTATCGGGTGCCGCATGCTGGATCTCGATCCCGCGCGTCATGATGAAATCTGCGCCTGGGCCAGTCATCTGCCGCAGATGCTGGGAACAGCACTGGCCGCGCTGTTGGAAGATACGTTTCCGGATGGTGTCGAGGAAAAAGAAAAACTTGCTAGCGGTTCGGCGCAACTGCGCGCCATCGGCGGCCGCGCCATGCATGAGATGACGCGCCTCGGTGCCAGCCCCTACTCGATGTGGCGAGATATCGCCCAGACCAACGACGAGGCCATCGCCGCCGCTCTGCTGGCGCTCGAACAGCGCCTAGCCTCCATCCGAGAAAACCTCAAGCAACCCGAACTCCGCGACGAATTCAACCGCGCCAACCAATTCCGCTCCCGCTTCTGACCGTACCTGTATACAACTTTTTCGCGACAATGCAGCTAGATACCTCATCGCCCCGCCCGCGCCGATTGCATAATTCACGCGCCTTCCGGTACAACGGCAACATGGATGTTTTGACTGCGGCGGAAATGCGCCAGTGCGATGAACGCACCGTCGAGCGCTTCGGCGTCTCCTGGCAGAGCCTGATGGAAACGGCAGGTTCCCGGGTGGCCGAGTTCGTCGCGTGCCAGTTTCCTGCGGCGCAACGCATCCTCGTGCTCTGCGGAAAAGGAAACAACGGCGGCGACGGCCTCGTTGCCGCGCGCCATCTCGACGCAGACGGCAAACAGGTACGCATCGTGCTGCTGGCCACGCCGGATCAACTGCAAGGTGAGGCGCGCGCTGCCTACGAGCAGCTGCCGCAGAAACTCCAGCAGACCCTGGTACCCGTGCCGTCAGAAGACGATCTATCCAGCCCCGCCTTCCAGCAAGCTTGTGCCGACGCCGACCTTTTCCTCGATGCAGTCCTTGGCACCGGCTTTCATCCGCCATTGCGCGGAATCGCCGCAGCCCTCAAAAACAAAATTGCCGACCATGCCGCGCCGGTTGTCTCCGTTGACCTGCCTACGGGATGGGATGCCGATTCCACCGCCATGTCTGAGCCGGATGCCTTCCGCTCCGACGCCGTCGTTACCTTTACCGCCCCCAAGCTCGCCCATGTCTTTGGCGCGTTGACGCGCGGCCCAGTTGCGGTCGCGCAGATCGGTTCGCCCGCCGAGCTGGCCGTTTCCGATGCCGGCCTTCACTGGACCGGCGCATCGAAAAAAATCATCGAGCAGCCACGAGCGCTCGACGCCAACAAGGGCCGCTTCGGTCACGTGCTGGTCGTCGGCGGCTCACCGGGCAAAGCGGGCGCTGCCTCCATGGCATCGTTGGCCGCCATGCGTAGCGGGCGCGGGCTTAGTCACAGCCGCGATTCCTCGCAGCGTCGCCAGCATCGTCGCTGGATTCGCGCCCGAGATGATGACGTTGTTGCTGGAAGAATCTTCCAGCGGCGACATTTCGCTCGAAAAATCTCGACGCCGCGCGAATGGAAAAGATGCTGCGAGGAATGACCACGCTCGCCATCGGGCCGGGTCTTGGCCGCGAGCCGGAAACAGCGGAATTCGTCCGCGAACTGGTGCGCCGGTCGGAATTGCCGACCGTGCTCGATGCCGATGGGTTGAATGCGTTTGAAGGCCGCGCCGAATTGCTCGACGGGCGCAAGCGCCCTCTGGTGCTGACGCCGCATCCCGGAGAGATGGCGCGACTGCTAGGCTGCACTATCGCCGATGTGGAGCGCGATCGGCTGGCCACGGCGCACAACTTCGCCATGGAACATCATGTCACCCTGGTGCTGAAGGGATGGCGCACGCTGGTCGCGCATCCAGATGGCAGCATCGCGGTGAATACCAGTGGCAATCCAGCGATGGCCAAGGGCGGCAGCGGCGATATTCTCACCGGCATCGTGGCAGCGCTGATCGCGCAATTTCCAAAACGCATCCCAGAAGCTGTGGAGTGTGCGGTGTGGTTGCATGGCGCAGCGGCAGACCTGTACGTGCGCAGCCACGACGAACATACGATGCTGGCGACGGAGATGCTGCAACATCTTTCTCAGGCTATCCAGACGCCTGTCGACCATGGGAATTTTGCCTGGCTGCAGGAGGTAGAGCGATGAATGAGTCTAAGCCGTCGGACGATAATGTTCATGTCTTCACCACCCATTCGTCTGAGGAGACGATTGAGGTGGGCCGCGAGCTCGCCAGGTTTCTCAACCCTCCGAAAATAGTGCTCCTTCGTGGAGGTTTAGGTGCGGGCAAGACCACATTGGTGAAGGGAATTGCCGCAGGCCTGGGCGTAGCGGAGCCGGAAGAAGTTACCAGCCCCACCTTCACTCTGATCCATGAATACGCGGGTCGCAGCGTCGAGCACGCAAACCTGGGCGCGACCATCCTGCTGTATCACCTGGATTTGTACAGGATTGAAAATCAGCGGCAACTGGATACGCTCGGCATAGAAGAACTGATGACGCCGCAGAGCGTTTTGTTGATCGAATGGGGCGAAAAATTTCCCTCCATCATTGCGCGGTGCGACGGGGAGATCGTCATCGAAACCTTGCATGGAGACGACCGCAGAATCACACTGACCCTACGCCCAGAAAAACCCGCCTCTTAAAATCCCATAATGTTGTAGCCGCTGTCGACATGGATTACCTCGCCGGTGATGCCGGAAGCAAGATCGGAGGCCAGAAACGCTGCCGTTGCGCCTACCTCTGCCTGTTCTGTATTGCGATGCAGCGGGGCGCGGTCGGCATGGGCCTTCAGCATGTCGCTCAATCCGCCAATGCCGCGCGCCGCAAGCGTTTTGATGGGGCCAGCCGAGATCGCGTTGACGCGAATATTCTGTCTGCCAAGGTCGGAAGCAAGATAGCGCACTGTTGCTTCGAGTGCCGCCTTGGCTACGCCCATCACGTTGTAGTGCGGCACTACTTTTTCTGCGCCATAGTAGGTCAGGGTTAGAATGCTGCCACCTTCCGTCATCAGCGGCGCAGCCGCACGCGATAGCGCAATCAGCGAATAGACGCTGACGTCGTGAGCAACGCGAAAGCCTTCCCTTGTCGTATGGATGAAGTCATTTTTCAGTTCCTCTGCCGGAGCATACGCGACGGAGTGCACCAGAACGTGCAGCTTGCCATGCCGCTGTTTCAGCTCGGCAAAGACGCTCGAAATCTCTGCGTCGTTCGACACATCGCATTGCACGGCCTCGGCGCCAGGCAGTTCGTCCAGCAGGCCCAATGCCTCCTGTTTCATCCGGTCATTTTGATAGCTGATGATTAACTTGCAGCCGGACTCGTGCAGCTTTTTGCGCAATTGCCCACGCGATGGAGCGCTTGTTCGCCAGACCGAAAACAACCGCGATGCGACCTTCCAATTGCAACATGCTTCCTCCATAGTCCTATGTTCGCAAGTACGCTTCACGCAGAATAGCAGTGCCAGCCGCTATCCGCCGAGATCGATCAATTTCACCTGCTCGATGGGCTGGCCCAGAAATCGACTTCCCAAGGTACGAAACTTGTCCACTGAATCTGTAGCGAAAAAGTGGCAGACAGGTGACTCCGCAATCTTTTGTTGTGATTCGGTAGCAGGCGACGATTTCATCTTTTCCAATTGCTGACGCACCCGTTTGGCCGTGCTTTCCGCTGAATCCAAAATTGTCACGTCTTTGGGTAAAGTTTCGCGGAGCAGCGCGCGCAGAAGCGGATAATGCGTGCATCCCAGTAGTACGGTATCAGGCGCTAGACCAGCGGCCTCAGCTTCTGCCAAGGCTTGATCCAGGTAAATGCGAAGAACCTCACGCGTGACTGGATGATCGACCCAGCCCTCCTCGATCAGTGGGACCAGCAGTGGGCAGGCCTTTTCGATGCTCCGCAGTCCGTGCGCCGTACAAGCCCGCGCGTAGGCATGGCTCTCAACCGTCGCCTGGGTGGCCAGCACCAGCACGTCGCGGCTCACGCTGGCAGTCGGATGCGCTGTCGGCACCGGTTTCAATCACGCCCAGCACGGGAACATTTGCTGCTGCTCGGATAGCGTCCAGTGCCAGAGCGCTGGCGGTGTTGCACGCGATGACGAGATAGTCAGCGCCATAAGATTCCAGCAGCTGCGCGCTCTCCACGGCGTAGCGGGCCACTGTTGCCTGCGACTTTGAGCCATACGGAAGGCGCGCCGTATCGCCAAGATAGAAAAACTCCGCCGAAGGAATCTCAGGCAGCAGCGCTCGCAACACGGTGAGGCCACCGAAGCCAGAATCGAACACACCAATGCGAATCGGAGCTGACGTCTTTCCATGTTTCATGGCTGGTTCTCCGCTGCTTTTTTCTGGGGCTGATCTGCATCTGACGGGCCGGCTGCATCGGAAGGCACGACTGCAGGAACGTCGTTGGCCGTGAGATAGGTTCGGCTCAAGTCTGCATGTCCGGCCAGCGTATCTCTCTCGTGGCCATCGACCAGAAACCTTACCTGCGTGATTTGCGGAAAATTTGCGTGTAGCGTTCCCAGGATAGAAAGCAATGTCAGGTTTTCCACCAGGATGCCCGAAGGATGATGGTCGACAAAACTTCCATCCAGGTTGATAACGGCCATTTGCTGAGCATTGGCTGCAGCGTTCTCTGGTGCCGGCAGCAGGAATACGTCGTCGATCGCGGAACCGTTCGCGAGAGGATGAGGCGAACCGGGCTTGGCATACTCAGCGAAAAGATCGTTCAGCAAAGTTCGTGCACGCGTGGTGGTCTCTGCTGGCAACGCAAACTGCTGTTCGACAGGCGCCAGGGAGCCATCCTCATCGTTTGCGATTAGTAGCGTTATTCGCACGGGGGCAGCTTCCACTGGAATGGGCAGGGGCGCCGCATCGGGCACGACCGCAAGTTGATCCTGCGCACGGGCACGCATTCGGATCAAGTAGGCAGCCATTAGAACGGAGCTGACAAGCAGCAGCCATAGAATAATTTTCTGATAGCGCGGAATCAAGGCTGCAGCCTCCAATCGCTGCGCCATGCGACCAGCGCGGCAACTAAAGCGTCGACAATATTCTGTTGATACGCCGCATTGGTGAGCGGCGTATTCGCGTCCAATGGAGCAATCTCGATGGTTACCGCAGGGCAGGCCATACTGTCCAATGGCATCAGTGAGGTTCGCGCGAGCAGTACCGGAATGTGCTGATGCGTCAGCTCTGCGTCCACATCCGACTCCAACCGTAAACTGGCGGTTCCGTACGCAGCCTGTGCTGTCTGCCACGGCAAAAATGCTCGCCGAGCATCGGCTTCGGTGACGGTCGGCAGGGAAGAAGTAAATAGATGCACACCGTTTCCTGTCGGCGTGGCGTGGAGCAAGATGCAGGCCGATGCCTGCGAACGATTGGCAATGGTGGCTCGTGCGTTGTTGTCGAGAGCTACATCCGAATCATGCGTGAAGACGGAGCGAATTCCGCGCGCGTTCAGCAATCCATGCAATCGGATCGCGAGCGCAAGGGTGTAGCTTTTCTCCGTCGTCGCGGCATCCAGCATGGCGCCCGTGTCTGCGCCGCCATGTGCCGGATCGAGCAGAACGATGAATCGTAGCTCCGGAGGCCGCGGTTGCCCTGCCGCAGGAACGCCAGATGGGGCCGCAGTCGATTGCGGGACGGATGCGGGCGGCGGCAGAGATCTCGCAGGGGGAGGGACTACGGATGGTCGCGTTCCCGGCTGCGCCGCTGGCTGTTGCGCTCCGGCTGTGCAGAAAAAGCAAAGACAGAATATCCCAGCCAGCAGCCAACTGGATGACCTCACCCATGGGCCGCGTCGCGTCGCTATTGCTTCTTGTGCACGCCGTTTCGTTGCCCGTGTTTCCAGCCTGCTAATCCAACGCATAGATGGTCAAACCGCTCAGCAGTTTGGGATAGAAGTCGGTCGACTTCTGCGGCATCACATCGCCTGCAAATGCTACTTCCCGCAGCTGATCCAGCGTGACAGGATTCATCAGGAACGCGACATCGGCGTCGCCGGTCCGCACCTGCTGCATGGCGTCCGTGGCCTCACGCACATATCGCAAATGGCTTTGATCGAGCACCGCTTGCTGAGAGATGCCCAGCACTTGCTCCAGCACAACCGAGTGCAATTGCACCACGTCCAGCCGCCTCTGGCGCTCTGGTTGATCGGTCAGGCGAGCTTCGATCGCCGCCTTCTTTGCGGTCAGCAGATGATTTCCCGCTCGTGTGACGGCGACGAAACTCGTATCCGTATTTCCCGCTTCGGCAAGCTGGTGCAGAATCTCGGCGACGTCGCTGGCGGGTGGTATGGGTCGAACATCAAAATACTCCGCGGCGCGCTTCAGGAACACTGCCGCATCGAAGCCGGGTAATCCATGGACCACCCGGTGCGTCGGCAAAATGGTCAGGCCTTTGGCGTCCATATTGACGAACGTCATCATGGTGGCTGCTTCTGGATAGACGGGTTGCGGCAAATTGCCAGCCGGGCGCTCGACTGGCGCGTTGGAGGCTCGCGGCGCATGTTCGCGGCTATAGTTCAGCGAGGTTTCGTACCGATGATGGCCATCGGCGATGATCAGCTTTTTGTCCTGCATGGCGCTCAACAGCAGATTAATTTTGCCCGGTTCGGAAACCTTCCAGACGCGATGCAGTACGCCGTATTCATCGGTCACTTCAATGTCCGGTGTGGGCGGATTGGTAAAGAGAAGCTGTTCCGCCGTCAGGCCGGGATCGGAATAGAGCATGAAAATCTGCCCGAAGTGGGCGCGCGTCGCACGCAGCAGGTTCAAGCGATCGGACTTTGGCTTGGCTAGTGTGCGTTCATGCCGGAAGACGATGCCCTGGCTGTAGTCGACCAGCTCGCCCAGCGCAATAAATCCTCGCCGCTCCTGTGTCACGCCTGGCGCTCCCGGAACCTCATAGCGTTGTGAGTACGCATAAATCGCCAACTCGTTGTCCTGGGTCAACACTCCCTCTTTGCGCCAGTCGCGCACGTTCTCCGCTGCCCGCGTGTAGACGTTGTTCTCTTCGGAATCGAACAATTCCGGCAGTCCAAGGATCACGCGAACCAGATTGTACGGGCTGCGCTGGTAGTACGACTGCTGCATGGCAGGCGTAATTTTGTCGTACGGCTGGGTCACAACGTCTTCAGCGCGGACCAGTCCGGGATTGTAGCGGAAGGCACGAAAAGGATAAATGCGGGCCATGGTGGTGCGAACTCCTGTCAGTTCAGGCGCAGCCTGCAATCAGGCGGATGATGTGCGACTCTGTTATCCCGATTCTATCGCAGCGCATGCCTGGCTCCTCCGCGAAGAACTTCCTCCGAGTGTGAAAAGAAAGGACCAATGGAGTCGACTGAACGCTTGCCCGCCGGCTGCATACGTAAGACTATGGTGGAAGAAGCTTCGCGAGCGGCCTGCGCGCGCCACGGGGTTCTTTGAGTGCATCCAACTCCGCACCCCCTTAAGGGTTAAGGGATGCTTGTCTGCTCTAAGGGACTATATGCTCGTTCGTAATCCGAAGCCGTTCTTCCTGCCATTCCTGTTGGCGGTGGTCGCGTCGATGTCGTGGGCCTCCAGCCCTGCGTTTGCGCAGGCCTCGGATACCGCGACGCAGCCGGTGCAAACCGCGCCGAATGCTGCCGCACCTGGCCAACCCCCTGGCCGACCCCAGATCCAGCCCGGATCGAATCAACCGTTTACCTTTCGAACCTCAGTCAGCGAAGTCGTCCTTTACGCCACCGTGATTGACAGCCATCAACATCTAGTGACGACCCTGCAGGAGCAGGACTTCACCCTCGAAGAAAACAATGTCCGCCAGACGATTTCCGCGTTCAGCAAGGAAGACGTCCCAGTGTCGCTCGCCATACTCGTCGACAATTCCGCTTCCATGGCGCAAAAGCGCACGGCTGTCAATCGATCTGCCCTGGATCTTGTGCAGGCTTCGAACCCGCAAGACGAAGCATTTATCGTGAATTTTTCCGACGAAGCCTTTCTCGATCAGGATTTCACCTCGAACGTCGGCCAGCTGGAAAAAGGCCTTTCCCATATCGACTCGCAAGGCGGCACCGCCCTCTATGACGCGATTGTTGCTGCAGCCGACCATTTGGCGAAACGCGCGAAACGGACCAAGCAGGTGATTTTGATCATTACCGACGGGGAAGACAACAGCTCCAGCGCCAATCTGGCGGGAACCGTCCGGCGAATCCAGGCCCTGAACGGCCCCATTGTCTACTCGATTGGTTTGCTTTTCGATGAGTCGAACCATACTCAGGGGCGCCAGGCCCGCAAAGCCCTGCAAACGCTCAGCGACCAGACCGGCGGCATCGCGTTTTTCCCCAAGTCTCTCGATCAGGTGGATTCCATCGCAGCCGAGGTGGCGCGCGATATTCGCGAGCAATACATTCTGGGCTATCACCCCACCCAGCCCATCAGCCAGGGCGGGTATCGCACCATCCACGTGGAAGCCAAAGCCAAAGGACTTGGCAAACTGACCGTGCGCACCCGAGCCGGCTATTTTGCGCAGCCGCAACCGACCACCACCCCACCCGCTCCCGCTCACTCCGGATCAGATCACCCGTAAACCGCAGCGGCGCCGCCCCCCGCGGGGGGGCCATTCTCAAAAGCTGTCAATCCTGAACAAAGCGCCGCGATTTTGCCGCCCGCAGTGAAGTACTGCGGTTGGCTTTCAAGACAAGCTCCTAGACGATCGATAAGTGCGTTGGCAAGCCATCAATAACTAGGAGAAGCGCCACTAATCTTCGTGTTTGGCCGAATCTACACTCGGCTCTCGCGATAACCTTAAAATCTCGTTGACACTCAACAAGCAAGAAATCGGCTGGGCAAACGTTGTTCCCCCGTGAAATAAGCGCATCGGCGCGTGCTGTGGAGGAGAAAGGGGCCGGGGATGATGTCTGAAAATCGGATAGCAAGGTCTTCGACTGCGTGGAAACTCTAGGACGGCACGCAATTCCTCGGTCTTCACCGGTAAAGTATCCTCCTGCGTTGCTTTAATCCATAATTTGAGTATACAGTGATCCCCACTCTGGGGGAAAACGGAGATTCTGGTTGAAAAGCTGGACGCCCACCTTGCGATCGGGGTACGGGCATTCAGGTACGACTTGGGGCACGGATCGACCTTTGTCCAGCTGAGAGCGGTAAACACAATTGCCGAATTTATCCCCTATGTAGTTTCCCCGATCCTTGCGGACACCGATTTTCCCCGATCCTTGCGGCACACTGATTCTGGTGGTGGAGGCCCGTACGGTAAGCGTTCATACCGACTGTACAATAACCTTCTTCATCTTTTGGGGGATATGTCTTATCGTGCTCATGGTGCCTGGGCGTGCAGGAGCCCAATCTCCGGTCAATATTCCGGCCGGTGGCCTTCTCGGCGGAGGGGGGCTGCCGGGATACATGGTTTACGAAGCACCATGCGGCGCGTATTTCATCGAAGGCTGGATGACCCCTCCGGGGTGGATGGGGACCTTGCCGGGAGGTGCGACCCCTCTTATTGAGAATTGCGCGGTGTACAACGAATTAATCGGTAACAGCGCGAACGTGGCCACTCCGGCATTAACTCAACCCACGCAAAATGTGCCGTTATCAATTGAAGAAATCAGCACCAGCGGGTCCATGCTCTTCAATTTCATAGTCGAATACCGCGATTCAACGGACACGCAATTCAATGGCAAGTTCGACGTGGAAATTGATATTCCGTACGATCAGAGCTTATGTACAGGCACTCAACTCGGTACTCCCTATGGCACCGTTAACACATCCGGGCTCATTCCGGCTGAGAACGCGGACGGATTGCAGAGCTATACCGATATTCCCTTGCCATGCGCGCTGATAACACCGTCTCAATATCAAAGCGCTATCAACAGCGGACACACGATCGGCTGGACTTTGTACAACGCCGTTTCTCAGACGCTTTACGGTCCGACATCGCCAACGCCAACTGGCACTTCACCCGCAGTTATTCAGTCGCCAGGGGAGTTCGTCGTGAGTAGCATTGTGGTTCCTTACCAAACAGCTATGAGCGCCACAGTTGTCCGGGTTGGAATGCGGTTCAGCGAAGGCTATGGGACGCAGATGCCGATATCGTTTGGATGCTGGCCCAACCCTGCAGTGACCAGTGCGCAGGGTGCGCAGATATCGCAGTTCTACAACGGCGCGATGCAGGGGGAGTGGGTGTTCTCCCAGCCGTTTGCCGTGCAGGTTCAACCGGCATTCCTGGTGCAGTATCACATGTTGCCCTTCTTTATTCTGTATCAGCCGCCAGGAGATCAAAGCTCATCCAGTTTTCAGACGACTTCTTCGTATACACAGCAGTACACTAGCGGTTCGACGGTTAGCCTGACCGATCCGACGGAGTTCGACCAGAAGACCGCGACAGACTACACGTTTGGCGAAGGCATCGTAGCCGTCCATCTCGTCGAATGCGACCTACACAGACGACAGTTCATTTGAAGACAATATCAAGCAATCGTTGGGAAGCTCATACGGCATTTCAACAACCACGCTCAGTTCCCAGCGCCATCTCCCAGACATATTCCACGTCGAAACTATCGAACAGCGCTACGCCGGCAGCATCGCTGACCTTTTATGAGCAACCGTTCTGGTCTGACATAATCTACTTTTTGCTAAACCCGCAGTTCGCGATCTGGGAGTACCCGGACGCCAACGGCACCATCAGTGCGTTTGCGCAACCGCTGGGCGCCGCGGCTATCTGGCCCGAATCAGTTCAGCAGCTCAGCACCTGCGCCGGTTCATCTAAGTTCACAAATGCACCAGCAAAGCCCGTCAATTTGACTTACTCGCTGGGACATTAATGGCAACGCTCAGATTTCCCCTTCTTGCTTTCGGCTGCCGATTGCGTGAATCTTTTGCAGCTTATTTATTCTGGGTGGCGTGTTGTCCGCAATCAGTTACGCCCCCGATGGGGCTTCCAGTTGGTGTCGGCGGCAACAATTCCGTGACGCTTTCACCGAATGCCGCAACGTACAATCAGCAGCAAGTAACGAGTTTCACGACAGCGACACAGGGATCTCAGACTTTCAATGCCACAGTTACCGGACTGAGGCGATACCAAGGTGGAGCGATCACCGATACTGTTTTTGACTTCGTTTTCGGCGTATCTGCACCTACCCAACCACCAACGTCGATGGGCAGCATTTCAGATTCACTCTTGTTTACTCAAACGATAAGTGGCTGACAACCGTGTCTTCGACATAACCTTGCAGATTGTCCATCCGCAGTGAGTTCTGGCTCGCCGATGCAACTGACACTGCAGCCCTCCTAAGCCGCCATTTCCGTATTGGTCTATCAGGACAGCCGATTCGGACGATGATGGCCAAACGCCGACTCTATCAATCCCCTATCCGTGGCCTTCAGCTGTCATTAATAATCGCTCGGTGGAATCATCACCTACCCTGTAACGTGCTGGCTTGTTTTGCCAAGACGGCTACGGATCTCATCGTCACTTCCGACGCCCGACCATCAGTTATATGATCCCTCTCTAATCAAGACGGTTCCACCAGTGCCAGGCGATGAGTCATGTTAACGAGATTAGCCCCGTTAAGATCCTGCCGGTACTCGCTCCGCGGACACCAACGTTGTGCCGATGCTACCACGCGTTACAAAGGCGTTGCCAAGTCCCAAATCTTACTAGCGATGCCGCAATCGTCGCAAATTTCCGACGCGGAGAGGCCGTGAGCTGCCTGCGGATACACTTACCTGTCCCGGTGCGCCGGGCAAGACGGGCGCCCGCGTGGTCAGCCAAATAGATGGGTCCGACACGAGACCGTTGCGGCTGGATGCTTAAAATATCGCCGAAGATACCACCCGTGCCACCCATGCTTGACCCCGGCCGACTAGATAACTCATGTTGACACCCGGATACGCGCGACCGCCGCCGGCCGCGAGCACGACGTGGCAACTGAAAATCCGTCCCCCGCCCAACCCTTCCGTCCCCATTACCTAGTGAAAAACTGTAGTCGACCGTGGAACCAAACTGCAGATTCTTGAATGATGTCTCCACGCTGGAGTCGCGCCAGCGGTTACTATAGCCTGAGAAAAGCGCTCTTCAAGTTGAGTTCAGGAATCCAGGCAGCGCGGAGGTCATTTGCTCTATTGGCTTCTCTACCAGAAGTTATTCGTTTACTTCCATGCATTCCGCGTTTTCCGCTACCTTACGATCCGCACCGCGTTTGCCACTCTCACTGCGCTGCTGATCGGCCTGTTGATCGGTCCTTATCTGATTGAGAAATTGCGCGAGTTTCAGATCGGCCAGTTCATCCGCGAGGACGGCCCCAAAGACCACCAAAAGAAAGCCGGAACGCCAACCATGGGCGGCCTGCTCATTTGCGTGGCGATTCTGGTTCCCACGTTGCTGTGGAGCGATCTGTCGAATCCTCTGGTCTGGCTGGCCATTCTGTCGCTGGTTGGCTTTGGAGGCATAGGATTTGCCGACGATTACCTGAAGGTGGTTCACAAGCGAAATCTGGGACTGACGGCCAGGGTCAAGTTCTCGGCGCAGATCGGTGTTGCGGCATTGATTGCCGTCTTTCTCCTGTTGCTTCGCAGGCACGGAGAATACTCCACTCGCCTGATGGTGCCCTTCTTCAAGCGCTTTCGTCCGGATCTTGTGCTCCATTCCATTCGGCATGTGCCGCACCTGGGGCCGCTGGCATTTCTTCTGTTTGTTCTGTTCACCGTACTGGTGCTGGTCGGCTCCAGCAATGCCGTCAATCTGACGGATGGTTTGGATGGTCTGGCCATCGGCTGCGCCATTATTGCTGCGGGCGCGCTGGCGATCCTGACATACATCAGTGGCAATGTGGTGTTTGCCGATTATCTTGGCCTGCAGCGCATGCCCATGGTTTCAGAATTGACCATCTTCTGCGGGTCGATGGTGGGCGCCAGCATCGGCTTCCTTTGGTATAACGCGCATCCGGCAGAGGTTTTCATGGGCGACGTCGGATCGCTCGCGCTGGGCGGCGCCATTGGCACCGTGGCCGTCATCATCAAGCAGGAGCTGCTGCTGCCGTTTATCGGCGGTGTTTTCGTTTTAGAAGCGCTCAGCGTGATGCTGCAGGTAGGAAGTTATAAACTGCGGAAAAAGCGCATCTTCAAAATGGCCCCGATCCATCATCACTTTGAGCTGATGGGATGGTCGGAGTCGAAAGTGATTGTCCGCTTCTGGATCGCGGCGTTGGTATTTGCCCTGTTTGCCCTGACCACGTTAAAGCTGCGTTGACGCGGCAGCGCTACGCTTGACGCGATGTGAATATGTGGGAAACAGAAGCAGCGAAACATGGGACAATCGAATCGCGGCGGAGATTGAGTCGATGATGGAATTGAAGGACAAGAAAATCCTGGTGGTGGGGCTGGGGAAATCCGGTCTGGCCTCAGCTATCTTCCTGCGAAAACAGGGCGCTCAGGTCACCGTCTCCGACGTGCGCAGTGTGGAGGCATTGGCGGCGGAATTGCCCGCGCTGCTGGATGTGGGTGTGATGGTGGAAGCCGGTGGTCACGGCCTGCTCACCTTTCGCCGTCAGGACTGGATTGTCGTCAGTCCCGGTGTTCCGCTCGATACACCGGAACTAGCGCAGGCGCGTGGATTTGGAACGCCGGTCATCGGCGAATTGGAACTCGCAGCACGATTTCTTCGCGGCAAAATTCTCGCCATTACCGGATCAAACGGAAAGACGACGACCACGGCGCTTTGCGGAGAAATTTTTCGCGCCAGCGGCCAGCCTACCCAAGTGGGCGGCAACATCGGCCTGCCTGTTATTTCGCTGGTGCCGCAAAGCACGGAAGAGGGCTGGAATGTGCTCGAGGTCTCCAGCTTCCAGTTGGAAACCATCGTCGAATTTCATCCCAATATCGCCGTCATCCTGAACATTACTCCCGACCATCTCGACCGCCACGGCAGCATGGAAAATTATGTGGCCGCGAAAGAACGCATCTTCTCGAATCAGACAGCCAAGGATTTCCTGGTGTTGAATGCCGAATGCACCGAGACGCAGACGATGGCTGCGCGGGCGAAAGCCAAGGTCTTCTGGTTCAGCACGCGGCGTCCAGTCCGGCAGGGAAGTTTCGTATATCAGGGTGCCATTGTCTGGCGCGCAAACGAGCAGTCCGCAGCGGAGCCGATCCTGCCATTGAGCGAAATTCCCCTCAAGGGCGAGCACAATGTCGAAAATGTTCTCGCCGCAGTGTGCTCTGCAAAACTCGCAGGCATTGCAAATGACGTCATTCGCAAAGCAGTCGCCGCCTTCCGTGCCGTCGAGCACCGTTTGGAATTTGTGGCTCGTTTGGGTGGCGTTGAATTTTACAACGACTCCAAGGCCACCAATGTCGACGCGACCATGAAGGCAGTTGCCTCTTTCCCCGGGGGAATTCATCTGATTCTCGGCGGTAAGGACAAAAATTCCGACTACACTCTGCTCGCTCCGCTATTGAAAGAGCGCGTGCGCGCTGTCTACACAATCGGCGCAGCAGCAGAAAAAATTGAACAACAGATCGGCGGTACGGTCGATATTGTTCGCTGCCAAACTCTGGAGCGCGCCGTCGACCAGGCTGCATCGCAGGCGAAATCAGGAGAAATCGTTTTGCTGGCGCCGGCATGTTCCAGCTTTGACCAATTTGAAAATTACGAGCATCGCGGACAGTGTTTCAAGCAATACGTGCTGGCGCGGCAAGGTGTGGAAGCATGGCAAAACGTGTCGGCATAGATAAATGGTTGTTCATCGTCACGTTGCTGCTGGTGCTCTTTGGCTTGGTCATGGTATTTTCCGCGTCCGCGGTCATAGCCAAGGAGAACTACGGTTCTCCCTATTTCTTTGTCCTGAGGCAATCGGGTTGGGCGTTGCTTGGCCTGCTCACCATGGTTGTTCTGATGCGCGTCAACTACCGGCATTACAACAGCCCTTCCGTCATCTTTCCCTGCGTCGCCGTCACAACGTTATTGCTGCTCGCCACTTTCTTCATGCACGACTCGCACCACACGCATCGATGGATCCGCTTCGGCATGTTCAGCTTTCAGCCGTCGGAGATCGCCAAGCCCGCTCTGGTGTTGTTTCTCGCGTGGTTTCTGCAGAACCGTGTCGACCAGCTGGATGATTGGCGACGCGCTCTTCTGCCCGCCGCGTTGCCCAGCCTTTTATTTGTTGCGCTGATCCTGAAAGAGCCCGACCTTGGCACCGCGCTGGTATGCGCCATCGTGACCGCGCTGATGCTCTATCTGGCGGGGGCACAAGTAAAATATTTGGCCCTGGCGCTGGTGGCTGCTTCTCCGGTGCTCTATTACATGCTGTTTCATGTGGCCTGGCGTCGCGCGCGCATGATCGCATTTCTCAATCCGGAAAAAGATCCGCGCGGTACCGGCTTCCACATTCTGCAATCGTTGATTGCCGTCGGTGCGGGCGGTATTCATGGCGTTGGGCTGATGGAAGGCCGGCAAAAGCTCTTCTATCTGCCTGAGCCTCAGACCGACTTCATCTTTGCCAACGTCGCGGAAGAACTAGGGCTGATTGGAACGATCTTCGTCGTCGCGCTCTTTTCTGATGCTGGCTTATCGAGGTCTGCGCGCTGCGCTGTTATCGACCGATCCATTCGCGCGATTTCTCGCCTTCGGCATTACGGCCACCATCGTGATCCAGGCATTTTTCAACATCAGCGTGGTCCTGGCGTTGGTCCCCACCAAGGGGATCACCTTGCCCTTCATCTCAGATGGAGGCACGTCGCTATTTTTTACCCTGCTAAGCATGGGCGTTTTGTTGAACATTACTCGGGAGATTGACTGACGCGCATGGCGAACGGAAATTTGCGCGTTTTGATTGCCGGTGGCGGCAGTGGCGGACACGTCATTCCAGCATTGGCGGTCGCGCGCGAGTTGGTGCAGAACTATGGTGCGCAGGTTCGCTTTGTCGGCACTGCGCGAGGGCTTGAGACGCGGCTGGTACCGGCTGCAGGATTTCCATTGGATTTAATTCAGGTCGGCCAGCTCAATCATGTTCACTTGACCACCAAACTGGCGACGCTTTCCAAGCTGCCCCTGAGCGTATTGGCTTGCAGGCGCCTTCTGAAAAAATTTCGTCCGCATCTTGTGTTTGGCGTTGGCGGCTATGCCTCCGGCCCGGCGATGATGGCGGCCATTCTGGCTGGCACTCCCCGAGTGGCGTTCGAGCCCAACGCAGTGCCGGGCATGGCCAACCGCTGGATCGGCAGGTGGGTGCAGGCGGCAGCCGTCAATTTTCCTGATACGCTGCGCTATTTTCACCATGGGCAGGTCACCGGTATCCCTGTCCGGCCAGAATTTTTCGCGCTTCCGCCGCGTCCTGTCGACGCACCGCCACAACTGCTCGTGTTTGGCGGCAGCCAGGGGGCGAGAGTGTTGAATCGAATGACGCCGCAGATTGCGGTCGATCTACTGGAAGCGGTACCTGGTCTTACCATTCTTCACCAGAGCGGCGCACGCAATTTGGAGGGTACCCGTCAGGCATATTTGCAATCGTCGGAGTTGCGTGAGCGATGGGCAGCCTCGTGGAGGGTGGAGCCATTCTTTGACGACATGCCGGCGCGTTTTGGCGAGGCCAGCCTGGTGCTATGCCGCAGCGGAGCCAGCACCGTCGCGGAACTGGCTGCTGCCCAGAAACCTTCGCTGCTGATTCCATTCCCGCAGGCCGCTGACAATCACCAGCGTCGCAATGCCGAAGTATTTGTCGAGGCGGGCGCCGCTGCGATGGTCGTCGAGGCCGAGCTGACACCGGAGCGACTACTTGCTGAGTTAATTAGTCTCTTCAAAGATCCCCAGGGCCTGGCAGCGATGGCCAAGAAGGCTCGCAGTCTGGCGCACGCGAATGCAGCCGCATCGATTGCGGCACTGCTGAAACAGCAACAGCCCGCATAGCCGCTTACGACTGATTTTCCACCGCGCCGTCACTGCTACAGTAGAGCGTAGGTTTCCATCCAGGATGTTCATCCGCACGCAGCACGTACATTTCATAGGGATTGGCGGCATCGGCATGAGCGGGATCGCCGAGATCCTGCTGAATCTGGGCCATCGCGTCTCCGGTTCTGACCTGAAACGATCTCCCATCACCGATCGGCTGCTCAGCTTGGGTGCCACCATTTTCGAGGGGCATGCAGCGGCCAATATCGCTGGCGCTGATGTTGTGGTAACCACCTCGGCCCTTAGCTCTCGGAACCCTGAAGTGCTTGCCGCTCATGAGCATTCGATTCCTGTCATCCAACGCGCGGAGATGCTGGCGGAGTTGATGCGGTTGAAATATGGCGTGGCCATCGCTGGGATGCATGGCAAAACCACCACCACCTCCATGATTGCCGCCGTGTTGGCTGCGGGCGGATTGGATCCGACCGTCGTCGTCGGCGGGCGAGTGGAGACGATGGGGTCGAGCGCTCGATTGGGAAGTTCACAATATTTAGTCGCAGAGGCGGACGAAAGCGATCGCTCGTTTCTGAAGTTGTCGCCCATTCTGGCCGTGGTCACCAACATCGATCGCGAACATATGGATTGTTATCGCGACATGGAAGATGTGGAGCGCGCATTCCTTGAATTTATGGACCGCGTGCCATTCTACGGAGCGACAACCGCGTGCATCGACGATCCAAAACTCGCCGCGTTGCTGCCCCGTGTACGTCACACGGTGTTCACTTACGGCCTGGCGGCAGAGGCCGCCTTTCGCCTGGAAGTATTGCCCTCCACGAATGGTAGCCAGTCTCAGTTTCTGGTTCATCGCAAAGGCGATGCGCTCGGGCCTTTCATGCTTTCCGTGCCCGGCCTACATAACCTGAGGAACGCCACTGCCGCGGTTGCCATCGGCACACAGCTTGGCGTCTCGGTCGAGAAGATCGCTGCTGGGCTGGCAGAGTTCAGCGGAGTGGAACGGCGTTTCCAGCGCAAAGGCGAGGTTCGCGGCGTAACCGTCGTGGACGATTATGGTCATCATCCAACAGAAATTCGCGCCACTTTGGAAGCAGCTCGCCAATGCGGATTTCGCCGCATTCTGGTCCTGTTCCAGCCTCATCGCTACACCCGTACCCGCGATCTGATTCAGGAATTCCGCGATTGTTTTCAGGCTGCGGATGTCGTCCGCGTTCTCGACATTTATGCTGCCAGCGAAACTCCCATTCTAGGTGTCGATGCGCTGGCCCTTGTGGAAGTCATCGATGGAGCGGACGTTTGCTATAGCTCGTCGTTTGAAGAGGCCGTCGAGCAAATCGCGCGGATCGCTGAATCCGGCGATCTGGTGCTGACCATGGGAGCGGGCAATATTCATCAAGCCGCGGCGATGCTCCTTGCGGCTCTGGGGGCAGGGAACACTGGTTCAGTTCAGGCAGAAATACCGGCAAAATCAGGAAAAAACGGTAAGAAACCCGAAAAATAGTATGGCGGAAAATGGCAGGCAGGTTATAGTCGAATTGGCGACTCTCACGACCAGCTACGGCCGTGGCAAAAAACACAAGAAGCGAAGGACGGACCGGGCTGCTCGAGAGTGAGGAGGCCAGGGATCTCTTTCGCTCAAAATTCAACGCGGAGATAGCAGATATTCCCGACCCTGTATTGGATGAATCGGCCAACCGGGAAGCAGACAAATCTTTTCTGCGCTCTCAGCGGCGTGTCCCGGTACGTCGCCGCGGAGGATCTCGATTCGCGTCTCGGTTTGGTTTTGGAACGCGCTGGCTTCGCCTGCTGACGGGCATTTTGATCGTGGCTGGCCTGGGCATGGTCGCGATGGCCGGTTTCGCAGCAAAATCTTTTTTGCTCCGAAACCATCATTTCATCTTGCAGTCCGCAGGCAATATTCAGGTCAATGGCAATCGCGTGGTGACTGCATCTCAGACGCTCGGTTTTTTTGCTCCTGATGTTGGACGCAGCATCTTTCATATTCCGCTTGCCGATCGAAAGGCGGAGTTGGAAAAAATCGAATGGGTGCGAACGGCGACAGTCATGCGCCTATGGCCGAATCAGCTTCGCGTGACGATAGTGGAACGCACGCCGGTCGCCTTTGCCCTTGACGGCAACACGGTGCGACTGGTGGACGATCAGGGTATCCTGCTCGATTTACCCAATGCCATCGCGCAACATTATTCCTTTCCAGTATTGAACGGCATCACTGCCAGTGACCCATTGTCCATCCGCGCCGCGCGAGTTGAGATATATTTGCAGTTTGTCCGCGCTCTTGATGCGGAAGGCGGTCACGTTTCGTCAACGCTCAGCCAGGTGGACTTGTCCGATCCCGAAGATATTCGCGCTGTCTTTCTCGGTGGCACGCATCAGCCCCAGGTGCACTTTGGCGATTCAGACTATCTTGCACGGTATCAGGCATACCAGGCGCATCTCACGGAGTGGCTGCAACAATATCCTGCCTTACGGTCGGTTGATATGCGCTACGGAAAACAGGTGGTGCTGGACACCGGGTCCGTCCCACCCGGATCCTCCGCACCGCTGGATGCCAGCAGCACTGCAGACGCCAGCGCACCACCAAGTGACACCGCGACGCAAAACAATCCAATGAGACTTCGGCGCCACCGACGAACCCCGCGAAGGCAGCTACAAAAAGCGCCAAGCGTCCCGTGGCGGCGCGGCGCGGGACAAGTCCTCATCATGAAAACAAGCCACAGCACGGAAGCAAGACCCGTTCGCGTCAATCGCGGCGTACACCGGAGCGCGGACACACAGTACGAAATCCGATCATGCATGTGGTTTCTGGAATGTAGTTGCTGAATACGGCGGTTGAAATTCGGGTGCAGCAAAGGAGTGAAATGCCAGAACGAGAACAAAGAAATATTGCGGTACTCGATGCAGGCAGCGCGAACGTGCGCTCTCTTTCCGCTGAAATCTCTGATGGTGCGGTCCGCTATCGCGGTCACAGTGCCGTCCCGGCGCGGGGTATGCGTCGCAGCATTATCGCGGACCTGGGTCCGGCAACGGAATCGTTCGACCATGCATTTCAGGCCGTCGAGGAGGCTGCGGATACCCAGGTTTCAACGCTGCCGTCGGCATTGGCGGCTCTCGCGTGCGCGGAGTGACGAGTCGAGGCGGCATTCTTCTGGGCAGCCGCATGCGAGAGATTACACGTGACGATGTGCGGGCTGCGGTCGAGCGCGCGCGCGAAGTGCATCTTCCGCCGGAATATCGCGTGCTGCATCTTTTGCCGCAGGATTTTTTGGTGGATGAGCAAGAAGGCATTCTCGATCCAGTGGGCATGGTCGGCAGCACGCTGGAAGTAAATCTCCACATCGTAATGGCGCCGGCGAGCACCATGCAAAACGTTGTGACCTGCGCCAACAAGGCGGGCATCGAAGTCTCCGACACTATCTTCGAGGCCATCGCCGCGGCTGAAGCTGTGCTGACCTCCGATGAGCGGGAGCTGGGTGTTTGCGTGCTTGACATCGGTGCCGCGTCAACGGAAGTGGCCGTGTTGTTCGAAGGGGCTGTAGTGCATACGGATTCCTTGCCGATTGGAGGCGCGCATTTCACCAACGATCTGGCCGTTGTGCTGCGCGTGCCGCTGCCGGAAGCCGAACGGCTGAAGCTGCAGTACGGACACACCATCGTCACCGCAATTCCACAATCGAATGAGATCATGATTCAAGCGCCGGAAGCTGGCAGCGGTCAGTATCGCCAGGTGCCGCAGCGGCATTTGAGCGAAATTCTTGAACCGCGCGCGAGAGAATTGTTCCAGATGCTGCGCAACAGCTTGCGCCAGGGTGGAGTTTTGGAAGCGATGGGTTCGGGTTGTGTGTTGACCGGCGGTGGCGCAAAATTGCCAGGGATGGCCGAACACGTCGAAAATATGTTGCGTACCTCTGCGAGGATTGGTCTTCCGGTTCCCTTGTCGCGCATGCCGGAGGAGTTGGTCGATCCGGAGTACTCAACCTTGATTGGTCTTTTGCTGTACACCCATCGCGTGCGCGAGCAGCGATCGGAAGACGATGTTGGGGTGGGCGCCAGATTGAGGGCCATTTTTGCGGGCAGCATTTAGGAAGCGAAGACCGCAAATGTGCGGGCGGCATCGAATGGGCAACGAACAAAAGAATTGGGACGAAGCAAATTAACCGAGGGATTTCTACACATGAGCGATACCAGACAGCAAGAGCATGGGCAGACGGCAACCGATGAAAGCCTGCGGATTCAGTATCAGGATGAAGTGCCACGCGGCGCCAAAATCAAAGTGATTGGCGTGGGCGGTGGTGGTGGAAATGCCGTCAACCGCATGATTGAAGCGCACGTCGAGGGTGTCGAGTTCATCGTTGCCAATACCGATGCACAGGCGCTGCGCTCGTCGAAAGCTCCGGTGAAATTGCAGTTAGGCATGAAGCTGACCAGCGGACTGGGCGCGGGCGCGAATCCCGACGTGGGTCGCCGGGCAGCCATTGAAGATTCGGAAAAGATTATTGAAGCGCTGGAAGGCGCCGATATGGTCTTTGTGACCGCCGGGTTAGGCGGAGGGACCGGAACCGGCGCCGCTCCGGTGATTGCCTCGCTGGCCAGCGAGATGGGTGCACTCACGGTTGCCGTCGTTACGCGTCCATTTGCCTTTGAAGGCAAGCGGCGGCTGCTCCAGGCAGACCACGGGGTTGCCGAGTTGCTGGAAAGCGTCGACACCATGATCGTGATTCCGAATGAGCGACTGTTGAACGTGGCCAAGGACGCTGGTTTTTTTGAGTCGTTCCGCATCGCCGACGACGTCCTGCGCCAGGGTGTTCAGGGAATTTCTGACATCATTACTATCCCTGGCATTATCAATCGAGATTTTTCCGATGTGAAGACGACCATGTCCGGAATGGGCTATGCCGTGATGGGAACGGCAATGCGCGGAGGTCCAGACCGCGCGAAAGATGCTGCCCACGCCGCAATGTCCTCGCCGCTGCTGGAAGAAGGAGCGATCGATGGAGCGCGCGGAATCCTGATCAACATCAGCGGTTCCAGTTCTTTGAAGCTCAGCGAAGTGAATGAGGCGTCCACCATTATTCAGAGCTCCGCGCATGAAGACGCCAATATTATTTTCGGTGCGGTGCTCGATGAGTCGCTCGGTGATGAGATCAAGATCACGGTAATCGCGACAGGTTTCCGTCCCGATCTGCCATCGCGTGGCGCGCATCTTGCGCATCCCCTGAGCACTTCCGCGACGGGACGGACCTCGGAGCAGACAACGGATGCGGGTGAGCGTCCGGCAAGTCCGGTCAGCAATCGACCGGTGGCAGCGCCGAAGTTCGCCAGTGAAATTGCCGAAGAGCAAGCGCAGCTAGCCTCTTCCTCGAACCGCCGTGGCTCGGCAACCGCCGTGGCATCGCAGCCAACCCAGCGCGCGGAAACGAGTACAACATCGCAAGTTCGCGAAGAAGCAGCGCCGTCTTCTGGCGCAACACAACATGGCAGCGTCGCGGGACGTGCGGCAACACAAGTTTCATCTAGGGCTGCAGAAATCCGGGCTTCCGAAGCAGAGGATCAGCAACTGGATGTACCCGCGTATTTGCGCCGCAACGATCTGTCCTAGCACTGCCTGTAGATGAGTTGCAGAAGGATCATTCTCGACGCTTTCCCGGAGCCCCGCTCGATCAAAACTATTGATAACAAGGAATCAAGAGCATAGTGCGCATGTATTAGCGGAATACCCCATAAAAAAAGAAATTGGCCAGATTTGGGCCAATGCTGCAATTATGGAGTCACAACGACATCACCAAGGTGCAGTCCCCATGAAGTTGCGTTCTTTCCTCCTCTGCCTTCTTTTTCTCTCCATGCTGGCCGTGCCTTCGGCCCTGTGGATGCGGCCCGTTGCGTTTGCTGCAACGATCGCTACTCCCAGATTGGCCGTCCATAAGCGCTCCACCAGGGTTCGCGGATTTCATACTCGCCACCGCAGGACGGCTATGGTGAGCCGCACTCGATACTCTTCGCGGAGAGTCCGCACGGTCTCCTACACCTATTACCGGCGGCACCGCAGACATCGCTGGTACGAGCGTTTCTCCGCTAGCTCGTACGCGCAGGACCAGACGGCGGGAGACATTACCGCTGGAGAAGATCCAGTGGTGCGGCAGGCGGCCATTTCGGCGCTTGGCGATATGAACGGCACGGTTGTTGTGATCGATCCCAATAACGGCCGCATTCTTACCATGGTGAACCATCGCCTTGCCCTGTCCAGCGGGGCCGAACCCTGCTCGACGATCAAATTGTCTGTAGCTCTGGCGGCGCTGGAAGAAGGCATTATCACTGCGGACACACCTGTCGATCTGGGTGGTCGCTATCACATGACGTTGACGGATGCTCTGGCTCGCTCGAACAATCTTTACTTTGAGACGGTGGGTCGTCGTCTAGGTTTTGATCGCGTCAAGTATTACGCCAATATGTTCGGCCTGGGCGAACTGGCGGGATACAACATCCCCGGCGAGCAGCTCGGTGTCTATCCAGACCACGTGCTTGCGGACAGCCTCGGTGGCGTGGGGCGCATGTGTTCGTATGGAGAAAGCATCTCTGTCACTCCGTTGCAACTAGGTGCGCTGATTTCGGCGATTGCCAATGGGGGCACGCTCTATTACCTGCAGCATCCAGAGACGGCGGCGGAGGTGGCGGAGTATCATCCACGCGTGAAGCGCGAGCTCAACATCGGCCCGCTGCTTCCTTCGATGAGCGTTGGCATGACAGACGTGGTGAAGTTCGGTACCGGGCGTCCCGTGCTTGCCAACTTCAAGGATTTTCCAGTCCTGGGAAAGACCGGCACCTGCTCCAACAATGGCACGCGTTTCGGCTGGTTCGGCTCCTACGCCGACACACCCTATGGACGCTTGGTGACAGTCTTTTTTCTGGAGGGCGGACGGCCGACGTATGGCCCGAAGGCGGCTGAACTGGCTGGGATTTTCTATCACAATCTGGAAGAACAGAATTACTTCGCCACCATGAGTCCCCAACAGCCGAAGAGCGAAATATCCTCCCTGGCAGGGCATTAAAGAGAGAAATTCCAGCCAGGTAGTTTCACAATTTTTGACGGCTAACTCAGGACGCTGGTCCTTTTCCTTGAAATCCCAGGAACTCCGCGCGGACACCCAGGTCGCGGCGAATGCGCAGCACCTCATTCCATTTCATCATTCGCTCACTGCGCGAGAACGAACCGACTTTGAGTTGGCCGGCATTTGTCGCCACGGCTAGATGAGAGATAAAGGCATCCTCCGTTTCTCCCGAACGTGCCGAGACGATCGGCTGCCAGCCCGCCGATTGTGTCAGGCGAATCGCCTCAATGGTCTCTGTAACGGTGCCGATCTGGTTCAATTTAATCAGCACGGCATTCGCAGCTTGTTTCTCAATTCCGGTGCGGATGCGTTGCGCATTCGTTGTGAATAAGTCGTCGCCAACGATCTGGATTGATTTGCCCAATTCACTCGTGATTGTCTGCCAGCCGTCCCAGTCTGTATCGGCCATCGGGTCTTCAATCGACACAATGGGAAAACGGCTGCACCAGTCTGTCATCAATTCGCCAAACTCGCTCGACGCGAATTCGCGTTGCTCCAATCGAAAAGAATAGCGGCCTGTTTTCTCGTCATAGAGATCGCTGGCTGCAATGTCCAATGCGATAGCGGCATCGCGTCCAGGTTTATAACCAGCACGACTGATCGCGTCCACGATGAACTGCAGCGCGTCCTCGTTGCGGTCGAACTCCGGCCAGAATCCGCCCTCGTCCGCAACCCCAAAATATCGATTACGCTCCCGGAGAATGTCGGCAGCCGCGTGGTAGACGTTATGCGTGATCTCCATGACCTCGTCGAAGCTTTGCGCTCCAACGGCAATCAGCAAAAAATCCTGCACATCTGTTCGCCAGTTGGCGTGTGCGCCGCCGCCGACGATTTGGATTTCCGGGATCGGCAGTAACGTGCCTTTCCTTTCACCCAGGTAGGCGTACAACGGTTTCTTTAGCTCCGCCGCAGCGGCATTCGCCGCGGCCATGGACACTGCCACGATTGCATTGGCGCCCAGCCTGCTCTTGTTCGGGGTTCCATCGAGATGGATCAGTTTCCTGTCGAGCGCCGCTTGGTCAAAAACATCTGCGCCCAGCAGCACAGGAGCAATTTCCTCTTGAATGTTGGCGATCGCCTTAAAGACAGATTTTCCGCGAAAACGTTTTGGATCGCCGTCGCGCAATTCCAGCGCCTCGAATTGACCTGTCGATGCCCCGGAGGGTACCAGGCCGCGGCCACGCACGCCGCTGGCCAGTGTTACTTCGGCTTCCACGGTGGGTACACCGCGCGAATCGAATATCTGCCAGGCTTGGATGGACGCTATCTTCATCTGTTGGCCTCAGTGAAGTCGGATGTAATGATTTCAGCAAACCAGATGCCACACATCTCTGCAAGACTTTCCGGCGACGACGGCAAATGTCTGTATACGAAGCTGCGAATGAACTCTTGCTTTACTGGCGACAGGTATTCAACCGGCGATTTGCCGTCTACGCGTGCCAGCAGCAACATCAGCAGCAATCGCACCAGTCGCTGCTCGACCACGGCCGTATTGGCAGGCGAGCGCGCTCCCGCATAGGTCCGCCAGAAGGCGGCGATCAGGTTCTCAACTCCACATGTCTCGGGCGCAAAGTACAACGACTTGAGAAATAAATGGCTCAAGAGAAAGGCAACGTCGAAGGTGGGGTCTCCATACCATGCCACCTCGCAGTCAAGCACCACCAGACGATCCGCGCAAATCAAGATGTTCTTCGGACTGAAATCCCCGTGCACCAGCGTCTCATGCACCGACGCAATTCGCGTGGCTTCGCTATCGAACGCTTTCTGCAATGCGGCATGCCGCGCCCCTGTCGTCAGCAGATATGGCTCGATGCGGAGTTGGTAGAAGTTTGCCGTGGTATCAAACTGCTGTCGTAGCGCTTCGCTGCTGGTGGTACGCTCGTGAATTTCGCCCAGCATGCTGCCGGCAAGTTCGGCGTGCCTCATTCGAATGTCCCCGGCAAGGAGAAGCTGTTTCCAGGGCGTGAAGCCTTCACCAAGAAACTCCATGCCGAAATAGTCGTTCGAGGGACTGGCAAAGCGCAGTTCCGGAACAGTGCCAGGCATCATTCTATGGACGCATGCAAGGTAGTCTCGCTCGCTCGCGTTGCGTCTGACATCTGCAAACCAGGTATCCTTGACCTTCAATTTCGCAAGCGCTCGCTTCACCACGAACCGTTGCGCCCCGTCTTCCACAAGAAATATCTCGCTCGACACTCCCCCGTTCAGCGGAGTAAGCCGCGCATGCGGGTCCAGAACGTGCCCGTTGCGGCGAAGCTCGTCAAGGAATTTGGTCGACTCGCACATCAGCGCAACCATCTGGCAACAATTTGTTGGCGAAGATAGTCGTAGAAGGTTTGCGGGCTGTTCACTGCGCCTCTGCTTTCGGTCTCGAGCGGATTTCCTATAGCTGGTATGAAGCGGTGAATCTTCGCGCGGCTTTTTCCCAAGAAAAGCCGCTCATCGTTGCACTCGGGTGGCCATAGTAATAAGAAATCTGCTCTAATGCGTTCGTTCCACCAGATAGAGCGCGACTGCTTTCAGTGGGTCCGCAGCCGTGCCAAATCCGTCTAGTTCTTTAAACGCAGCCTCGATAAGATCTCTTGCATCTTTCAGCGATCGATCTACCCCGTAGACAGCCGGCCAGGTCGCTTTCACGGTCGCGGTGTCTTTGCCTGCAGTCTTGCCCAGATGCTCAGAGCTTTCTGTTACGTCCAGCACGTCATCGATGATCTGAAATGCCAGTCCAGCGCGCTGACCAAAGACTCGCAGGTGTTCGACAGCGCTTTTATCGCCGCCCGCGTAAATGCCCCCTGTAACGACGCTGGTAGTAATCAGAGCGCCCGTCTTCGCTTTGTGAATGGCAGATACCAGCTCGGCGGTCGGTGTCAGATGTTCGCTTTCCAGATCCATGACCTGCCCGCCGATCATGCCTCCTACCGTACCAGTGGCGTGCGAGATTTCCGCCAGGATCGCAACCGTGGCCGCAGCCGGACAGCGCAATCCGGCCAGTGTTTGATAGGCCTGCGTTTGCAGCGCATCGCCGCAAAGGATGGCAATGGCCTCGCCGAAGACAACATGGCAGGTCGGCTTTCCGCGCCGCAGGTCGTCGTTATCGAGCGCAGGCAAATCGTCATGCACCAGAGAATACGTGTGGAGCATTTCCAGCGCTGCAGCCAGGTCCTCAATGCCCGCCGGAAGTTCTCCGCCTGGAGAAAAAATGCGTGCGGATTCCATGCAGAGCACGGGACGTAGCCGCTTGCCGCCGGCGAAGGTACTATGACGCATCGCACGGTGGATCGACGATGGTATTGCGTTCTCTTCGGGGAGCAGGCGCTCCAGGGCGCGGTCAGTCAGCTCCGCACCGGAGCGCAAAATCTTTTGAACATCGGGAGGCATGGCTTCCATCCTACCGAAGGTTGCCCGCTGAGAGTAGTCCCAGCAGCTCAGCCGCTGCAAAATCGATCATGGAATCAACGTGAGCGTGTGTGCTGTGGCTGCCTGGACAGCGGCGTCGCCGAATGGCAGCACGAACGTTTTCCCTGCATACCAGTACGGCCACTGGTCCAGATAATTCAGGCTGAGCGGATCTCCGGATTGACCGATGACGATGTTTAGGGTGGAGTTGTCGAGATTGGAAAAGTCTACCGTCAATCGCTCAGACGGCCCGAAGATGCGCGCTACCTGCTTCACCGTGTTCCCGTCGCCGGACTGCGGCTGCACACCGGTGCCGGTCCATCCGCGCATCCACGGAATCCCGCCATAAAGAGGATGTTCGACCTCAACTGGATTTGCTTTCCCATAATGCCAGCGGTTGAGATCAAGCGGAGCATGCAGGGCAGTCATTCCCCGATCGACAGCCGCAGCGAGAAACTCATTCCAGTTGCTGTATTGCGATGGAAGCCAGCGCCTTGATTGCCCGGTGACGATTTCCTCCTGCACAAACGAGGAAGATGCCCATTGATAGAGCTTCCATTCCTCTCCCAGCCGGGGTTTCAGAATCATGGGCCACAACGCGTCGCGGGTGGCATCGACAATAGTCGCCGCAACCGAGGGGGTTGTCACATTTCCGTCCCAGGTGCGCATCAGGTCCGCCGCCTGGCGCAATCGATGACTGGGGTGGGCGGCATGATCGATGGCATAGGTGAAGCGCTGCGCCAGCTCCTGGTCCAGCGCGGAGTAGACATCGTTCTGCAATGCAAGCATGTCGGCCGCGGACAATTTCGGTTTGCTGTTCAACACTTTCCAGATGCGCTCATTGCGATAGGGCGACGCCCAGTCGAGCGTGACCGGGTAGGGGTAGCCATCGGGCGTCACGCGGGAGTTTGCCGTAGCCAGGATGCCGCTAGGCGGGTTGTCGACCGATGGCATTTGATCAAACGGGATATACCCCTGCCACTCGTGATTGCCATCCGCGATGGGAACCGCCGCAAGTCCGTTCGGCCGTATCGGAATTTTTCCAGCCGCCTGGTATCCGATATTGCCCGCGGTATCGCCATAGACGACGTTCTGCGGCGGTCCGTCGAACGTGGCCAACGCAGCGCGGAACTGTTCCCAGTTCTGGGCGCTATCGAGCTGATAAAACGGTGTGGTCAAGCCACCGGGATCGTAGATGGTCCAGCGTAGTGCGAGTGTGCGTTTTTCGTGGGGCAGCAGCGGCGTAATGACAGGACCATGATTTGTGCGCAACAGGTCAAGCGTGATATCGCGACCGCCGCGCACGCGTATCACTTCATAGTCATGCTGAAACGGCTGCCATCCCTGTGCTGTTTTATATAGATTGCCATCCGTCTGTTCCACATACACATCCTGTACATCGGCGTAGAGCAGAGTGAACCCCCAGCCGATACGGGTGTTGTGGCCGACAATCACGAATGGAACGCCAGGCAGCGTGACTCCGGCCACGTTGAAGTCGCCGCTGCTCAGTTGTGCTTCATACCAGGTGTCCGGAATGGTGTGGTCCAAATGCATATCGTTCGACAGCAGCGGCATGCCCGTAACCGTGTGCGCGCCCGAAACCACCCAGTTGTTGGAACCGGGAGCGCAGTCATTGCAGTTCGATATCCGAGACGACGGCAGCAATGATTGCAGATGCAGAATCTCTTCTACGCTTTGTTGCACGCTGGTCTGGGAGGTATCGAGCGGGATCTGCGGAATTTCTTGCGGCGCGGTAATGGGCGGTGTAGTGGAGATGGGTGGATGGTCGCGCCACGAACCGACCGGATACAAGTCATCGACCAGAAGCGGCCAGTGCAGTCGAGCCGCGATTTTTTCCCGCGCCAACTTGGTGGGGAAGTCCATGCTCAACGTCTGCGCCATGTTCAGTGCCACCAGCACGGAATCGCGCGGCTGCCACGGTTGCGGACGATAATCCAGCAGTCGAAACTCAGCGGGAAGATGGCCTTGTGCTTGCGCGATATATGCATTCACACCTCGTGCGTAATCGTCAAGAAAACGCCGGTCGTCACTATCCATTGCCTTCAGTGCTGCATCCGCGGTATTGCGGATTTCAAGAATTCGTTGCGCGCGATCATGTTCTACAGCGTCTTGGCCCATGATTTCCGCTAGGTTTCCGGATGCATAGCGGCGCAGCATGTCCATCTGCCACAGCCGGTCCTGTGCTGTTACGTAGCCCTGCGCCACAATCAAATCGTCGATATTGGCGGCGGTGATGTGCGGCACGCCATGCCCGTCACGTCGCACGACGACTGGATGCGACAAGGCTGCTACAGACAATTGTCCGTCCAACTGCGGCAGAGAGGCACGCATGGCATGTCGTAGCCAGAAAGTTCCGCCCACGCAACCAAAAACAATTGCCACCAGCAGAATCAGCAATGCGGTCAGCAGCCATCGGGCTGGCCGCCTTCGGGAATGGGATTTCTGTGAGGATTGCGGCTCGAATGCTGGCATTCGATTTTCAGTCTAGAGCAATTCTATTGCGCGTGTATGCCGCAGGATCAGAACTCGGTTCGTTATGTTCTCGCCGCTGTGTCAAATTCCACGTAGTTGTCTAGATGATTTTTGATGATCAGGTAGCACTCGCAGCTTGCCCGCTCGAGTGCAGCGACGTCGATAATGTGAATCTCCCCGCGGGTGTACTCGATAAGCCCTTTTTGTTTCAGAAGGCCAGCTGCAGTGGAAAGCGTGGGACGAGTGCCTCCAATCATGTCGGCAAGAAATTCGTGCGACATCTTGAAAGTGTTGCTGTGTGCACGGTCTGCGCAGATCAGCAGCCAACGGGCGAGTCGCTGCTCGACATTGTGCTTCGCATGGCAGCCGGCCGACTGGATCGCCTGCACCAGCTGCGTCTGAACATACCGCAGCGCAAGATGTTGAAAGTCGCCGCCACGAGCAAACTCTCTCCTCGCAGTCTCGATAGGGCAGGCGAAACCGTGGCCGGCAATCTGCGTGTAGACACGATTCAGACTCCGTTTTGTCCCCATCAGGGCGGATACGCCGATCACGGACTCATAGCCAAACATCCCCACCTCTACCTGCGACCCATCCATGAATGTAGTCGTCATGGATGCCATGCCTTCTTCAACAAAATACAGGTGATCGATGGCCTTGCCGGG
Organism: uncultured Acidobacteriota bacterium; assembly: GCA_963719625.1. Lineage (GTDB taxonomy): Bacteria > Acidobacteriota > Terriglobia > Terriglobales > Acidobacteriaceae > JAKAAZ01. The sequence goes on from CAVRDB010000035.1 coordinate 563,384, forward strand.
GTATTCGATTTCATGTTTTAGCTCGAATCTGACCGGCTGCAAATCCAGGCGGCGGACGATATCCGCGTCTAGAGTCGTGAGTACTGTGTTCTTGAATTGCGTCATGTCGACACCTCATTCCCGGACGGACCTTATCCAGGAAGTCTTCGCCTGCCAGCCGATGCCATGCACGAGAGAGTCGGGCTATGTCGGAAACCGAACAAACGGGGCTAATTAGGCAGACTACGCTCCTAGCATGGGGAATGTCTGGATATTTCTACGCAGTGGGCCGTGCTCGCAAACGACTCGCCGAGAACAGGCGACAGGCAGTTGCAAAGGTGAAGTGGGATATCGCCATTTCTGATGCACGCAAGAAATCGCCAAGGAAGCGCGACTTGCGACAGTGCGAACGGAAAATCGATATACAGGAGAGCTGTCTACGTCTCTGGCATTGCGTTCTTTCTACGCAGACTTTTTCTCAGCCAGGATTTCCAGCTTCTGGACTTCAGGCGGCCGCGAGAATAACTCTGGGGCTTTAGCGAACAGGGCCTCCGCGACTTTACCGGAAAGATGCGCCTGCCTCCCCGCTTCGTCTCGGAAAGTATCGAAAATGCCGAAGGTTGCACTGCCAGGATGTCGGATGGCATACCAGGAAACCGTCCCCGGTTCTGAATTCACCAGGGGCAAAGCGCTGCGCAGGAACTTCTCCACATCCTCTTCCTTGCCCGGTTTCGCCTGAAGCGCTACGAACAATCCGAGTTTTTCCATGTCCCACCTCTGTCGATTGGATGCGGCAGAGCGCTGTGCGGATTGACGCGATCGCGGCGATTCTGCGAGACTCACGCGTATGCCATACAGCGGAAAGGTGGAATATGCGCACGCGCGGAAGATGCGCGAACGGAATACGCGCGTCTATCGGCTGGCACACTGGCCGATCTGGATATGGGTGTTCTTTCTGGCGCCGGGACCGCTGACCTTCACATTGTTTGCCCATGGGTTTGGGCTGGGTAATCTGGCGTGGCTGGTCGTGGTGTTGGCGGGCACGGGAGTGGCCGCGTTACGCGGAAAGCTGCCGGGTTCGGAACCGCGCCCATATATTCTGCGCTTCGATGAAGACAAGCCAAATCCGCTGTACCGGCGCGTGTGCTATACCTTCGCCTGGAATGCGGTACTGAGCTTTGCGCTGCTGAACCTGAGCGGATTGTTCGTCGCGGCAGTGACAGGGAAGTGGTACATGCAGCAGATATATCACCATGGCTATCTGCCGCTATGCGCAATCATTCTGCTGCTGGGCGCGCTGGGCAAACTGCCGCGTGTTGGCCGCTCTACAAAAGGCGAAGGTACGGAGCGGCGATACTTCTATGGCTCGGTCTGGGCCGTGACTGTGGCACAAACGCTGCTGTTGGCGCTGTGGAAGGCAATGCCGCAGACGCAGACGGCGAGCGCGGTGAAGTTGGTCGTCTTTGTTGGCGCACTGCTGCTAATGGCGTTGGCGACCTATCGCGGAGTGTTGCCGCGGACGCGGCCAATCCTTCCTGGGGAGTCGATGGTCGCGGATTGAAGGGCGCGTGGGATATTAGTTGCCTAGGCAACCATTTTCCGGAAGTCGTTGCCTAGGCAACTAAATATTTCTGCATTGGTGGAATGGGCGACTGGAGACGAATTCCAGGATTGCGCCAATTATTTATAAGAAATTTGCACGTGACCGGCAGTGACTCAGCCCTCTCGCTATCCTCAACCGCGCCTGATCCAGCTTCGATACTCTTTACATCGCGAACACTCTCTGGTAACGTACCCTCGTCCATCCAAGAACAGCGTTTCAAGGTCACCAATTCCCAGATAGAACATGCTGTGTCCAAAATACCCACGTGTGCCAAGCCTGGAAACGAGGGTAAGGGAGAGAACATGAATCGCCAATTAGCGCGAGTGTCTACGAAAGTCTTGATTGTCGTCTGGGTTTGCTTGCGAGCAACAGCTGGAGTCAACAGATCACAAAAATGGAACGGAGTCAGGTGCTGGACATGCTCCAGCAAATTTCTCCCGACATCAAAAAACACTACTACGATCCGAAATTTCAAGGAGTGGACTGGGACGCCAAGATCACTGAGGCAACCGCGAAAATCAACGCAGCCGATTCGGTACAACGCGCCATGTCGGCGCGGTGCGCATCGGCATTGATTTCGCTCAACGACTCCCACACATTCTTTCTGCCGCCGAGGTACACAGCCCATTTCGACTATGGCTGGCAAGCGCAAATGGTCGGCGATCATTGCTTTGTGATGCGGGTGCGGCCAGGCAGCGATGCAGAGAAAAAAGGCTTGAAGCCGGGAGACGAGTTGACGGCAATCAACGGATTCACGCCGACCCGCGACAATTTCTGGAAGATGGAGTACGTCTTCAAGCCCTGCGTCCGCAACCTGGCCTTGTGCTGGATGTGCGCGATCCAGCCGGCCAGCAGCGTCGCCTGGAGGTGGCGGCCACAGTGATCCCACAACAGCGCGTCCTGGATTTGACGGGGGCCGACAGGCGCCTCCAACATCTGGGACGTAATCCGGGAAGAGGAAAACGAAGATCATCTTGGACGTGCACGATTCGCTGCGAGCGGGCGATGACGTTGGCATCTTGAAGTTACCCAGCTTCGAGTTTGACAAGTCTGATGTGGACGGCATGATCGGCAAGGCGCGCAAATACAAGGCTCTGGTCCTCGATTTGCGCGGAAATCCGGGCGGTGATACGGAAATCCTTAAGTATCTGATTGGGGTCTACCTTCGAAAAGGAAGTCAAGATCGGAGACCGCATTGGGAGATCAGAACATAAACCAATGATTGCCAAGACCTATGGTCGTCCTTTCACCGGCAAGCTGGTGGTACTGGTGGACAGCAAATCTGCTTCATGCGCGGAGTTGTTCGCTCGTGTGGTTCAGCTTGAGAAGCGAGGGACTGTTCTTGGGAGACCGTAGTTCCGGAAGCGTGATGGAGGCGAAGCGATATAGTTACAAAGGTGGAACGGATACCGTTGTTTTCTTCGGGGCACAGATCACGGCAGCTAATATCGTGATGACCGATGGAAAGAGCCTGGAACATCATGGCGTGGTCCCGGACGAGATTATGTTGCCGACTGCCGACGACCTCGCCAACGGCCGCGATCCTGTGTTGTCCCATGCTGTGGAATCGCTTGGAGGAAAACTCACTCCGGAGGCGGCGGGGAAAATGTTTCCCTACGAATGGCCAAGGATGCAGTAAATTTGACGGCGCGCTGTGAAGCACTATTTTTGCCCAAACTGGATGCCTCGATTTGGCTGTGTCTTCCAGACGAGCAACGCGGCTAGCAAAATGACCAGTGCGACCCAGACACTGCCCTCCGGTCCGGTAACGCCGCCGCTCAGGAGCAGCGAACCATGCGGATGCGCCTGCATCAGGCGTCCAGCGGAGACGGTGCCGCTGTCGGGTGTTCCGTAAAAGAACGATTCCGCCCAGTCCCAGGACATATGAAACCCAATGGCCCACCATAGATGGCCGAGCCGCCACAGGCTGAGCGAAAATACCAGCGCAATCAAGGCAGCGGCAACCAGGCCGAAGGGGCTTTCTCCGGGATTGCCCTTATGCAGCGCTCCGAAGAGTATGGCCAGCACGAATGCAGCCGGCCAGAAGCGGATGCCGCGCGCCAGGGTGTAGAGCAGATAGCCACGCAGCATGAACTCTTCGGTCATGCCAACCAGGAAACAGGCCAGGCCCCAGGCGGCCGCGTAGCCCAGCATTCGACCGAGCGGCATGTGCATTTGGCTGAGCGTGAGATGGTGGGTCGCCAGCAGAATGCCGATCAGCAGAGACAGAAAACAAAATCCGCAGACCAGTCCGATGAAGAATTGGCGAGTGCGATCGAATCCGGCGAGGCCATAAAAAGCAGTGTGCCGATGTTCCAGCCGCGCCATACCTGCGGTGGCCAGCAGCACCGCCAGCAAAACGCTCGCCTCCGAAAGAATGGCTACAGTCGGATGGAAGTCACTGCCTCTTCCGCCGCGCAGGCCCATGGGAAGGTGAGGTAGAACCCAGCGCATCTCCAATCCGACAAGAAACAATAGCGCAAGCACGACCGCGACATAGATAACAATGCTCCAGCCTGCCCGCAGTCCGTTCGGTCCGTACAGGATCGAAGGCCGCGACGGAGGGATGGGTGCGATTTGCGGCGCCTCAGGTTCGGGAATGTTTCCGGATGAATCGGATGGAAGAACTTCCATAGGTGGACCTCACGCGATCAAAAGATTTTCTAAAGCAGAAATTGCAACTTCTTTTGTTTCATACTATGCGAGAAAAATCCAAAATCCTTCCAGAAAACTCGAAACGCCTCACCGCAACGCGGTTTTTGCGCTTGATTTCTGATGTGTTGACCAGCAGATGTAGACCTGTTTTGGGAGGCGTTCGCTTGACACATCGCCCAATGCCAGCAATGCTAGTTGTTTCAGCCCAATAGAATATCGTTGCCAGTTGATGGCAAGCGAATGGAGCGATCGCCCTCAAGTGAAAGTACGCGTTTTCTATCACGATAAGTGTTTCGATGGAGCCTGTTCCGCCTCGCTATTTGCGCGCTTCCATCGTGAACGCATCGCACCTGGCGCGGAGTATGAGTTTTGCGGACTGGTCCACCGCGCGGGAGCACTGTTTGACGAGAAGGAATTTACCGGCGATGAGAACGCGATTGTCGATTTCAAATATTCTCCCTCTCCAGCGATTACCTGGTGGTTCGATCATCATCTCAGCGCGTTTCTAACGCCGGAAGACCATCGGCATTTTCTTGACGGCCAGAAGGACCCGAAGATTCGCGAGCGCAAATTTTACGATCCTGACTATGTGTCCTGCACCGGTTTTATTGCCCACATCGCTTCAGACCCATTTTGGATTTGATCCCGCGCCGGTGGCGGAGCTGATTCGCTGGGCAGACATCGTGGATGGCGCGCAGTATGAGAGTGCGAAGAGCGCGGTTGAAATGGCACAGCCTGCCATGAAGCTGACCATGGCGATTGAGGCGGCTCAGGACCCAGGTTTTGTGCCCCGACTGATTCCGTTGTTGACGAAAATGAGCCTGGCGGAAGTTCTCGATCAGCCGTTCGTGCGTGATCTGCTTCCCGATTTGTTGGAACGTCATCGGCAGGCGCTGGAGTTGATACGGGAACGCTCCTCATGTGAGAAGGGGACCATTTACTTCGACATCACGGATCATCCGCTGGAAGGCTATAACAAATTCATTCCGTACTATCTTCATCCCGAAGCGACTTACAGCATCGGTCTCAGCCGGTCGAGTTTTCGCACCAAGATTGCGGTGGGCTCCAATCCCTGGACTCGTGTGCCAGCGGAGCAGATGATGAACCTGGCGACGATCTGCGAGCGCTATGGCGGCGGCGGACATGCACGGGTGGGAGCGATTTCGTTTCCCCGTGAGAAGGACGATCTGGCGCGTCAGGCGGCGGCGGAAATTGTGGCGGAACTGCGTGCCCATGATCCAACCCCTCAGCAGAAAGCATCTACCTGTTGAGAGGATGCCGCAGGGAGCATGCACAGCTAGAATTTTCATTTGACTTTCATGTGGTGCGATTTTCCCAAGCGCCAAACTAAGAGGATCAGGTGGTTCCACGATGTTCCGCTATCAAACAACATTTCTGTTGTCGGCGACGAACGCCGCGCAATTTCCAGCCACCTCGGTGCCGGAGATTGCATTTCTGGGCCGCTCCAATGTTGGCAAATCCAGCCTGATCAATGCCTTGTTAGGCGAGCCGGCAGCGCGGGTGTCGTCCACTCCGGGCCGGACGCGAGCGATCAATTTTTTTGCGCTGCATGCGCAATCGCAAACCCGTCCGGAGCTGATCCTGGCTGATCTGCCCGGCTACGGATACGCCAAAATCTCGCGCTCGATCAGCGCCGAGTGGCCGGCATTCATCAATCCATATCTCGCCGAACGCGAAACACTGGCGGCCTGCGTTTGCCTGGTGGATATGAATGTGCCGCCGCAACCTGGCGATGCGATGCTGGCGGAGTATCTGGACAGCATTCACCGGCCACGAATCATCGTCGGTACCAAAGCGGACAAACTTTCGGGGAATGAGCGGGTGGTTGCAACGAAGCGGCTACGCGAAGCGTTGGAGACGGACGAGATTCTTGTCTGCTCGGCGAAGGATGGGCGTGGTATTTCCGCGCTTTGGAAGGCAATCCATGGGATTGCAGAAACAGCGGCAAAGAAACTGGACGCGGAATCACTGTAGCCGCGTGGGTGGCGCGAGTGTTCAGGGTCGCTGCAGATCTATCGAATGCTTCAATCCATCCGTAGTTTGCCAGTCGACAGAGGCGGGTGCCTGGATCGTCGCAGTCGATACTGCGTTCTGGAAGGCGCTCAGCAGCGGGGTTAGTTCTTCGCGGCCGCAACTCCAAAACACGCTGCAGTGGACGCTGGCGATGAAAGCATCCCGAGGCTTGACGCAGCCATCTTTGGCGGATGGTGTCGTCCGGCGGCAATTGCTCCAGCGCAAGCGTGTCCATGCGCTTCAAATCCGTGATGGTGTCTGCCGTCCAAACCACTTCGATCCGGTCGGTAGGTCGCGCAAACTTTTCAGCCTGGGTGTTCAGGTTTCGTGCGCCACGCTCGACGAATTGCAGCAGGGCGTCGCGTTGCATGCCGCTGGCGGCTTCGCTCTCCGATGATGCGGTGTCGGCGATCAGATCCGGCTGGACGCCACGGTCGATCATGGCTGGCAAGATCGTCGAGGCATCCCCGAGCAGGCCAACAGACAGGGCCTTTTGCTTGCGCAGTTCATTTTTCAGCACTCGCAGCGATTCATCGAGCGTGTTCACCATAAAGTCGCAGGAGCCATTGCGCACGGCTGCCTTTAGATGTTCCGAGGAGGAGTCGATGCCGAGAAATGCGCCGCCGGCAATGGTGGTTGCCAGCGCCAGTTCCGCGCCTTTCAGTCCAAATCCGATACATGCGACCAGATGTCCCGCTAAACTTTCCGCGGAAGGGTTGGGAAATTGGTCCGCTCGAATGGACTGCAGTTGTAAATAATTTTTGTAGACTGCGTTTTGCCTGGGGTTTGAAATTCGGTCTGGATCGTTCACGGTGTCGGTCTTTCCATTGCCATTACCACTGCGAATAAGGCTCACCGTTGCTGCCCACCTGGTCGGAACCGCTGTGGACATCATTGATCCCGGTCTGAGATTGATCGACGCTGCTGTAGGCGTCTGACTGGCTCGGCACCCAGGTATCGGCGGTGTGCGTCATGGGATCGACGGGCATGCCTTTCAAGTATCCCGCCTGCACCAGATCGTCCAGCGATTGCGGAGCTTGTTCCTTATCTTCTGTGTACTGCTCAATCGCATCGCGCAGGGTATGCAGGTCTTCGCGCAATGCGGCCTCTCTGGCGGCTGCGGATGGTCGAGATATAGCTGGGTACGGCGATGGCCAGCAGAATGGAAATGATAAGCATCACGACCATCAATTCCACCAGCGTAAAGCCGCTCGACCGTTTGGCTGCCTGGGCAGTCAGCGTCGGGGCGGCCCTGCGGTGCATCCGCATGGATGCGCGGCGGAGACGATTCAGCATCGATTGGAGGGTTGTTACCATGTGTTGTATTTTGTCCCGTCCATCCCCGTGCCGTCGGAGGCTGAGTGTACGTCGAACACGTTCTCGCCGCCCCAGGAATCGCTATCCGGATCGTCCTGCATGGAGCGGAGTACCCAATCTTTTTTGCCTGTCATTGGATCGACGGGAATCTGGCGGAGGAATTTCACCTTCTTCCCCTGAACATCCACGCCGTTGACTAAGGTATCCATGTCCGGCGGATATCCATTGCTGTCGATCGAGATCTCAAAGGCATGGCGATCCGCTGCGTCTTTATATTTATCGATGGCATGTCGCATCGTCCAGAGGTCGTCGCGAAGAACATGTTCCTTTTGCCGCTGGATCTGGAAGCGCGCAATTGGATATGCCACCGAGGCCAGAATACCCAGAATTGCGATGGTGACGATTAGCTCGACCAGCGTCAGCCCCTGCTGACGACACGAGGAACGATTGCGGCGGTCGGGCTGTCGCTGCGGTCCGGAACTCTTCAGCTCCAGGATGTTCCAGCGCGACCTTGAACCTTCATGGTGCCTGCGATTCGCATCCATGTTGTTCGGCTCCATTGCAAAATGCTCCCTACTCTTCCAGCTTACTGCACGTGGACGATGGCGGGCGGCCCTGCAAGGATGGGCAGGATGGTTTGCGCACTATTGCGGGCGGCCGATTTTATGACCTGCACCGTGGCATCCCCGGGAGCCTTGGCCATAAAGGTAAGCGTGCAAAGATTTCCGTCGCCGGTAACGCCCTTGACTCCTGGAGGCCGCGAGGTGCTGATGGTTACATCCCCATTGCCTTCATCTCGATGGACTGTTGCGGTGGTCTGGCCGTCCTTTGCCAGCAGGTCCCCGGTATCGACATTGATCAGCTCCAGCACCCTGGAATCGTAGTGCAGTTGCATGGGCACCGAGAAAACATCCTGTCCGCCGGTCAGATCCATCTGCATCTGGAATGTTGTTCCGACTTTATGCACGCTCTGCTGCGGGGCGAAGGATAGTGTGAGCGCAGACCCCGCCGCTGCAGGGACTGGCAGGCGCAGGACTCACTCCTGCATTCTGCAAGTTTTGCGCCATCTGGGTGACGGCCTGGCTCGCCGCCTCTGCGGCACCCGCCGGTGGTGCGCTGGGCTCAAAGGTGAGCGGCGTGTGCCCGGTGCGAGTGATCACTGCGGAAGAAGGATCAAGGGTCGATGAATCCTCCCGCAAACTTACGTTCGCGCCCGTTCCGGTATCGATGGTGCGCAGGTTGAGCGGGCTCAAATCAATGCCGCGGACCAGATGTGGAATCAGCACGAAAACAATCTCGTCGTTCACGGTTTCGGTTTGCTGGGAGCTGAACATGTATTTCAGCAAAGGAATTTCGCCCAGGCCAGGGGTGCCACCCACGGTTTTGCTTTCAGAGTGTTGAAGGATGCCGCCGAGCAGGTTGGCCTGGCCTTCCCTCATGCGAATTACCTGCTGCAAGTCCTGCTGTCCGATGACCGGCTGCTCAATTCCGCCCAGGTTGCTGTAACTGGTGATGTTGGAGACGACAATGTGAAGCTTCATCGAGACGTCGCCGTCGTAGTGGATGGTCGGTTGCATTTCAATATTCACGCCGACGTCAATGTAAGAAAACTGCGTGCTGACCAGAGGGCTGATGCCAGCGGCGGCAATGCCGGCGCCGGGCGAGAAGGACCCGGTAGCAATTGGAACTTTCGAGCCGATCTTCAGCGTCGCCTTTTCGCCATCGACTGCACGGATTTGTGGATTTTGCAGAACACGCGTGTCTGAGTCCGTCAGCAGCATATTCAACGTGGCTGAGCCGATACTGATGCCAAAATTGGTGGCATTCAGGTTACCCAGGTCGTTCAGTGTAAGGCCGCTGCTGGTGGAGGTTGTGGATGTGGTGCTTGTGGTGGATGTGGTGGATGTCGTGGATGTTGTGCTGGTAGTTGAGGCGGCGGCGGTCGAGCTTTGCAGTTGCACGCCAATAGAACCGGGCAGCTGCAGGCCAATGTTTCGCAGCAAATCTTTATTCACTTCCAACACGGCAATATCGACGACCACTTCCGGCTTGGCCTTATCCAAATCGTCGATGATTTTTTGCGCTAACAGCAGCTGGTCCGGGGTGCCACGCATCACGATGGCGTTTTGGCTGGGCACGGCCTGCATTTTCACGGTGGTGTCCATCAGATTCCGCACCGCATTCAATACTTCGTTCAGATCATTGGCCTGGGTGATGTTTCCCAGGTAAAACGTCTGCACCGCCTGATCTTCCAATTCCGTCCGTTTGGTGCGCGTATCGGCCGCGACAAAAATCGTGTCCGGGGTCACGGGTCGCCAGAAGGTTTGTGAGACGAAGGAGATACTGCGAAGAGCGTCCGCGAGCGTGACGTGATTCAGATCGATGGGGATGCGTTTTGAGGTGTAGTCCGGGTCAAACAGAATATTGATGCCGGCCAGCTTGCCGATTGTCCTGTAGATTTCTTTTGTGTCGGCGACCATGTGAATGGTGATGGGCGTCATCGGAGAGCGGCTTTAACTGCAATGGAGCGCCCAGGGCCTGAAGGTCCCGCTGGGCCCGAACAGAGGTGACGCTGGAATGGTCCGATTCAGGCTTGCGGCGCATTTGGCCCATTGATGAGTGCCCGCGTCCGTTGCGCCTCCTGCTGCGCCGCCTCATAGGTGGGATCGACCTCCAGAGCACGCAGGAAATCTGTCAATGCATCATTGAGCTGTCCGTCGTCACGTAATTTTTTCCCCATCTCGACATACTGCGCGGCGGCCTGGAAGCGGAGACGCTCGTACGCTTCCTTGTAGGCCATGTCCTTCGGTTTCCCCAGCCACGCCTGCCGGTAATCCTGATAGGCGGTGATGTAGTCTTCGCGAATTTCGGCTTGTCTGCCTTGCTTGTAATAGCTCTTTGGCGACTCTGCACGCAATGGAGAAAATGTTCCCTGCACGGCGAAGAGAACAGCGAAGAAGCAAAACCAGCCAAGAAGGTACGAGTAGCGAGACAAGTGCAGGCCGGAATGAGCCTGCCGCGGCGGGCACGGCGGAACTTCAGGCAGACATGCGTGCGAATGCGGGCTTGCAGCGATATCGAAATTGCGATCGCGAGAAGAATGAAGGGACAAAGGCATGAATTCGACGCATCCCGGCACTTTGGATAAACCCGGACGATCAGCGAATGTTTCGCTCGAGCTAAAGCAGCGGGTCGTTATCATCAATATACCATCGGGAGTTGGACTGGCCTGGCATCGTTTTCGTTATCCCCAGCGCGGTTGCCGCACTGATCTGAGCCATGCGGCTTCGAGACACACCTTCTCTGATTTTGCTATAGCATGAGAAATTGCAGCGACTCGTTCTGCGTCGAAGCTGGTCTAGCCGGATTCCAGGCAATCCCATAGGAACGGGACCCCAGGCGCAGACTGAATTGTTCCTGTTTATCTGAAGTGGAAGACTCCTTTGCCTGAAGTGGAAAACACCAACCATGCCGCGCCCAACTACCAATCTGGTGCCAAATCCGCCGAAAAAACCCAAGCCGCGCGACCCTGTCGCCTCCGGCGAGCGGGACGCGGCCGTGAATCGCCAGGCCGGCCATAATTATTTTTTGCAGGAGAAGTTTGAAGCCGGAGTGGTGTTGCGTGGGACGGAGGTCAAGTCAATCCGCGAAGGCAAAGCGAACCTGCGCGATGCCTATGGCCTGGTGAAGGACGGAGAAGCATTTCTGCTGAATCTTCACATTGGCCCTTACTCCCACGGCAGCTATACCAACCACGATGCGGTACGGACGCGCAAACTGCTGTTGCATGGCGAAGAAGTTCGCAAGCTGCTGGGCAAAGTGCAGCAGAAGGGCCTCACGTTGATTCCAACGCGCCTCTATTTTCGCAATGGACGAGTGAAATGCGAGCTTGCCGTTGCTAAAGGAAAACAGACCTGGGACAAACGCGAAACCGAGCGACGACGTGAAGACGACCGCGATGCCCGGGCTGCCATTGCCGCCAGCAAGCGGCGCAATGCGTAGCGGACATGAATCATTCCATGCCGAATTTTGAAAGGAACTTGAATTCCAAATGAAAACTGAACTGAAATTTGAATCTCTCCAGTCTCTCCCAACGGAATTATTGGTGGTGCTGGCTGCAGACGCCTCCACCTCGAAAGAAAAAAACGCGAAGGCAGAACCGATTCTTCTGACAAAAGATTCCACGGTCGCCGGCGCCGACAAGCCTGCTTTAAAAAGCGGTGAATTTACTGCGAGTGCTTGCGAAACATTGCTGCTCCACGCGCCCGCTGAACTCAAAGCCAAGCGATTGTTGATTGTCGGTATCGGGAAAGCTGCGAAAGTTTCGGTGGGGGACATTCGCAAGGCCGCTGGCGCAGCGGTACGCTTTGCCAAGCCACGGAATATCCGGCAGGTCACCTTTGTGTTGCCGGAACATGAGGGATTGGCACTGGCTGCGGCGGCGCGCGCAGCGGTGGAAGGCGCGTTCGTCGGCGACTTCGATCCGGACACGTACCGGTCGGACCGCAAAGATCGCTCCATCGAGCAGTTCACCGTGGTTGCCCCGGCGAATGCGGACAAGACAGCCATACAGGCCGCGTTTCGGGATGGCGTAATTCTGGGCGAGTCGCAGAACTTTACCCGCACGCTGGTGAACGAGCCGGGCAATCGCATGACGCCGACGATCCTGGGCGAACGTGCTGCGGCGATGTGCAAGGAGCAGGGATTGGCGTGCGAGGTCCACAGCACGGACAAAATCAAAGAGCTGAAGATGGGCGCGTTCTGGGCGGTTGCGCAGGGCTCGGATGAGCCGCCGGCGCTGATCGTGATGCGCTATGAGCCGAAAGACGCTCCGAAAGACGGGCCGGTGCTGGCGCTGGTGGGCAAGGGAATTACGTTCGATACCGGCGGCATTTCCATCAAGCCTGCGGATGGCATGGAGAAGATGAAATACGACATGGCGGGCGGCGCGGCCATGATTGGAGCGATGCGCGCCATTGCGCAACTAAAGCCCAAGGTGCGCGTGATCGGGGTGGTTTGTTCGGCGGAGAATATGCCTTCCGGTAAAGCGTACAAGCCGGGAGATATTGCGATTGCGATGTCCGGCAAGGCAATTGAGGTGCTGAACACCGACGCCGAAGGCCGCATGGTGCTGGCCGATGGTCTGCATTATGCGAAACAGTTAGGCGCGACGCATTTGATTGATGCGGCGACATTGACCGGGGCCTGCGTGGTGGCGCTGGGCATGATCAACGCGGGCGTGTTCGCAAATGATGAGGCGAGCTATGAACATTTTCAGAAGGCGCTGGAAGTTTCCGGCGAGAAATTCTGGCGCTTGCCCGTCGAAGACGAATATCGCGACATGATCGTTTCCCACATTGGAGACATCACCAATACCGGCAACAGCCGCTGGGGCGGCGCGATTACGGCGGCCATGTTCCTGAAGGAGTTTGCGGAGGATACGCCGTGGCTGCATCTCGATATCGCGGGTGTCGCGTGGATGGAAGAGCAGAAGCCGTGGATTGCCAAGGGACCTTCCGGCGTGGCCGTGCGCAGCATTGTGGAGTGGGTGCGGAGCTACGAAAAGTAGCTGCCGGTTAAGCTATTTTCTAGAGGAATTTACCCTGGATAGTTAAAGTGTTACATCACATCGGGGGCTTCGATGCCCATCCAGCTGAGAGCGCGCAGCAGTTCGCGCTGGGCGACGGCTGCGGTTGCCAGCAGTAGCGCTTTACGCGCTGGATCGCTCTCCGTCAAAATGTGGTGGCGGTGATAGAAGTTGCTGAATTGCTGCGCCAGCTGGAAGGCGTATTTCGCCAGGTACGCCGGCTCCGTGCTCTGAATGCACCGTTCGAGTACGTGGACAGATTTGCTCGCCAGCAGCCAGAGTTCCCAGAGGCTGTCACCGTCGTCGCCGGTAAAGTATGCGGACGCATCGATGGTCTCGAACTGGCGTAGTGCTTGATCCGGTGTAACTCCAGCTTTGCGAAAAATGTTGGCGGCGCGGACGACGGCATATTGCGCGTACGGTCCGGTTTCGCCTTCAAAACTGAGAGCGTCCTCGAAATCGAACGCGATGACAGTGTTGCGGGTGTAGCGCAGCATGTAATAGCGCAGCGCGCCGACCGCGATCTTGCGAGCAATGGTTTGCCGCTCGTCTTCGCTCAGTTCTGGATGGCGAGCGTTCACTTCGGCCAACGCGGACGCGATCAGCTTGTCGATCAAGTCGTCGGCCTTCACGCCGAAGCCTTTGCGCCCGGAAACTTCAATGTAGGGGCGGCTCTTGATCCTCATTGGAAACCAGATAGCCAAGTTCCATGGCGCAGCGCGGAGTGAGCGCGACCATTTCGTAAGAGAAGTGATGATAATTTTCCGCTGCCTGCGTGAACCCCATGCCGCGCAGAGCTTCAATCACATTGTTCTGCGGGTCGGCCTGGCGCGCATCGATGACGTTGTAGATGGCGTCGGCGTGGCCGAAGTGCGGCAATCCGGATGCGGGTTCGTCGTCGTGCTCGGCGGAGATCCAGCAGCGATCGCCATTGGGATAGGTGTGGAACAGGTGATAGCCGAAATCGAGGCCGAGTTTGTTGAACTTCCACAGGTGATACGCAATGTCTTTGCCGACGTAGCCGACGGTGCCGTTGGAGCGCACGATGACCTTGGCTTCCTCATCAGGATTCTCACCGTCAGCGCCTGCGGTTCCTGCGCGGCGCATGACCCAGCAGCCGGCATTCTTGCCTTCGGTTTCCAGGTACAGAACACCTTTTTCCTTCATCAACGCAAAGGCTGCGTTCCAAAAGTGCAAATGCAGGATTTCGCTTTCGCGGGGTAGAAACTGGTACTCGATGCCGAGCCGCAGCATGGTTTCCAGATGACGCCGCAGAACCGCCGTGGAGACGAGATCAGCAATGGCGGCAGTCTCGTTGCCGCCAACTTCGAGAGCGTGCAGCGTGTCCAGGCGAACCTGTTTGCGCGCCTGCTTTTCGCTTTCCTCGGCGTCATACCACTGCGAAACGTGCGCGTAGAGGTCCCAGCAGGCGTAGTCGATGCGCTCGCCGACGCGCGGCAAGCTCTTCGATCCAGCGCTCGACTCCCGCGAGATCGAGATGCCGGAGATGCACCAGAGCGACGACGACATCGGCCACCTGCACGCCGGTGTTGTCAATGTAGTTCTGCACGCCGACCTGATAATTCGCGGCGCGTAACATGCGCACCAGCGTGTCACCCAGGATTGCATTCCGCAGGTGGCCCACATGCGCCGCCTTATTGGGATTGATGCTAGTGTGCTCGACCAGGATGAAGTCGAGCACTGTCGGCAAAGATTCGGTTTGCGCCGCCAGTGCGTGCGCCGCTGCATTTCGATCCAGACGGCAGTTGATATAACCCGCACCGGCGACTTCAAAGCCAGTAAATCCTGATACGCTGCCCAGCGCGCTTACAATCTCTTCGGCAATTTTGCGTGGCGCTTTTCGAAGTGTACGCGCCAACTCAAAGGCAATGGGCAGGGCATAGTCGCCCATCTGTACCGTGGGAGGTTCCTCGACCGTGAGGCGAGGAATTTCTACCTGGAATTTTTCAAGCAGGACAGCGCGAAGGCGCTCATACAGAGATTGTCGATAGGTGCGATACACAAGGTACGTCCGTGGGCGCTGGGTCGCCGCGGCGACCTAGTAGCAAATTAGATGAGTAAGAGCGAATTTTAGCAGAGTGCGCGACGGCCTCGCGATTGACTCAGCATTCCAGCCACCCTAAGATGAAGGTTGACTCGCTCTCCAGCCGGACGCGCGAGGACCTGAACGCCGACGGCCCATGCCAACCCAAGAAAAAAAGCAAGAAAACAGACCGACGTTTTATCTCACCACACCTATCTATTATGTGAATGCCCGTCCGCATCTGGGGCATACCTATACGACGGTGGCGGCGGATGCGCTGGCGCGCTGGAAGCGGATGCGCGGCTTCGATGTGCTACTCCTGACAGGCACCGACGAACATGGCCAGAAGATTGAGCGGTCGGCGGCAAAGGCGGGGAAGACTCCGCAGGAATTTGCCGCGGAAGTTTCCGGCGAATTTCGCGGGCTGTGGGACCGCATGGGCCTCACCTACGACGACTACATCCGCACCACGGAACCGCGGCATAAACATGGCGTGCAGGTGTTGTTTCAACAGTTGCAGCAGCGCGGATTCATCTACAAAGGCACCTACTCCGGCCAGTACTGCGTGTGGGACGAACTCTATGTCGAAGGGCCGCCGGGAACGCGTTGCCCGGACTGCGGCCGCCTGACCGAGACAGTGAGCGAGGAGAATTATTTTTTCAAGCTTTCCGCTTTTGAGCGCAAGTTGCTGGAGTATTACGAGCAGCATCCGGACTTTATCCGGCCGGAAGCGCGCCGCAATGAAGTGGTGGCATTTGTGCAGGGCGGACTGCGCGATCTGTCGATCAGCCGCACCAGCTTCAATTGGGGTATCCCCGTACCTGGCGATGAAAAGCATGTCATCTACGTATGGATGGATGCGCTGGCCAACTACATTACCGCGCTCGGCTATGGCAGCGAGGACCCTGCGAACTTCAAAAAATACTGGCCGGCGGATGTTCACCTGATTGGCAAGGAGATCAGCCGTTTCCACTGCGTCTACTGGCCGGCATTTCTAATGGCCGCCGAGTTGCCGCTGCCGAAAAGCATCGTGGCGCATGGATGGTTGCTGTTTGAGCAGTCGAAGATGTCGAAGTCGCGCGGAAATATTGTTCGTACGGAGACTGTGCTGGACGTGCTGGGCGCGGATGCGCTGCGGTATTTTCTGCTGCGCGAAGTGACCTTTGGACAGGATGGCAGTTTTTCCTTCGATGCGCTGGTGCAGCGATACAACTCCGACCTGGCGAATGGGTACGGCAATCTGGTGAGCCGCACGCTGGCGATGATCGTGAAATATTTTGATGGGGTCGTGCCGAGTGGAAATGGTGCGGACGAAGGCATTCGGACGGGTCTATTGCAGCAGACGGAGCAGTTCGATCAGCGGCTGGAGCAGTTTGATTTCTCCAGAGCACTGGAACACGCCTGGAACGCCATTGCATCCGTCGACAGCTATCTGACCGCACAGGCCCCGTGGAAACTCAGCGCCAACGACGATGCGGACAGCAAGGCGAAACTGGGCGCAATTTTGTATACCGCCGCGGAGGCCATTCGCATCATCACAGCATTGGTCTATCCGGTGATTCCCGATGCGGCAACGAAGGTCTGGAAGCAGCTTGGCCTGGGCGATATTACAAAAGCGGATTTGAAGAGATTTGAAGTGGGGCGATCTGCCGCCGGGCACCAAGCTCGGCGAGCTGGGCCCTGTGTTCCCCCGCGCAGAAAAGGAAGCGATTGAACGTATGCAGAAAATGGAAGAAGATCGTCAGGCACAAACCGTAGCCGATGCGGGCGAGCAGGCTGCGCCGGAGTTGACCGCTGATCCAGAAACGAACCCCGCTGTCGTCTTTGAAACGAAGCTGGCGCACGCGCATGTGTCGGAGTTGCAATCGGTCGCCTCCGTGACTTCCGCCGAGCAGGCGGTTGTGGCCGACTCTCATCCAGCCAAAGCTGCGGCTCCGGCAAACATGCCTGTTTCGGCGACTGCCTCAGCGCCCGTGGCCGCACCTGCGCACGCGGCGGCAGACACAGGAAAAATCGGCATCGAAGATTTCGCCAAGGTGGAGTTGCGAGTGGCTATCGTTCGCGTGGCGGAACGAGTTCCCAAGGCAGACCGTTTGCTGCGACTGGAAGTGGACCTGGGATATGAGCAGCGGCAAATTGTCGCCGGCATCGCCGAGGCCTACACGCCAGAAAGCCTGATTGGACGCAAGGTGGTGATTGTCGCGAATCTGGCTCCGCGCAAATTGCGTGGGCTGGAATCGAATGGGATGATTGTCGCGGCCTCTTTGGGCGAAAAGGGCAAGCCGGTACTTGCAGGATTTCTGGAAGACGTGGAAATCGGCGCACGGCTGAAATAGAGAAAGGCTGCCTATGCTGGTGGACTCGCACGCACACCTGGACAGTGACCGCTACGCAGAGGACCGTGAAGCGATGCTGGTGCGCGCATACCAGGCCGGCGTCGAAACAATTTTGGCGGTCGGCATTGGAGAGGGTCCGGATACGATGCATGGCGCGCTCGACCTGAGCCGCGCGTATCGATACAGGGCAGACGTGGCCAGTCCGGACATGCCGCGGATTGTGGTCAGCGTCGGGATTCATCCGCACGAGGCCAGCCTGGCAGACGAAGGCGCTCTCAAGAAGCTCGATTCTCTGGCAGCGGAGCCGGAAGTGGTGGCCATCGGCGAAATCGGCCTGGATTACTTCTACGATCACTCACCCCGCGATGTGCAACAGCGTGTTTTTGTCGATCAGATGAAGATCGCAGCACAGCATAGCCTGCCGATTTTGATTCACTGCCGTGCCTCCGCCGACAGCACGAATGCCTGGGACGACACCCTGACGATGCTGGACGAGCATTGGCGCTCAACTGGGCTGGGCGGTGTTCTGCACTGTTTTGCCGGTGAATACAAGCATGCGCAGCAGGCCATGGACATGGGCTTTCTCGTTTCCTTCGCCGGTAACATTACGTTTCCAAAGGCGCAGCCCATCCGGGATGTGGCGGCAAAGCTGCCAGCGGATCGAATCTTAATTGAGACAGACGCGCCCTTTCTCGCGCCGGTACCCCATCGTGGCAAGCGAAATGAACCGGCCATGGTGCAGCAGGTGGCGGAGCGACTGGCTGAGATTCGCGGCGTGAACTATGAGACCATGGCTTTGACGACGACGGAGAACTTTCATCGTTTTTTTCGTGCGCCGCGAACGAAAACGACCTCGCAATAGACGCCAAGGATACACGACGCCTATAGCGTGGAAAATTGAAGCAAGCAAGGATGGATCAGTATGGCGACCGAGAATTCTTTCGATATTGTCAGCAAAGTGGATGCGCAAGAGGTCTTGAATGCGGTGGATCAGGCCTCGAAGGAGATTCGTACGCGTTTCGATCTAAAAGATACCCACTCTGAAATCAAACTGGAAGGCGAAGAGGCCATCCAGCTTGCTTCCAGCGATGAATACAAGCTGAAAGCGGTGACGGAGATTTTGCAGCAGAAGCTGGCCAAGCGGGGAGTTTCGCTGAAGGCGCTGACCTATGGCAAGATCGAGCCAGCCTCCGGTTCCAGCGTTCGCCAGAAGGTTACGTTGCAGCAGGGGATTGCGATCGAGAAGGCAAAAGAGATCGTCAAGTTGATCAAGGAGTCGAAAAGCAAGGCGCAGGCGACCATCCAGGCGGATATGGTTCGCGTCAGCAGCAAGGATCGAGACACATTGCAGGATATGATTGCAATGTTGAAGAAGCACGACTTTGGCATCGACCTGCAGTTTACGAATTATCGTTCCAATTAAGCCGGGAATGCTTGCGAATGCATCTGGATAGTTGTGTGTAGGACGACAGTCAGTCTCGGCGACAACAGGAATTGAGGATGGAAGGAATTTGAGCACAGCGGCCATCACGACGGTGAAAGAGGTGTTTGACCTGCTCCGCGACGAACTAGGCGCGATGGAGCAGGAATTCGAACGCCTGTCCGCATCCGAGGTCGATTCCATCACCGAGATAGCCGGGTACCTGCGTGAAGGCGGCGGCAAACGGATTCGTCCCGCCTTGCTGCTGCTGGCGGCAAAGTCACTGGGCTACAACGGAGACAGCAGCATCCGGCTGGGCGCTGTGATCGAGATGGTCCATACGGCGACGCTGGTGCATGACGACATTATCGATGTGGCCGACATTCGCCGGGGACGCCCATCGGCGAACACGCAATGGGGCAACTCCAAATGCGTGCTGGCGGGCGATTGGCTTTATATGCAGGCCTTCCGCGTGGCTCTGGAGGAGCGTAATTTTCGCATTCTCGATCTGCTGATCGGTTTGACGCAACAGATGGTCGAGGGCGAACTGCTGCAGATGGAAAGCCTGGGAAGCGCGCTGACCGACCGCGACTATTATGAATTGATTTATCGCAAGACAGCCTGCTTGTTTCGCGTCTCCATGCAATTGGGCTGTGTGCTCGCCGGTGCGTCCCAGCCCATGGAAGAGGCATTGGGAGAGTATGGGCGGAATCTAGGATTGGCGTTTCAGATTGTGGATGATGTTCTGGATCTGACCGCCGATGAAGCGGTCCTGGGAAAACCGACTGCCAGCGACCTGCGCGAGGGCAAGGCTACCCTGGCTGTGGTCCACGCCCTGGAGCATGGCACTGCCGAAGAACGTGCTGACATTCTTGCGGTGATTGAGGACCGTGGTTTTGAGCGCGTGAGACACGAGCGGATTCTAGCCATCCTTCATCGAAATGGTTCTATCGATCGTGCTATTCAAATCGCAGACGCACACGCGGAGGCAGCGCGGGAAAATCTTTCCACCTTGCCGGATTCAGAATTTAAGCGAGCGCTGTTGTGGGTACCGGACTTTGTTGTGTCCCGTGATAAATAAATAACGATCTACGATACGTAACTCTTCTGCCGAACCCTCTTCTGCATATTTCGATTCAGGCATCCTAAAGAATGTCGACTTCATTTCCTGGAGATTGCATGCGGGTCCAAGCCAAACGATTGTTCGGGCTGGTTGTAACATTGGGCGCATTTGCGCTGGTGGCATGGATGGCCGCCATCGCGCAGACAGCCGCACCGAATACCGAAGTTCAGGTGCTGAGCCACATCAACCTGGCCATTCAATGGTCCCGGCAGTGGTACGACGCCAACGCATACGTGGCGGTTCCGGGCGATGAGCTGTACGTCGAAAATGGGCAGGACATCGCGCAGAAAGTGGTGAAGCTGGAGTTTCAGTCCGCACTCGCACAGGCCGCATTGATTGGTCAATCGTCGAACAAGCCTGTCCCGGCAGATGCCAATACGGAAGGCGTCGCCGATGCGCAAAACATTCTCAAGGCGCAGCAAAATGTCGGTCAGAAATTGCAAACGTTGAAGACTGAATTGGATGCGGTGAACAAGAAAATCCCCATCGCTCGGGCGAAAGACCGTGCCGCTTTGACATCGCAGCGAGATACCTTGCAGGGTCAGATGGAGTTGGCGCAGGCCCTTCAAGACAATTTGCAGCAGCTTAGCACTTTCATGAATTCCACGGATAGCGCGAGCGGAGTGGCGACAGAACTGACCGCCAAAATCCGAGCATTGCAGCGCACAGTTCCTGCGTCGCCAATTTCTATGGGATCGGCGGCAGGAAAGACGGACGCGAAAAATATCGCGACGACCTCGCCAATCCAACTGCCCACCCTTGGCAGCACACGCAGCGAGGGGCTGGTTGGGCAGATGGGGCAGCTGATCCATTTGGTGGGCAGCATGCACTCGTTGGACCAGCTGAAGAAGGAAACGGCGCAACTGGAGACGTCGACGGAGGAATTGCGCGCGCCACTGCTGGCAGCGTTGCGCTCGACCCTGCAGCAGGGCCGAGTTGAGCTCGGCAATGTGGGGAAAGCAGGCAGCAGTAGCGGACAGACGAATGGCGGCAGCCAAAACGGTTCCGGGCAAAACGGCACAGCAAGGCCCAATGGCAACAAGGCCTCTGCATCCAAGACGGCTGTTGCGCCGAGCGCGATCGCAGGGCAAGGTCAGCAAACACAAACCCAGCAAACGTCGCAGGATCAACAACGCGCGACGGCGCAACTGGTGCAGCATTTCAAGCAACTCTCCGACGCCACCTTGCCGCTAAGCCAGCAACTGATCCTGATTGATCAAAGTCAGGCGAATCTGAAGCAGTTGCAGGACTCTCTCGACCACGAATACGGAGAGATTTTGCGCTCTCTGCTGCTACGAGTTGCAACACTGCTGATCGCGCTTGGGTTGATCTGGTTGTTCTCTGAGCTGTGGCGGCGCGCCGCCTTCCGCTATATTCGCGACGCGCGACGCAGGCGCCAATTTCTGGTGCTGCGCAGGGTCATTACAGGCTTCTGCATGTTCGTTATCGTTCTGCTTGGATTTGTCAGTGACTTCAGTTCGCTCGCCACCTATGCGGGTTTGATTACAGCCGGCATAGCCGTTGCATTGCAGACCGTGATCTTATCCGTTGCGGCATATTTTTTCCTGGTGGGTCGTTATGGCGTTCGCGTTGGCGATCGAGTGACTGTGGTGTTCAACGGCGCTAATAGCGTGACCGGCGACGTGGTGGACATCGGCCTGGTGCGCTTTTATCTGATGGAACTGGCTGGAAGCGGCATTGAACTGACGCCGACCGGTCGCGTTATCGTGTTTCCTAACTCGGTCCTATTTCAGACCAGTCCGTTGTACAAACAGTTCCCGGGAACGGAATATATGTGGCGGGAGATTGGACTTCCGCTCCACAAAGATACCGATGTGCAGTTGGCGGAAAAAGAATTGCTGGCTGCCGTGAATTCGATTTATGCGGAGTATCGGCCGCTGCTGGTGCAACAGCATCTTAGCATTGAACAGACGCTGGGTATGTCGGTGAAGGTTCCCGAGCCGTATACGCACGTGCGTTTTGTCGCCACGGGACTGGAAGTGACTGTCCATTATCCGATTCCGCTGCGTCAGGGCTCTGCGCTGGATGACCGGATGGTGATGGAAGTGACGGACATTCTGCGGAAGAATCCAGAGCTTCGTCTGGCTGACGGAACGTCGCCGGAACTGCGCTCGACGATCAAGGTGTAGCTCGGTCGCCCCGGCGACCGAAGAATAACAAACCTTCTTTTGCAACGACGGTCACAGGCTGCCGGACTGGCGCAGCATGCCGCCGTCGATGAAGAAGGTGCTGCCGGTGCAGTATGCGGCTGCGTCCGACGCGAGAAAGATGGCTAAATCCGCCACTTCTTCCGGCTTTCCCCATCGTCCCAGCGGGATCTCGGCCATCAATGTAGCCTCAATCTTTTTGTTCGCTTCGACATCCGCATCGATGGGCGTATAAATCGCACCCGGAGCGATGTTATTCACGGTGATCTTATGCGGAGCGAGCTCCACGGCAATGGTTCGCATCAACATGCGAAGACCACCTTTGGCGGCACAATACGGTGCATTGGTTGGCATCGGCAAATCCTCGTGAACGGAAGAGATATTAATAATGCGACCGCCGCTTCCTTGTTGGATCATGGCTTTGGCAGCAGCCTGGGCGCACAGAAACGGCCCTGTCAGATCAACCGCAATCACTTTCTGCCATAGATCGAAGGGATATTCCGTGAACGGGTGCTTCGACTCCATCCCTGCGTTATTGACGAAAATATCAATGCGCCCCATCGCTTGTACCGTCTGCTGCACCAGTGCATTTACTTGATCCGGATTGGAAACGTCCGCCTCAATCGCCAACGCTTTGCTGCCGCTGTTTCGGATCGTCTCGACGACTACATTCGCTACGTCAGCTTTCCCCACATAGTCGACGACAACCGCCGCGCCTTCCGCGGCCATTCCGGTAGCGATTGCCTTGCCAATACCGGTGGCTGCGCCGGTCACAATGGCCACTTTGCCTTGTAATTTCATTCGCTCTGTCCTCTTCGAATCATGTTCGCCTTAACCATTGAGATGCTGCTGGACGAGAAACTTCTCGGTGTCTTTTCTTTCAACGCCAATCCCAACCATGGGCGAGACCAGTCGGGGAACATGTGTCCATGGCAGGGCCGACAATTCCAGCCCTAGTTACCCGGACAGATGATTACTTTATCGCCCAAGGGGCATCTATTTTTAACACCAATCATCGCGATATGATGCAGCCATCGATCCGGCGCGATCTTGCAGCTCCGGAAGCTTTATGGCCGAGGAATTCCTCGATTGGCAAATGCTGGACTCGCCAAGATATCGATGGGATGACATGTACGATTTATGTGGGGACCAGCGCGGAGCGAGAGAAGGGGATCACAGATGAAGAGAAACCAAGTGGTGATGGTAACCGGAGCCTCTGCGGGCTTGGGTCGGGCCATCGCACATGGGTTTGCGCGGCAGGGTGCAAGTATTGGGCTGATCGCGCGCAATCGGGAAGCACTGGAGGCATGTAGTGACGAAGTACAGCTGTTGGGCGGCGAAGCGCTTGTATTGCCACTCGATGTGAGTGATTCCGTGCCCATGGAACATGCTGCCAGCAGGCTGGAGGAAGCCTTTGGGCCGATCGATGTGTGGGTGAACAATGCCATGGCCTCGGTATTTTCGCCGGTGAAGGAGATGACCGCGGAGGAATATAAACGGGTTACTGAGGTCACGTATTTGGGATATGTCTACGGCACCATGGCGGCTCTGCGCCGCATGCTGCCGCGAGATCAGGGAACCATCATCCAGGTGGGTTCGGCGCAGGCGGTGGGAAGCATTCCTTTGCAGTCCGCCTACTGCGCTGCGAAGCACGCCATCATTGGATTTACCGATTCTCTGCGATCTGAATTGCTCCACGACAAAAGCAATGTTCAGTTGACGGTGGTGCAAATGCCGGCCATGAATACCGTCCAGTTCAGCTGGGTAAAAAACCGGCTCCCAAACAGGCCGCAGCCCGCGCCGCCCATTTTTCAGCCGGAAGTCGCTGCCAAAGTCGTGGTGCATGCCGCGGGCGTGGATCGTCCGCGACGGGAATACTGGGTAGGTTCGCCCCCTGTAGAGACGATGGTCGGGCAGATGTTCGTGCCCGGACTGCCCGATCGGGACTTAGGGGAAGTAGGATACAAAGCCCAACAATCGGGCATTCCGGATAATCCGGACCGGCCGAACAATCTTTGGGATTATGTTCCCGGTCGGCACCGAGCGCATGGACCATTCGAGCAACAATCGTGTACCTTCAGTCCCCAGGTCTTCCTGGATCTGCATCATAAGTGGTTGGCGGCCGGTGGAGCTGCGCTGGTCACGGCAATTGTGGTCGGCTGCAAAAGGAAATGAGCCATTCGCGGAAGGAGAGCGGTATGTCGCTGCAAGTGGAGGCTGAGAACCAAGCCGGAAACTCGGTTGCTCTGGCGAAAGTATGTCGGGTCCATAAAGGCATGGCCATCGCATGTTGCTGCGCCGCCATGGCGACGTTGGCTCCAGTGGCCCTGGTGCAGCTTCGCATCCTGGAAGACTTGCCCGATCCGCCAGGCCGGTTTTTCAACTCGAGACGGGTTGTCACTTCGAAGAGCTCGTATCATCTCGGCATCCCGGATGGAGTGTTGGGGCTGGCCAGTTATGGTGTCTCGTTGGGCTTGCTGCTGGCCGCGCAACCGTCGCGACCGCTGGTAACGAAGGCGTTGCGCGCCAAGCTGGCGTGGGATGCGACCATGGCCATCAGAAATGTTCGCAAGCAAATCACGGAACATGGACGCATTTGCTCCTGGTGCGTGGGCGCTGCAGTTGCGACGGCGGGCCTGGTGTATTTCGCGCGTAAAGTGCGTGAGGCAGAGCGTCTGCGCGTGGTATGACGCATTGAGCAGCATTTATCGAACCATTGAACCTGAAATGGTTTATTCCAGCATGCAATTCTTCTATCTTCCTGATCGACCGGAATTATCCCTGCCGTATGAAAGACGTGTTTCTTGCCCATGAAAACCGAACTTCGTCATGCTGCTGCTTCGTTGATCCGTCCCCTGGCATTTCCAGGACGATTCATGGTTTACAAGCTCGTCTCGTCCGTGCTTGGGGATGAACCTCTGCCGTTTGAGGTCCCCATTCGTTGCGGATGCAGATTGCTAGTCAACAGCCCGGTCTGGCAGCAGTTGTTCTATCTCGGGGACTATGAGAGAGATGTCAGGGTCTTTCTGGATAGAGAGGTTGACTCGGAAAGCATCGTGTTCGATGTTGGAGCGTGTATCGGCGTGCACGCTTTACCGCTTGCCACGAAAGCCAAAGAGATATACGCCTTCGATGCACTGCGCGGCAATTTTGAAGTGCTATCGCAAAATGTCCTGAATAACGGTATGAAGAATGTGACACTTGTTTATGCTGCCATCTCGGATGCCGCGGGAACGATTCGGATACCTGTGCCGAACTTCGCCGGTGGAAATTACTCTCTGGCTTCTGCTGGCGAGCAATCGATCGAGATCGAGGCCATCACCATCGATGATTTCTGCGCAGAGCGCGGAATTGAAAAGATTGATGTGATGAAGATGGACATCGAAGGCTCGGAAACCAGAGCATTACGCGGCGCGCGGAATATGTTTCTCGCTCGAGCCATTCGGAAGACAGTGATCGAATTTAATCCTTACTGGCTCAAGAAAATGGGGTCAAGTCCTGATGAACTCTACGACCTGTTTGAGGAATATGAGCTAACGGTTTATGAACTCACTCGCTCCGGCAGCTCTCGCCGAATCTCCCGATCGCAATGCATGGCCAAGGCTAAGAATCCAGATTCCTATTTCAATCTTGTACTTGCCGCCGCCTGACGGTCGATCGGTTAACGTGAAGGTATTCATCCGAATCGAACCATTAACACAGGTTCATCCATCAATCTCGTTGGACCGGTGGCTCCAGAGACACCGCATCCGCTCTATAATTCGCTAAATTGATGAACTGGGCTCCCGCACAAACGATCCGCAGCTGGTTCGACTCCGAACAGGGTGTGCCCGATCATCATATTTCCCGTTGGATTTTTCTGCGCGCTCTGGGGCTGATTTACTTTTCCGCATTTTATTCGCTCATCTTCCAGATTCGTGGGCTGATTGGTACGCATGGCATTCTTCCAGCCGATGAATACCTGAATTCAGTTGCGAGTGGGCTGGGTTCGTTGCGCTTCTGGTATGCGCCAACGCTGCTGTGGCTCTCCAGCGGCTCCCACATGATGATGGCAATTTGCTGGGTGGGAATTGCGGCTTCGTTGCTGGTTGTCCTGAACATATGGCCGCGCGCCATGCTGGCGGTTTGCTTCGTCTGCTTTCTTTCTTTCGTTAGCGCAGCCGGAGATTTTTCCGGATACCAGTCCGATGGCATGTTGCTGGAGGCAGGTTTTCTTTCCCTCTTCTTCGCGCCGCCTGGATTTTTCCCCGGTTGGGGAAAGCTGCGGTTACCCGTGCGCGCCAGTCTGTTCCTCTTGCTGTGGGAATGGTTTCGGATTTATTTTGAGTCGGGCGTCGTGAAGCTGGCGAGCGGAGATCCGCAATGGCATCATCTGACCGCCATGGACCAGTACTACCAGAACGGGCCATTGCCAACGTGGGTCGGTTGGTATGTGCAACATCTTCCGCACTGGTTTCAGGCATCGACCGCGTTTGCCACGCTGGCGCTGGAACTGGTGATCGTGTGGATGCTGTTTCTGCCGCGTCGCTGGCGGATCGTATGTTTTTTCATCGTGACGCCATGGCAGATCGGCGTGATCCTGACCGGCAATTATGCATTTTTGAATTACATTGTGCTGGCTCTGGGTTTCCTCCTGCTGGACGATCGTTTCCTGATGCGCTTCGTGCCGGCACGCTGGCGGTTCAATGTTGGTGTCGACAACGAAGCTGTGACGGAAAACGAGAGCAGTCCTGATAGTGCTGCTGAAGAAGCGCCCGCGTCTGCATCCGTGGCTGCACCCGCATCTGGGCAAACTTCGCGTCTTCGCCGGCACCTTCGTTCCGCGGGATTGGCTGGCACCGCAGTGATGCTTGCCTGGATTTTCTACGTGACCACATTGCCGATGCTGCAAATGTTCTGGCGCGGCATTCCGCTGCCGACAGAACCCATCGTGGCGTTGCAGCCGTTTCGGATTGCCAATGAATATGGCTTGTTCGCGGTGATGACGCCCAATCGATATGAAATTGAATTTCAGGGATCGAACGACGGCCGCACCTGGGTTGCCTATCCGTTCCGCTATAAACCGCAGGACGTGACCAAGGCGCCTGGTATTTATGCGCCCTATCAGCCACGATTCGACTGGAACCTGTGGTTCGCGTCCCTGGGCTCCTGGACGCGGTATCCCCTTGTGCCGCGAACCGAAGAGATGTTGCTGATTAACGATGCGGACGTGTTGTCATTGTTTGCCGGCAATCCATTTCCCGACCGTCCTCCGCGCATGGTGCGCGCGGTGCTTTGGCAGTATTGGTTTACCGGCATGGCGGAAAAGCGGGAGAAGGGAATCTGGTGGCGTCGGCAACTGTTAGGCGCGTACGCTCCTACCTTGGCGATTGGGCCGGACGGCAACTTTGGCATGGTGCGGGAGCAAGGGCCTGCGCAAGAGGCAACGCCTGAGATGATGGCCCCGCCACAATAGAGTTCAATCTATGGTCAAAGCTTCTCGCGATATTCGACAGAAGAAAGCATGCGTGATCGGCGCAGGCCCAAACGGCCTGTCTGCCGCGATTGTGCTGGCCCAGGCGGGGATGCAGGTGGATGTGTTCGAGGCCGAAACGCTGCTCGGCGGCGGGGCGCGAACCATGGAACTGACACTGCCCGGGTTTCACCATGATTTTGGCTCCGCGGTCCATCCCATGGCTGTTGGATCGCCATTCTTTTCTTCCCTGCCGCTTTCGGATTACGGTCTGGAATGGATTTACTCGCCGGCGCCCCTGGCGCATCCCTTCGACGATGGCACGGCAATTACGCTGGAACGCAATCTGGACGACGCCGAAGTTGTGCTGGGACAAGATGGCCGCGCATGGCGCAATTTGATGGAGCCATTGGCAAGGAATTGGGCCGGATTCACCGAGGATATTCTGCGACCCATGCTGCGTGTGCCAAGCCATCCTTTTCTGCTGGCGAAATTTGCGCAGGACGCCCTTGCTCCGGCGACCTTCGTGGCGCGTCGAAGATTTCGCAACGAGCGTACACGCGCGCTGTTTGCAGGTCTTGCGGCGCATTCATTTTTGAGCCTTAACCAGCCAATCAGCGCATCGTTTGGCCTGGTGCTCGGGGCTGCCGCACATGCTGTCGGTTGGCCCATTCCTCGCGGAGGCGCTCAGGCCATCACCAACGCCTTGTCTGCGCATTTTGTTCGACTGGGCGGGAACATCACTGTGGCCACTCGCATTGCCAGTTTCGATCAGCTTCGAAATTATGACGTCACGTTGTGCGATATCACGCCGAAGCAGCTGTTGCATTTGTCGAACGGGAAATTGTCACCGGGCTATCGTCAGCAACTGGAAAAATTTCGGCGCGGTCCGGGTGTTTTCAAGGTGGACTACGCGCTGTCGGCTCCGATTCCATGGAAGGCGGCAGAGTGTCTGCGTGCCGCTACCGTGCATCTGGGCGGAAGCATGGCAGACATTGTCGCGTCCGAAGCAGCGATGGCGAGCGGCCACCATGCGGAGCGGCCATTTGTTCTGCTGGCACAGCCGACATTGTTCGATTCTTCGCGTGCGCCGGCAGGCAAGCACATTGCCTGGGCGTATTGTCATGTTCCCAACGGCTCAACCTTCAACATGCTGGAGAGGTTGGAACAACAGATTGAGCGCTTCGCTCCGGGATTTCGAGATTGCATTCTGGCGCGAAGGACATGGTCACCAGCGGATCTGGAAGCCATGGATGCAAACCTGGTTGGAGGGGACATCAGCGGCGGCGCGGTCGATTTCCGCCAATTTCTCTTTCGTCCTACATGGCGGCAATACTGCTACATCTTCCGCCCGGGACATTTATCTCTGCTCGTCCTCGACCGCGCCGGGCGCTGGAGTGCATGGCATGTGCGGGTACAACGCAGCCAAGCTCGCACTTCGCCGCATGGAAAGCGTTTGAATACAAGCGGAGAAGGGAATTATCCGAAAAAAACTGGCAGACCACGCGAGGCAACAGTAAGATTCTGCTCGCCACTATGTGCGAGCGACGGCGCAATACGGATCAAAAATGCACTCACTTATGGTCGGCTGCGGTGTGCCCGCAAATACAGTGACCATCGTGCTGCATGTCAGAAACGTACCCATCGCAACTGCATACTTTACATCCTCCCCACCCCATATAAAGCGCTGATTTTTCCTGGGAAGCTTGAAAAGCGCCTAAATTGAGCGGGTCGCCAAAATAAGCGACGTGGTTGACCGGTGATGTCTGTTGAAGGTTTTCCATAATGGAATGCTGATACTCCGGCACATTTGTCTTGTCAAGAAAAATTCTCTACGACCGATCGCAAGGCTCGAAAATGGCATCCAGATGGGCCAATTTTCTACGTCTGGAGTGCCCGAAAATGATTTGTCGCTAACGGAATATCCAGTTCAGCAGAACACAAACGACGGCAATCGCCGTGGCCATGATCCATGGCGCACGCATGAGGCGAGGGGTGGTTCTTGCCTCTACAGGATGGCGCTGGTAGACGACACCTTCCAGTTGATCTGCGGATTTTTTGGCGGTACACATACTGACGGCGCAGGTTGTGAGGAAACACACCGACCAGCCAACCATCGCTCCATAAAAGTTTGCCGACATGTCGCTGCCGTACGAGATCCAGTGCAGACGAAAGAAGATGTTATGCAGCAGTGCCGCTGTGATTCCGGCCAGCAAACCCCAGAAACCGCCCGCCGGCGTGGCCCACGTTGTGAACATGCCGAGTAGGAAGGTTGCGAACAGGGGAGCATTGAAGAAGGAAAACAGCAACTGCACATAGTCCATGAGGCTGTTGAAGCTCAGCACAATGTAGGCGGTGGCAATGCTCAGGATCGTAGCTACGACAGTGGTCAGGCGGC
Organism: uncultured Acidobacteriota bacterium; assembly: GCA_963719625.1. Taxonomy (GTDB): domain Bacteria; phylum Acidobacteriota; class Terriglobia; order Terriglobales; family Acidobacteriaceae; genus JAKAAZ01. The sequence continues at coordinate 593,500 of CAVRDB010000035.1, forward strand.
CGACCAGCACATAGTGGCGATCGGGCCTGTTCTTCACTATGTGAGCGCGATATAGATCATGTGTCCATACGGTGTTGAAGGCAGTGATATTGCCAGCCATGCCTGACATGAAACTTGCCAGCATGGCCGTGACTCCAAGCCCCAGCAAGCCATGGCCGTAGTAATGACCTAGCAGGGACGGCAGCGCCAGGTCATACCGCGCGGCAAGGTTCGACGGGAACAGAGCAACCGCAGCCAACCCCGGCAACACGACCAGCAAAGGAAAGAAGAGTTTCGTCACAGCCCCGATCAGCGGCGTTTCGACGGAAGCTTTGAGATCGCGTGCCGCCAATGCTCGCTGAATCAGAAGAAAATCTGTGCACCAGTAGCCGCAGCCCAGCACAAATCCAAGACCCACCACGGTGCCGAATACATCCATGGGCGCTTGCGCAGGGCTCACAAGGGGAAGGCCCTTCCAGGTGTGCGACAGGGTAGAAGGCAAAGCGGAACGTAGACCGCTGAATCCGTGGAAGTCTTTCAGGATAAAAATGGCAAGAGGGAAAAGTCCGGCAACCAGCAGCACGAACTGCAGCACTTCGTTGTAGATGGTGGCCTTGAGTCCCCCCAGGACCACGTAGAGGAGTACAAAGACTGCGGCCAGAATCACACCGGTGGTGAAGTTCCAGCCGAGAAATTCGCGCAGAATAATCGCCATGGCATACAGGCTGATGCCGGAAACCAGCACCATCAGCATCGCGAACGATACAGCGTTCAGAATGCGTGTCTGCTCATTGAACCGCAGTTTTAGAAATTCCGGTACGCTGAGGGCCCTGCTGCGGAAATAGATCGGCATCATGAACAGGGCAAGAAACAGCATGGCCGGGATCGCTCCCACCCAATAGAAGCTGTTGGCTGCTGCGCCATATTTTGCGGCAGCCGATACAATTCCCATCACTTCCAACGCGCCGCAGTTGGCAGCGACAAATGCAATCCCGGTAACAATGGGCGGCAGGGAACGGCCTGCATGAAAAAATTGTGCGGAGGTGTGCGTGTCTCCTCTTAGACGCAGCCCGATCAATAAGATTGCCAGGAAATAGGCGCCGATGATCAGGATGTCAAGCCAGTTCAGCGAAACTGCATGCATCATCCGATCCTCTCGCGAAATTCTTGTGACACGCAGCGGGCACGATGGAGACGCTCTCCGCCATGCCCAAAGAGTTGCTATTGAGAGGAAGTCTTTCGATGGACCTCAAATACCTCGACCGTTTCCGCGGAAGCAAATGGAAGGGTGATTTTCGCACGAATCTTTTTGCCTTCCACTTCGAGCTTCTTTCCGCTGTCCCATGCTGTCATCTCGAATGTGCCATCCGGATATCCGGGAATGCTGAATTCTGCCGATGGCGCAGAGCTCTCATTTTTGAAAAGGACTACCATCCCTTCTCCGCTGCGCGCGAGTCGGGCGAATCCGTCCCACTGGTCGACCCGCGGCTCTCTCCAGGACCCAAGCGGGAAAAATGAGTCGCTCATCGAGACTGAGTTTCTCAGCGTGGTGTAACGTTCGATCCAATCTTTGTAGTGCCGGCTTTCGGCAGCGGATTGTTTCGTCAAATCTCCAAGAAAGACTGGACCGGACCCAATCTCGGTCGCCACGTGTTCTTGCCATGTGGGAGTTTCTGCCTGGAGATTTCCGATCAGCATACTTTCTACCGGAATCGCCATGCCGCGCTGATAGAGCAGAGTTCTCACCTGCAGAGGTCCTGCCTCCTGGTCAGCCTGGTCGCGCACGTTGCTCATCCAGTCAAGGTCGGCAACCTTCAGCAAACCGTAATCGATCAAGTGCTTTTCTCCCCAAAGTTCAAACGTGTAGTCGATCAGCAGATTTGGGAAGCGCTGGTGAAGCGTCTCCGCGATCAGTTGCAGAGCTTCATAGATGCGTTCCGACGACTCATGGCGCGCCTTATGTTCGTGACCTTGCTCGTAGCATCCGGGCTCTTCTCCGTACGCGTTGAAGACCGAGGTCAGATCCAGCTTTACGTAACTTAACTTGTTTTTCTCGACCAGATCGGAGATGCGTTCAATCACATCGTATTTATAGGGCGATGCCAGGCACATCACCACTCCCAAACCCTGAGACAGGCGAGGCTGTCCGTTTTCATCGCGGCAGACCCAGTCTGGATGCTGCACATACGCCGAGGCCTTCTGGTTGATGAGAGCCACAGGCGCCCAAAGCCCGTGCTTCATGCCAAGCGAATCCGCCTGAGCGAAAACAGGCTCCAAACCTTGTGGGAATCGATCTCGATTGACGACATTTTCTCCATAGGTTTGTTCCCAGCCATCATCGAGTGTCAGCAGGGTGAATCCGTCCGTGGCCGCTTTCGCGATCAAGGTTTTCACCATCGCGGCGTTAATATTGCTGTGCCATGGCTCCCACGTGTTGTAGATCCATTCCGGAGCTGTTTTTTCCTTGTCATGTGCAATCCGATCGCGAACGTAGGAAGGGATGCGCCAATGCGGATCGGACGCAGTTCCGCGCTGATAGAACAAGATCGAAACTCCGGCGGAAGTAAACGTCTCATGGGACGCGACAGTACGTTCAAGCGGAAACAAGTCTGTGTCGTACATGGCGGCAAAGCTGCTGGACCACCCATCGCCAAGTTCGGTGCGCTTCATATATCCGGGAACTTCGCTCAGCACGGCGAAGCCGATGCCACTTTTGGCGTCTTCCAACAGGACGGCTACATCGTTCACTCGACCGGTGAAAAAGGTCTCGCGCGGCTGCTCTCCATATCCCCCATACGCGATCAGATTTTTTCTCGGACCTGGAAGCAGCATGCCGCAAGAAACGGTCAGATGCCGCAACGTCGCCGGAACAACTCCTGTGTTGGCGATGGTCAGGTACTGGCGTATCGCAGGTTGCCCTTTACCCAGTTCATAGTGCACCGCGATCAGCACTGGCGCGTGCCGGCCCGCAAATGAAAGAGACAGGGTCTTGGTTCCGTCTGCCAACTCTCCCTCATGACTCTCGACCAGTCGAACGTCTCCCGCTTTGCCGGAAACGAGTTGCTGGTCGAAACCGACGCTGAACTCGTCACACGGAGGATGCGCAGATTTCGCGGAAATAAAATTGTGGCCAGATTCGAGGTCGGTCCACTCCGTCGCTTCCAGGCCATAATCGTTTGTGAAGGCGAGAACTTTGCGAACTACGCCATTGTCCAAGGTCCATTGACGCTGTGGGGAACCATCCTGCGCGAAGGCAACAGTGATCGTTAGAAAAAATAGAAGGAATAGAGAGCAGAGCAGGCGATCGATTTTCTTCACAGGGTCCTCTTTCCTCGTGCTCGACTGGCAAAAATATTTTTGGAAAATGCGATGGCGGTGCCGCTTACCGGATGAATGCGAAATGCTGGGCGTAAACAGTATGACACCATAGGTCACCGATGCCCGAGGCGCAGTTTCGAGTCAATCGTGGGCTGCGCAGGCCTTAGCGTGGCGCCTTGCAACGTGCCGTCACCGTTCCACCAGGAAGAAGCAATCCTGGTGTGCACTCAGAATTCATCGAAGGCAATCTGGTTTTTGGGCACGTTCATGTTCTCAAGCATCTTCGTTGCAGCCTGCACCATCACTGGCGGTCCACAGATATAGTATTCGATCGCAGCAGGATCGCTGTGATGCGCGAGATGCTGCGAGTGCAACACTTCGTGAATGAAGCCGGCGTGCGATTTCCAATTGTCCTGTGGTTGCGGTTCAGAAAGCGCGAGGTGGAAGGTGAAATTCGGAAACCTTCTTGCCAGGTCTTCAAAATACTCCTGGTAGAAGACCTCCTGAAGCGAGCGCGCGCCATACCAGAAACTGACGCGACGATTGGTCTTCGCGGTCTCAAAAAGATGGGACAAGTGCGCGCGCAGCGGCGCCATTCCAGCGCCTCCCCCTAAATAAACCATTTCCCTGTCCGTGGGCTTTACGTGAAAATCGCCGAACGGCCCGATGGCCGTGACCGTATCACCCGGCTGCAGACAGTGAATGTAGGCAGAGCCGGCACCGGCAAGACAATCCTGACCGCGTGGCGGGGTTGCGATGCGGACATTAAAACGAAGCTGTTTGTCTGTAGCGGGGTTGGAAGCCATCGAATAGTTTCGCCGCGCAGGAATATTGTTTTCCGCGCGAAACTCGAAAACGCGTTGCGTCTTCCAAACCTCGGCGAACGCCGTTCCTACTGAGATTTGATGGAAAGGAATCTCCCCGTACGCGGGAATATCCACCTGAATATAATCACCGGGTTGATATTGGAGAAGTGGTGAGCCAGGTTCGGGCTCCAGCACAAGTTCCTTGATAAATGTGGCGACGTTTTCATTGCTGACCACGCGGAATTTGTATGTGGCGGATGGATGCAGAAGACCGCAACCGCCAGCAGAGGCAAGGTCGAAGAAGATCTTTCCATCATGCTCGCGAACCTTATAGGTCTTGAGCGCGACACAAACAGGTGCACGCTGCGGAGAGCCATCTGTGATATCGAAACGTCCATTGTGTTTCGCACATTCGATCAATTTTCCCCTGACGAAGCCATCGGCAAGATGGCTATTTGCGTGGGTGCAGATACCGTCGGTCGCATAGAGGGCGCCGTCCATTGTGCGGTAGATGGCATAGGTCTTCTTGTCATGGTCGAAGCGGATGACATCTTCATTCCGCAGGAACGAGCTAACGCAAACTTCAATCCAGCCATTCATCGGCTGGCCTTTTGCCGTGAAGATGTGCGACATGGGCGGCGCTTCGGCGGGAAGGGTCGGCGTCGGCAGTTTACGCTTGACGTGATACGCGGGGTCTTTCACCTGCCGCAGGACAGCGGGAATGATCTCACGCCACGCTCCTGACAGGCCGTTGTACGGCGTGGGCATGTCGTCCTTGACCAACTCATGCAGCTTGGGCAGGTTGTAGTACGGCACCAGGGGAAACATGTGGTGTTCCACGTGGTAGAACATGTTCCAGTACAGGTAGCGGTGGATCGGGTTTACATACAACGTTCTACAGTTGAGCCGGTGATCGAGCACATTCTCGGCTAGTCCGGCGTGCTGTGTATAGCCGTATATGTGGTACAGCCAGGAGCCGTAAATATTGGGCAAACCGATAAACATGAGGGGAAGGATGCTGCGTGTATAGATCGACAGCCCGATGACGCTCAGGTAGATCAGTAGATAGATACGAGCCCGAAAGAAGACTTTGCCGTATTCGGATTCAGGGATGAATGTTTTTTCCTCTGGAGTGAGCCGTCCGGCACTGTGCAGCAAGACATGCCGGAAGTAGACGGGCATCTCTTTCAGATCGAAGAAGGACAGGAACAGACCGAAAAGATTCGGCGGCCGGGGTACCGCGATCTCCGGGTCGCGTCCGATGATGATGGTGTCGCTATGGTGGCGGGAGTGGCTCCAACGCCAGGGAACGGATTCACGGAGAACCATGAAGGAAGCGACTTCATAGAGTGCATTGTTCAGCCAATCGGACTTGAACGCAGTGCCATGGCCGCACTCGTGCCAGCGGGAATCGGAGCTTGAGGCATAGATCGCGCCGTAGATCATGAAAGGGAAGATGGCCCACCACGTTCCCCACAGGGCATATCCGCATACGCCGAAGCCAATTAGCAGGGCAAACCAGAGAATCGTATCGCGAATGGCTGGGCCGTCCCTGCGCTCCAGTAACTCGCGCATTTTGTCTCGGGGCACGGGCGACGTGTACCAGCTGGCCTCGGCCAGACCCTGTTGAATGGCGAGGACGGTATTCTTTCCCACCAGGCTGTAATCGTTCAATGGAACTTCAGTAGCGACGGCCATAGCTCTGACATCATGGTACCTCTGTAGAGTCGTATCGTCTTGATTTCCGGAAGGATCGTCGCAGAATACTCTTTGCTTGAATTCAGAGTATGGCGGTTGTATATTCCACCGTTACAGATATATGTAGGAGTACTTGCGTGTCCAGTCAGAGGAAATGATTTGCCAGAAAGGAAACTATGAAAACTGCCATTTATGCCTTGCGGATAATTTTTCTGCTGACAATTGCAATTGTTCTGGGCGGTGTTTCCAGAGCCCAATCTTCATCGACAGTAAGCCAGAATACCACTGGGCCATACGGCTTTACCTGTGGCATGAGTCAACAAGCCATTACTGGATTGGTGGGGCCGCTGAAGAATGAGGGCGTGAATCTGTACTCGACATCCACTGCGCCCAATCCTAATCCGAGCGTGGGTGGCTACTCTCTCACCATTTCTCCGGCTCAAGGGTTAGTGAGAATTCAAGCTGAAACGGACGATATTGAGACCGACGGCGACGGTGCCAAACTCATTGCTAAGTTCCATGCAATTGAAACCGAGCTGATGCAACAATATGGAAAGCCTACTCGCCAGGAAGACTCTTTGAAGCCGGGGAGTATATGGGCCGGGCTGGATGAATGGACGATAAGCTACCTGAAGAAAGAGCGTACTCTTTCATCCCATTGGGTTTTTTCCAATCCAGTTGGATGCGTGACTGCGATTGAACTAACCGCCATCGTTATCAATCCAGGTAATGGCGCGATCGATATGGACTTTCAATTGAAAGGATATAGCGCGGCTCAGCCCAGCCAGACGCGCGTCACATCAACTGTGCGCTAAGTAAGGTCTGACTAGCTGATTTTAAGATAGGTTGTGTACGGCTCCGAGCCGATTTCAGTAAACGGCACAAATCGGAATGCCGCGTCGCCCAAGTTTGTTTTCCACTCCCGCTGAGACACCTGTTGCGGGTTAAGAAGTGCATTTTTGTCAAAGACCGGCATCGGGCTTGTCTGCTGAGACTTCAAGGCAAAAAGCACCAGCGGGCCTCGCATGACTGCGACGGTATTTGGGTGCTGCGAATCGATTGCTTCCACACGAAGAGGCAACGGCAGTTCCAACTCAACGCGGTCTCCATTTTTCCAGGTGCGTTTTACCGTCGCGAAGCGCCCCGGTTCCAACTCTCCGACCCAGCGTCGTCCATTCACGGAAAGCGACGCGCTTCTGGTCCATTGCGGAATCCGGAAATGTAGTGTCATTTCGGCAGGGGGTTGCCGTGTTTACCACGAAAGAAATGTTGGGATCATATGGCCACGCGCTCGTCTGGGTCAGCGAAAACACATCGCCACTGCGCGGCCAGCGCAGCGTAGACGGGATATACAGGTTCACGAAGACATCGCGGTCATCGTGGAAATAGCCCTGGATACGATAATCCGCCGCCACCTGGGGCAACGTGCCAGAGCAGCAAGGCCAGTGGGCACTCTTGTACACTCGTTTGCCCTCGTAGTTGTAATCGGAGTAGTAAAAAGTCTGCCCATTATCCTGCAGTGGCTTGGCGCCGAGCACGGTGTTGTACATCATGCGTTCCATGCTGTCGCCATAGCGGGAATCGCGGGTCACGCGCAGCAGATATCGGGTAAGTTTGAAATGCGCGTAGCTGCCGCATGGCGTTTCGAAGCTGGCATGGGTATTGCTCAGGCTGGCAAAGACGTCGCCGCTGCCCGGCGCACGCAGTTTCTCATCAGGCCCCCAACCGCCGGTGGCAAAGCTCTGCTCCCGCAGCATCTCGAAGGCATTCTTTGCCGCTCGCAGATGCATTTCGCTGCCCCAACCATGTAGGCCATCATCGCCGAGCTGAGCGAATTGACGTAGCTATAGGCATGGTGGCCCGCAAGCACGTCTTCACCCCGCGCCAGGGGCTCGAACCAAGTTTTATCGTCGAGATATTGGAATGCCAGGTCATAGTACCGCCGTCCCGCGCCACGTTGGTATGCGAGGAACAGGTTCTCCGGCATCGTGTACGACTCGTCCCAATTCCAGGAGACGTCGTGCTTGTCCGGTCTCCACGGAAGATCATGGTCGACGGCATGTGGCGGCAGATGCGGCAAGGCGGTGTCAGTTGTTTGCTGCAGGATTTGAAAGGCATTCGGATCATCAGCGAAAGTGTGGGAATCGAGCAGTCCCAGCACGAGCTTATCGTAGCAATAGGCTGGAAACCGGTTCTTGATGTAGAAGTCGGGGCTGATGGTTTGGGCGTACAGCTGGTTCAGCCGCAGAACTTTGGCCCGTGTGGTTTGATCGCCGGTGATGGCATAGACGCGAGCGAGTGCAGACACCCATTGGCCGAAGGTGCAGGCAGGTGCGAATCCATCGTCTCCTGTGAAGTGGTCCAGGTCAGGATTGTAGTGGTACCAACCTCCTAAATCCTCGCCGGGCGCAGGCAGACCAGCCATCTGCCGCAGTGGCTTCAGCAGACTATCGTCGCTGAGCTGCATCAGCACCGCATGGGTCTCGCGCAACTGCGATTCGTGCAAATCGCTCGCAAGAAATACTTCGTGGTAGCCGAATTGCGATAGGAAGTTCGACGGATGGGTGCCGTCCGCGAATGCGAAATCGTCCCAAGCTCCTTTGGCCGCGATCGCCGCGGCCGCCGCGGCTGCTGACTGCACAAAGCGCCTGCGGGACAGATGGCACGACATAGGGAAAAACCCTCTATTCGTAGTATGCGCCCGCTCCGCTTCTAATTTTTGTGGCATTGAAAAAAAGTAAAGGCTGCCCAAGCGCCTTTCCGAACCGGGGATGTGCAAACGCCAGCAGGCAATATCTAAGCAGACTCTTTTACGCGCGAAGCGTTTCAAGAAACAGGAACTCTTTGGTATTGCCGGGCAGGTCAAACCTTGATGAAAAGTTTTTTGCGCCACAGTACCCATAGCAGCAGCCAACAAAATAGTACTGCGCCCAGGGAATAGATTAGAGAAGCATTTGCTGGGCTTGCTCCAGCAGAGATCAGCCACGCCTGTGCAGCATCATGCCAACTCATCGCAGTTCCGTGGTTTCCCTTTACTGTAAAGCTGTACCCTGGTCCGTAAACGAACGAATCGGCGACGAATCCCGCAATCGCATTCATACCAAACACCAGGATTGGCATAGTCCAGGCCCCACGCCATTTCTTAATTTCCAGAACCCAATACAGAAAAGCAAGGAAGATCAAACAGAAGCCACCACTGAAGAGCACAAACGAACTCGTCCACAAATTCTTATTGATAGGAAACCAAAAATTCCAGATCCCACCCACAATCAGGCCTAAAACTCCGAAAACGAACATACAGATCATTTTTGTATTCGTACTTTTTTCCGAACGTAGCCAATGGCCTGTGAGTACTCCAATCAAGGTGGTGGCAATGGCGGGGATGGTGCTGATGATTCCTTCGGGGTCCCGCGTCCCATCGTACAAATGTCCCATAAACAGCTTGCGGTCGAACCACGCGGCGATATTGCGATTCATATCCATAAACGGGAAATCCCGTCCAGGTATGCCGAGGCCGGGCACCGGCGCAAAGCGCAATAGAGCCCAATATCCTACGAGGCAGACGATCAGCGCGATCAGTTGCCCACGGCGGTTTGACCATAAGAAGAGTATCGCCGCCGCAAAGTAGCAAAGTGCAATCCGCTGTGTCACCCCTTCAAAGCGCCATGTGTGCAAGTCCAGGCCAATAAAGGGAGAAGCGTTTACAAACAGGCCGATGGCAATGAGAATAAGGCTTCTCTTAAATGCGTGCATCAGGATTTTTGCGCGTGACTCGCCCCGCCGAAGGCGAGCTGAAAACGAGAACACCAGGGAAATTCCGACAAGAAACAAAAAGGACGGAAATATAAGGTCTGCGGGCGTCCAGCCGTTCCACTCGGTATGTTTGATCGCCCAGTAAGCTTTGTCGTCACTACCGGGATTGTCGACCAGGATCATGGCGGCGACGGCGAGTCCGCGGAAGATGTCTAAACACATCAGTCGCCCCGAATTCAAATTCGCGGCAGTGGCCGGCAAGGTCTCTATAGGCAACGTGTTTGATTCAGCGTTTGACATGATCTACGAAAGCTGACCCGAAGATAATTCACTTGTCGGCGACCTGCAACTGGCCGCAGATTGTGACAGTCACTGATAAGATCGTCGGGAACAAATCGACAGGAGCGCCATGACATATAAGCCCAATCGCCGCAGCTTCCTCATCGCAAGCGGACTTACCGCCCTTGCCTCAACCAGAGTGCTTGGGTGCAAACGACACCCTTCGCATCGGAGTCATCGGAGCCGGAGGGCGGATGAAAACCCTCCTCGATTGTGCCGACAAGACCGGCACCCCTATGCAGATCGTGGCCGTGAGCGACGTCTATGGGCCGCGCCGCGATGCCGTCAAGGAACGGTCCAACGGCATCGCCACTACCCATGTCGATTATCACGAAGTGCTGGAGAAGGATATCGATGCCGTGCTCATCGCGTCCCCGGACCACTGGCACGTTCGCATGGCCGTCGATGCTCTGGCGGCCGGCAAAGACGTTTATCTGGAAAAACCGGTCACCCACACCATCGAGGAAGGCGCCACGCTCTCTCCACGCGGTTCGCTCCGGCAAGCAGATTCTGCAGTGTGGCATGCAGCAGCGCAGCTGGACCCACTTTCGGAATGCGGTCGATTTGATTCAGGGAGGCAGGTCTTGGGCGCGTCACCCAGGTGAGAACCTACTGGTGGCAGAACTATCAGCCAGGCGGGCTGGACGCCCAAGCCGGTCGATACCCAGGCCCTCGATTGGAAGCTCTGGCTCGGATCTGCTCCGGATCAGCCGTTCAGCGAAGAAAAGTTTTACCGCTGGCGCTGGTTCTGGAATTTTGGCGGCGGCGCCATGACCGATCTATTCGCCCATTGGATCGATGTGGCGCATTGGGCCATGAAGTCCGACACGCCGCGCGAGGCACAGATGCTCGCGGACAAATATATTTTCGAGCAATGGGATTGTCCCGACACGATTCAGGCGGCATTCCGCTATCCCGGGTTCGATGTAGTGTACGAGGGCATGATGAGCTCCTCCATCGATGACGGCGGCCTTGAATTTCGCGGGACGGAGGCAACGCTGAAGATCGACCGTAGCGGCTTCGGCGTTTATCGCGAGGGCGTGCAAGGCGGCCAAAATCCGATTCTCAAAGAAGAGAGCTTCCGCGACGGAACCATCGCCCACATGCAGAATTTCTTTGAATGCGTCAAGACGCGCAAAGAGCCGAACGCGCCAGTCGAAACCGGGATTGCCTGCGCTCGCGCCGGCCAGATCGCCAATCTGGCCTACCGCCGCACGCGGTCAGATTGCATGGCCGCCGAAAACCTCGGCCGGAGTGTAACCCAGCTTCAAAAGCATTATCAGAGTTGCCAGTAAATTACATTTAGTGACGAACGTCATGTCCCCAACTCTTTTGTTTGTTCTTGTTTAGAGGTGGTGGCCAGGGAGGGAATTGAACCCCCGACGCCAGCCTTTTCAGGGCTGCGCTCTACCACTGAGCTACCTGGCCGTGGAGATTTTCCGGGAGGAGAACTCTGCACACGAATGGAGGGAAATGAAAAGATTTCCGATTGCTGCTTCTTGGTGAGTATATCAACCACTGGGAAAGACTGCCAAACAGGGTTGAACGATGGTGACGGCGCGCATAGTCTGAAATCAGCGAGGGAACGATGACCGACAATGCACAAAAAGCCGAGAAAATTGAGAAGAGCGATGCTGAATGGCGGCAGCAGCTGACGCCGGAACAATATTATGTAACCCGCGAGAAGGGAACCGAGCCGGCATTTTCCGGCGCGTTATACAAGAACCATGACGACGGAATCTATCACTGCGTAGGCTGCGATGCGGAGCTATTCAAGTCCGACACCAAGTTTGAATCAGGTTCTGGCTGGCCAAGTTTTTGGCTTCCCGTCACGGCCGAATCGGTCGAAACCCACGAGGACACCAGCCATGGGATGCGTCGCGTGGAAGCAACCTGCGCGCGGTGCGGTGCTCACCTGGGCCACATCTTTCCGGACGGGCCGAAGCCGACGGGACTGCGCTACTGTATCAATTCCGCAGCGCTGAAGTTCGAAAAACAATAGAACTGCGCTGCGCGATGCGAGCGCGCGTAAGGTGATACGCCCGTCATTGCTGGCCCATCTGTTGCTGCATTTCCGGCGGCATGGGGATGGTGATATCTAGCGTCTTCACCTGTCCCAGCGTTGAAAGCGGAGTGCCGAATTGCGCCGCATTGCCGACCACCAGGATCGCCAACTTGGAAGGGTGAATGTATTGGTTGGCCACGCGAGTCACATCTGCAGCGGTGACTTTTTCAACTTCATTGCGATATTTTTCGATAAAATCCGGCGGATATCCGAAGAATGCCAGCGTCGCTTGCTGCCGCAAGATCTTTTCTGGAGAGTCAAAGCGGAAGATCCACGAGTTCAGCACTTGGTCTTTCGCATTGCGTAGTTCCGTTTGTGTCGGAGGGACGGCTTTTAAATCTTGAATTTGCTTCAGCATGGCCTGCGTCGCAGCTACGGTGCTGTCGCTTTTCGTTCCCGCGGCCACGTAGAAAAGTCCGGGATGGTCGTAGCTTGCTCCATAGGCACCATAGATCGAATAGGCCAGGCCCAGCCGGGTGCGAATGTCCTGAAATAGCCGTGAACCAAAGCCGCCGCTGAATATCGTGTTCATCACGCTCAGTGCGTAATAGTCCGGATTGTTACGCTCGGTGCCGATTCCGACGATCCATACATTGCTTTGATTTACGTCGCTCTTCTGCGCCAGGTACACGCCCGGCGTCGGGCCCTGGAAACGTAGTCGTGGCGGTTACAAATTCTGCTCCGCGCGGCAACGGCTCAAAAGCAGCGCGCAGTTTCGCTTCCATTTCCGTAGTGTTGAAGTCACCGCTGATTCCCACGATCATGTTGTTGGGCGTGACGGTGCGGTTATGCCATGCGGTCAAATCTTCCAGGGTAACAGCGTGAACTGTGGCAAACTCGGGCACGCGCGCATACGGACTGTTCTTGCCATAGGCCAGGATTTCCGCCTCGCGCACCGCAATCTGGTCTGGATCGTCATTGCGACGAATGATGCCGGTCTCTTCCTGCTGCTTGGCCAGCCCCAGCTTGTCGGCACGAAACTCAGGATGCAGCAACAGGTTTGTCGCCATCCCGAAGACCTGGTCGAAATCCTGCTGAAAACAGGACCATGTCAAGCTTGTGGATTCAGTATCACCGCCGGTCTCAATCTTGGCGGCTTTCGCTTCCAGGATGTCATCCATGTGGTCGCCGGTCATGTTCGCGGTGCCGCTGGTGCGCCATGCTTCGGCATACAGATCGGTCAGCCCGGTTTTTGCCGCCGGTTCATCGCGCGAGCCGCCACGAATCATGACGAACCCGTTGATGAAGGGTAGCTCGTGGTCTTCCTGCAGGAAAATCGTCATCCCATTTTTCAGCGTGATTCGAGTCGGCTGTTTGGGATGGAAGGCGGGAAGCGGCGGAATGGGAACTTTCTGCCACGAAGTCCAGGGAGCTGGCGAATCCTGTGCCGCTGCCGCCGCTGGACCAGCTTGGCCGAGGGCTGTGCTGGTCGCCAATGTCACCGTCACACAGCAAATCATTGCGAGCAGTGCGATGCGGGCGCGCATTAGCGGCCTCCTTGTTTGGACTGCGAGGATGCTTGTGGTTGGGTCTGCGCTGGTTTTGCTGCTGGTTGTGTAGGCGCATCGGAGGCGGGCGGCGGTTTCGGCGCTGCATATTGGATCATGGCGTACGTGCGGTTCTTTGCGGTGAACACCTGGTTCGCGATGCGACGAATGTCGGCCTTGCTCACGGCGTCAATCTTGTTCAATTGTTGGAACAGCATGCGCCAGTCACCATAACGCAGCTGGTAGGTCCCCAATTCTTCCGCCAGCCCTTGGTTGTTGTCCAGGCTGCGAAGAATATCGGCGCGGGCTCGCGTTTTAAACATGGCCAGTTGTTCGTCAGTCACGTCTTGCGTCTTCAATTTATCGATCTCGGCGCGGATCGCCGTCCGCATCTGTTCTGGTGTATGGCCCGGTGTTGGAACTGCGTAGAAGGCAAATAGATTGGGGTATTTATCACCCGGAAATCCGCTGAACCCAGCTGCCTCGGCTGCGATTTTCTGGTCGCGTACCAGGCTGCGGTACAAAATGGATGTGCGCCCGTTCGACATGATGTCGCCAATCGCGTCATACACAGAGTCATCGGGATTCAGGTAGTCCGGACGATGATAGCCTTCGATGTAAAACGGCTGCGTGGGCTCTTCCAGCGAGACGGATTTTTCCGCTTCCTGGGGTGGTTCTACTGTGGCCAGCGGCATCGGTTGTGGTCCAGCAGGAATACTGCCGAAATATTTTTCCAACATCGGCATCGCTTTTGTTGTGGTCACGTCTCCGACGACGGTAACCACGATGTTCGATGGCACATAGTATTCCTTATGGAAAACGTTAGCCTCAGTTGCCGAAAGCTGGCTGACGTCGGACATCCACCCCACGCCAGGATTTCTATACGGATGGGCAACATATGCAGTGGCCAAAAACTGCTCAATCATAAATCCGATCGGGTTGGAGTCGACGCGCATACGTCGCTCTTCCATCACAACACTGCGCTCCTTATAGAACTGGCGCGGCACAGGATTCGCAATCCGATCGCTTTCCATATAGGCCCACAATTGCAGCCGATTGGCCGGCATGCTCCAGAAATATTCTGTTGCATCGCTGGCAGTCTCGGCGTTTACACCGACGGCGCCATTCATTTCTGCAATTTGCGTGAATTGGTTAGGGATAACGTATTTGTCCGCAGCAGCCGTGTCGGCGTCGAACTGTGCCTTCAATTCTTTCAGCTTGGCCGGATCCTGACCCACGCGCTTGCGATATTCGGCGTCGTAAGCAGCATAGGATTTCTCCACCTTGGCCAGTGCAATTTTTTCGGCAGGATAGTTGTTGGTGCCAATATCGCGTGTCCCTTTGAAGGCCAGATGCTCGAACATGTGGGCCAGCCCGGTTTCCCCTTTGGGGTCCTGCACGCTGCCGGCATTCACAATGGTGAAAAAGCTGAACACAGGCGCTTCGGGCCGGTCGCACACGATCAGCGTCAGGCCATTGGGCAGTTTCTTCACCGTGACATGTTGAGCAAAATTCTTTTCAATCGTCTGAAATTCCTGGGCGCTCGCGATCGAGCAGCAGAAAGCAGCCAACAAAGTGGGCGCCAATAGAAAGCGCAGCCTTCGATAGGTCATTGGGCGATGAGTCATGGGACGTGATACCTCAGCGGGGTTTTTCGCGCGACCGTAAACCGATTGCAACAACTTTAGTGTCGCATTCGATCGCATTCTCGCAAAATGCGAGTCCGCCTCCAGCATGGCGCACGGTTTTGTTTCATCGCCGTCGTCAGTTTTCTACGAATGACTTTAACCTCGCCAATGCTTGATCCCACTGTTCGGAAACCTGATCGAGATATCCTTTCATTTCATCAATGGGCTCCGGGTTGAATTGGAAAAGGCTTTCGCGTCCGGAACGGACACAGCGCACAATTTTTACCCGCTCCAGGACGCGCAAATGTTTGGTGATCGCCTGCCGGGTCAGCGCGGAGCCCTCCGTGAGCTGAGAGATTGAAAAACGTTCTCCGCGACTGAGCCTTGCAAGCAGCCACAATCTTGTTCCATCCCCCAACGCCGCAAAAACAGGGGCAGTGGCCCGACGTTTGGTCACGGTTCGACTATGTCCGCCGCGCAAGATAAGCCTCGATATTCTTCACCTGTTCCGTCCAGCCCCCATCGTTTCTGCGGAACGCTTCCAGGCGGCGGTCACTGGGGATCTTGTCAAATCCGGACTCTGTAATCAGCAGCAGCGTTCCGCTGGCAGTCTTCTCCAGACGAAATTCGACCAGGGTGGGCGTCTCTTTCGAGTAGTCGAAGTTCGCATCTACGGCATACGGATGCCATGTGAATGAGAACAAATGTTCCGGCTCGATCGACTGCACGATTGCTTCCCATTTCAGGTGCTCATATCCCGGATACGTGATGTGGCCGCGCGAAATTCGTCCCGCAACAAACGGGCCATCCAGTTTGACTTGAAACCATTCTCCAAATGCACGGTAATCCGTCAATGCATGCCAGACCCGCGAAACCGGCGCCTTCAGCTCGATACGCTTCTCAATGCGATTGTCCATGTCTATGCAACCTCCAGGTTGCATATTATCCAAGGCTTAAAGGAAATGCAACCTAATGGTTGCTTCTTTAAAATAGAACAGCCTGCACAAGGTGCAAATCAACAGATTAAAATCAATGTTCTGATGGAATTTTCGATATGAATCTTGAAGCCATTCAATCCGCATTGCAGGAGGCCGGGCTCGATGGCTGGCTCTTTTATGATCATCACCACCGCGATCCTATTGCCTATCGCATCCTGGGTTTGAGCGATTCTTTGCACATTACAAGGCGTTGGTTCTACCTGATTCCTGCCCATGGCGAACCGAAGAAGCTGGTGCATCGCATTGAACAGGGAAGGCTCGATCCGCTGCCGGGCTCGCGTGCGGTCTATTCCACCTGGCAGGAACTGGAAGCGCAGCTGGCTGCGATGCTGGAGAACCATACGCGTCTCGCCATGCAATACTCTCCGCGGAACGCGATCATGTATGTTTCTCTGGTCGATGCGGGCACAGTGGAAGTGCTGCGCGGGATGGGCAAAGAAATTGTCAGTTCGGCGGATCTGGTCAGTCATTTTGAAGCGGTTTTGAGTGAGCAACAGATCGCCAGCCACTATGCGGCGCAACATTCTCTCGATGCGATTCTGGCGGAAGGCTTCCGCGAAATTGGTCGCCGCGCACGTGACGGTGGCACATCCGAGTTTGCCATGGTCGGTTGGCTGCAAGAAGCCATGCGGCGCGAGGACCTTGTCTGGGACAACGGACCGAATGTTTCCGTCAACCGCAACAGCTCCGATTCTCACTATGAACCGACGGCGGAGAAGACGCTGCCCATTGCAGCAGGGGACTTTGTCTTGATTGATATTTGGGCGCGCAAGAATGCGCCAGACACGATTTTCTATGACATCACCTGGACCGGCGTGGTGGGCAGAAAACCTACGACGCGCGAGCAGCAGGTGTTCGAAACGGTTGTGGCTGCGCGCGATGCTGCCATCCATCGGGTAGAGCAAGCCTATGCGGACCATCAATCGATAACTGGGTGGCAGGCCGACGATGCCGCCCGCAATGTGATTCGGGCCGCGGGGTTTGAAAAATATTTCACCCATCGAACGGGGCACAATATCGCGACTGAGATTCACGGCAATGGTGCGCATCTTGACAATTTTGAAACGCACGATGAGCGGCTGATTCTGCCAAACACCTGTTTTTCCGTCGAGCCGGGAATTTATCTGCCGGAGTTTGGTGTGCGCAGCGAGGTCGACATGATGACACGTCCTGGCGAAGCGAAAGTCACGGGCAGGGTCCAAAAAGAATTAGTCCGGATCTAGGGCGTGTTCACACTACTGAGGCCTCCGCCCCAGTAGTATTTTGGGACGTCGCCCGAAACGACTTTAGAAGCCCAACTTTATAAATACGGAGAGGTGCTATGCAGGATTCGCAACCTCGCTTTGTGCCGTTGGCGGTGAAGACGGTTGTCTGTCACACAGTGACGTATTTTATGATGGGCGCACTGGCCTTTCACTTCCTGCATTATGCGGAGCTGTTTAACAAACCAGGTTCAGGATTGCGACCAGCGGCGAGCTTGTGGATCATGTTCGGGCCGGCGCTGCAGGTTTTTCGCGGACTACTTTTTGCTTCGGTGTTCTATCCGTTTCGCGAGATTTTATTTGGACGTAAAAACGGATGGCTGCTGATGGCGTGGATCCTGATCGGCGTGGGAATTCTGGGGACGTTTGCGGGGCCACCGGGATCGCTGGAAGGCTTCATTTATACGACCATGCCGATTCATATGCAGTTGCGCGGGTATCTTGAGATTGTTCCCCAGGCGCTGCTGCTTTCGGTGTTGCTGTTTTACTGGGTGCGGCATCCGGGAAAGAAGTGGCTGAACTGGGGATTGGGTGTGGCGTACGCGGTTTGCATTGTGCTACCGGTGGTGGGGATGCTGGCGATGAAGTAATAGCTGCGCTCTTTGGCCGCTTCACGACAGCACCCTGTGTCCCAGTAGTGGCAACAGGTCCTAGAAATACTCCTATCCGATTACCGCATGGCTTGCCCTCATGGAGGTCGAAGCTAGACACAAAGACCGCATCCCTGCGCGCCCAATGCGCCGCATGAAACTGATATATTCGTTGCAGATGTCCACAACAAACGCAGCCATGAAGGAAAATGCCGCGCAACCGAACGCCGGCTCAAAGCAATTCTCTGCCGGAATCATCCTGATCGCAGGTTGGCTGGTTCCCGGACTCGGCCACCTGATGCAGGGCCGGTGGATTCGAGCTGTTCTCCTCTTTGTCTCCATCACATGCATGTTTGCTCTCGGTCTTGCCATGCATGGCAAGATTTATGCTGCGAACACTGGGGAAGTGCTCGACATGCTGGGATTTGTTGGCGACCTGGGCAATGGCGCGCTGTATATTTTGTCTTCTTTTTTTGGCTGGGGACAAAATATCGTGCAGGTGGTTACCGCGGATTACGGAACCAAGTTCATCGTTGTTGCTGGGCTGCTGAACTTCATTTCCGCCGTAGATGCGCATAGTCTTCGGCTGGGGAGGAAGCATTAAATGTATACGCCCTCGCATTTCACCGCGGTGCTGCTGTTCGCTCTGTTTGTCTCCGTGGTTTTCGGTATTACGCAACGCTCAGAAACCCGCGCGATGATTCGCTATGGTGTGTACTGC
Source organism: uncultured Acidobacteriota bacterium (assembly GCA_963719625.1). GTDB lineage: Bacteria > Acidobacteriota > Terriglobia > Terriglobales > Acidobacteriaceae > JAKAAZ01. Next base: position 612,144 of record CAVRDB010000035.1, read on the forward strand.
TTTTGCTTGTTTGTCGTGGGAACGATCGCCACCAGCTGGCTGATGTGGCTGATCAAGCACTGAAGAATAGCATGCGTTCCTGATGACCGAATCTCGGCTGACGAATCCTTCAGACAGCCGAATTCCAACTCAATGCCAGCGTTTCTCCCATAGCATCGCGTCGAAGCGGTGTTGCACATGGTAACCAAGCTGCCGATAGAGGTTGACGGCGCTCGAGTTCTGCTCGGTGACGGTTAAGCGTGACCGCATTGCATCCATTGGCGTGCAGGGAGGCGGCGCATAGCTCCAGTAGTTTCTCTCCAACTCCCAGGCGCTGAAACTCCGGTAACACGCAAAGCTGGGTCACATGACCGACTCCGGCGCTCACCCGCGAACACAACAACAGACCGAACAGCCGGTCATTGTTGGGTGCCGCCAAGACCCAGGACGCTTGTTCCTCAAAGATCCCACATCCGGGGAAGCGCACAACATTATGCAAAAACCGTTGTGCCCCTCCCAGCGACAAATACTGGTCATTGATTTCACTATCGATATGTCCCGCATAGGACGCGGTAATCAACTGGGGCGACAGATCGAAGTCGGAATGTTTCCATCGGCGATAATGGCCCTCGCCAGGACCGTCGAATGCATCGGGATGTGCGGTGAGAGAGGTCTCTAAAACCTTCGACGGATCCAAATCCAATTCCATAAAAAGCCGCGGAAAGAGTTGAAAACCGGCCCGCTCAAACGGCTCACGATGCAGGCCATGCGGATGCAGCAACAACTGCGCTTCTACGCGGTTCAGGTCCGGCGAGTGCTGCAGGGTCTCAAGCAGCCGATCGATCAGCTGCAGCTCAATTGCGACCGCCGCGGATTCTTCCACACCCTCGCGCGAAGCGAACACATCTCCAATCACGGCTTTATTGGTTTCGTACACGCAAAAGATGTAGCCGCAGACCCGGCCCTGATCCAGGGCAGCGTAGCCGCTCAGCAAATGCGACTCAATGTATTGCAGCACCAGGCTGGCCGAACTGCGATAGTCCCAGCGCAGGCGTTGGCTCCACAGCGCACTTTCCTCGTCCAGCAGCGGGCGCAGATGCTGGGCGGAAAAATGACGCAGGTCAAGAAATTCGAGTTCGAGCGCGGAGGTCATGATCAAAGTTCGCAGGCGAATTGTGGAGAAAGATTCGCGGATGCCTGCGGTCGAAGTTTCCAACCGTATGGCGCGAGTGTACGGCATTGCAGGCCAAATCGAAAAGCTGCAAATCCAGAAACGGAAACCAGATTTGTCCGGTGTATATCAACCGGCATCAAATGACAGGAAACGGGACCAATCCGACAGCAGTTTACTGCGCCTGTGCGCTGACCCGATACACCGTCAAATCCTGCGGTTGATAAGAAAACAAGGGCTCATACTGGCGGTTCGCCAGCATTTTTTTCAGTTCATCCTGCGATTGTTGCTCTTGCTCATCGTTGGGGAAATCCTGCACTACCAACAAATGCGCTTCTGCAGGGACACCAGATTTCTGATAGTTGGATACGCGCTCGTCCAGATAAAAGGACAGGCCATATTGCACATCGCGGCGGGCCTGGTACACGGCTACCACGTGCGGCGCATCCGGCAGGGCGGCCAGCTCGTGGGCCAGCGTGCGGGCCGAATACTTCTGGTCCAGCAGGGTACCATTGCGCGTGCCCAGCAGGAACACCAGAATCAGCGCCACAGGAACCAGCGTCGCGACACGCAGGCGAGCCATGCCAAAGCGCACCACCACCACCAGAATCGCGATGGTGACGGCCGCGCCTTCCATGATGGCGGCGGCGATCACGCGCGGCGGCGGCCATTGGTGCGGATGGATCAGAATCAGCGGAAGCATCAACGTTGCGGCGACCAGAACGCCGACGACAATGGCATGGGTCGTCAGCAACGGCATCTTTAGCCCGCGCTTTCGGATGCGATTTAGATAGTCGCCACAGAGGATGGTGATAGGAGGTACGGCGGGCAGGATGTATCCAGGAAGCTTGGATTGCGAGAAGCTGAAAAAGACGATGGGGAAGATGGCCCACAGGACGAGAAATTCAGGGAATGCGTCGCCTGCCCTGGGATTTCCGATGTAACGGTCGGGATTGCGGCGGACCTTCCATTCATCGATCGAATTGCGTACGGCATCCCAGCATGCGGCCCATGCCAAGGCAAGCCACGGCAGCAACGCCAACGCCATAATCGGAATATAGAACCAGATGGCTTGAGCATGCCGGAAGCGGTCGGTGGCGAAACGCTCCAGGTTATGTTCCCAGAAAAATACCCGTAAAAATTGAGGGTTTCGATGCTGGACGGCAATGAACCACGGCAGCACCATGGCCAGATACAACACGATCCCAGGAAGCCAGATGGTGCGGCGCAACAACGACCATTCTTTGCGCAGTGCCGCAAATAGAAAAATAATTGAGAACGCCATCAACGGAGCTACTGGGCCCTTGGCGAGCGTGGCCGCACCACCGAAAAAATAGAGATCGAACAGCCAGAATTTTTTATCGGTTTCATACCAGGCATACCAGCCCAGCATGCCAATGCAGAAAGGCGCGGCCAGTTGCATATCTGTGGATGCGCCGCGTGCAAAACCGATGATTCCGGCGCACGATACCGTGATTAGCGCAGCGTCCAGTTGGCCACCGGGACGAAACCGGCGCATATGCAGATAAATCAGAACGATCAAAATGAATGCAAACTCGGCCGAAGGCAGGCGGGCCGACCAGTCGTGCACGCCAAAGTCTTTGAAGGCGAACATCGCACGCCAGTAGTAGAGTGCCGGCTTTTCCAGCCACGGCTTGCCATACAAGACTGGGGTAATAAAGTCGTGGCGTGCCAGCATTTCCCGGGCGATTTGCGCGTAGCGCGGCTCATCCGCGCCGACCAGGCCAATCACGGACCCACCCAGGTAGGGAATCAGTCCATAACCAAGAAAGAAGGTCGTGAAGCCAATCAGCGTCGCAAACTCGGCCACCGTGGCGGTGGTGAGTTTCTGCCAGAAAGTGCCACCCGGCAGGTATTGCCTCCAATTATCGCTTCGGTTTGCGGTCACTTCGTCCTGAGTACTCAGCTTCGCATGGGATACGTGCGAAGACCTTACCCAGCCTATCAAAAGCAGCGATGAATGACGATGGAAACCGAAAACGTGCGAAAGGAATGGTGTTTCGTTTGCGGAGGAATTCACGAACCAGGCGGTCCAAGGTATCTTTAATTAAGTTGACGGGTGAATTGATATGGGAATGATCTCCAGACGCCGCATGCTGCAAGGCGCAGTCGCGAGCGCAGCACTTGCAACAGGCGCACCGGCGGCGTGGTCTACAGACAGTGCACCTATCTTGCGGCGGGGCCGCATTCAACAGTCCGTGTGCCGCTGGTGTTACTCCAAGATGAGTGTGGATGATCTCACTGCGTATGCCGCACACATTGGACTCAAGGGAGTCGATCTTCTCAATCCCGAAGAGTACGAAATTCCGCGGCGCTATGGACTGATCTGTACGATGGGCTATGCGGGCGCCGGGGAGATTGCTCACGGTCTCAATCGCGTGGAAAATCATGCTGAAATTGAAAGCGCATTTCGCCAGAATATCCCTCTGGCGGCCAAAGCAGGCGTGCCGAATGTGATTACATTTTCAGGAAATCGCGACGGGCTCTCGGACGCGGAAGGCGCAAAGAATACCGTGCTGGGATTGAATCGAGTCAAGAAAATTGGAGAAGATCACGGCGTTACCATTTGCATGGAGCTGTTGAATAGCAAGGTCAATCACAAAGACTATATGTGCGACCACACGGCCTGGGGAGTGGAAGTGATGCAGGAGGTCAACTCACCCCGTGTCAAACTGCTCTATGACATCTACCACATGCAGATTATGGAAGGCGATCTGATCCAAACCATCCAGGACAATATTCAATGGTTAGGTCATTTCCATACTGGTGGTGTTCCAGGGCGGCATGAACTCGACGATCGGCAGGAGGTCCAGTGGGACGGCGTGATGCGCGGAATTTTAGCGGCCAATTTTCACGGGTATGTTGCGCATGAATTTGTTCCTTCCGGCGATCCCTATGCGGGACTGTTGCAGGCAGCGAATCTTTGCGACGTATAGTATTTCGCAGAAACAGATTTGCGAGCAGGCTCATTACGCCAAGTCCGGGCACGGCGTGGAGATGAAGATGACGGCGCACAGCGTCCAGAATGCGCTCTGTCGCCGAATCAATAGGGCCGTCCAAAGTGCAGCCACTGGCGTTTTCATGGCCACCGCCGCCAAATTGTTCCGCCACATGGGTAACCCTGACGGTACTCTTGCTGCGCAAACTGACGCGTATCCGCTGGTCCGCCATCTCACGCAAAAATACCGCAACTTCGACGCCGGAAATCCCAATGGCGTAGTTGACGATACCCTGGGAATCTTCGTCGCTGGCGCCCAGTCGAACCATGTCCTCATGCGTTATCCAGAGCCACGCCACGCGTCCTTCGCGCTGCAACGTCGTCAACGCTGCGCCCAACAGTCGCATTTTGGAGAGTGGGTTGCTGAAGTACAAGTCCTCCGCAATCCGCGCCGGGCTGGCGCCAAGCTCGACCAGGTCATTGGCCAGCGCGAAGGTACTGGCGCAGGTACCTTCATAACAAAATGAGCCGGTATCGCTGAGCAAAGCAGTGTAGAGACAGGTTGCCATCGCTGGGGTAACGGCGACGTTGGCAGCCACTGCCAGCCGATAGACCATCTCCGCTACGGCGCTGGCCGTGGTATCGATCCAGTTCACGCTGGCAAATGGATTGCCGCTGGTATGGTGGTCGATATTGATGAGGAATGTGTCGTCCAGGCCTTGAAGGCGCGATCGCTCAATGCTGTCGCACTCCAGAAAAATCACAGCATCCGGCTCAAAACCATTCGTCGCGCTGGCTCCTTGGCAAATTTGCTCCGCGCAGGGCAGCGTAGCGTAGATGACCGGGACGGGATCGTAGAGTTGCATTTCCGCCTGCTTGCCCATCGAGTTCAACATCATCCAAAGCGCCAGCAGGGAGCCAACGGCGTCGCCGTCCGGGCGTGCATGCGATGTCAGCAGAAAGCGGTCCCGTTGCAGGATCGCATCCAGTACGGCGTCGATTGGTTGGCTCGGCGTTTCTGTCGCCTGCGTGTCGACGCACCTACCGTTTTCAACGGAATTTTCTGCCGTTCGGCCTTCGGTCATGGTGCGTTTTGTCATTCTTATTCGTGCTCACTCGATGCGGGCTTCAGAGTTCCGGCGTTCTGCGCACTCTCTTGTTGCAATTTTTCCTTTTGCCGGTTGCGCCGCTCCACTCGTCCCAGCAACTCGTCAATTCTGGCCCGTACCGGTTCCGAGTGATCCACCTGAAAGAACAACTCCGGTATATGGCGAACACCCATGCGCTGCAGCAATTGATGGCGAATATACCCACGAGCCGCTTCCAAGCCGGCCAGCATCTCTTCTTCGTCCTTGGCATCCCCATCCACCGCCACATAGATGCGCGCGGATTTTCCTCCTGGAGCCAGCACCACCTCACTGACATAGCCGAAGTTGATGCGGGGATCGCTCAACTGGCCTTCCAGCATGGCGCTGATTTCCTCGCGCAGCGTCTCCGCCACGCGGTTCTGGTGATAAGTGCGTCCGCGCTGTTCTGGCATCGTGTCACCCTTTCGATTCCGTTGGATCAAAACTGCTGCTGAAAGAATCCTGCAAACGAATGAGGATATCAAACTTGCGCCATTGCAACCATCGCTCTTGTTTTTATTCTTCTGGAAAGAACTCCACAAAGCTGTCGCTTACCTGCGCGCTGTGGTTCTCCGCAATGCGAATGCACGCTTCCTCGATCTGCTGCATTTGTCCCTGCAGGTAATCTCGCGAGTGCGAAATCGCTGCGATTCCGATGGTGGCACGCTGCCAGACGACAACTTCATCCAGTTCCGCGACCGAAACGTTGAAGCCGTGGCGCAGCGAATCTTTCAGGCTTCGAACGCATTGGCGCCGATCTTTCAGCGAGCGCGCGTATTCCAGTTTCAGCTCAATGGTAAGGACTGCGAGATGCATAAAAAATGATACGGCGGCAATCCTGTGCCGTTGGGGATCAAGTGTGAATCAAAGTGAATGTTCCAGAGCAAGCAACAGTCTTCTTTCCGCGCGCTTCTTAACTGAAGGATTCTGCGCGGTTCTAGCGGGAGGAAAACAAATTGAAAGCAGTTCAGTTACATGCATACGGCGGCGTCGATCAGCTTTTCTACGAAGATGTACCCGAACCAAAACCTGGAAATGGAGAACTTTTAGTCAAGGTCGCGGCGACCAGCGTCAACCCGATCGACTGGAAGCTGCGGCGTGGAGACATGAAAGCGGCGACGCCGCTGCATCTGCCCGCAATTTTGGGGTACGACGTAGCTGGAACTGTGGTGTCTTTGGGTCCCGGCGCACAGGGATTTCAACCGGGTGAGCGGGTGATGGGCCTGGTCGATCACGCCTACGCGGAGTTTCTGGTGGCGAAATCGGAGGCGTTGACTCGCATTCCGGATGGTCTGGACACGGAAGACGCGGCGGCGCTGCCGCTGGTAACGCTGACGGGCACGCAGTTGATTGAAAAAGGAGTGCAGCCCAAGGCCGGTCAAACCGTGCTGGTCACCGGTGCCATGGGGAACGTGGGGCGCACCGCCGTATATGTCGCCAAAAAGCATGGCATGAAAGTAATTGCGGGTGTGAAGGCCAGCCAGCGCAAAGAAGCGGAGACGCTGCAGGCGCGATCAGGTAGTAGCACTGGATGACGAAAAGGCAATCGCCTCGCTGGGCCAGGTGGACGCCATCGCGGACACTGTCGGCCACGATGTCATCCAGAAACTGATGTCGCACATTCGACCCAATGGCGTGCTGGCCACGGTAGTCGGCAAACCCCAGGGTGCCGATGGGAAAGGCTTTCGCATTCAGGAGGTATGGTCCCACCCGGATTCGAAACGCCTACATGAATTGGCGCAGGCTGTTGCCAAGGGAGAATTTTCTATTCCTATCGCAAAGAGAATGAAATTGTCCCAGATTCGCGAAGCCCAGACGCTCGCTGAAGCGGGCGGAATCTCGAAAATTCTTCTGATTCCTTGATTCGGTCGGACGCACGGATTCATTCTCGATGGCAAGAAGGACTCGCGGCTGCCAAAAGGTCTGGGACCTGATCGACTCCAGCTGCCGCCAGTCGTTCATGCAGGTGACTTCAATCCCCCCACAAACGTGGCTGGCTGGGCACGATTCGACCCGCGCCAATCGCACCGGCGATTCCGCCATTGGGGATTCCCGCCCCACCTTTGATTTGTCTCAAATCGTCTGGAGACCCAGCTACGGCGTAGGAGTGCTGTTGGCGGATGGCTCAGCAACGGCCGAGGTTGCTTGATCTTTTTCGCCAGCCTGGTGGTTGACCAGGTCGCGCAAGTCCTTACTGGGCTTGAAGTACGGGACTCGTTTGGACGGGACCTCGACGCGTGCCCCTGTTTTGGGGTTGCGGCCAATGCGGGGATTGCGCTGTCGCGTCCGGAAGCTGCCAAAGCCGCGGATTTCGATCTTATCTCCGGCGCGCAAAGCAGCCACGACGGAATCAAAGATGGTTTCGATGATCGTCTCCGCGTCGGTACGCGTCAGATCCCCCAGTCGCATTACGTCCACTACAAGGTCGGCTTTTGTCATGAACAGGCCCTTTCCTTTCAGAGTATAGGATGCAGCCAGGGGTTTGCGCATCGATATAACAACAACTTATTGCCACAGAAAATAAAATCCTGGACTCTTTTCCAGCAGAGACTGTAACTCCTCCGGATTTGGGAACGCCACCTTGGAGTCGGCTCCTAAAACCAGATCGATCAGCCCCGGATGGGGTTCGCGGGGACGTACGATCTCTGGCTCTCCTTTGATGCCCACAGCACGGGCCGTGTCGAGCAGCGCCACACGGAAACCGCCCGTCTGGTCGATCAGGTGCAATCCCAGCGCCTGCTGTCCGGTCCAGACCTGTCCAGTCGCCAGAGTCTGGATATCTTTTACCGGCAACCGTCGTCCGGCTGCAACATCGTCAATAAATTGCATATGCATGTTGTCGATCAGGCCTTGAAAATAGGCCTTCTCTGTCGGTGTCAGGTCGCGGGTGGGAGAGCCCGCATCCTTCAGCGCGCCAGCCTTCAGGGTGACATCCTTTAGCTTTGCCCATTTCAGCAGGTCCCCGTAATTGATCCACTGCATGATAACGCCGACACTGCCGACGATGCTGGCCTGATTGGCGTAGATGCGATCGGTCGCTGTGGCGATATAGTAGGCGCCGCTGGCGCCGACACTCTCAATGGATGCGACGATGCGTTTTTTGTGTCGGCTGCGAATGCGCAGGACTTCGTGATAAATCTCCTGCGAGGCAGCCGCGCCACCGCCCGGAGAATCGATGTGCAGAATGATCGCTTTGATGGAATCATCCTTGGCGAACTTTTCCAACTGCTCATCGGTTTTGTCTGCGGAAAGAATGACGCCCTTCAGGTCCACCACAGCAATCCTGCCGGAACCAAATCCGTCGAAGCTGCCAGCGGATGTGCCGGAAGATCGGACCATGTGCCATGCCGCCGTCCATAACAACACGACGAACAACAGAAACAGCCCGCCCACCAGGCTGAGCCAAAACCAAAATGAATGTCCGGTTGTCGTCCCGGTGCGCTCGTCCATACGGGCGAGTGTAGCATCCCGGACGCTGCTCGGTTATACTCATCTGCCATTGCGGGGCCTAGGGAGCCTTGGGGCAAACGCAATTGCAGAAATGCGGACGTTCCACCATAATTGGGGCAGACTTGGCGCTAGACAACCATGGATGAGCCGCAATACAGTATCGTCATTCCCGCGTTTAATGAGCAGGCGCGCATTGGTGCGACGCTGCAGCGCGTCATGGAATGCATCCGCACCCACGGCTGGGTAGCTGAAGTGCTGGTTGTCAACGACGGCTCCCGCGACCAGACAGCGGCCATTGTGTCGGCCGCAGCCCGCGAACACCCCAATCTCAGACTCATTGAGAATCCTGGCAACCGCGGCAAGGGCTATTCTGTGCGCAACGGAATGCTGCAAGCACGGGGCGCAATCGTCATGTTTACGGACGCTGACCTATCGGCTCCCATAGAAGAGGCCGAGCTTTTGTTCGCTGCCATCGAAGATGGCGCCGACGTCGCTATTGGATCGCGATGGCTGGACCGCTCTCGCCAGACGCTTCGCCAGCCGATGTACCGCCGATTCTTCGGGCGCTGCTTCAACTGGCTGACGCGGCTGATCATGCATCTTCCGCTGGCCGATACGCAATGCGGATTCAAGGCATTTCGCAGGGAAGCGGCGCGAACTATCTTCATCCGTCAACGGATTGAGCGCTGGGGATTTGATCCGGAGATTCTCTATATCGCCTTGCGATTGGGAATGCGCATCGACGAAGTGGCCGTTACCTGGGGACACGACGAGCGCTCCCGGATCAGCTACCTGAAGGACGGCCTGAAGATGATGGAAGATCTGTTGAAAGTTCGCTTCTACTCTCTCGCCGGATACTATCGCGGAGATCCGTATCAGGAAGATGGCCTGGGCGGATGCGGCTGCGGCAAGAAAAGCAGGGCATCCGTCGCCAAGACCTGACTATCCTTTCCACCGTGTATTACATCCAGAGAAGCGTGGATTCACAGGGCTGGTACTGCAGACGGCTGCCGATAGGTTGCCCCGAAGCGCCGCCGTTTCTTTTCCAACAGATGGATGCCATGCTCACCATCCATCGTTAGCGTCCATTGGTTCGCACATTTCCCACAGAGCCAATAATGTTCCAGCAACTGTAGGGTTTTCGAGTTCTGTTTCGACGTGTTTTTGCGGGAGAACAGAAAAACCTTTCCTTCGCGCAGGTAGTGGAGCGGTTTTTGACAATTCGGATTGGCGCAGTGACTCACCATGCGATGCAACTCCTTCGAGTGAGGGAAAGTAAGTGGGAGATTCAGATTGAAACCTTGGCATTCGGACCAAAGAAATTCTGCCTGAGTCTGCTATTTTCTCGTTCTTTTGATTGGATGCTGAATTGAGAAGCAAGGTTCGCCGACTGGCTCTGCGGGCGCGATGCGAGATATTCCATCCGCGCGAAAATTTGTGGGATCTTCGCGCGGATGGACTACAGGTTGCCCTGGTACTTTACTTGCCCCGTGGGCGGCTGGAAGGCGGCACGATTCCGTTCATGCGCAGATATTCCACCATTTGGCCAAAGTGATCGTTCATGTGAATGATCGCAAATGCCATGATTCCGCCGCGCGTGGAAATCCCATCGACGGGCTTCACCGTCTCCAACGCATTCTGATTGTTCAGGGTCGCAATGGCCCGATGTCCAAAAGCGAATGAATCCTTCAATCCCTGGACCAGTTGCTCTTTGGTCTTCATCTTTTTTATCGCTGACATGTCCGGCGGAGCGATCGACGCCGCGGCGCCAAACATATAGTAGTTCGCCACCGTGACGTGCTGGACCTGCTGCGCGAATGTACGCACGCCCTTGAAATTTCCGTTGGTTGGAGCAAAGCCGAACTTGTCCGCGGGCATGGCTTCAACCAGTGGAACCATATCATTCTCGACGATGCTCAATAATTGATCCAGCACCTGGGACGGTGCGGGAGTCGCGGCGGCGGTAGCGTCTGTGGTCGTTTGCGCCTGGATTCGTGGCGTGGTCCACAGGCCGGCGCCAACCAGGACGATTGAGAGTACGGCAAGATTCTTGAGTTTCATCTGAGGCCCTTCCAGTGCTGGAATTTCCAACGCCTGAGCGTAACAAAAGCCGCTGTTGTGGAGCAAACCAGACCTTACGTCACTCATTCCATTCAATCTGTTTTTCAACCATTGACTGCCGACCATTGCGAGCGAGTCGAAAAAGAGGAAGGATGAAGGTGGATGGAATGGGCATGAGTTCGATAACACGGCCGCCATTGTGGTGCTTGTCCTGCACCTCATCTGGATCCTATGGGTGGTCTTTGGCGCGTTCTGGACATCTGGCCGCCGCTGGCTGACGGCGTTCCACATCGCATCGCTTCTGTGGGGAATTGCGGTCGAGATAGGACCTTGGCCTTGTCCGTTGACATTAGCGGAGGATTTTTTTCAGCACCGCGCCAGCTTGGCTTCCGATCGTGGAGGTTTTCTGCTTCACTCCATCAACTCGCTGGTGTATCCGAATGTGTCGGTGACTTTGCTGACAGTTTGCGGGGTGGTCGTTTGCGCCGCAAACCTGGGGATCTATGCTTGGCGCGCACTCAAAAAGAAACGTTGAAATTATGTGCAGTCCCAACTACCGTAAATAGTGCAGCTTGCGAATGTATGCAATCCGTTGCGCATCGACAAACGCAGTTGTTGCAAATTCCTGAAACGGGGCTTCTTCCACAATCCAAGTTTCGTACCAGTTTTCCGCAACGAAAATAGCAGCCGATTGCATCTGTTATCTGGTAAAGTTTGCGAAAGGAGTAACCCAATATGGAACAGGAAATGACTTGGTTGCGGGCGCTGGCAGCTGGATCTTTGGTTGCCGCAGCTGCATTGTTGCTGACCGGACGAAAGAAGGCTGCGCTGACAGCTTCAGGTTTGGGAGCAGCGGTCATTCTATCCGAGGATCCTGATGCGATGAAGGAACTCTGGAAGCATGTTCCGGACTTTTTACAGGACGGTCATGAAATGTTGGGTCGCCTGGAAGGCGTTCTCGACGGCATTACCGAGCAGGGCGGTCGCGTTCGTCAACTGGTCCGGCGAGCCTAGTAGAATCCATTCCCCGTGGTTCCCCCACTCAAGTTGCGCCCTAGTTCAGCGCGGCTTCCCTTTACTGCGCTGAAGAGGTAGTGTGTCCCGTCACATCGTAGCTGGATGCGGCATCCGCTCATCTCATACAGTGATCAGTCGAAAATGCTTCACATGCATCCGGTAATTTGGAGTTTTTCCACCCAGCCGCCACGAACCGGAAAACAGCATCCATCCTTCCATTCTCTTGTGATCGAACCATTTGAGGGGAAGCCTTGGATTGTATGGGTTCAGTTCAGACGTTTCCCACGGATCTTCATGATGCACCAGCGTGAACGGCCCCCACGGCTCTGGTGAATCGTAAACGATCAATTCGCTGCCAGTGTCGGGGTTGGATTTGACCTTGTGATGCCAGGAAAGTAAAAGATAGCGAGAAATTCCGCGAAGATACACCATGTCCACGCAGCCCAGATATCCGGGGTGGGTCAATATCGGCACAGCACTTTTCAGGTCTTTGGACCAGAGAGGCAGCCCGCCGGGTCCGACGCCGGCAACCCATTGCCATGATTCCGGCTTCATTATCTCCGTTGCCAGTGTCCTTCCAAGCCGAAGATGCGTCCCATTGTCCCAGCCTTCGCCGGAAACGGCATAGACAAAATTGTCTCGCGCGCCTGCGTTATCTTTGCCGAAATTGAGGAATGCCGGAGAGCCAAAAATGCGTCCGGGAAACATCGGCTTTTGGATTGCCCTCAGATCGGGATTCCATGTTTTGCCATAATCGCTGGACTCGACGATCTGAGCGTCATACCCATGACCATACGTAGCCATGATGTCTGCTTCATTCCGTGGCAGATCGGACCTCCCGGTCATATTCTGAAAGGCCAGATACAATTTTCCGTTTGCCGAAATGAATCCGGTAGGCTTCGGTCCGCAGCCACCCGACCCGCTGTAATCTCTCATGGGATTGACCCGTTCCAGCCGGAAATTCGGAGCGTTTCCAATTAAGCGCTCCACATCGAGGCCGCTCCCTTTATCCGGCCATATCGGATCTCCAGCGGAGGTATAGATATTGTCGTCCTCTGCCCAGGTCACCGGGAAGGTATCTCCGCGCTTATCAGGCTCCGGATAAGGGACCACCTGACCCAACCACTTGATTCCTCTCAGCACCGGACTGCGCGGCGCGTTTACGATGGATTTTGAGGCTGCGAAAGCTTCTCCGGCGTGGCCTGGGCTGGGCAACTGCGACGTATTCTGAGAGAAGAGCGATCGGGGAGTGGAACAAAGCCCGGCGGCCGCGGCAACACCGATTCCACTGAGAAGCTCGCGGCGAGTTGTTGGCATCTACAATCTCCTGAATGCTGTTTAACTTTTGTAGCATTCCCGCATCTATCATAGGGGGTGCTACGAACGAGATCTTCGCAACAAACTCCAAATTCAAGAGAGCACAACTCCATGGAACTCCGCTATACGCTTCCAGCAAAACTTGAACAAGATTTTTCAGCCGCAGCCGCCGATTGGCAAAACGGAAAGATTGGTCGCCTGTGGGCGCGCGATGCTTCGTTGTGGACGAATCAGGATGAATCAAAGTGGCTGGGCTGGCTGGACATAGTGGAGCGGCAGCAAAAAGACCTGGCGAAGTTTCGCGCGCTTGCGCAAGACATCCAGACAGCCGGTTTTCAGTATGCGCTGTTGCTCGGCATGGGCGGTTCCAGCCTATGCCCCGAGGTGCTGGCAGAGACGTTTGGTCAGCAGCCGGGATTTCCACGCCTGTCCATTGTCGATTCGACCGATCCAGCGCAAGTGCGCGCCGCGGAGCAGAGTGTCGACCTGAAAAAGACCGTCATCATCGTGTCAAGCAAATCCGGCTCGACGCTGGAACCGAACATCCTGAAGCAATACTTCATGGCGCGCATGAAAGATGCCGTCGGTGCGGAAGCAGGACAGCACTTCATCGCGGTCACCGATCCCGGCTCGCACATGGAGGAGGTAGCCAAGGCCGACGGCTTCCGTCATATTTTCTACGGCGATCCACAAATTGGAGGTCGTTATTCCGCGCTCTCCAACTTCGGTATTGTTCCCGCCGCCGTGATGGGTCTGGATGTCGAGAAGTTGCTGGCCAGGGCAAAGATTGCCGTTGACGCTTGCCATTCCACCGAGGTTAAGAAAAATCCAGGCGTGGAGCTGGGTCTGATTCTTGGAGTTGCGGCCAATGCCGGGTGCGACAAGATTACGTTTTTCACCTCGCCGGCCATCTACGATATGGGAGCGTGGTTCGAACAATTGATCGCGGAGTCGACCGGCAAACAGGGCAAAGGCATTACGCCCGTCGATCTGGAAGAAATTACCGACGCTGATCACTACGGGAAGGATCGGATCTTTGCCTATGTCCGGCTGGAGGGTGCGGACAATGCGCATCTGGATGCGGGCATCGAAAAACTGAAAAAGGCTGGCCAGCCGGTTGTGCGCCTCGCGATGCGAGACGTCTATGATGCTGGCGAGCAATTTTTTACGTGGGAAATTGCGACGGCGGTGGCGGGATCTGTGATCGGTATCGATGCCTTCAACCAGCCGGATGTGGAGGCCGCGAAGATTGAAGCGCGCCGCCTGACTGATGAATATGAAAAGACCGGAAAGCTGCCGGAGCAGACGCCGATTTTTGACGATGGCAAGGTGAAACTCTTTGCCGATCCCAGCTACGCGGCAGTGCTGCATGGCGGACAGGATATGGGGCAACCAACCTTGTCTGGATATTTACGCGCACATTTGGCGCAACTAAAGCCAAGAGATTACTTTGCCGCGTTGGCCTTTATCCAGCGTGATCGCGAGCATGAAAAAACTCTGCAACAGCTCCGCCACAAGGTACGCGATAAGAAAATAGTCGCCACCTGCCTCGGCTTTGGCCCGCGCTTCCTGCACTCCACGGGGCAAGATTACAAAGGCGGTCCGAACACAGGAGTATTTCTTCAGATCACTGCGGATCATGCGCAGGACCTGGCCATACCCGGCCAGAAATATACATTTGGCGTGGTCATCGATGCGCAGGCCGCCGGAGATCTCAGCGTACTGCAGCAGCGAGGCCGGCGCGCTTTACGGGCCCACGTTGGCAAGGATGTGGAAGCGGGGCTGAGATATTTGACCGGCGCTGTCGAGAACGCGCTGAGGTAAGTTTCGCTTCAATTGCCGAGATTATGCTCTCTCCTGCGAGAAAGCTCGCAGGTGCGGTTCATTGCTGTTCAAGGATTGTGGGGCCGGAAGTCCAGCGAGCATTCGGGCTCGTTCAAACACGCGCTGCAACATTTCCGGTGTCAGCAGTCCGGTGTTCGTATTCTGCAGCGATGGATGGTACGTGGCGATGATATGCGGACCGCTTGGCATCGCGTATTCCGCGCCATGACGAAAGACGAGTCCTTTGCGGCTGGAGATTTTTCCCGTTCGCAGCAGATGCGTTAGATATCCGTCGAAAGCAATTTTTCCCAGGCACACGACGACGCGAAGGTCCTTCAGAAACGTGATTTCCTGGTCCACGAAGGTCGCGCAGTTTTTGATTTCAGCTGGCAACGGTTTGTTCGCGGGGGGCGCGCAGCGAACGACAGAAGTGATGCGGAGCCCGAGCAAGTGCATGCCATCATCCAGTGAACGCGCAGTCGGCTGCGACGCAAAACCGGTTGCATACAACACTGGATAAAGAAAATTTCCCGAGCCATCTCCTGTAAAAGGACGCCCAGTGCGATTGGAGCCGTGCGCGCCGGGAGCAAGGCCGAGCGCCAGCACGCGTGCGTTTGGGTCGCCAAAGGAAGGAACGGGTTTGCCCCAATACGTCTGGTCGGCATACGCACGCCGCCGGACTCGTGCAATCTCCGCACAGTATGTCCGCAGACGCGGGCATAGTTCGCAGGCAGTAATGCGCCCGGCGAGTTCTTCAAACGTGGCGCCAGCCAGACTTGCTGCCTCAGCAAGCTCCAGAGGACGACCGCTGGACTTTCTCAGGCGTTGCCGAAGGACGGGTATCGGTCACAAGAAAAATTGTACGATCTGCAACTCAAGTATGAAGAGCGTTGTGTCGCAGGTTCAACCTCCGGATTTCTTCCGATGAAGTTACTGCCCCTCATGCAACAGCGCCGAACTTTCATCCTGGAAGAGTAAACTAAGCTGCGGAGCTCAAATCGACCTATGCGGTAGCAAAGGAACGAAAGAGGTTCGAAGGTTGCAACGGATTGATGTACGGATGAATGCGCTGAAGAGGATAGTGTTGACAAGTTTGCTGTCGATGGCCGTGACGGGTTGGAATCTTGGCTGTAAGTCGCAGCCCGTAGCCGCTCCGCCTACTCCGACCGCAACCGCGTCGGCGAATCTGCCCGAGGTCGGCGGACAAAAGGCGATTGAGCTGCGTCGCATTCAAACCGGTGTCGGAGCCACGCCAGAATTCTTGAGCGTAACTGTTCTGCCGGGTCGCGGCATGAATGTCTTTCAGGTTACCGCTTATCTTCCCGGAAGAGGCGAGTTCTCATTGCTGGCATCACCTTCGTTGGATGCCGCGGCAAAACTGCTGAATGGCGGTCCCGATGATCAACAGGGAAACGCAAGCTTCTCCATGGGTGGGGCCCTGCTTTTTCCGTTTGCCAATCGCATCGTAGGTCCCGTGTCAGTCGATAAAAAAACCGGAGAGCATATTGTGACCGCCACATGGCGTGGACGCAAGGTACCGATTGTGGCCAATTGGCACGGCAAACAGCCGGGTGCTCCGTGGTGCGCCATGCATGGGCAGATGCTGGCAGCAAAGGCCGACGATATTTCCGTCAAGGCTGACCCAGACAGCGCGGAGACCACTGCGGAATATCACCTGCCAGCAAACGGTCACTGGTTTTCTGACAACGAGGTAAAGATAACCATTGCGCTTGACCGGGACACCGTGACGGCGATCATGACTGCGACCAACCGCGGAGACCAATCGGAACCGGTCGGCATTGGATGGCATCCGTATTTTGAAATGCCCAGCGGAAGCCGTTCCAATGCGCGGCTGCATGTTTCTGGGACGATGCGAGCGGATGTCAACAATTATGACGATGTCTTCCCCACAGGAAAGCTGCTGCCGGTCCTGGGAACGGACTATGACTTCAATGCTATGGAGGGCGCGCCGCTGCCCGACAAGCTGGTGGACGATTCCTATGTGGATTTGAAGCGCAACGCCGAAGGCAACATCGTGTCGGAGATACGCGATCTCGGCGCCAACTATGGCATGCGAATCACAGCCATGTCGCCAGAGATTCACGCGATTCAAGTGTATTCGCCGGTCGACAAGTCCTTTATCGCTCTTGAGCCCCAGTTCAACTACGGCGATCCCCTCGGTAGCGAATGGCACGATACGGATACTGGCATGGTGACGCTAGGGCCTGGAGAATCCGTTACCTGGAAGGTCCAACTGCGGTTGTTCCAGCCCTCCAACGATATGCTTGGGCAGGCGCCCCATCCCAACTTTCAATAAGCGCGCTGGCGGAAATCACACCCCAAAGTAAGGTTACTGAATCGCTCCTCGCGGTTTGACCCGTCCTACGTAACCACCTACCATGAAACATAGGGATGTCTGTCGTATTTCTCGCTTGAGGCGTGCTGGCGATTGGTTGCCGGTTGCCTTGGCTGGGGCGCGACAAGCTCATCTTTAGACTTAGATATGACTAGCTCATCTTTGGAAGGCATACCCCTTGAGTCCCACTGAATCCGCTACCACCCCGAACACCGGGGAAGACGCTCAGCAGTCCAACGAATCCGGCGCGCAAGAACATACTTCCGCAGCCGGACAGGATGAGAGCTCTACATCAGAGAATCCTGCCGCTCTCGAGCATAGCCATGGCCATGTGCATGAGGATGGCCATGATCACGCGCACGAGCAAGGCCCTACGCTGAATCCGGAGTGCACACGCCAGGTTGATGTCGAAGTGTCTGCCGATGAAGTAAGCCGCGCCTTTGCCGCAGTCGTCAAACGATATCGCCGCGCGGCCAGGATTCCCGGCTTTCGCGCCGGCAAGGTGCCGGAATCCGTCATTCGCAGAAAATTCGCGGACTCAATCCAGCAGGATGTTCTGGAACAGATTCTGCCCGCCCAGTTTCGCGCTGCGATTGAAAAGCAGGGCGTGCAGCCGGTATCGCAGCCGCAGGTAACAAGTTTGCATCTCGTAGACGGCGAGCCCATGCGGTTTCAGGCCGCCTTTGAGGCGCTGCCGGCGATCGACATCACCGGATATGACCAGACCAAAGTGGATCGTCCGGAAACTTCGCTCGATGATGCCGAATTCGAAGCGGAACTCGCCCAGGTCCGCGAGTCCCACGCCATCATGGAGCCGGTGGATGAAGATCGTCCCCTGACAGATGGAGATTTTGCGCAGATTCGATTCACTGGATTGGTTCACAGCGGTGAAGGAACCACAGAAGCCGAGGGAGAAGCAGCCAAGCCTATTGAGGGTGACGACGCCACCGTGGAAATTGGTGGCCCTAATACGGTGGAGGCATTTACCGGTGCATTGCGCGGAGCGAAAGTTGGACAGCAGATGCAGTTTGAAGTCGGCTATCCGGAAGACTTCACCGAAAAACGTCTGGCCGGCAAGACGGTTGCGTATGACGTGGAAGTGAAGGGGATCCGCAAAAAGATTTTGCCGGAACTGGACGATGCATTTGCCAAGCAGCTCGGAGAATACGAGACCATCGACGTTTTCAAAGAAAAGCTGCGCGAGCATATGGCGAACGACAAGCGGCGTCGTCTGGAGTCGGAAGCAAAGGACAAACTGATCGGCTCATTTGTCGAGCGCTTTCAGTTTCCGGTGCCGGAATCTCTGTTGCAACAGCAGATCGATGCACGCCTCGATCGCGGACTGCGCGCGTTGGCTGCGCAGGGGATGACCACGGAACAGATGCGCAATCTAGATTTCACTCGGTTGCGTGCCGCCCAGCGAGACTCTGCATTGAATGAGTTGCGAGGTTCTTTGATTCTCGATCGTATTGCAGTGATCGAAAACATTGAGGTTACTGAGGAAGAGCTTGAATCGCAATTGCAGCTATTAGCGTATCAGGCACGGGAGCCGCTCGAGATACTGCGGAAACGTTTGACGGAGGACGGTGGGCTGACTAGAATCCGAGAACAACTACGTAGAGAGAAGACAGTGAACCAACTCTTCGAAAGGTTGGCCGGCTAACGCATTTTGGGATATTGGTCGATGGTATTCACCGAAGGCCTACAACCGCGAGAGAGGCAATAAGGAAACAGGTATGGGTTTAGTTCCAATGGTGGTTGAGCAGACGAGTCGAGGCGAGCGCGCCTACGATATTTACTCTCGCCTGCTACGCGATAACATCATTTTTCTGGGCACTCCAATCGATGATCAGATCGCAAATCTCATCATTGCCCAGATGCTGTTTCTTTCCGGCGAAGACCCGGATAAGGACCTGCAGCTTTACATCAACTCTCCCGGCGGTTCCATTTCCGCTGGCCTTGCGATTTACGATACGATGCAGTTCATCAAGAATGACGTGGTGACGTATTGCATCGGACAGGCGGCCAGTATGGGAGCTTTCTTGCTGATGTCAGGGACCAAAGGAAAGCGATTTGCTTTGCCCAACTCCCGCATCCTGATTCACCAGCCGTCCATGGGCGGGCTGTCGGGCCAGGCAACGGATATTGACATTCACGCGCGCGAGATTCTTCGCATTCGTGAAATTACGAATCGTTTGATGTCGAAACACACCGGTCAGCCAATTGAGCGGATCGAACGCGATGTAGAGCGCGACTTTATTATGAACGCGCCACAATCGAAAGAATATGGCATCATCGATGAGATTATTGACCGGCCAAGGACGTAAACTGGGATCGAGCCCGAAAACGGGCCGGAACCGGTGGTAGTAAGGAGAAAGCAAAAATGAAGACACGCGCGGGTTCCGACGATGTACTTCGTTGTTCGTTCTGCCATAAATCACAGGACGCGGTAGCTAAGCTGATTTCTTCGCCTAGCGATTATCCGCGGGCCTATATCTGCGACGAATGCGTTGCTGTTTGCAACTCCATTCTGGAAGATGACAAGAACGAGGCACGCCCGGCTGCCGCTCCGGCACATTTGCCCAAGCCCCAGGAAGTGAAAGCTTTCATGGATGAGTATGTGATTGGGCAGGAGACGACCAAGAAGAAGCTGGCTGTCGCTGTCTACAACCACTACAAGCGCATTCAGATGAACCGCGCCCGTACCAACGATGTAGAGCTGACCAAGTCGAATATTCTCTTGATCGGACCCACCGGCAGCGGCAAAACTCTGATGGCGCAGACACTGGCGCGTACCCTGGATGTTCCTTTTGCCATTGTCGACGCGACTACCCTGACAGAAGCCGGGTATGTTGGCGAAGATGTCGAAAATATCATCCTCAAGTTATTGCAGGCTGCAGACGGGGACGTTGCCCGCGCTCAGACCGGCATCATCTACATTGATGAAATCGACAAGATTGGGCGCAAGGATGAAAATCCGTCCATCACCCGCGATGTGTCCGGCGAAGGTGTGCAGCAGGCGCTGCTGAAGATTCTCGAAGGCACCGTTGCCAACGTTCCTCCGCAAGGCGGACGCAAGCATCCCCATCAGGAATTCACTCCTGTCGATACCACCAACATTCTGTTCATCTGCGGCGGAGCGTTTGTGGGTCTGGAACGCGTAATTGGTCGCCGCGCCGGTAAGAAGGCGCTCGGCTTCAAGGCAATCTCTGACCGCGATGGCCAGCCTGCCAACATGGTGCCTTCCTTGCGCGACACGGAATTGTTACGCCAGACCGAGCCGCAAGACCTGATCAAGTTCGGGTTGATTCCGGAATTTGTTGGCCGCCTGCCCGTTATTGGCATCCTGGATGAACTGGATGAAGCCGCGCTGGTGGAAATTCTGGTGAAACCGCGGAATGCCATCATGAAGCAGTATCAGCGCATGTTTGAGTATGAAAATGTGCGTCTCACGTTCAGCCCGGAGGCTGTCGGAGCTATCGCGCGCGAGGCCTTGCATCGCAAGGTAGGAGCCCGCGGTTTGCGCATGATCCTCGAGGAATTGATGCTCGATCTGATGTATCACCTGCCCAGCAACAAGAAGGTGAAGGAGATAGAGATCACGGCGGAGATGGTCCAGAAGCGCGACCTGTCTGTCACCTTGCTGGAGAAGGCTGGATAGCTTTTCCGCTCAACCGGTTAGCATGTACATCAGGCCTGCGTTCCACCGCAGGCCTGATTTTATTCAGGGCGCTTTCTTACTGTCCGAATTGAGTCACAAACAACTCATTTGCATAATTCGGATTCGTAAAGCCTGGGAATGCTCCTGTCGTAGTTCCCGCCACGTACGCATGATTTAGACTGTCGGTCGCGACAAACACCAGCGCGGCAGCGAAGGACGTGCCTCTAGGCACATCTCTGCCGGTTCCGAATTGCTGCAGCCAGACAGCCTGCCCGCCGGTACTTAGCTTCGCCAGAAAAACGTCGTTTTGCCATGGCGGCTTCGAAGCTGGAAAGAACGGGCTATTCATGTTGCCAGTCAACACCACGTTGCCTGCCGTGTCGACGGCCACGTTGCCTGGAATACAGGTTTGAGCAGCGCCGAACTCCTGCTGCCACTGTTGGCTGCCGGAGCTATTTGCGAGTTCCGCGACCACGCATTGGTTGTAGCCGGAGCTGGGATTCGATCCCCCTACGAAGATGTCACCCTGGGCATCCAGTGCTACTTGCGTGTAGATCAGAAGCTGGCCGCCATATCGTGAGTACATGATCGGCGCTTGTTGCCATACCGTGTCGCCTGTCGTTCCATCCAGTTTCACAACCATGTAGGCAGTGGAATTCGGGCTCGTCGTCGACGGGAAATCGCCGACCGCAACCACATTGTTCTGGTTGTCGACCCCTACACCGGTCACTCCGTAATACATGGTGTTTGTGCCGGCAAATGTCTGGGTCCACAGTGTTGCGCCCGTTGCGCCGGCCAGCTTGCTGATGTCTCCGCCCTGAACATAGCCGCCGGACACTTTGGTCAGGCTCTCGTTACTCATGATGACGTTTCCCTGTGTATCAGCGGCGAGGCTCATTACTTGGCAGGGCAAGCTTGAAGGGTACTGTTGGATCCACGTCGTCTGGCCAGAGGAGTTGAGTTTGATGACGACGCATTGCTCTGCGCCGCCGGAATTGGTGAAGCCGGGGAAGGCGCCATAGGTCGATCCAGCGACGTAGATGTTCCCTTGGGCGTCGACTGCGATCGCGTTGGGATAATCTCCCTTTCCGGTGCCAAGCTGCTGCGTCCACAGTAAATTGCCGGAACCATCAAATTTCACTACTGCGAACTCAGACGAGTTGTTGTTGGTGAACCCGGGAAATGCGCCCCATGTTTCATCGAGAACAATCACATTCCCCCCGGGGCCGATAGCCATTCCATAGGCAGTGTCCCCATTGTGGCGCGAGCCCGTTTGTACATAGCCGGTGCCGTATTGTTGCAGCCATCCCTGCGTGGAAGCGGTGGGAAAAGTGACAGTGTCGGCTGGAGGAGGTCCTATCGGGTGGTAGTAACTGCTGCTGCAGCCCGCAAGGGCAA
The DNA here is from genome assembly GCA_963719625.1 of uncultured Acidobacteriota bacterium. Classification (GTDB taxonomy): domain Bacteria; phylum Acidobacteriota; class Terriglobia; order Terriglobales; family Acidobacteriaceae; genus JAKAAZ01. The sequence goes on from CAVRDB010000035.1 coordinate 634,464, forward strand.
GAGCGAGGGGGAAAACTAGCGCCGCTTGCGCGGCAGGATGGGGATGTAGCCAATTGCGCAACATGGTCGTCGACCTCCAGAACAAAACAACAGTAGCATGGGAATTCAACCCGGAAAGCTGCAAAAAGTTACTGTGTACCTTTACATTTTTTTCAAATGAAGCAACCCATGTATCCTGCTGCCAGCATCGCATCTATTCTCAGAGAGTTGCGTCCAAAAACTATGGAAACCGCGGAAGATGTATCCAGGACAACACGTCAGCTTGGCAATTCCGACATGCACATTACCGCCATTGGCTTCGGCGCCTGGGCCATCGGCGGGGGAGACTGGCAATTTAGCTGGGGCTCGCAGGATGACAACGATTCCGTAGCCGCAATTCAGCGTGCGCTCGACCTGGGCATCAACTGGATCGATACGGCTGCCGTCTACGGCCTTGGGCATTCTGAAGAGGTGGTAGGCCGGGCGTTGCAAGGGCGGTCGAAGAAGCCGTTTGTTTTCACCAAATGCTCGATGGTCTGGAGCAGGAAATTCTGGCAATCCAAGGACCAGATCGGCCGCAGCCTGAAGCGAGATTCTATCCGCAAGGAACTTGAAGCAAGCCTGCGCCGCCTGAAAATGGATGCGGTCGATCTCTACCAGATCCACTGGCCGGAGCCGGAGAAAGATATTGAAGAGGGTTGGGAGACGCTGGTGAGGTTGAAGGAAGAAGGAAAGGTTCGTTCCATTGGCGTTTCGAATTTTTCTGTTCCGCAAATGGAACGGATTGCAAAGATCGCCCCTATTACTTCGTTGCAACCGCCCTACTCGATACTGAACCGTGGCGTCGAAAAGGAAATTCTTCCCTATTGCCAGCAACACAACATTGGCATCATCAATTACTCCCCTATGGTGTCGGGCCTGTTGACGGGCGCGATGACCAAGGAGCGCGTCGCGAATTTGCCTGCGGATGATTGGCGCCGCAACAATGCCAGGTTCCAGGAGCCGCAACTTAGCCGCAATCTGAAGCTGGTAGAGCTGCTGCGGGAAATTGGCAGTGCGCATGGCCGTTCTCCCGGCGAAGTCGCCATCGCGTGGACGCTGCGTCAACCTGCCGTGACCGCAGCAATTGTGGGCGGACGCAACGCCAGGCAGGTGGATGGAATCATCGGTGCGGCCACCTTTCGGTTGCAGTTAGAAGAAATTACGCGCATTGAAGATTTCCTGACTGCAAATCCGGTGCCGGCGAAGCCGAAGCAATAAAAGCCTTGCACGGTTTATCCTCATTGCTATGTCAAAGAGTGTCGGATTGCCGAACAAAATTGATTCTCCAGCCGTTGCAGCGACGGCAAAAACCCAGTCCAGCAGATTAATTGGAGTGCATCTCTCGACCACTGGTGGTGTTGCGAGTGCTGTCCGCCGCGCGTCTGCGATCGGCGCCGATACTCTTCAGATTTTTTCTTCCAGTCCCCGCATGTGGCGCGCTTCTAAAATCACAGCCGAGCAGGCGGAATCAACGCGGGCAGCCCGTGCGGAGCTGGCCATCGGTCCGCTGGTGATTCATACCAGTTATCTGGTAAATCTCTGTAGTCAATCGCCAGAAATCTGCGAAAAATCAGTCCAGGCATTTCGTGGCGAAATCGAACGTGCGCTGGCGTTAGGCGCGGAATACCTGGTTGTCCATCCCGGCTCCTACCGTGGCATGACGCGCCAGCAAGGCCTTGAGCTGGCCGCCAAATCGATTGAGAAGGCAATCGCCGGCCTGCCATGGCAGAAAAGCGATTTTCACATTCTGATCGAAAATACCGCGGGCTCGGAACATTCGCTCGGCGGTTCATTCGAGCAGGTCGCGGAATTGATCGAGCACCTTCGCCCCCATGCTCCCGTAGCAGCGTGCCTCGATACTTGTCATACGCACGTCTCCGGTTACGACGTTGTCAGCGACGCTGGATGGGCCGAAACAATGGCGCAGATTGAGAAGACTGTTGGCTTTGAGACGGTTCGTGTCTGGCACTGCAATGACGCCAAGGCCGCGCGCGGCTCAAAACTCGACCGGCATGAACACATCGGCGAAGGAAAGATTGGGCTGGAGCCGTTTCGACGGCTTTTGCGCGAGCCAAAATTCGCGCACGCTGCCTTCATCGCGGAAACTCCTGTCGACGCGCCCGGCGATGAAGAGCGCAACCTGCTCACTCTGCGCGGACTTTCGGGATCGCCCCTCTCTCAGATGACGCGTCGGCGCAAATTTCGGCCATCTCGCCTAGGCATTTAGAATCAAACCAGTATGTCGAAAAAAGAATCCAGCCAGCCGACTGCCTCTGCAGCGACGGATCGTGTCCCACGTTATAGCCCTGCCGAGATTGAGCCGCGTTGGCAGGCATTGTGGGATGCGCAGGCCGATCTCTACGCAGCCGAGCCGCCCAGCGGCGGTAAGCAGAAATATTATGTCCTGGAAATGCTGCCGTATCCTTCCGGCCAGCTGCACATGGGACATGTGCGCAACTATGCAATTGGCGATGCTCTGGCGCGGCACATGTGGATGCGCGGCTACAACGTGCTGCATCCCATGGGCTGGGACGCCTTCGGTCTGCCCGCCGAAAACGCCGCGCTGAAAAACGATACGCCGCCGCGCGACTGGACATTGGCGAACATCGCTGCAATGCGCGGCCAGATGAAGCGCATGGGCTTTAGCTACGACTGGGAACGCGAAGTCACCACCTGCCTGCCCGACTACTATCGCTGGAACCAATGGTTCTTCCTCAAAATGTATGAGCGCGGCCTGGCTTATCGCAAGAAAAGCACAGTGAACTGGTGCCCGCAATGTGCTACCGTACTGGCGAATGAGCAGGTAGTCAACGGCTGCTGCTGGCGGCATGAGGAAACGATAGTCGAGCAGCGCGAGCTGGAACAATGGTTTTTGCGCATCACCCAGTACGCGGACGAGTTGTTGCGCGATCTGGACAAGCTGCAAGACTGGCCGGAGAAAGTTCGCACCATGCAGCGTAACTGGATCGGCAAAAGCGAAGGAGCTTTGGTCGACTTTACGGTTGTGCCCAAGGAAGAAGATCGCAGGGGAGCGCGTTTTGCACCGGTCAAGCTGAATCTGACGGAGACCCTGTTGGAGCCCGTGCCGGAGCAGGAGAAAATCACAGTTTTTACCACCCGCATCGACACTATTTATGGAGCGACGTCGTTGCTGCTGGCCCCGGAACATCCCTTGGTCGCGCAATTTTCCACGGGTAACCCCGAATTGAGTAAGAAGGTTCGCGAACTTCTGGTGGAGCAGAAAGCTGCGCGAGAAACAGGAGACATGGGTGCGCTCGACAAAGAGGGCGCTGCTACGGGTCGCTTCGCTATCCATCCATTTACGCAGGAAACGATTCCAATCTGGGTCGCCAATTACGTGTTAATGGACTATGGAACAGGCGCAGTCATGTCTGTGCCGGCGCATGACGAACGCGACTACGAATTTGCAAAAAAATATGCGTTGGAGTTGAAAATCGTTGTGCTGCCACGTCAAGCGAACGAAGGCGAACGTGGCAATGCGGAACCGCTGCTGCCATATATCCACGAGGACAGCCTGCTCATCAACTCCGGCGAGTTCTCCGGGCTGGGATGCCAGGAGGCGCAGCATACCATGGCGACATACGCGCAGCAACATGGATCCGGCAAGCCGTCGACTACCTTTCGGCTGAAAGATTGGGGCATTAGCCGCCAGCGCTACTGGGGCACTCCAATTCCGATGATCTATTGCGAGAAGGACGGGCTGGTGCCGGTGCCGGAAGATCAGCTTCCCGTGCTGTTGCCGGACCGCATTGAGATTACACAGGAGGGCGGATCTCCTCTGTCTCGTGTGCCGGAGTTTGCGCAAGTCACTTGCCCGAAGTGCGGTGGAGTGGCACGACGCGAGACCGACACCATGGACACGTTTGTCGATTCTTCCTGGTATTTCTATCGCTACACCGATCCGAAAAATACGCACGCGCCATTTGGCACAGATACAGTTGCCTATTGGTTTCCCATCGACCAGTACATCGGCGGCGTCGAGCACGCCATTCTGCACCTGATCTATTCGCGCTTCTGGACCAAGATGATGCGGGACATGGGCCTGGTGAAAAATAGTGAGCCGGTGGAGCGGCTGTTTACCCAGGGTATGGTCATCAGAAATGGCGCGAAGATGTCGAAGTCCAAGGGGAACGTGGTTTCCCCTGACGACATGATTGCGCGCTATGGCGCCGATGCAACGCGCATGTACGCTCTGTTTGCCGCGCCGCCGGATCGCGATCTGGACTGGCAGGAAGATGGCGTCGCAGGGATCAGCCGTTTTCTGTCGCGTGTCTACCGTTTTGCCGTGCAGGCCATGCCGCAAGCGATTGCTGGCCGCTCCCAATCGCTGCCCTCAACGTTTAACGAGTTAGAGCGAAAGCTGATGCGCAAGCTGCATCAGACGATTCGCCGGCTGTCCCAGGAATTTGACGGCCGCTGGCATTTCAATACCTGCATTGCCGCCATCATGGAACTGGTGAACGATCTGACGGCGGAAGAAAAGGCGCTCGCATCCGGTGCAGTCGCGGATTCAGTGCTTTATGCGATCACACGCAATCTCGTTCTGATGTTGCAAGCCTTCGCTCCGTATCTCGCCGCAGAGCTTTGGTCGCAGATGGGGGAAAACAGTCCGTTGCTGCGCGCGGAATGGCCCTCCTATGACGAAGCGCTCGCAGCGGAACATGTTCTTGAGGTGCCGGTGCAGATCAATGGGAAGTTGCGTGCTGTGATTTCCGTGCCAGCCGGAAGCGACGAAGAACTTTTGCGCACAACCGCGCTGGAAGATCCGAAAATCCAGGCTGCACTGACCGGAAAAGAGATTGTGAAGGTCGTCCTGTTGCCAGGGAAGCTGGTGAATTTCGTCGTGCGCTAGGCTTTGCGATTGCGGGCGAAATGGATCGACTTAGATTTGATCTCGGAAGCACCCAACAGGCAGGAAGCGGAGATCATGCAGATTGAAGTTGGAAAGGCCGAGTTGCAATCCATGACACCGGTCGCGGAGCGGCAACCGCATATACGCGGCACGCAATCTTTTCTGGGCACCATTGCCGAGTGTTGGAAAACGCCCTCTCTGCTTGGATTGGAGCTGCTTTGGCGATGGGGCTTCGGCATTCCAGCCTTGGCGCTGCTGGGTTGGGAAGCATTCAAGATTCTTTCTTCCGTTTCGCTGGCGGGGACTGGCATCGCTCATTTTTCCCTGATCGACAGTGTTACGGCTGCGCAGATTCTTTCCGCTACCGCCGATGTTCTGTTGCCACCCATCCGCGAAGTCGCGCGCTGGCTGCTGCCTGTGCTGGCGTTGACCTGGGCGCTTGCCTCCGGATTTGGTCGCTCCCTGGTGCTGCGCAGATATGATCCAACCTTGCGCTTTGCCCCCTGGTTGATGGTTGGCCTGCAACTGCTTCGCATCATTGTTCTCGCGGCCAGCTTCGCTCTGTGGTTCGTTGGGTTGCATTGGGCGGCATGGTCGTCGCTCAGCGGACCTGCGCCAAACCTGGTTCTTTACTTCATGGAAGCCATCGTCCTTTCCTTCGCCATTTTCTTTGTCTGGGCGACGATCAGTTGGGTATTCAGCATCGCGCCGCTGCTTGCCTTGCTAGAAGGCACTGGGATGATCGCGAGCCTGCGCAACTCCGTGCGCTTCGGTCACGGGTCGTTGCGCGGCCTGCGGTCCAAACTGGTTGAGATCAATCTTGTCCTCGGCATTGTGAAGGCGGCGTTGATAGTGCTGGCCATGGTTTTCTGCGCCACTCCAGTGCCGTTCAAAGAAGAGATCAACGGAACGTCGCTCTATGTGTGGTGGGCGCTGGTCACCGTGGTGTACTGTGTGGCGTCCGATTTCTTTCAGGTAGCCCGAGTCATCGGATTCATGGAACTTTGGCTGACAGCAAACCAGAAGCCGCAGCACCCGGAAGTTTTATCCGCGGTCGCGACGACGGCTACTTCCTAGGTCCCCTGCTATACACTGGGCAATATCCTATGGAAACCAAGCACGCTGCCGAGCCGTCCACCATCGTCATTCTCGATTTTGGCTCCCAATACACGCAACTGATTGCGCGGCGTATTCGTGAGCAAAACGTATATTCTGTCGTGCTGCCGTGTACTGCGCCATTTGAAACCATCCAGCAATTGAATCCTGCGGGAATTATCCTTTCCGGCGGTCCCAGTTCGGTGTACGACGCGGATGCTCCGCCGGCGGATGCGCGAGTGCTGGCAATGGGTGCGCCTGTCCTGGGCATCTGTTACGGACTGCAGTTCATCCTGCATCAACTGGACGGCAAAGTGCGCTCTGCGGACAGGCGCGAGTATGGCCACGCCGATGTCGAAATTGTTCGCTCCACCGCGCTGTTTGAAGGATTGCCGACCCATCTGCAGGTTTGGATGTCGCATGGCGATGAGGCGCTGGAGCTGCCTGCGGGCTTTTCTCTTACCGCGAAAACTTCAAACGCCGTAGCTGGAATCGCAAACGAAGCGCGGCGCATTTGGGCGGTACAGTTCCATCCGGAGGTCCACCACACGCGACAGGGAACAGAGTTGCTGCGGAATTTCCTGTTCCGCATCTGCAAGGTTGCGCCAGATTGGACGCCGGAACATTTTATCCAGACCACGGTAGAGCGCATTCGAGCGCAAGTCGGGGACGGCCACGCTATCTGCGGCTTGTCTGGCGGCGTTGATTCCTCTGTGGCTGCGGTGCTGGTGGACCGAGCCATTGGCGACCGGCTCACTTGCGTGTTTGTGGACAATGGAGTGCTGCGGAAAGATGAGTTCCGCAAAGTACAGGAAAATCTGCGCGGCAAACTTGGTTTGAATCTGGTTGCGGTCGATGCCAGCCAGCAATTTCTTTCGCTGCTTGCTGGAGTATCGGACCCCGAGACGAAACGGAAAATTATCGGCAGCGAATTTATCGCGGTCTTCGATCAGGAGGCCCATCGCATCGCCCAGCAAACCGGATCTGTGGATTGGCTGGTGCAGGGAACTTTATATCCCGATGTGATCGAGTCTTCTTCGGTGAAGGGACCTTCGCAGACCATCAAGAGTCATCACAACGTCGGCGGTTTGCCGGAGACGATGAAGCTGAAACTGATCGAGCCGTTGCGCGATCTGTTTAAAGATGAAGTTCGCCGCATCGGTCGCGACCTGGGCATGCCGGAAGATATTCTGCAGCGCCAGCCGTTTCCCGGTCCCGGCCTGGCAGTGCGCATTGTCGGCGAAGTGACACCTGAGCGCGTCGCCATTTTGCAGGAAGCGGATGAGATTGTTGTCGATGAAATCAAAGCCGCGGGACTCTATCGGCAAATCTGGCAATCGTTTGCGGTTTTGCTCCCCGTACGAAGTGTCGGCGTCATGGGTGACCAGCGCACCTACGCCTATACCTGCGCGATCCGTGCCGTGAACTCCGAGGATGGCATGACTGCTGACTGGGTGCCGCTGCCGTATGAGGTGCTGAAGCGGATGTCCAGTCGCATCGTCAATGAGGTGAAGGGAATCAACCGGGTGGTGTATGACATCACTTCCAAGCCGCCGGGCACCATCGAGTGGGAATAGAGAAAACAGCCGCTGGGACTCATCCTTCATCGTGCTTCCTCGATTGAATTATCCGGCCCCAACTCATCCTCATCGCTGACCTTTCGAACGCCCGCAAGGTCTTCTTCAATGAGCAAAAATTTACGGATGTACCGAAGGGGTTCGTCGGCGACTGCCATCTCTTTCAGGTGGTAACGCCAGGCATCCGGGATGACCGATCGTCGGATATGGCCTTTCCGCACAACAATCCGAGGTTTGCCGTCCTTGGACACGCGGGTGAAGGTGCTGTTCGGAACGACGAACGTCATTTTGCTGCCGGTCCGCCAGAACGTCTCCGCAAATTCATGAGCGAATAACAATGCGTAGTAGCGCCGCTCCTCTGACAGCGTTTGCACCGACTCGACAAAGCTGGCCCAGGGCAATCCCATGCGCAGGGTGTACCACTTGCGGAACTCGAAACCGTTGGACTTGGCTTGACGAATCAAGGCACGCAACAATTCGGCTCGTGTCATCGGGTACAGGGTAGAACATAACCGACAGCGCGGGAAGCTGAAAAATAACGGCACACATGACTTGCGTGACCCCTCGATCTAGGCCGACACTGATATTGTTCGTCCAATCCTTATGCCCCAGGTTCCTCTAGCCCAGCCCCGGGAAGCTTGTATTGGCAATCTTCATTTCTCAGATTCCTCCGCGTGGGCGCGTCGGATTCCGCTCTGCCGCCTGTCGTGGTGGATGCGTCTATGCCTGCTGACCATTATCCTTTCTGCTGCCGCGTTGCCGGTTTCCGCTGTGGTAAAGGCTCCAAATGGCACCGATACCGATCCTCTGAACCTTACGCCTGAAGTTCAGGAGGCCTATCAGCACTTTTACGATTTGGATTACGCCAACGCGCAGACTCAGTTTGAGAAGATTGCCGCGGAACATCCCACCGATCCCATGGCCGTCGATTATGTCCTGAATAACGCCGTCTTTCGAGAGTTGTATCGGCTGGATTTGCTCGACACCACTCTCTACGTTCAAGATGGTTTTTTGTCGGGCAAGCATCCAGTCGTCGAAAACATGCAGGTTCGGGCACAGATCGACGCTTTGTATCAACACGCGCTCGATCTCAGCAATCGCAGGCTTACAGCGAATCCCAACGATGCCGATGCCTTGTTTGCTCGCGGCTTCGCCACCAGCCTGGAGACGATTTATATCGGGATGGTGGAGAAGAAATACAGCGCAGCACTTCACCTGGCGTCATCCTCCCGCAAGGACGACGATGCGGTGTTGAAGCTCGATCCCAACTATGTGGACTGCTACTTGATCGTTGGCGTGCATGACTATGTGCTGGGGAGTTTGGCATTGCCGTTTAAAGTTCTGGCCGGGTTGGTGGGTATCCATGGCTCGAAATCGAAAGGCATCAAAGAGCTCGAACAAGTGGGTCGAGATGGCATCGTCAATTCCGTTTCAGCTCGCACTGCCCTGGCAATCTTTCTCCGGCGTGAGGCCCAGTATACGAAAGCGATTGACGTGATCGACGGTCTGGCGCGTCAGTATCCGCACAATTTTTTGTTCGCACTGGAGCAGGCAAATCTGCTGAAAGACTCGGGCCAGGGAATGCGCGCCATTGCGGCCTACCAGGCGCTGCTGCAGCGGGCCAGCGAACCGGGCGGGTATTATCCCGACCCGCACCTGGAAATGGCGTTCTATGGCCTTGGAGAAGCGGCTCGGGGGCAGCGTCAAATCGCCCAGGCGGCCAGTGCGTATGAAAACGCAACCGCGCAGTCCACCGCTTCGACGCTGATGAAGCGGCGTGCGCATCTGGCGGCGGGAGAAATGCTGGATCTATTAGGGCGTCGCGCCGAGGCAAAAAAGCAGTACGACGCTGTTCTCGCATTGGGAGCTGATTCTGACCAGGCCGACCGCGCGACCAAATTCGAGGCATCCCCCTATAAAGGGAGATAGTTACAGCAGTCGGCCAGGTTCTCGGAACCAATCGGGCGACAACTTCGTATCTTCTAGCGTGGTTCGCCAGATCGATTTGCAAGTCGTTGAGCTGCATCGCGCGATCGTCGGCACGCGATATATAGTAACCGTGTGCGGCTCTATGATCGCCCATAGGGGGTATTGTTATGTTCTGTCACCAGTGTGGAAAACCTTTGCCGGCAGCCTCCAGTTTCTGTCCCAGTTGCGGTGCGCCCGCCAACAATCGTGTGTATGCCGCATCCCCGTTGAACACCATGTATCGCCCCCAGGCACAACGCATGATCGCTGGTGTCTGCGCCGCCTTTGCGCTCCGTTACCGATGGGATCTGACAGCCACACGCATTTTCACCGTGTTGCTTGGTGTCCTGATCTTTCCGGTGATCGAGATTGCCTATCTCGTGGCATGGCTCCTGATTCCAGAAGAGGTTCCGCTGGGGATGCAGCCGCCGGTGGCGCCCCCGCCTCCCGTAGTTCCGCCGCCGCCGCCCAACCCTCAGTCATACTGAGTTTCGTTCGCTGCCTACGGAAAACTGGTGTCGGAAAACCTGGAGACTCAACCTGCGCGCGGGCACTTGTCTCATCACGTGACGGCACTCGATCATTCTCGCCATTTATAGTGGACGTAAATGCAAATCGAGTTCCCAGTTCAAATTGAGCACGACGGCGCACGCCTGTTCGCCACCACGATAGGTACAGGTCCAGATGTCGTTCTGCTCCATCCCGCGCCTGTTCATCATGCTTTCTGGCTGCCTGTTGCTGAGCGGCTTGCCGATCGATATCGCTTGACGCTGATCGATCTGCGCGGACACGGAAACTCGACCGCCGGGGCAGGGGTCATCACCATAGCAAAGCTCGCTGAAGATACCCATGCAGTACTGCAAGCCACCAACGTCCAGCATGCTGCATTTGTCGGCTGCTCTATTGGCAGCTATGCGCTTTATGAATATTGGCGGCGTTTCCCCCGGGAAATGTCGGCGCTGGTATTCACGTGCGGCAAGCCGCAACCGGATACCGCGGCCAACCGCGAAGCCCGGCATGAGTCGATGCTTGCCGCGCAACAGCCGGGTGGATTGGCGAAGTTCTTCGATCGCATGGCGGATACCCTGGTCGGCGCGACCGCGAAACAGCATCATCCTGAAGTCCGCGCTGCTGCGCGTGACATGATGGATGTCGTCTCATTGAAGGCGATGCTAGCCGTCCAGCAGGGGCTAATGGATCGGCCGGATTCGGTCCCTACGCTCAAGACCATCCATGTCCCAGTTTGCGCGATCGCCGGCGGAGAAGATCAAAGCAGTACGCCGGCTGAAATGCGCGTGATTGCCGAGCAGGCGCCGGACGTGGAGTTTCATCTCATCGAAGATGTTGGCCACTACGCACCATTGGAGCAGCCAGAAAAGGTCGCCGTCTTGATCGGAGATTTTCTCGATCGCAGGTACAGATCGCAACCAACCGCCAGTGCAGCGAGGAAAGTCGATTGAAACCAGCCGCTAAAAATTCATTTCGCCCGTTTCACTACAACGGCACTCAAGACCGTGAGCTGTTCTGTGATCGCGTTTCGTTGGCTCGGCTGGTGCGCGAGTACGGTACTCCTCTCTATGTCTACTCGGCGGCCAATATTCTGGAGCGCGTCCAGATGTTCGCGGATGCCTTTGTCGGCATGCGGGCCACGCTCTGCTACTCCGTCAAAGCCAATTCCAATCTGTCCATCCTGCGTTTGCTGGCAGGCGCTGGCGCGGGCTTTGACATCGTTTCCGGCGGGGAATTGGAGCGAGTCCGGCAAGCAGCTAAACCATGTCTGCGTCGCGTCGTGTTTTCCGGTGTTGGCAAAACAGCAGCCGAGATCGATGCCGCCCTGGCTGCGCAAATCCTCGTCTTCAATGTTGAAAGCCCAGCCGAACTTGATCTGCTGGAACAGCGTGCGCGGCACCTTCGCAAGCGCGCACCAGTGGCGATGCGCGTCAACCCCGATGTCTTCGCCGCAACCCACCCGTATATTTCCACCGGGATGACGGCTCACAAATTTGGAGTGGCCATTGGAGACGCGACGGCGCTCTACCAGCGTGCGGCGCGTAGTGCCTATCTAGTTCCCACCGGCGTCAGCGTGCATATCGGCTCACAGATTCGCGTCACCGAACCCTTTGGCCAGGCCTTGCAGCGGGTATGGGAATTGGTTCGCGAATTGAAATCGTCCCATGGAATCCGGATTCAGCATATCGACGCGGGTGGCGGCCTGGGTGTTTCCTATGACGATGCCCCCGGCACCGGGAAAATTCGTGAAGACGTCCAACCATTCGATCCGAAGACAGCCGTGCTGGAATACGCACAGCATATCCGCACCGCTCTGGCAGGCTTTGATGGCGAGCTGCTGTTGGAGCCGGGGCGCTTCATCATCGCGCAGGCCGGTGCGTTGCTGGCCCAGGTGCTCTACACAAAGCGCAATGGCTCCAAAACGTTTGTCGTCACCGACGCCGCCATGAACGATTTGATTCGTCCCGCGCTGTATCAGGCCTACCATTCGATTCTGCCGTTGCGCCGCGACCAGAAACGGCCATCCGTAGTGGTCGATGTCGTGGGTCCGGTGTGCGAGACGGGAGATTTTTTCGCCAGAGATCGCGAATTGCCTGCGCTTGAGGCCGGCGATTCCATCGCTTTGCTGGACGCGGGTGCGTATGGGATGTCTCTCAGCTCCAACTACAATTCTCGTCCGCGCGCGGCAGAGGTGCTTGTCGAAGGAAATCGACACCGCCTGATTCGCCGTCGGGAAACCATGCGTGATCTGCTCGTCACCGAACGAAGTCTTCTACAGAAATAAATCTAGGCCACAACCCGTTCTTGACCACTCCAATTCGAAAGTTCACAATAGGTGCAAATCCTTTCGATTGGTGACGAATGAAACGAGTAAGCCGCAGGAAATTCCTGGGTGGCGCGCTGCTGACCGGCGGTGCCTTGACTTCCACGCTGATTCTGCCCGAGGGACTTGCGAAGACTCCAGCTCAGGCTCCAGCCGCCGCGCCTTCGTCTCCCCTTGCCGACGAGCAGGCCAATCGCATTCCCGTGGATTTCCGTTATTCTCCTGCTTTCCGCCAGACCGCATACTGTTTTCCGGATGATCCCTACAAAAGCGTGATGAATGAGAAGGGATCGCTTCTATATGGCTTCGACAGAGAAAATAAAATCCAGTATTTTCCTCTCACAATTGACTTTTCTCTGGGCGGGATGAAGCCGGCAAGCGTCGTCAACCAGACTCTGGAATCGCCCTCCGTTCCAATTGTTCACACCACGCTGGAGCGGACGGATGCCACCATGACGCTTACCACCTTTGCGACCAACAATCCAGGCGAAGGCCGAGTGGATAATGTGCTGATCGAAATCCATCCGAAAAATTCGGATCAGGTGAATGTTTCTCCCGTGGTGGGAATTCACTCCGTGCATGAATTCACTTCGAAAATGGATAGCCAGACTGTGATTGTGAGCAATCAGCAAACCCAGGAAATACTGCTGGTTGCGAAAGTGTTCGACAATCCTGCTGAAGCTTCGGTGATGAACAAGTACTTCGATCTGACGACGGATGTCAGCCGACAGTTGATCTTTCATCCGGGCATGGCTTCTTCCTCGAAGCCGTACCGAGTTTTTCTGCGTTTTCCCCAGCAGAAGCAGACCAGCGCGCAACTCCAGAACGGACTCGAAAATCCAGACCACCAGCTTGCCGCTGCCCGTCAGTTTTGGTCGTCCTGGTCGGCATTCCACCAGCCCGTTTCCTGGCAGGTCTCCGGTAGAGAGGGGGAGTTTGTCTCCGCTTGTGCGCGCAACATTCTGCAGGCACGCGAACTGAAAAACGGTAAGCTCACGTTTCAAGTTGGACCCACCGTCTATCGGGGTTTGTGGGTGATCGACGGAAATTTTCTTCTGGAAGCTGCGCGGTATCTTGGCTATGACAAGGAAGCCGCTGAAGGCCTTCGAACTACGTGGAGCAAGCAGGAAAAGACTGGACAAGTCGTGGGCGGCGGAGGGTTGGAGCACTACAAAGATACCGCTGTCGCCATGTTCACCACGGTACGGCAATGTGAATTGAGCCAGGACTGGAGCGCGTTGCATGAGTTTCAGCCGAACATCGTGCTTGGCCTGCAATACATCGATGATTTGCGTGCGCGAGCACGGGCGGAAGGCAGCGCCAACGGCCGTTACGGGCTGTTGCCCAAGGGATTTGCGGATGGAGGTCTGGGCGAGTCGCGCAATGAGATCTCGAACACGTTATGGACCATGGCGGGTCTCAAGACGGTCGGTGCAGCCGGCGAACAACAACAATTACCGCAGATTGCGCGTGCCACCAGCATGTATCGCGAGCTGCAGGCAGCCTTTAATGAAGCGGCCGCTCAAGAGATGCGATCGTTCGATGGAAAATTTGAATATCTGCCCATGTTGCTCAAAGAAGATCCCGACTGGCAACTTCCGAATCCATGGGATCGCCCGCGTCCGCAACAGGCGCAATATACCCTTTCCCACAGCATCTTTCCGGGGCGAATCTTTGATCGAGAACATCCGATTGTGAAGGGGCACGTGGAATTGATGCAGGCGGTTGCGCGGGAGGGTATTCCAGCGGAAACAGGATGGACCCATCACGAATCGGCGTGGACCTATAACGCCGCGTTTGTCGCCGAGGTATATCTATGGCTTGGGATGAAGCAGGCAGCGCACGACACCTTTGTCAGCTTTCTCAATCACGCCAGCCCCCAATACTGTTGGCGGGAAGAGCAGCCTTTGCAGGAGGCGCTGCTCGGATCGTATCTCGGGGACATGCCGCACAACTGGGCCAGCGCTGAGTGCATTCGCCACATGCGTCATATTTTGGCGTTGGAAGATGGGCCTGACTTACGGCTTCTTGCTGGAATCACAGAGGATCAGCTAGCGCCAGGTCAACCCTATCGACTCGGGGGCACGCCGACACGTTTTGGCAGGCTGGATCTCGATCTGGAGCCTCTCGACCGGAAACAAGGCTGGCGCCTCCGTTTCCAGCGAGCCGTTGGCCCGTTGCCTGCCACCGTTTCAGTTCCAACAACGTTAGGCAGCCAATTTCATCTGGCTACAGCCGAGAACGTCCAGTGGAAACGCGGTCAGGAGTTTGCGACCATCGATCCGACAGTTCGACAGTGGTCCCTGCTATGGAAAGCGTAGAAGGTGGGGGCATTCAGAGAAGGAAGCATGACAACCGAGGCAAGCCGTGACTTCGCGGCTAGCGGCACACAGGTGTCAGTTGCTGGAAGTCATTGGGGTTTCTGCCGTCGCCATGGTGCGGATAGTATCGGTCGGCGCTGCATCAGGGGCCTTTGAGATTCCAGAAATTCCCGACGGACGTGGAGCATATTCTCCAGCATCCTGTTTCGGCCCTAACCCCAGCTTGATCAGCGCTCGCGAGTCGGGGGTGATCTTCGACTGCCAGCCATTGTCTGTCTGATATTTCACCATGGCCGCCTGTGTATCGGAGTCCCACTGTCCGGTCGGGCTGCCATTCAGATAATGGGCCTGGATCAGTGCCTGCTGAATCTCAATCGCCCGCTGCGGATCCATGATTCGTTGGCCCAGAACTGCCGGGTGATGGTGCCCAGAGAAGCGCCGGTGCGGGGTATGTCTCAAGGAAGAATGGTGCAGCGAAGCCTGATGCCTGGATGCCCTTGTCCCCTTTGCGCTTACGTGGCGGAGATGCGCATTCGCATGTGTCTTCGACGTGGATGTGCGAGAAGACCCGTAGGCTGATCCAGCCAGACCGAGGGTCAAAATCAGCATTCCTGCGCAGGTGCGTAAGTAGTTTAGGCGGCAAATAAGCATAGTGTTGGGTAACGCAATTCTAGACTTCGAGAATCTCCAAAGCAAATCCAAAGCAAAATAGGATGCGGCCAAAAGGCCAGCATGTACCCATCTGCATACCTCAAAAGATGGGGAGGCGGCTCTCACCACCTCCTCATCTCTGGTTAAGTCTATGTATAACAGTTATTTACGTGAAATGTTCAGGCTTCCTTGTACCTACGGAAGCGTTCCTCCAACGTAGGTGTTCCCCATGCCGGCATGTTGCGGGTCCACGATCAGGAACACGGCATCGTCGCCCGGTTTCAGCTTCGAGGCCAGATCCTGGAACTGCTGCACATTCGCAATAGGTTGGCGATTCAACTGCAGAATCACTTCCCCTGGAGCCAGGCCTTGCAGCCCATCCGCAAATGAACCTGGACGAATGCTGCGGATCAGCACTCCGCCGCTGATTCCAGCCTTCGAGGCCATCTCCGGCGGTATATTGCTGACCGACATGCCCAGTTTGCTGGTTCCACTCTGCTGCTGACCGTTGGAGTTCGCGGAAGGCGCCGCACCATTACTCAGCGCCGCCAGCATGTCCGCACGGTCTGCAATCGTCACCGTGGCGGTTTCATGCTTGCCGTTGTGAATGTACCCCAGGGTCGCGGTCGAGTCCGGCTTGCGACCGGCTATATCTGAGATCAGATCGTCGCCGCCTTTGATGGGACGCCCATCGATGCTGGTGATAATGTCTCCCGGTTTCAGTCCGGCCTTATCCGCCGGGAACCCAGGTGTTACGGAACTGATAATGACACCATTCTTGAAGCCGTAGACGTGCCCCACTGCGCTCGACATAACAGCCTGGAAGGTGATGCCGATCGATCCGCGTACAACTTTATGCGCGGGTCCAATCAGTTGGTTATAGACATTGGCAATGACATCAGACGGCATGGCGAATCCAATGCCTTCATTTCCCGCGGACTGCGTGTAGATGGCGGTATTCATGCCGATCACCTGACCATCCATATTGAGCAGAGGGCCGCCGGAATTGCCGGGATTGATGGCGGCGTCGGTCTGAATAAAGTGCTGGAACTCGCCCGCGCCGGGGCCGCCTTCGCCGCCGCCGCCAATATTCGAGCGGTTTTCCGAGGAAATGATGCCTGCGGTGACGGTCTGGTTCAGTCCGAATGGGCTGCCAATGGCCAGAACCCAGTCGCCAATTTGTGTTCCGTCGGAGTTGCCCAGTTTCACCGTCGGCAACGGTGAGTCCACATTAATCTTGAGAACTGCAATGTCGGTTGCCTTGTCAACCCCGACCACGGTGGCCGCGTGTCCCTGATCCCCGATCGGATCGGTGCTCAGCTTCACCCAGATTTTGTCGGCCTTGTCTACGACATGGTTATTCGTGATGATGTAGCCACGCGGATCGACAATAAAGCCGGAACCCAGCGCCTCACGCTCGCCGCCATCTGGAGCTTCTCCTTCCGGACCCTGTGGACCGCCGAACCCGAAGAAGTGATTGAAGAAATCCTGCATGCCATTGTCGCCCTGACCCTGACCCGGTTGACCCTGGCCTTGCCCTTGTTGGCCCTGTCCTTGTCCCCCTTGACCGTCGCCTTCCGGGCCATTTTCGTCAGGTCCTTGCAGATTTCCCTGGCCGCTCCGGGTATTGGAATTCTTTGGATAGGACACGGTGTTGATATTGACGACCGCCGGACCCACCTGCTTTGCAATCTGGGTAAACGTGGTCGACAAATTTACCGGGTTTGGGATGTGAAGCGGTTGAGCATCCGAGCTGTCGACCTTCGCTTCTTTTCCGTCGACTCCGTGGGCCACGACAGACCCGATGAGAATACCGGCAGACAGCGTCGCGAGTATCGCGAAGGTGAAACTTAAGCGACGCGTGCGAAATTTATCGATCCAAACTTTCCAAACCTTCATGTGTAGTCGAACCTCGTTCAATATGCGGTAGACACCTGGGGTGACGGATACTCATATTCCAGTATACGGTTTCGTAGAAAGCGCCTGCCACATCGGCAACGCGCCCATGCGTGACTCAGGTTATTAGACGCATGATTTTGACAAAGCGGAGCAAGTTTCTCGGGAAGGTTTTATTGTCCGCTTCGCTGGCCGGCTTCTAGCGTGGCGGCATCCATCCGGTTCTGCCGGTTCCGCTGCCGCCAGCGAGGCAGAATTTCTGCGGTAAGAATCCCGCACAGTACCAAAATAGCTCCCAGGCCGCGGCGAAGCTCCAGCTTTTCCTGGAGCACCACAAAAGACGTTAGCCACGCGAATACTGGCTCCAGAGTCAACATCACGGCAATATTGGCTGCCGGGATCACTTGTTGGGCCCAGGTCTGGACGCCGAAAGCCACAGACGTGGCTAGAACCCCTGTTACCACCAGCGCGAACTGGACCAGCGGCTGCCGCAACGGGCTTCCAGGCGCAAATAGATGGGTCAGTGCATCGGGCCGAGGAGGTTCCAGGATCAGTGCGCCGATTGTCAAAAAGACCATGGCGAATCCGATCTGCAGCAGGATCAGTTGTTCAAAGTTGGCCTTTCCGGATGCATGCGCCAGTGCAATTACGTAGAGCGAAAAACCAACCGCGCAAAACAGGGTAAGTAGATTCCCCAGGCCTTCCTTTCCCCCGGCGCTGAACAGCATAGCCAAATGGGTATGGGCGGGAATCGTCAGAAAGGCTACCCCCAGCAGCGCCACAAAAGCGCCAGCCCAGGTCGGCCACTCTGGCGCACCCGTACCCGGAGGACGTAAACCCGGAATCGTCGCCAGGATAGGAACAATGACCACCACCAAAGCGGTAATGAAAGCGGAATTGGTAGCCGTCGTGTAGACCATGCCCTGCGTCTGAAACACATATCCAATGGCCAGGCTGCCACCTGCCGCAGCGCCAAACAACCATGCCTGCCGAGTCAGCTGCCGCCATTGCCTGCGGTAGATGAGCGCCAGACAGGCGAACGCGATGACCATGCGGGTTGCGTTGAACCACTGCGGCGCGATTTCAGCCAGAGCCACCTTGATCAGAACAAAGGTTGCTCCCCAAAGAACGACTACCGCCAGCATCAGTACATGGGCCAAAGCATTGCGCGAAATTTTTGGCGAACTTGTCGCGGTCGTCATCGAAGGTTCATTCATAACTAATGTCGGAGTTCGGATGGAGGTTGAAGCTGTCTTATCTTTCTGTCTGTGCCAGCGCCAGCAAGAGCAGCAAAATCCGTCGCAGCGCCAGGTCGCGTCCCGTCGCATCGAACCACTCCTGCAGGCTATGGACGCTACCACCACTGCCGCCACTGCCGAGGCTGACGGCTTCTACACCCAGGGAAAGCGGAATATTTGCGTCGGTGGAGGCAATCCCGGTGTGACTCTGGATCTGCAGATGCCGGTCGACAGCCCGCAGCGTCTTTAAGATGCACGCATCTTCCGGAAGTTTCGCCGCCGGTCGCTCGCCGATCGATTCAATCGCAAATTGGATCAGTCTGCCGCTCAGGTTCCCGCTGGCCGGGTTCGCTACGCGATTGGCAGCCTCTACGGCAGTTTCCACAGCGTGATAGATTTCTTCTTCCAATTGCAACAAACACGCCGCATCGGTCGAACGTGTGTCGATGCGCGCCTCCGCCTGTTGCGGGATCGCATTGATCGATGTACCGCCCTCAATATGCCCGATGTTCCACGTAGTTCGCGGCGCAGTTGGCAATGCGATGTTGCCGATCTCTGCCAGGGCGTTCGCCAGAATCAGAATCGGGTTTGGCGTGCCCGCATCGGTCCAAGAATGGCCTCCGGGTCCGGTAATTGTTATGCGGAAACGCTTGCTGCCCAGTCCCTGGGTCACAATCGTGTCCGTCCCTGCGCCATCCAGCACGACGGCGAAACGGATGCGAGCGGCAACGCGTTGGTCACGGAATAGATGCCGCATCCCGCGTAAATTGCCTTCTCCTTCTTCGCCGACGTCACACGCAAAAAGAATATCGTTCTCCGGATTCAGTCCCACAGCACGCATGCCTGCTGCGATACCCAACAGCGCTGTAATGCCGGCGCAGTTATCGCTGGCCCCGGGTATCAGCAGCCGGCTGCCGTCCTGAATGGGCGTGCCAATCGCATCGGCAGGAAATACTGTGTCAAGATGAGCGGAAAACAGTGTGCACGGTCGATCGTTACCCGCATCTTCTTGCGGGGAGTTCTTTCGGGGGCCGCGCAACCATCCCAGCGCGTTGCCGCAGTCGTCGATGGTGACATCTTCCAGCCCCAGGGCAACAAATTGCCCCGCCACCCAGCTGGCGCGCGCTGCCTCGCCGAACGGAGGAGCTGCGATCGCCGCCACCTGGCGATGCCATTCGCGCAGGCGTGGTTCCTGCAAATGAAACCATTGAAATGCTCGATGCACAGCAGGCTCCCCAGCCAACTGGCTGATGGTCTGAAAGGCCGAGCTGGGTATGGTTGGTGGCATGCCGAAACCGGAAAACGCGATCAAAGTCGACGCGCGTTATCGCTATTCAGGTAAGTCTATCGAAGATCGGAGCGTGGAAGCGACGGATCTGCTGTGATTTGATTCAGTAGAAGATCTTCATCAGACATAGTCCGCTGGCGGCTGCCGTCGGTCCGGCCAGTGCGCGATTGCGTCCATTCAGGATGCGATGTATTTCCGTCGCAGCGATGCGACCGCGTCCAATCTCCACAAAGGTGCCCACAAGGTTGCGCACCATGTGATGCAGGAAACCATTGCCGCGCACTGTGTAAGTAAAAATCTCTCCCGCTCTGTCTGCCAGGATTCCGCTGGAAGATTCCCATTGCGACAGTTCGATCCGGCGGACATTGGACAGAGCCGCCTGTTCGCACCTTTCGCCGCGGCTAGCCAGCCCGATATCGCCGCGGTCTGCGCCAACTTCCTCGCTCTCAGTACGCGTGGTACGGTCCGGATCGGATGCAACGAAGGAAGTGAAATCATGTTCGCCGAGAATTGCTTCCGCCGCTTGTTGCATCGCTTCCATATTGAGCGGCCAGTGGCAACAGGTGACATAGCGCGCCAGAAACGGGGAACAGATGCCGCCATGAAAGATGCGATATTGATAGATTTTGCCGATCGCGCTATGTCTGGCATGGAATTCCGCTGGCGCCTGTTCCGCGGAGAGGATACGGATGGCAGCCGGAAGAATGCGATTCAACGCGCGTTGAAGATTTTCCGCGGGAATCGCCGCCCTCAGCGAAAAGCTGGCCACCTGGCCCCAGGCATGTACGCCGGCGTCGGTCCGTCCCGATCCTTGCGGCAACACCTGTTCGCGGGTAACGGAGGCAATCGCATCCGCCAGCGTTCCTTGGATGGTCGGTCGTCCCGGTTGAATTTGCCAGCCGTGAAAGTCCGTTCCATCGTAGGCCAGAGTCAGTTTCCAGATGCCGCTTTCTTTCACTCTGCCCCTTCCTTGCCGCTTTCTTCGCTGCTGGTGTCCGCTGGTTATGCTGGGTCTAGAGTGCGATTCCAAGAACAGTTCCACCGAGCCTGCCATCCTAACGGCGGGCGAAGCACGCGGAGGTCCATTCTGCTGCGATATACTCATCCTCGTTAGCAGAGTACACAAGGTTGAACGGACTCGACATCGGTGGCCGTCTGGCGGCTCAATTTGTTGCCTGAGCGATTGTGTTTTGATCGGGAAGGTGAGAACTCTTCTGGCGACCCTGTTTGAGAAAACATTTTGTGTGGGAATCGATGGGAACGATCCAACCGGAAATCTCGTACCCCATTCATAGAACGTAAATCGAGACCGACGCTTGCCTGGGGGGGAGCACTGTTTTGTCGTTTTCTTGACGAAGCGCTCTACAAAATCCGCGTCAGGATCGAGAGATTTCCGAAGCCGAACGCCGTCCGGCGCCATCGAATGGAAGGCGTTCGATCCTTAAAGACGGCGGGGAAATCTCTCAGTGTGCGGATTGACAGCGTTCCGCTCGCGTCTAAGCATAGCTGCGGTCCGATCGGATTAGCTGGAAAAAGAAAATCTTGGTGAGGCAAAGAAGGGTAGGGCAAACGTGAAAACGAAGGATTTGCAGAGTGGATGGATGGTTGGGCTGATGCTGTTGAACTTGATGGTGCCAGTGGCCAGCGCTCAATCGCAGGATTCCAGTAGCACTGTGCCAAATGCTCCAGCGGCGACAGTTACCACGCCAGCTCCTCCTCAACCTGCCGCTACCGAGCCCTATTCTCTTCGTCCGACCGATCAGGATTTTTCCATCGGAAAATCGCAGTTCCCGAATCCATTTTCCGTCTATACGGAAACGAACGTCCCTCCGGCTCGCTTGAATAATTCGCCACTGATCGACACTCTCTATCGAGATGGCAAGATTTATCTCAGTCTGGATGACGCCATTCTGATGGCGCTGCAAAACAATTTTGATATCGCCATTGCCCGTTACAACCTGGACATCGCAGACACTGACCTGTTACGCGCCCGCTCCGGCCTGGCTTTTCTTGGCGTGAATACGGGTCTGGTGCAAGGGACGCTTGGCGGCAGCACCAGCCCTGTGGCGAGTTCCGCGCCCGCCGCTACCACCGGCGCTACCAGCACAACCAGTTCCACTTCCTCAACGACCATCCAGACCACAGGCGCAGCAGGCGGAGGCCCGGGAGGAACTTCGGCTGGCGCAGGCGGTGCCGGCTCGGGTCCCAACGGCATCACTTTTACGACTCTCGGCGCGGGTCCTATGGCTGTGCCCATCGAACCGCTGGATCCAGTTGTCTCCGGGACCGTGCAACTGTCACGAGCCTATATCCCGCAAACATCCAATCTGCTGACTGGAACATTTCAGCTGAACCAAAACACGAACGAATACAACTTCAGCTATACCCAGGGATTCTTGCCCGGGGAAACCTTGGCGATCACCTTCAACAATAGTCGGACCACTCTGAACGAAAGCTCTCCCTTCAGCAACTTTTACAGCCCTTACTTAAACTCCACATTCAATGCCCAGGTCACGCAGCACTTGCTGCAGGGCTTCGGATGGGCGGTGAATGGACGATACATTGCGATCACGAAAAATAATCGCCGCATCACCGACTCCGCCTTCCGCGCGCAACTGCTCTTCACCATCGACCAGATTGAAAACATCTACTGGGGCCTGGTCGGCGCATATCAGGATGAACGGGCCAAGGAAGGCGCGCTGCAGCAATCGACTCAACTGCTCTCGGACGACAAGAAGCAATTGCAGATAGGTACCCTGGCGCCGCTCGATGTCGTCAATGCAAACGCTCAGGTGGCCAGCGATCAGCAGGCATTGATCTCCTCCAAGACTAAGCTGGAGTACCAGGAGCTGATCATCAAGCAGGCGATTGCGCGGAATCTCGATGATCCCACCTTCGCCGCCGCGCCGGTCATCCCGACCGACCGTGTCTCTCTGATGCAGACGCCGGAGGAAAATATGCCGGTGGAAGAGTTGGTTCAGGAAGCCTATACCAATAGCCCTAATGTGGAGCAGGCAGTCCTACAAATCAAGAACCAGGAAATTACCCTGAAGTCCGTCAAGAACGCGCTGCTGCCGCAGTTGGATGTGTACGCATTTTATGGAGCGCAGTCCATCGGCGGATCGAAGAACCCGCTGGTCGATTGCACACCATTTGACGGCTTTGACCCATGCGCCGGCACGCCGGGCAACAACATTCCCTACAGCACCGTGGTTGGCCATTTATTCAACAGTTCCGGTCCAAATAAAGGTGTCGGTTTCAATTTCAGCGTGCCCATCCGCAATCGTGAGGCACAGTCGCAGCAGGCCCGTGCGCAAATCGAGTATCGCCAGTCGCAGATGCGTCTGCAGCAGTTGTATGTGCAGCTGAAGATGCAGGTCACGAATCAGCGATATGCATTGCAGAACGATCGCGCGCAGGTCCAGTCCGCGCAGGCCAGCCAGCAGTATGCGGTGCAAAGTCTCGATGCCGAGCAGAAGAAATATCATCTGGGTGCATCGACGACTGCCAATGTGTTGTCTCAAACACGAAATCTGGAAGCTGCTCAGGACAACTTGATCGCTGCCCAGACAACGTATGCCGTGGATCGCGCGGCGCTTTCAGAACTGGTCGCCGATACGCTGCAAAAATATGGCATCAATATTTCCGATGCCGCCACCGGGAATATTTCCCAGGCGCCTACCGTACCGGGCCTGGAAGCGCCGCAGCCGGAAACGAAGCCGCAGCCGCTGCATCCGGAGCAAGCGCCGAATGGAACCGATAGCCCTGACGATTCCAACACCGTGACTCCGGCCCCTGCCGCCAGCAGCCCGCAAGGCCTGTAACCATTCCATCGCAACAGAAGCGCAAAAAGGCCGGATCATTTCGATCTGGCCTTTCTCACACAGAAACTGCCGCGCTATCGCTCTGTGATGCGATCCAGGAAATCAAAAAATTCAGGAAAAGAAATGGCTGCCGACTCCGCCCCATGAATCTCGGTTTGCCCCGTAGCGCGCAGAGCAGCCACAGCGAACGCCATGGCGATGCGATGATCGTCGCCAGCATCGATCTCGGCGCCATGCAAAGGTTGGCCGCCGGGTACATCCAGGCCGTCTTCGAATTCCTCGACCTTCGCCCCCATGGCGCGAAGATTCTTTGCCACCAGTGCAATCCGGTCGGATTCCTTCACTCGCAATTCCCGTGCATCGCGGATGCGAACTCCGTCTCGCGTGTAGGGTGCAATCGCCGCCAGCACTGGCAATTCATCAATCAGTTGTGCGGACATGGCTCCACTGATTTCCGCGCCCGCAAGTCCGGCGGGATTGCCCACGACCTGCAACGTGCCTACCAGTTCCGCGTGTTGCTCGCTCAATTCCAGCACGTTGAGCGCGACGCCCAGCCCACGCAGCACGTCCAGCAATGAAGCGCGCGTGGGATTCATCCCAACACCATCCAGTACCAGATTCGACTCGGGAAATAACGCCGCCGCGCAGAGAAAAAATGCTGCCGAAGATAAATCGCCTGGCACGCTTGCATCGATGCCGTGAAGCTTTTGTCCACCGCGGATGCTGACGGTCAGTTTGCTGCGGTCTACCTCGGCTCCAAAAGCTCGCAGGGCCAGTTCACCATGATCTCGAGTATGGACAGACTCATGCACCAGAGTCGTGCCGCTCGCCTGCAATCCAGCAAACAGCAGGCACGTCTTTACCTGTGCGCTGGCGATTGGCGTTTGATAGTCCAGGCCGCGCAGCGGTCCGCCGTGGATTGTGACCGGTGCATGTCCCTCCGTCAGAACAAGCTGCGCTCCCATCGCCGTCAGCGGGGTGCGAATGCGCTCCATGGGTCGTCGGCTCAGTGAATTGTCACCTATCAGCGTGCTCGTAAAACGTTGTGCCGCCAACAGACCGGCCAACATCCGCATCGTGGAGCCGGAGTTGCCGCAGTCCAGCGCCGCCTTCGGTTGTTGAAAAACGTCGGTGCATCCGCGGATTGTAACTGCGCCATTTTCTCCACGCTCGACGTGCGCGCCCAACTGCTCCATGCAGGCCAGCGTGCTATGCGGGTCTGCGCCGCTGGAAAAATTTGTCAGGTGTGAAGTGCCTTCGGCGAATCCAGCCAACATGGCGTAGCGATGAGAGATGCTCTTGTCCCCGGGCAACCGCAGGCTTCCCGACACATTACCTGCGGGAGTAACAACGCGGGTCGAACCAGACGATGGTGACTTCATGTGCGGCAACGGAATTTCCCCTTCAATTTCTCTTACACGTTCGATGGAAGTCTGGAAAAATTCCTGTTCACAAACAGACGTTCCATTTTGGGATTGCTTGATTCAAACCGGAAATCTCATCGTACCCTGAACCGATTCCTTCGTGGGAATTTCAGCGAACGACCGCACCATAAAAGCGGGTAGAAACAGCGGTCAGAAGATTGGCCGCTGCATTTCCGAGGTGAGCCTTCCATGCTGAAAATTGACGGATTTAAGGCAAGCATCGCTGTCGCAATCGCATTCAGTTGCCTGGCGACTCCTCAGACATTGGCTCAGAGTGCTGGTCCCGCCCCTCAGGTGGACACACATTCTCTCCCCCTTGCTGACACCTTAACGGAATCCGCAATCCAGCTTGAAGCGATGCGCTTCTACGAGCGCGCCGTGCGGGAATTGCATCAGGGCCATGCCGTTGCCGCTGAAAAAGATGCCATTCGCGCTCTTCAGATCGATAGGAAATTTGCTGACGCTGCTGCACTGGCGGCAACTGCTGCGCTTGTGCAACAGCAATTTGATCGCGCCAAAGCGGAAGCCACCCAGGCCGTACAAATCGATGCTGCGGATGAAAAAGCATGGGTGATTCTCGCGACCGCGCAGAACTATCTCGGCAATTATTCCGCGGCGGCCGACGCCCTGCGCCATATTCGGCCACGGGAACAAGAAACATGGCAGGTCGCATACCAGTGGGCGCGGGCGGAGGCGGGCCTGCAAGATTTGCAGCAATGTCTGGAGTGGACGAACCGCGCGGCGCTCTCTGCGCCATCGGGCTTTGCTCCGCTGCATCTGCTGCGCGCCAGCGTCTTGCTGACGATGGGAGACACTGCGCGTGCCGCCGATGAGCTGGAAATTTATCTGCAATTGCCCAGCGTGAACGCATCCCAACGGGCGCTTCTCACCCAGGAACTGCATCGCCTGCGACAGTTGTCACAGAAAACTGCTGGCTCTTCGCCAGAATCCAACGCGCAGGCTAACTGAAGATAGCCATCCACAAGTGAAATTCGCGCTCTGCAGATATGTGTAGAATGATCCTGCTTTTCTAACTCTAAAATTTGGAGATGCAGGACATGCAGCGTCGCGATTTCATCAAGTCTGTTATTGCCTTGGGTGGAGCATCGGTACTGGGTCAAGGTACGTCCTTCGCGACGCCGCAGATCTCCTACGCGCCCACACCGCAACCCGACGTGAAGCGCGTCTTGATGATGTTCAAGTGTCACTTCGATGCCGGCTTCATCGCCACCCAGGCAACGGTGAAAGACTGGTATTTTTCCGATTATTTTCCAGCCGCGATCCGGCTCGCCAGCGACCAGCGACGTACTGGCGGCCATCCCTATGTGTGGACCACGGGCTCCTGGCTGGTCTACGAATATCTGGAGCAAGCCTCCGCCGAGGATCGCCGCCGCATGGAGCAAGCTATCCGCGCAGGTGACATCGCGTGGCACGCTCTCCCTTTCAGTTGGCAGACCGAATTGATGGACCCATCAATGATCGCCGGCAGCATCGGGCTATCGCAATCCTTGGATCGGCGCTTCGGACGCACCACTACGGGCGCCAAGATGACCGACGTGCCCGGCCACACTCGCGGACTGATCGCGCCGCTGGCCGCGCAGGGCGTCAAGTTTCTTGATATCGGCGTGAACGGCGGTTGCACACCGGCGGAAGTTCCTCCGTTGTTCCTTTGGAAAGATTCGAGCGGCAGCAGCCTCGTCGTCATGTATCACCTCGGCTATGGCGGCATGGTGCAGGTGCCGGGCTCCGACCTGGTGATTTCCATCAACATGCGAGGCGATAACAGCGGCCCAAACTCGCCGGATGAACTCGTCAGTCTGTATTCAGAGATGGGCAAACGGTTCCCCAATGCGGAACTTCGAGCCGCCAGCCTCACGGACATCGCGAATGCCATCGAGCCCTACAGAAACCAATTGCCGGTGGTGACGCAGGAAATTGGCGATACCTGGACCTACGGGGTTTCCAGCGATCCACTCAAGCTTGCCCGCTATCGAGAGATCGCCCGGCTTCGTCAGTCGTGGATTGCACAGGGCAAGTTCCGCGTTGGCGACGCCACCGATGTGGCCCTGCTGCGTTCCGTCGCCCTGGAAGCCGAGCATACCTGGGGAACGGACACGAAAACGTGGCTCGACTACGACCATCAAACTCCGCAGGATTTGGCGAAGATGCTCGGCACCAAAAATTACAAGGTCGTTGCGTTTAGTTGGGAAGAAAAACGCAAGGACCTCTTCGATGGAATCGCGCGGCTTCCCGTGCCTCTGCGCACTCAAGCTGAACAGGCGGTTCGCGACCTGCAGCCGATTGAACCGAAGCTGAGTGACGGAGCGGTCATTGCGGCATCCGAGGAAATAGAAAACCCGCACTTCATTCTCAAGCTGGATCCGAAGACAGGCGCCATCCATCGCTTGCGCAACAAGAAGACGGGAAGGGAATGGGCATCGGCGGATCATCCGTTAGCCTTGTTTTCGTATCAGACACTCTCTCATGAAGACTATGTGCGATATCTATCGGACTACACCGTCATCAAGGCGGAATGGCTCAGCTTTGACCTGGGCAAACCCAATATTGAACGCTTTGGAGCGAAAAGCCAGGAATGGCAGCCTTCCCTGGTCGAGTTGCGTGGAAAGAAAGATGCACAGGGGCACCGACTCCTCGCTCAGCTTGAGATTCGCGATCCGGAAGCGCAGCAGTCGGGTCGCACCGCATTCCCGCAAACGCTGTATATGGAATGGCTGCTTCCCGACGCTGAGCCGGTGATCCATCTGAACTTCTACGCGTTTCAAAAGCCCGCGACGCGCCTGCCGGAATCGCTATGGTTGACCTTCGATCCGATCATCTCCAGTCAAAAGGGCCAGAAGGGATGGATGCTGGAAAAGTCCGGCGAACAGGTATCGCCGTTTGATGTTGTCCGGGGCGGAAGCCGCCAGATGCACGCTGTTTCCACGCAGTTCAGCTATAAGGATCAAGATGGATCGTTTATCGTGGAGCCGCTGGATTCACCGCTGATCGCCACGGGGAAGAAGTCTCCGCTGAATTTTTCCAAGGATCAGCCAGACCTCTCCAGCGGCATGCATTGCAATCTTTTCAATAACGCCTGGGGAACAAATTACATTATGTGGTATGGCGAGGATATGCGCTCTCGCTTTGTCTTGCACGCCTGATCTCGATAGAGTCTGGAATTTCCAGAACGTCCATCACACGCGCTTAGCATTTCACTGGTTTTTTCGGGTCGATCACGCGCAGCGCGATCACGGTTTCGTCGTCGAAATGTTCCACCCCTCCCTGAAATTCTGAAACCTCTTTCAAAATGTTGCCGACCATGGTGGAGGCCGAGCAGTGCCGGTGTTTTTCCAGGACCGCCGTCAACCGTTCCAAATCAAACATCTCGTCGCGATCATTTTCGGCATCGATCATGCCGTCGGAATAAAACACCAACATGTCGCCGGGCTGCGTCGATAGTGTGAATTCTTCATATTCGACATCGGGAAACATGCCCAGCGGAATGCCCGTTGCCTGGATCGCTTCCACGCCCTTGGCGCGGCAGAAGAGAGGCTGGCATGCGCCTGCGTTGGCAACCTGCAAGGTCCTGTCGTTGTCATTCCAAATTGCGAACAACATGGTGACATACTGCGCATCCAATTTCCGCTCTTGCAGTTGCTCATTCAGCAATGTCAACATCTGCGCTGGAGTTGGTTTCTGTGCTGCCAGCGAACGCATGATGCCGCTGACCAGTGCCGCGTACAACGCCGCCGCGGCCGCTTTCCCGCTGACATCGCCCAGCACGATGGCCGTGCGTCCATCGCCATAGTCGAGAAAATCGTACAGGTCGCCCCCAATGGTGCGCGCCGGGACAAAACGCGCAGCCAACTCAGCGTGGACAGGCTCGGGTACGGTTTGCGGCATCAGGCGAAATTGCACCTTGCGTGCCATCGCCAGGTCTTCTTCAAGACGTTGTTCTTCCTGCGCCAGTCGCTGGTAGAGACCGGCGTTTTCCATCGCAATCGCCAACTGGGAGGCCAGCGTACTGACCGCATGAACATTGTCTTCGCTGAAGAAATGAGGCCGCGTATGCTCCA
The DNA here is from genome assembly GCA_963719625.1 of uncultured Acidobacteriota bacterium. Taxonomy (GTDB): domain Bacteria; phylum Acidobacteriota; class Terriglobia; order Terriglobales; family Acidobacteriaceae; genus JAKAAZ01. The sequence continues at coordinate 663,549 of CAVRDB010000035.1, forward strand.
GATCCAGCACGCCCAGTACTTTGCCTTTGTAGATCAGCGGCACCGCCATCTCCGACCGTGTTTCCTGGTGCACCTCAATGTAGCGCGGATCGGTGCGGACATCGCCAACCGTAATCGTTTGCCGTGTGCTTACAGCGGCCCCGATCAGTCCTCGCTGTAGCGGCACCGGCTCAGAAAATGAGTTGTCCGTTTTGCCGAATCGAATGGAGAAGCGATGGATCAACATGTTGGTTTTTTCATCCAGCATCCAGATAGCGAACATCTGGTACGGAATTACCCGCTGCAATAGCTTGCCGACCCGCTCCAGCAACTGCTCCGGGTCCAGAATCGAGGTGAGTTCGCGGCTGATTTCATGCAGCAATTCCAGCGATTGCGCCTGTCGCGAAATGCGCGTGTAAAGCCGCGCGTTCTCGACCGCGATGGCCACCCGCGACGCCGTCAATTGCAGCAAGTGCAGATGCTCCGGACGAAAATAATTGGATTGTTCCGATTGAATGTCGATCACGCCGATGACGCGGTTCTTGGTCACCAGCGGGACGGCAAGCTCCGAACGTACTTGAGAATTTGCATCAATATAATTCGAAAGCACACTGACATCGTTGATCAGCATCGCCTCTCGACGCTCCGCTACTTGCCCCACCACACCCTCGCCCATACGAATGCGCATCCGCTCCGCCTCGGCAGAATGGCCGATCTGGAACCGCATGCGCAATTCATTGGTGTGATCGTTCAACAGCAGAATGGCAAAAATGCGGTACTCGATGACAGCGCGTACCAGGTCTGCCACGCGATGCAGCAGCGTCTGCAGGTCCAACGTGGTATTCAGCGCATCCGCTAGCCGAGTGAGGAAATCTATTTGCAGGGAATCGATTTTTGGCTCATTGCGAGGTGCCCCGGCAGATGCGGGCCGATAGTCGCCTTCGTACGCATGATGTTCGATCGCCGCTTTGGGAACGCCGACGCTTTTGGCATCGGTCGTCGGCGCTTGCGCCACTGGAGCGTGATTCGAGGCTGTATTTTCTGGCACAGCTCCCTGTGGCTCTGACGCGGGAATTTCGGATGCGGATTTGCGTTTGCTGGGACTCATGGTCTGTCCTTCAGGATAGCGCAGTGGACGCCGACAGACTCTCAAAGAAGGAAGGGTATCAGGGAGTGCTTTGCCATCGGAGGACGGTTTGAAAATTCTGTTCTTGGAATCGTCTCGCTTCAAAGCCTGAGAAGGTATCTTGACCGCGTGCCTGGGAAGAACTACAAATGGAGCTTCGAAGAAAACGATTTCACGATCTGAGCGGTACAAATTGTAATCAGCCAAATTTCCAGGCTGGATTCATCTTGGCGAAAACCGTTCGTTTTACTCAATTAGAGAAGCATCGGATACGCCAGCCAGAAAGCATCCGACGACCGAGAACGGAGTGGTTTAGAGTATGCAGGCACGAGCAGCATTGGGGAAACGTTTGTGGTGGCAAGGCGACCGGCTGCCATTTTTTCTGGGAGCAGTCACTTGTGTGGTCTGCCTGGCGTTTGCACAGCCGGGTTGGGCCCAGTCCAGCGATGCGAATTCGCATAATAGCTTCCGCGCCCAGCATCGCGCTGCGGATCAGGTGCCCAGTCCACCTCCTCCCATGGGGTGGAATTCCTGGAACAGCTTTGCAAACCTGGTCAATTCACAAATCATAATCAAACAGGCAAACGCCATTGTCTCCTCCGGAATGCTGGCTGCTGGTTACGGGTACGTTTCGATCGACGAAGGCTGGTGGCTCGGAAACCGCGATGCCAAAGGCAACATTGTTGTCGACCCGCAGCAATGGCCGGCAATTGAGCCTGGAGAGAAGAATGGCGATATGGCGAATATCGTCAAATATCTCCACAGCCGAGGCCTCAAGGCGGGGATATATACGGACGCGGGCGCGTTTGGCTGCAGTTTTACCGGGCCGGACATTGGGCCACCGCGACCCAATACCGGAAGCCTGGGACATTATGACCAGGACTTTGTACAATTCGCCCGCTGGGGTTTCGATTACGTAAAAGTGGACTGGTGCGGAGGCGCCAAGCCGAATCTCGATCCTGCCGTGCAGTATGCCGCGGTTGCGCGAGCCATCGCAAGAGCCGGTGCACTCACCGGACATTCCCTGTTTTTCTCCATTTGCAATTGGGGCCGGCAAAGCCCGTGGACGTGGGCGCCTGGAATCGACTACGTGCCGCGAGACATCTGGCGCACAAGCGGCGATATCTCAAATCCCATCCTGGAAATTCCTCGCGATGCCGATAAAACTGTCGATCTCAAAAATGTCTTCACCAATTTCGATCAGGGCATGCATCCCGAGGCGCAGCATACGGGCTACTACAACGATCTCGACATGATGGTACTGGGCATGCGCGGAATGTCAGAGACCGCCGATCGTGTTCATATGAGTCTGTGGGCCATCTCCGCAGCGCCGCTCATTGTCGGGGCGGATGTCACGAGGCTTACGAAATCAGAAATCGCCATCCTTACCAATTCCGAAGTGCTTGCGGTCAATCAGGATCCTCTTGGCCTTCAATGTATTAAGATTTCCGGCTCCAATTCGGAGCTTCAGGTCTGGGCGAAACCGCTTGCTCGGCCCGGCAGCCGCGCAGTTGTGCTGCTCAATCGTACGGCTGCTGCGTCTCCAATTTCGGTGGATTGGAGCAGCCTCGGACTCAATTCCGCGGCGAAGGCGCAGGTCCGAGACCTCTGGGCCCACAAAAATCTTGGACTGTACACTTCTCGCTTTCAAGTAACGGTTCCACCCCAGGACATCGTGATGCTGCGGATCAGCGGTGAGGATGGCCAGGAAGTAACGTACAGTCCCAGCACAACCCGTCCAGACGCGGTTGCCAAAGATGACACTGTCTGCAAAGGCTGCGTCGCTAACGAAGGGAGTCTTGTCAAAAGCGATGCGAGCGAATCCTTTCAAGGTATCAAGGTGAGTTCAGAGGCCACCTACATCACCATGGAATACCGCAACCTCAGCGGCGTACCCATTGTTGCGGAGCTGAGAGCAAACGGCCAGATTGCAACAAGAGTGCAGTTCCCGCCGACATCGCGAACTCAAACCGGCATGGGCGCCATTATGGCCGAGGTCAATTTCGATCCTGCAACCGACAATACGGTTGAGATATCCTCTCCCTGCATAGGGAAGTCGTTTTCCGTTGTTTCGTTGAAGGTGTCGCCGTGGTAACTACCAGCAGTATCGCGTACGTCACCGTTGGCTAGTGAGGGTTGCGCTTCGTCGCTCGGGAGTATGCGCGCCGGGTTCGTCTGCAAGGACAAAAGCGCTATCGGCGGCAAGCGCGTTGTTGCTCCATGTAGCTTTCCATAATCGCTACGCCCGAGGATGTGCCGATTCGGCTGGCGCCCGCCTCCAGCATCTCGCGAACTGCATCCAGCGTGCGGATACCGCCTGCGGCTTTGACGCCGCAACGTCCCCCGGCCACTCCGCGTAGCAGGCTCACGTCTTCCACCGTTGCACCGCCGGTAGAGAATCCTGTGCTCGTTTTCAGAAAATCCACTCCCGCAGCCACGCAGATTTCCGATGCACGCAGTTTCTCTTCCAATGTCAGCAGGCATGTTTCCAGGATTGCTTTTACCTGCGCTCCGGCATCGTGCGCCAACTCCACCATGGTGCGCACATCGCTTTGTACGGTCGCATTGTCGCCGCTTTTCAGCGCGCCGATATGGATCACCATATCCAGCTCTCGTGCTCCCAGGCGCAGGGCAGACTCGCCCTCTTCACGTTTGCTATGGGTCAGAGAAGCTCCCAGGGGAAATCCAACGACAGAACCCGACCGCAATCGCCGGAACCGGACAGAGCACTATGCGCCAGCGCGATCCAGCAAGGGTTGACACTCACGCAGGCGAAGCGATAGTGCAAAGCTTCCTGGCAAAGCCGCAATATATCGGCAGAGGTAGTATCGGGTTTTAACAGTGTGTGGTCCAGCGTCGCGGCCAAGCTCTGCCAGTCACTCAGCGCACTGGTTGTAAAGCCCGCGACATCGAAATTGGAAATTTCAAATTCGTCTGCAAGTTCGGGAGAAGAGGAGGCAGTCATAAGGCAATTTTTCCTATCTACAACTTTGGATGCAGAACAAGCGTACTACTCCCAGACGTCTGTGGGAGCATCGGTGGGCATAAAGCAAATGTCCGGAAGGTTGCGGTAGCGTTCGGCGAAATCCATGCCGTAGCCGACCACAAAACGATTGGGAATGGAGAAGCCAACATAATCCGCTTGGATGTCGCACAGACGCCTTTCAGGCTTGTCCAGAAACGCCGCGATCCTCAGTGTAGCGGGGCCCTGCGCCAGTAACATATTTTTCAAATAGCAAAGTGTTCGCCCGGTATCTAGAATGTCCTCTACCAGAATCACGTTTCTCCCGTCAATCGGCTGGTCTACGTCTTTAATCAGCCGAACGGAGCTGGAACGCATCGCCATACCATAGCTGGAAATAGCAAGAAAGTCGAACGTGCAGTCCACGGTGATGGCACGGGCCAGGTCGGCCACAAATGTTGCCGCGCCTTTCAGGACCCCTACCAGCACAACTGACTGTCCGGTGAAATCGCGGCTGATTTCCAGCCCCAGCTCGCCGACCCGCTGCTGGATCTGTTGGCGGGTCAGGAAACACTCGAGAGCTTGCTTGGGGGTGGGCTCAGTCATGAAAAGTTCGATCTATCGCTGATTGTAGGACGGAATGTTGAATATTGTGTGAGCCGTCGGCAACAGGAACCGTCAGTCCAGGGAAATGCGATTCGATCGATTCACTTATACTGGAAATCTAGGGAATTTGTCTGCATGTATCCATTTATTCATATCGGGCGTTTTGAAATTGGCACCTTCGGCATTTTGCTTTGGCTGGCCGCAGTTTCCGGCTGTTGGGTACTGTATAAGAACTTCCAGCGGAAAGGCGTTGAGGCTGATGCCATCAATGTCACTGCGCTGGCTACCGTCGCCGGCATCGTCGGCGCGAAGTTGTGGCATGTGTTCGAGTCGCCTCATCTGTTGATGCAGATTCCGATGCAGCTCCTGCTGGATCGCGCAGGATTTGCCTGGTTCGGCGGCCTGGTCGCCGCAATTCTGGTTTTGATGTGGCAGGGACGCGTCGCCAAGGTGGGTGCGCTCGGCATGCTCGACCTGTCCGCGCCCGCTGCGGCAGTCGGATATGGCGTGGGTCGCCTGGGCTGTCTCACGTCGGGCGATGGCGACTACGGCATTCCTACGTCGTTGCCCTGGGGCGTCAGCTTTCCGCATGGCTTGGTTCCCACCATGCAGCGCGTGCAGCCAACTCCGGTATATGAATTCATCGCCGCTCTCCTGATTGCCTGGTATTTGTGGCAGCGCGGCAAGGTAGACAAGCCCGTCGGTTTGATCACAGGCGAGTATCTGGTCTGGACCGGATTGGCCCGCTTTTTGGTGGAGTTTGTCCGCATCAATCCGAAGCTTTATTTCGGCATGAGCAATGCCCAGGTCGCCAGCATTGGTTCCGTTATTGCCGGCATCGTGTTGATCGTCTGGGCCCAGCGGCATCCGCACGCGATCGTGCAGACGCGAACACACAAGCCTGCCACCCGCACGGCCGCCACGTAGGCTTTCACTCAGAGCTTCTTCAGAAACTCTTTCACTTTTTCCAGCTCTGGAAACTTCTTCTCTTCCTGCTGGAATTCGCGTGAATGGACGCAGCGCCGTCCGCCTCGCATCCGCACTGGATGTTTTAAGTGCAGCATCTCGTGAAACACCAGGTACTCCACGGCGTAGCGGGGCGTTTCTGGCCGGTCGAACACGCGGCTCACCACAATGGTGTTGTGCGCAGCGTCGTAATGGCCCAACTGCCGCCGGGCAGAGTGCGCGCTCCAGGTCAGCACTGGCCTGCCCAGCAGGCCATGGAAGTACTGTTGATTGAGTTGGTCGAAAACTTCATCCAAATCGTACGTGTGACCCTGCGCGGTGAAAACATTTTTTCTGCCGCGATTGCGCCGTACCAACTCCGCCTGCCGCACCACTGCTTCACTGCCGAGATGTCTGCGATAGCGGTTGGCATGGACAGGCTCAATCGGTTTGCGATAGAGCTTCGCCAGCAGGATATGGGCAATCGCGCGCGTCACGCTGTCCGGCGCGGCTTCCAACATATCTGAAAGTCGCACAAACGCTTTCCCGTCGCGCAGCCGGATGGTTGTATTCACGCCCGTGAAAGGGTAGTAGCTGATATGAAACAACGGCATCGGAGCGCGTGGACGCAGCCGCCGATACTCAGTGGAGAAGATGTCCTGCAGGCGCAGTGCCGACGTAGTGGTCTTAGGATCAGGTTCCAGCATGGGGAGAAGCGCTGGGGGAGATGCAGTCAAATCGAGGTTCCCTTCTGCGGTTGGTTCCAGACTTGATTGTAGAGAATTTCGATGGAGGATGACAGCGGTTCGCATCCGGAGCCAGAGTGTCTCGCACCATGCCAACGCGCTTGTCTTGCGCCGCAATCGCCGCTTATTTCTCCAGCGCATTCAGGCGTTGCCTCGTCTCTTGTTGTTCGTCAAGATACTGAGCGGTTGCAACGGCAAGAAATTTTCGATAGTACTGAATCGCTAGTTTCGTCTGATGCAGATGATCGAGCGCCGTCGCCCGCAGAAACAAAGTTGCAGGGCTGTCGCTTAAAGTTTGCGCGCGATGATCGAGCGCGGTCAGCACCAGCGGATATTGCCCATCCTTCCACGCCGCGAAAGCAAGTCCGCTCCATGCGTCTTCTTGTTCAGGCTGGATCTGTAGCGATTGTTGAAACGCCTCGACTGCTTGCGCCCATTGTTTCTCGTGCACATAGTTTTCTGCCATCGCAGTCAGCAGGTCAGGATTTTTACCATCGTCTGTGAGCAGTTGCTGATACAGCGGTTCAGCCTTGTCCGGCTGTCCTGCGCTGCTGTAAAGATCGGCCAGCATGCGCGTCACCGCCGGTTGATTTGGATTTTGCTGGTGCAGTGCTTCCAGTTGCGGAACTGCCGCTTGCGTATTTCCTTGCCCGGCCAGCGCGGTCACGGATAATGCCAGCAGTGTAGGATCATTCGGTTCCTGCAATAATGCCGGATGCAACGCGGACTCCGCGTCCGCAAATTTATCCTGATGGATCAACGAGCGCGCCATGCCTTCGGCAGCCAGTATGGAGATGGAATCTGTGGCGAGGATTTTTCGATATTCCTTTTCTGCACCGGCATAGTCGCCCTCTTCTTCCGCCAATTGGGCTGCGAGGAACGTGTCGTCTGTTTGTTCCGGCGTCAATTTTAAAGCTGCGAGTAAAGCATCGCTGGCGCCGGCAGGATCATGCAATTCCGCATCCACGCGTGCCAGTGTCCGCGCGACGTCAGCAACCTCCTGTCGCGGATCGCCGGTTGCGGGTTGCAGCGTAACAGCCGTTTCCAGTTCATGGCGAGCATCGTTCCATTGTTGCTGCTGCGCCAGCAGATGGCCCAGTGCAGCACGCGATTCAAACTGCTTCGCATCGATGCCGATTGCCTTGCGATAGTCGGCTTCTGCCACAGGCAGTTGATTCTGCGCTTGTTCGATAAAGCCACGATCGTAAAAGATGCGCGCGTTTTGCAGCGAATCTGCTGGCTCTCCCGCCAAGGACTTATTCAATAGCGAGAGAGCATGGTCGTAATCCGCGCGCGCGATTGCGTTTTCCGCCTGGGTAAGAAAAGTAGCTGCTGATGTAGGAGCATCCACCGTCGGATCGGAGGTTCCAGGAGGAAGTGGCGTGGTCTGTGCCTGCATCCATCCTGTGGCTAGCAGGAACGCCGCCGCAAGCACACATCCCAGCACGTATCGAAGTACAGCAGATTGCATCGTCAATTTCCCGTCATTGCCAGCGCAGCGCTTTGTGCGGCAGGCTTCAACACCCTCGCCAGCCATTGCCCGGTGTGCGAGCTCGGAACCGCCGCGATCTGCTCCGGTGTTCCGACCGCGACAATCTCCCCACCTCGGCGACCGCCTTCCGGACCCAGATCGATGATCCAGTCCGCGGCCTTCAATACATCCAGATTATGCTCAATCACCAGTAGTGATCCGCCGCCATCAATCAACTGCCGCAGCGCCGACAGCAATTTGCTGACATCATCGAAATGCAGGCCGGTAGTGGGCTCATCCAGAATGTACAGCAATCGATTCTTCGCACGTTTGCCGGCATGACCGCCAGCAGGCCTTGCATTGGCCAGATGCGACGCCAGCTTGACTCGCTGCGCTTCTCCACCAGAAAGTGTCGTCGCCGATTGTCCCAGCCGCACATAACCCAGGCCAACGTCATCCAGCACGCGCAAACGATCCTGAATCTTAATATGTCCGGCGAAAAACTGGAGCGCCTCTTTTACTGTCATATTCAGCACGTCATGAATATTCCTACCCTTGTAGCGAATCTCCAGCACGCCCGCCTTGAAGCGGGTTCCATTGCATTCCTCACAAGGCAGCTCCACATCGGCCAGGAACTGCATTTCCACCGTGACCGTGCCATCGCCCTGGCAAACATCGCAGCGGCCGCCGGGAACGTTGAACGAAAAAAATCCGGCGGTATAGCCTCGACGCTTTGCATCGGGCAACGACGCATATAAATCGCGAATGCCGTCGAACGCCTTCATGTAGGTCACTGGGTTCGATCGCGGAGTTCGTCCGATCGGCGACTGGTCGACCAGAACCACTCCGTCCAGATGCTGCGAGCCTTCCAGCGTGTCATACTGATGCGTCGGGTCAGCAACATCGCCCTCGCCCAGTCGATACGCCAGCGCGCGATACAGCACATCGTGTACCAGCGTGGATTTGCCAGAGCCGGAAACGCCGGTGATGCAGGTCAGCATCCCCAGCGGAATTTCGCAGTCGACCGATTGCAGATTATGCGCGCGCGCGCCCGTCAGCCGCAACCACGCATTTCCCGGAGCGCGTCGCCGCGATGGAATGGGAATTGAAAGCTGGCCGCGAAGATATTTTCCCGTCAAAGAGTTTGGCGACTTCATCAGTTCTGGCAGCGTGCCGGACGCCAGTAGCTTGCCACCCAATTCGCCCGCACCCGGTCCCAGATCGAGCAGATAGTCCGCCGCGCGAATAATCTCTGCATCGTGTTCGACCACCAGAATCGTGTTTCCCAGATCGCGCAGACCTTCCAGAATATGAATCAGCCTGCCTGTATCGCGCGGATGCAGTCCGATCGAAGGTTCATCCAGCACATACATCGCGCCCACTAACTGCGAGCCCAGCGATGTCGCCAGCTGCACCCGCTGCGCCTCCCCGCCTGACAGCGTGGACGACAGCCGATCGAGCGACAAATAATCCAGGCCCACGTCATTTAGAAAACCCAGCCGCTGGCGAACTTCTTCCAGAATTCTTCCCGCCATCTCCATCTGCGCGGGGCTCAGGCGAAGCTGCGAAAAGAATGCCTGCGCCTCTCCAACAGTCAACGCCGTCACATCGCAAATGTCGCGTCCATCAATTCGTACTGCGCGTGCTTCGGCGCGCAGCCGTTTGCCGTTGCACTCCGGGCACAGCGCATAGCCGCGATATTTACTCAAGAAAACGCGGACATACAGCTTGTATTTCTTGTGCTCCAGATGCGCAAAAAATCCTCGAATGCCGGGGAACGATTTGTCGCCGTTCAAAATAAAATTCTGTTGCTCCGGCTCGAGATCTTTCCATGGCACATCCAGCGGGAGATTTTTCTCCTTCGCCGCACGACGCAACTCGCCAAACATAGGCCGATATTTCGGGCGCACCCATGGATCGATGGCGCCATCGTTCAGCGTGCGTGTTTTGTCCGGAATGATTCGGTCAAGATCAAAGTCAATGGTGTTGCCAAATCCTTCGCAACGCGCGCATGCGCCATAAGGATTGTTAAACGAAAACAGCGGCGGTTCCGGCTCGCGATAGACATGGTTGCAATGTTTGCAGGCATACGCTCCGGAAAAACGAAGCTGTGGGCGCTCGCTCGCTGCCATCGCCTGGCTATTTTCATCGGCACGCGGAACAACTTCAAAGATCACTTCTCCACTTTCGCGATAGCCTGTTTCCGCCGCATCCACAATACGTGCCCGCGCGTCGGGAGAGACAACAATGCGGTCGATCAGAATAAATAGCGGCTTTGAGAAATCCAGTTCCAGCAGCGATTCCGGCGTCGAGAATTCATAGATGTTTCCATTTTGGTAGAGTCGGTTGAAACCGCGCTGACGAAGCTCTCCCAGTCGCTGCCGGCGTGGGTCCATGGTGACGGTAGCAACCTCTGGCACATCCGGTACATACTCGGTCGCATAGCGATTGATCTTTGCCGCTTTCTGCGCAGCGGCCACCAATGCCACTCGCGCGGCCTCCGCCTTGGTGATCGGCTTGCCATCTTTCTTCGTAGGCTTGGCGGCATTTTTCTTGGCGCTCTTCGCCGCCTTCTTAGCAGCTTTCTTCTTCGCGGTCGAGTTCTTGTTTTCCTCGCCTACCTCTGGCAGTACCACCGGAAACAGCGCCAGGATGCGGGTCTGCTCCGGCAGCTTCAGCACCGCTTCCGCAATTTCATCCACGCTGTCGCGCTTCACAATGCCGCCGCAGGTCAGGCAGAACATGGTCCCGCAACGGGCGTACAGCAGCCGCAGGTAATCGTAGATTTCCGTCGCCGTCGCCACTGTAGAACGAGGATTTCGTGTGGTATTTTTCTGCTTGATCGCAATTGCGGGAGCCAGACCGTCAATCTGATCGACGTCCGGCTTCTCCATCCGCTCCAGAAACTGCCGCGCATAGGCGGAAAGCGACTCGACATAACGCCGCTGGCCCTCGGCATAGATCGTGTCGAAGGCAAGCGAAGACTTACCCGACCCTGAAACGCCGGTAACGACCGTCAACTGGCCGTGCGGAATCTCAAAGTCGATGTTCTTCAGATTGTGAACGCGCGCGCCGCGAACGGTGATCGAATCCATCGGGTCAGGGTACCTGCAAGGGGTTGGCAGCGCGCAAAACGCACACTGCCGCATCTTTCTAGTTTACAGCTTCACAGGAATGACATCGGAGCGGTCCTACGAATGCAATAGTTGATACGATGCGATGGTTTGGCCAACGCCAACCATCGCAACCGGGTATGCCCACATCCTGTGTTTTTTAGGAGAGAAATGAAAAATCCTGTGACAACCAATGTTCTGCTGCTGATCATCGCGATTGCGTTGATTGCCATCGCCGTCAAACCCTTGCGGTATCCGCATCCTGCGCAGGCGCAAACGCAAACCCAAGCCCAGCCTGATGTTGCTGCGCCCTATCCGTTTTATATCGAGCCGGGTATACAGACGTTGCGGTCCCCGGATGGCACCACCCAGGTGTACGGCAGGGTCATAGTAGACATGCAGAATGGAAAAGTCTGGGGTTTCCCTACCACGGCCATGACCGTCTATCCGCAGGATGTATCGAGTCCCAAGCCGCCGGTTTCGCACCCGTTCCTGCTGGGAACGTTTTGCGTTTGAAGATACCCAGAAATAGTGGCTTCGCGCAGCCGGTCGTGTTCCGTGACGGGCCTATTTCTGTTTCGTCTTCAGCGCCTTGGCAATCGCCTTTTCGGCCAGCGGAGTCATCACCTTGTATCCGTCCGCATTCGGATGCACGCCGTCGATGGTCAGCTCACTCTTCATGCCCTGCTCGGAATTGACCATGGCCGAGTAGTAATCGAGATAAACGTATTTCTTCTGTGCGCAGTAATCGCGTATCCAGGCATTCATCGCGCTGATTTGTGCTCTTGGGTCGGTCCCTGGCTGCCAGGGATAGGTGGCTGCCGGCAAAATGGACGCAAGCACCACGCGAATCCCATTTGCCTTGGCCAGGTCTGCCATCGCCATCAAATTATCTTGGATCATCTCCGGAGTTGACGGTCCCGTATTGCCCGCAATGTCGTTTGTGCCCGCCAGAATGACGACAACCTTTGGCTGCAAGGCGATCACGTCCGGCCAAAAACGAATCAGCATTTGCGGCGTGGTTTGGCCGCTGATGCCGCGATTGATATACGGCTCGCCCGGAAAAAATACACCGGTGGGGTGGCCCCACGCGTCGGTGATGGAGTCGCCCATGAACACCACCCGGTTCTCACCGGGCGCGGGCGGGGCAAGGTTTGCATTGGCGGATCGATAGCGCGCCAGGTCTGGCCAATCCTGAAGCATCTGGTCCATGTGAGCGATCTGTTTCGGTGTGGGAGGTAGAGCCTCGGTCTGAGGAGCGGCAGAAGTCTGCGACGTTGCAGCAGGCGAATGATCTCGCGCAGTAGCGAACGGCACCAGCAACAACAGGCAACACAAAATTCTCATGCTCTTATCCTTGCTTGCGGTTCGCGTTCAGTCCAGAAAAGCCGACTTGGGCGCACGAAATACTTCGATCAGCAGCAAACCGGCGCCAATCACAATGCAGGAATCGGCGAGGTTGAAGTCAGGATAGTGATACCCAAAAATATTGAAGGCCAGGAAGTCGATGACATAGCGATATGCCAGCCGATCGTACAGATTGCCAATTGCCCCACCCAGCACCAGCGCCAGCGCGATGCTGGTCAGACTCACGCGCCGACCGGCTCTCCAGAACACCACCAGCACAATTGCGATGGCGATGATCGAGAAGCCGATCAGCATCCAGCGAACCTTTTCCGGCGAAGGCGTATCGGAAAACAGACTGAAGGCAGCGCCATTGTTGTATACGTGCGACAAATGGAAGAAGCGCGGAATAATTGTGATTTCCTGCCCGGAAATAATGTGGTGGATGATCCACTGTTTACTCAACCGGTCGAGCACGAATACCGCGACAGAAATCAGCAGAAGTTTCAGGCGCGGGTCCCGCGTGCCTGTGAAATTAGAATCTCCGCTCACTGACCATCCTTCTTCGTGCCGCCAACAGCCGCATGGGTCGCCTCATCTGCCATCGCAGGCGCGCCGATCGCTTCCAGGGCAGCCACGCAACGTTCGCAAACAGTCGGCCATTTCTGGCTTTCACCTACATGCACGGAGTAATTCCAGCACCGTTCGCATTTGGTGCCATCGGCCGGAAGCGTCGTCACCTGCAACGCGCCCGATTCGTTTTGTTCGGTCGCAGTCGTCAGTTCCACCTGCGAGACGTTGAACAATTCCTTTAAGCTCGATTCATATTTTCGCAACAGCGGCTCCAGTCCCGCGGGAACTCCCAACCGCACTTTCGCTTCCAGCGCTTTGCCAATGCGCTTCTCCTTCCGCGCTTCTTCCAGGCTCTTCAGCACATCGTCGCGGACGGCTAGCAATTGTTTCCAGTCGCCCAGCAAAGCCGCCGCCGATGGGGGAGCTAAATCTTCCGGCCGCGGAAAGAGCGCTAAATGAACACTCGATTCGCGGCCGTCTTTTGTTGGGGGACCCGGGTATTGCAGCCGTGGAGAGAGTGCGTGGTTCACACTCGGTTCACGGCCTTTCACTGTGGGTAGATATTGCCATACCTCCTCGGCAGTGAAACTTAGATAAGGCGCGGTCAATCGGACCAGCGCCTCCGCGATGCGGCCAATCGCAGTCTGCGCCGAGCGGCGCGCAGGATTGTTGGGCGCAAAGGTGTACATCCGGTCCTTGAGCAGATCCAGATACATCGCGCTCAGGTCGGCTGTACAAAATTCGTTGATGGCATGATAGACGCGATGAAATTCCATCTCGTCGTACCAGCGAAGAACCTTCGTCGTCAGCTCTGCGGTTCGCGCCAGCATGTACTGGTCGAGCGGCAATAACTGCTCGAACGGCAGGGCATCGGTGGCTGGGTTGAAGTCCCCAAGATTTCCCAGCAGAAAGCGGAATGTGTTGCGCAGCTTGCGATAGATGTCTTCCGCCAGCCTTTTCAGCAGCGGAACGGTGGCGACGACATCTTCGCGGAAATCCACCGACGCAACCCAAAGTCGAATAATGTCCGCGCCAAGCTGGTCGGCAACTTCGCTGGGATAAATAAAGTTGCCCAGCGACTTCGAGAGCGCCCGCCCTTGCTCGTCCAGCGTCCATCCGCATGTGGCCACGCGGCGATACGGCGCAGCATTCTTCGTGCCCACAGAGCAGAGCAGGGAAGTGTGGAACCACCCGCGATGCTGGTCGCCGCCTTCAAGGTATAAGTCCGCCGGCCACGTCAATCCAAAGCCGGCTTTTTCTCCTAAAACGGCTGCCTGGCTTGAGCCGGACTCAAACCATACATCGAGAATATCCATCTCTTTTGTGAACGTTTGGCTGCCGCAACCCTCGGTCTGGCAAGTTGTACCGGGCGGAAGAATCTCTTCCGTCGGATGTGTATGCCACGCATCGACGCCTTCCTCTTCAAACAATTCCACTACGCGACGAAAGATCGCAGGATCGCGCAAGGGCGCATGGCATTTCTCGCACAGAAATACCGCAATCGGCACACCCCAGATGCGCTGGCGAGAGATGCACCAGTCGGGCCGCGTCGCAATCATGTTTGAGATGCGCTCTTCGCCCCAGCTCGGGTCCCATCGAACTTTCTTGATTTCATCCAGCGCCCGTGTGCGAAACGTAGCTGCGGAGCCATCGGGATTTTCCATCGGCGTTTCCATGCCGATAAACCACTGTTCCGTGGCGCGGAAAATCACCGGATTGTGGCAGCGCCAACAATGCGGGTACGAGTGGTTGATGTCGATGCGGGCCAGCAACGCACCCCGCGCCTTCAATAGTTCGATGATCGGCTCATTCGCCGCGAAAACTTTCTTGCCTTCATATTCCGGCAATCCGTTGTGCAGCCGTCCCGCGCCATCCACATTGCAGGTCGGGTCGAGCCCATACCGTATGCCGGTATAAAAGTCGTCCGCGCCATGTGCGGGAGCGGTATGGACTGCGCCCGTTCCCGTATCCGCGGTCACGTAGTCTGCAAGCACACCCAAAATGCTGCGGTCTAAAAATGGATGCTGAAACGTCGTGCGCTCCAATTTTCGGCCTGGAAAACGCGCGATCTCCGTCGCGTTTTTGAGCCCGATCGCTTCAGCAACGGACTTCGCCAGTGATTCCGCGACGATGTAGACCTGCCCGTCGGATTCCAGTGCAACATACTCAAAGTCCGGATGAAACGCCACCGCCAGCGATGCTGGCAGCGTCCACGGAGTAGTGGTCCAGATGATGGTGTTGACCTGTTTTCCGGCAAGCGCTGGGTCGAGTGCGCCAGGATCGCTGGTCATTTTATAGCGCACGTACACGCTGGGGCTGGTGTGCATCTCATATTCCACTTCCGCTTCGGCCAGGGCCGTGCGGTCGTGGATGCACCAGTACACCGGCTTCAATCCCTTGTAGACAAATCCGCCCTCCAGGAATTCAAAGAAGGTCTCCAGCACCCGCGCTTCGTACGATTTCGACATGGTCGAATACGGGCGGTCGAACTGGCCAAAAACTCCCAGCCGCAAAAATTGTTCGCGCTGCAGATCGACGTATTTTTGTGCATACTCGCGACAGGCGCGCAGCACTTCCACGGCAGGCAGCTCCAGCTTCTTGCGCCCCAGCTGCTCATCCACTTTGATTTCAATCGGCAGTCCGTGGCAGTCCCACCCTGGAACATACGGCGAATCGTAGCCGGCCATGGTCTTGGACTTGACGACAAAATCCTTGAGACATTTATTCATTGCGTGGCCCAGATGGATGGGGCCGTTCGCGTAGGGCGGGCCATCATGCAGCAAATAAATGGGCGCCCCCTTCCGTGCCGCGCGAATCTGCGCGTACAACTGCGAATCCTCCCACGCGGCCAGCCGTTTGGGCTCATTCTGGGGAAGATTGGCCTTCATTGGGAATTCGGTGTGCGGCAGGTTCAGGGTCGCTTTTAAATCCGGCCCAGCAGGCATAGTTTCTCCGAAGCAAATGTTGTCGTACTCCTTTATGATAAATGCATAGCTCGCCTCACCTGAATTCTGGACAAAAACGTATTGGCCGGTGAAGCGTCTAAAGCATTATCGTTATCGATACGTTACCGATGGACGTATCAGGTTACCGATGGACGGTATTATCCTCGATTACCGAAGACGTATTTCGACCCTTGTGAGTCTTGTCAATCGGCCAGGAACACTGAATCGAATGCCTTGGAAATCGCGAAGGGTTTCGACGACGACGACAGATCGGGCCTGCATCCCGCATAATAAAAAGCAGGCAGCACCGCGGGCTTCCCCACTCGCGAGCAGTCGAAAAATGGGTAATGGATGTCGAATCAGCTTCTGATACCGCCTGAAATCGAGACCAGCCATTCGCGAGAGCTCCCGCAACCGTCTCTTCAGAGCACGGTCGAAGGAGATCCTTCATTTTGGCGCTCGTTTACGGAAAACCTGCGGGCCAGATTTTTCCCCCGGCCCCAGCCCGCGCTCCATCTGAAATCGAAACCCATTCCCGTGGCCGATCCTTTTTATCAGGAGCCGATCTGGGTCGGCATGTTCGAAGATTTTCGCGCTGTATTCTTCCCTCGCAAACTGCCTCCGTTACATCTGGAATCCCATGCTGTGGCGGTCGTCGATCCCATGGCGCGGCCGCGGGATCGGAAGTCAAGTCTTCTGTCTGTCGGAATTCATGCGTTGGTGCTGGCTATCATCCTGGCGGTCATCTTCTGGCGACCCAAAAAGCCAGTGGTTGCAGAGGTTGTTCCTCCACCAGTGTTCAACATCACACCGTTCGTGCCGTTCGATGCCAGCCAGCAGGCGACGGGCGGCGGCGGTGGCGGCGGAGATCGCGATCTTCTGCAGGCCGCTGTCGGTAAGCTGCCCACCATCGCCAAAACTCAGTTCGTTCCTCCGGATGAGATCATCCGCAATCCCAAGCCCAAGCTCGCCGTCGAGCCTACGGTGGTGATGCCGGCGAACATCAAGATGCCAAATAGCAATATGCCGAACCTGGGCGATCCCTTGACGTCCGTACGCGGGCCAGCCTCCAATGGCACCGGCAGCGCCGGGGGCATTGGATCGGGCAGCAGCGGTGGCGTCGGCCCCGGTTCAGGTGCGGGCGTAGGGCCAGGACAGGGCGGCGGCTATGGCGGCGGCATCTATCAAGTCGGCGGCGGCGTTCGTCCTCCAGTGCCGATTTTTGCACCGGAACCGGAATTTTCCGATCAGGCACGCATGGCGAAATATCAAGGGTTGTGCGTTGTAGAAGTGGTCGTGGACGCAAAAGGGATGCCGCAGGACGCGAAAGTAATTCGTCCACTCGGCATGGGCCTGGATGAGAAGGCGTTAGAGGCGGTCCGGCAGTATCGCTTCAAGCCGGCGACCTTGGCTGGTCACCCGGTTGCCGTCAGGATGGATATCTCCATCGACTTCCACATCTATTAGTGCTGTTCCTCCATCGTTGCCGTTCGCGCAGCGGGGTGCAAAATTCTATCCGCCACAAATTCCGTCAACGCATCGCTGGTATACGCGGGCGCCTGCAAAAAGAACTGCGGCTTGCTTCGCACCACATGCAGCAATGCCGGCGGCCACGCAGATTCAGTGGGCGCTCGACTGTGTTCCGCTCCACAGCACTGCATCGGCGCGGTCAAGAAAGTATTGTGCCGACGGCTTGAAGTCATGGATCGCGGGGTCAAGCACCGTGAGATACAGATCAGGCTTCAAAAAACGGACAATGCTGTTCGACTCCAGAATTGCATTTCTGGCGAGCGCCAGTTCCTTTCGAACTCTGGGCATCGCTTCCGCCAGTTGACCCTGTCGCGTTCGCACCCAGAAGGAACGCACCGCACCTGCCGCCAGAAATCGAGCGCTATCTGTCCCGCTATCCGCAAAATGTTCTTCCGTCACAGCGACGGTATGCGCATCGGTCTCGCAATTGCACGGTTCGCCGTTTGCGGAGCAGATTCCGTGGCCGAATTGCGTCACCTTGAACGCAGTCCATTCCAGTTCTGGCAGCGCTGCGATCAACCCCGCAACCACCGATGTTTTGCCAATGTTGCGCGTATGTCCGCCGACCACGACAATCGCCACGGCGAGCCTTCTTCTTTAGTTCTTCGTTTTGCCTGTCAGTCGAGCTAGCGTCGCCAGCCCCTTCAGATATTCGCGCAATGGTTGCGCTGGTCGCCCCCAGAAGACTATTCCCGCGCCGCGCAATTTCTTTTTGCTCAGCACGCCCGCGCCGCCGCCCAGGATTACACCTTCGCCCACCTCAGCATGTTCGCCAATGCCAACCTGGCCGCCCAGAACCGCACCATCTCCGACCGTGCTGCTGCCGGAAATACCGGTCTGCGCCGCGATGACGACGTTGCGCCCAACGCGAACATTGTGGCCGATGTGCACCAGGTTATCCAGCTTCGTTCCGCGCGCGATGCGCGTCTCCTCCAACGCGCCCCGGTCAATGGTCGTGTTGGCTCCAATCTCGACATCATCCTCAATCACCAATGTGCCCTGCTGGGGAAATTGCGTGTACGCGCCCGTCTCCGCATCGCGCACGTATCCAAAGCCGTCTGAACCCAGCACGCATCCGGCGTGGACCTGCACCCGATTCTGCAGCTCAACCCCGCCATAAATCACCACCCGCGGATAGAGTATGCAATCCGCGCCAATCTTGACTCCATCGGCCAGAACACATCCTGCTCCAATCCGGGTCCGCTCGCCAATCTCGACATATTCGCCCAGCACAGCATTCGGTCCAATCGAAACATTCTCGGCGAGTTTCACGCTGGCAGCCAGAATGGCTGTGCGATGCACGCCCGTACTCACGTTCGTGGTGCGCAATAATTGCGATGCCTGTGCGAATGCCAATCGCGGTTGCGCCACCAGCAACAAAGGCTTCGTTAGCGGCTGTGCCTCGGATAAGAATGGCTTGGCGATTTGCGGCGTGACCAGCACCGCAGCGGCAGCCGATGCCAGCGCCTCCTGTAACGTGGCCTCGTTCTCAGCAAAGGTCAGGGAAGTTTGGTTTGCATTCCGCACGCTGGAAACGCGCTCCACGATCTCTGCGAGCGAGGAATTCTTTTGACGGGTCTGCTGCGAGGATGGAACGTACTCTGCCTGGAGGGCATCCGCGAGCTGGCGCAACGAGAGCATAGCGCTATGGTAGCCGAGCCCGGCCAATCCGGTAGAGGAAGATGGGATTCGACCTTATCGCCGAAGAAGCTGCTGGGAACGATCTTTGCCGTGAGAGCCAAACCCGTCCAGGTTGATATACATAATGGTGGGGGAGGAACACGATGCTTTCGAACCGATCGATACCTCGCGCCACCGTGATTCCAGTGATTGCGTATCCAGATGTGAATCAGGCTGCCGCCTGGCTGTGTGATGCGTTCGGATTTAGTGTTCGTCTGCGCATCGATACCCATCGTGTGCAGTTGAATGTGGGCGATGGAGCGGTGATCGTGAGGGAAATGCGCCTGAACGAGGTCAACGCAGTGCTGGGCATTGGACACTCGATCACGATTCGAGTTGAGGACGCCGATACCCACTGCAACCGGGCCAAGGAGCACGGGGTGCGGATCACACAAGAGCCTGTGACTTACCCGTACGGCGAGCGGCAATACAGCGCGAATGACTTCGCGGGATACTCGTGGATCTTTTCGCAGTCGGTGGCGGATGTGCATCCAGATGAGTGGGGCGGGACGGCGGAGCAGCTGTGATCGTTGAAGCGATGGTCTTCGCGCTACAAACGGAGCATTCTCAGCGAGTCCTTTCCGCTCGAATGATTCACAATAAACGCCGCTTCACTTCCATATTTACATGTACCTAGTACATCGCCGTCTCCCCCGGCGGTCGCGTCTTCCAGCGTCGATGCACCCACAACCATTGTTCCGGATACCGGCGAATCACTCGCTCCAGCGCCGTGGTAAACATCTGTGTGTTCGCAACCGCGTCGCGCTCGGCATCACCGGTATCGACCAGTTGCAATTCCGGCAGAAAATGCAGAACATATCGCTTTTCTGTTGGCTCCCAGATCAGAAAGCCCGGCAGGACAGCCGCTCCAGTGCGCAGTGCGACCCGCGCCACGCCAGATGCGGTACAGGCCGCGTGCCCAAAGAAATCCACGAATACGCCCTGCGGCGGTGTCATGTTCGTGTCCATCAGCACGCCGACAGTTTCTCCGGCTCGCATCGTCGCAATCAAACCACGGGCAAAATCATCCTTGGGCAGCACGTGATTCCCGTGTTGCGTGCGAATACTGTTGACCAGCCGATTGATCCAGGGATTATCGAGCCGACGAATCACCATACTCATCGGATAGCCGGCCAGCGAGTGGTAGAAACTCGATAGCTCCCACGCGCCTAGATGTCCCGTCAGCACCAGCAGTCCGTTGCCACGTTGCTGCGCTGCCAGATAGTTTTCCAAACCTTCATAGCGAATAAGCTGGTTGGCTCGCTGCAACGTGTAGCGGGACATGTGGCAGAATTCCGCCAGCTGCCAGCCCAGTTGTCGATACATGCCGCGAAGAATTCTTTCGCGTTCCGCCGCCGGCTTGTCTGGAAAAGCCAGCGCCAGGTTTTTCAAGCCCACCCGTCGCAGTCGCGGCGTAGCGATATACGCAAGCCAGCCGATCGCTGCTCCCGCAGCCCGCGCCGCTCGACGCGGAAGCAATCCCAGCAGCTTCACCAGCAGCCACACCAATCCGAATTCAATTCTTTGCCGCATCAGTGGAATGTGAGTCGATTCTATTGAAGATCAAGGTATTACGGCGATCAAATCGAAAATCAGGTTCTGGTGCCGACAGCGTTTCAACGAACAAAACCACGTTGTGTCCGTTCCCGTGGGGGGTGAGCGAAAGCACTGCACGAGAGAGGGTTGCTGGCAAGGGTTCCCGGACGCCGTGCTGGCCATGTACTTGGCAACCGTTTCACTCATTTGGTGCTCTAATAGGGGAGTAAGCAAGCGAAATCAGCACGCGCGCTGCAAGACGGCATGCGAGTCTGGAGCACATACATGGATACATGGAAATTTTGGATGGCATTTGGCGTGGGTGTAGCAGCCGGCGCAGCTGTGGCGCTCCTCTACGCTCCGCAACCCGGTGACCGGACCCGCAAGCAGATCAAGCGTGGATTGGAAGATGCGTCGGATCAAATCAAGAGTTCGGCGGAGGACTTCAGCGAGGCGGCCGAGAAGTACGGCAAGCAGGCAGAGCGTGTCATCCGTCGCGGACGCGAAGTTGTGGATGAAACAATCTCTAAAGCTGGATCAGTGGCAAGTAAAGTTGGATTTGTTTAGAGTGCTGCGGTGCGGCCTGGCGTACGAGCCCTCGCCGCGTTGTGCATAAGTGCGGGCCTTGAAGCCCACAGACAGCCGCCACGGCTTACCGAACGATCGAAGCCTGAGGATTGGCTGAAAAAAGAGAAGCTCCGCCACGGCGGAGCTTCTCTTTTGCTTGCATGTTGCTGTTTAGCTGCTGGAAAGCAGGATTCCTTCCGACGAGCGTTCTGCGCCTTCACTGCCAATCGGTCGATAGAACAATTGATTGTTATCCAGGTAGACCTCAAGGAATGCAGGCCGCTCCTGAATGTTGCCGGCAATCAGCGCCTCCGACAAGGGATCTTCCACATACTTCTGCAGTGCCCGCCGTAGCGGCCGCGCGCCGTAGGTGCGATCGACCAGCGTGCGTTCCAGGATCCATTTCTTCGCGTCTTCCATCACGGAAATCGTAATGGCCTTCTGTGCCAGGTTCGCATTCAACTGCTGTACCAGCAATTCCATAATCTGGATCAGGTCGTTGTCCGTCAGCGCCTGGAAGATGATGACCTCGTCCAGCCGGTTCAGGAACTCCGGATTGAACGTGCGCTTCACCTCGTTCCTCACCAGATCCTCGACCTTTTCGGCGATGGTATCTTCCAGATTGGATTGGAAGCCCAGCCCCTGCCGCTTCTGCAGATGCCGTGCGCCGATGTTCGAAGTCATAATGAGAATCGTGTTTTTGAAATCGACCGTGTTGCCCAGTCCATCGGTCAACTGGCCGTCTTCAAACACCTGCAGCAGGATATTGAAAATGTCCGGATGCGCCTTCTCAATTTCATCCAGCAGCACCACAGAGTACGGCGAGCGCTTCACGCGTTCCGTGAGCTGACCGCCTTCCTCATATCCCACATAGCCCGGAGGCGATCCGATCAGCTTCGAGACCGAATGCTTCTCCATGTATTCCGACATGTCGAATCGGATCAGCGCCTTGTCGCTGCCGAACAGGAAATTCGCCAGCGAACGTGCGACTTCTGTTTTGCCTACGCCGGTCGGTCCCAGGAAAAGGAACGAGCCGATAGGCCGGTTCGGAGATTTGAGTCCTGCGCGAGAACGGCGAATCGCCCGCGCCAGTGCGGAAATCGACTTCTCCTGCGAGATGATGCGCTTGTGGAGTTCTTCTTCCACCCGCAGCAGCTTCTGCGTCTCCTCTTCCTTAATGGAAGTGACGGGCACGCCGGTCCAGCGACTCACAACATCTTCAATGTCCTCCCGCGTCACCACGCCCGCCGTCGAATCATCCAGATGGTATTTGTCGCGCAGCGCGCGCAGGTTCTCGCGCTCCTTCCGTTCTTCATCGGAGTAAAAACGCGCCTTTTCAAATTCATGGTTCGCAATCGCGTTTTCCATGCGATGCACAATGAACTTGATGCGCTTTTGAATCTCGGTAATTTCCTCCGGCAGGGAAGTCTGGCGCAACTTGACCCGCGCGCCTGCTTCATCGATTAGATCGATGGCCTTGTCCGGCAGGAAACGATCCGGAATATAGCGGCTCGAATGGTACACCGCAAACTGAATCGAGTCATCCGTATAGCTGACGGCGTGGAATTTCTCATAGCGATCTTTAATCCCCATGATGATCTTCACCGCGTCTTCCTCGTTCGGCGGCGGCACTTTCACAGCCTGGAAACGGCGTTCCAGCGAACGGTCTTTCTCAATCGATTTGCGATATTCCGCCGGCGTGGTCGCGCCAATGCACTGGATTTCTCCACGCGATAGTGCTGGCTTCAAGATGTTCGCAGCGTCGAGCGACCCTTCTGCCGAGCCCGCGCCCACCAGCGTGTGCAACTCATCGATAAAGATGATGGAGTTCTGATTCTCCATCAGCTCTTTCATGATGGTCTTCAGCCGTTCTTCAAACTGCCCACGATATTTCGTGCCCGCAACAATCAGCGACAGATCCAGGCCCAGCACGCGCTTGTCAGCGAGAAAGCTTGGAACATCGCCGTCGGAAATGCGTTGCGCTAGCCCTTCAACGATCGCGGTTTTGCCCACGCCCGGCTCACCAATCAGCACCGGATTGTTTTTCGTGCGGCGGCAAAGAATCTGGATCACGCGATCCACTTCCTGGTCGCGGCCCACCAGCGGATCTAATTGGTTATCGAGTGCAGCCTGCGTCAGATCGCGCGAAAATTCCGCCAGAATGCTGGATTCACGATTGCGCTGTGCCTGTGGAGCACGCTCTTGTGTCGTCTTTGCCAGCTCATCGCGGACGGTTGAAAGTCTCAATCCGCGCTCCAGCAAAATCTCCGAAGCAAAGCATTTTTCTTCGCGCAGCAATCCCAGCAGCAGATGCTCCGTACCGATATGTTTGTTCGACAACCGCTCAGCTTCTTCCGCGGCATACGCCAGAACACGTTTGCACTCGTTCGACAAAGGCAGGTCAACTGAAGTCGAAACCTTCTCGCGGATCGTGGTATGCGCTTCAATCTGCTTGCGGATTGATTCAACGGAAGCATGGGAGCGCAGGAAGCGGTTGCTTAACGCCTTATCCTCGCGCAAGAGTCCAAGCAGCAAGTGTTCTGTTTCAATATAGGGCGAGCCAAACTGGCTAGCCTCGTAGCGCGCGAAAAAGATCACGCGCCGCGCTTTCTCTGTGTACCGTTCGAACATATTCCCCCCTTGGCTCATGCCGTTCCGGTGGAGTTTCCACCTGGAACTGCGGTACGAACTATTGGATGCCCCGGCTGACCGGAAGACGCAGTGGACGCCTCTGTTGACGTGTCTTCCTGTTCGCTCGAGTGCAGCCAAACTTCGTGCAACCGGCCTTCATGCAGCCGGAGCGTGCGTCCACAACGTCTAGCGATTTCCATGTTGTGGGTGACGAGGATGGAGGTTAACCGATGCGTCGTGTGCAGCCGTTCCAGCAGGCCAAACACAGCTTCGGCCGTACGGTTGTCAAGGTTGCCGGTTGGCTCGTCCGCCAGCAGCAGGCGTGGTTGTGTCACCAACGCCCTGGCCAGTGAAACGCGCTGTTGTTCCCCGCCGGAAAGTTCGCCGGCAAGGTGGTGCATTCTAGCTCCCAGTCCCACTTCGCCAAGCAACTCCTGCGCTTTGGCAAAGGCGGATGATTTGGCTTCCTCCCGTGCCAGCAGCGGCATGGCCACATTCTCCAAAGCCGTAAATTCCGGCAGAAGGTAGTGCATTTGCCACACATATCCTATTTCGCGATTGCGAAATGTGGCTGCCTGCCCTGCAGTCAGTTTTCCTAGCCAAGTTGAGGCGCAGTATACGTCACCGGCGGATGGACGATCAAGGGCTGCGAGCAGATGGAGCAAAGTACTTTTCCCCGCACCCGATTCGCCAACAATGGCAACCATCTCGCCCCGCTGCACCGTCAGGTTCAATCCGTCAAATAACACTAGGGGTTGCGAGCCGCTGCGGTACTCCTTGCGCAGGTTTTCTACGCGCAGCAGCACTTGGTCGTCCAGGCTTGCCGCCGCGGGGGAACTTGCTTCTTCCGCCCCGGTAGCAAGCAGGATCTGTTCAACGTCGCTGCTGGATTCGCTGGCCATGTCGTAGCTCTATCATAGAGCCCCGACAGGCAATCAGATGCCGCGCGCTTCAGGGTGCGCCGATTCGCACATTGTGCACTCAGGAGCGACTCGACAAAAATCGAACAACTCCGCTTGTTTTCTAGGCAAAAGCTCGGTGACGACTGCATCTTCCGCAGCGCGCTCCATGTTTGCACTTAACAGCGCTGTTTATTCAGTTCCGCTCCAACCGTAAAGGATGGCTTCGCGCAGCTTCGGTTTGGTCTCAGTCGGGATTCCCGAGCGCAGCCGCGCGGTTGTTTGCTGCATGACGATGGAGAGGGTTCTTCATGGCGGGAAGTGATTTTTTCGTTTGGAAAGGCGCCTAGAAGTCCAGGGTGATGTGGGAATAAACCGGGTGGCGGAAGGTCTCATTGAGGGCTTCCTCAAGTGGTGTTGCGCGGATGTTGAAGATGGATGGCCAGTCGATCACCTCAAAGACGTCGGGTGTAACGAGCGCGGCCAGTTGGCTTACGGTGAAGGCTGGATTGCGATCGAAGACGGCATTGATTTTCAGAAGAGACCAAAAGAGGCCGTAGGGAATGGTCTGGATGTGTGCCTTGGCGTCGGTGGCTTTCTTTACCGCGCGGATCAGATCGATGTAGTCGATGCACTCGCGGCCTGTGATGTTGTAGGCCCCGGTCCTTTCCGTTTCGCATGCCGACACGATGATGTCGCAGAAATCGCCGGCGAAGAGAGATTGCAGTAAAATATTGGCCGATACTGCGAAATGGAAGGAGTTGGATACTGCGTAAGGCAGCGAGCCAGCCTATGTGTTTTCGGTCGAACCAGCCAAACATGAGTGTGGGCCGCAAGACGATTTGTTTGATGCCCGATGCAGCGACGAGTGCCTCCTGGGCTTTTTTGGTCTCGGTGTAGCTATCTACCGCCAGAGAGTTCACGACGGAAGAAGAGATGCTTACGATGTAAGGCACTTTGTGCCGCAGGGCGGCTTCCAGCAGGCGTTCGGTCGCATGGATGTTATTCCGTACGAACTCTTCGGGCACGATTCCGCCGATCTGTGCGTGTGCGATGACGAGCGCGTCGCAGCCGGCAAGCTCCGGCTGCCATTCACCGGAAGGGCCTTCGTTTGCGGCAAGATCGTTGCGCAGCAAACGCACGGAAGGGTAGTTGTTTTTGAGGATGGTTGTGTTGGTCGGATGTTTATCGATTGCGACGATGTCGGTAAATCCCCGCGAGATGAGACGAGGAATCAGGTTCTGGCCAACAAGTGCTGCGGCCCCAGTGATTACAATTTTTTTGTCATATCCCATGAGTTCAATTCGATTTGGTCAGCTTGTTTTGAGTGCTGTCGATTGCAGGAGTGTAGTTGACTCACGTTTGGCCAGGTTCGATAGGAGCGACGTGCCCAGCCAGGCGCTTGCCAGTATAAATGTCAGTCCATCCAGAATCTCGTGAATGAAAGACGACCGGAAGGATCCCCACATGAGAAGAAGAATAAGAACAGCCGTAGGGAGGGAGCGCCGCGACGTGATGTTGTTTAGATCTTCTACGAGATATGCCAGGACGCCCAACAGAAAGATGAGGCGATAGTCAAAGCTTGAGCCGGAGATAAAGGAGGAACAAAAAATCGCCAGGCCCGAGATAGCGAGCTGTCCTCTGGCGTGGTCGAAATCAAGCTGCGGCAGGAACTGGTTGATGCGAACGCGGTAGAGGTGTGCGGCAACCAGCGCTAAAGCGCCGAGGATGATTGCTCCAATGGACGCGACGCTGTGATGGCCTTGAAGAAGCGGTACAGAGGAGGGAACGATATGCCTGCCTATCACGAGAAAGAAGGGGAAGGCGCCGAAGGACATTCCCGTGCCTTGCGGCGTATTTGCGAGTAGGACGATGAGACTATGGCCGCTTGTGAGTAAGAGCGCGGCTATGGAAAAGAAAACAATCAGGAGCGCTTTGATGATGCTGCTCCGGCTGCGGACAATGACGACGGCAGCCACGATTGGATAGACCTTCAAGATCGTCAGCAAACCAATGAGGAGGCCACTGAAAAGGGACTGTAGTTCAACCCGCAGCCGCTCGATGAAGAAGAAGCCAAAGACCAGAAGCGAAAAGATCAATTGGTCGGTGTTGCCGCGTTCCACAGCAAACAAAACAGAGTGCGAGGTGACCGCGAAAAAGATGATGAGTGCGCTTGCCCATGTTTTTGCGCGAAATAAAATCACGCACGTACAAGCCATGATGAGTGACAGCATCGTTCCGATGAGGTTTGACGAGCGAGAAGTGACGCCGAGATATCGAGCTTGTAGCCAGATGGGGGGATAGTTGTAGAGGCGATGCCAGGGGTCAAAGCTGCGGACTGTATAGGGGTTCTGGCCGGCGGCAACGCAGTCTATGGAATTCGTGATGGTGCGCGTATCTGCAAAGAGCGGACTGCCGGAAGGAATAAAGAGCGGACCGGCGGAAGGAATCCGAAACCATTGCCAGGCATCCGCTACACTTCCACGCATATAGGTGCCGATGCCTAGAAGAATCATAATCGTGATGACTGCGGCGAGGGCGGGTATCCTGGATTGCAAGGTACCAGAGGACTTCAGCATGAAAAAAGTTCCTGCAATATCTAGGATGCAAGCAGATCAAGTTCAGGATAAACCAATTGGCAATGCGGTGTTACGTCTCTCTTGACAAACCATAACCAAATGGTTATGGTTTTGGGTGTGAAGCCGGCCAATGCCAGTCACGTGTTCCGTGCTCTCGCCGACCCGACGCGCAGGGCCATTTTCGAGGAGTTGACCCGGCAGGGCGAACAGACCGTCCACGCATTGACTCGCTATGCGGGCGTGTCTCAGCCTGCTGTCTCCAAGCATCTAACGGTGCTGAAGCGGGCAAAGCTGGTACGGCATCGCCGCGAGGGGCGCGAAACTCACTATCGCGCACAGCCCGATGCGCTGGCGCCGATGGTGGACTGGCTCAATCTCTACGGCGCCTTCTGGCGCGACCGGTTTGACAAGCTTGAAGCACTTTTGGAAAGGATGGAATCATGACCCAAGCAGTTGCCACCTCTACTCGCTCCATCATCGTTGTCGAACGCCAGATGCCGTATCCACAGGAAAAAGTCTGGCGTGCGCTCACGGAAGGCCCGCTCATCGAGCAATGGCTGATGAAGAACGACTTTCAGCCGATTGTCGGACACAAGTTCAACTTCCGCTCCAAACCCATGGGCGGCTGGAACGGCGTCGCTGACTGCGAGGTCCTCGTCGTCGAGCCACCGCAGCGTCTCTCCTGGAGCCAGAACGCCTCGGGCGAGCAAGCTGCCGACGGCCTGCGCTCCGTCGTCACCTGGACCCTGACACCCACGGGCACTGGCACCCATGTTCGCATGGAGCATACGGGCTTCCGCCCGCAGGACGAAGGCGGCCGTCTGGCCATGAGCTTTGGCTGGCCACGCGTCCTCGCTAACCTCGAGCGTGTGACCGGGGAGTTAACAATGACCGACACAGCCACCTAGTGTTGTGATCGAAAGGGTATTCCCACACCCGCCAGAGAAGCTGTGGCGCGCGCTCACCGAGAGCCCGCTCATCGCGCAATGGATGATGAAGAACGATTTTGAGCCGGAGGTCGGGCGGAAGTTCCAATTCCAGGCCGACCCTATGCCGAACTGGAATGGCATTGTCGACTGCGAGGTGCTGACCGTCGAACCGTTGAAACAGCTCTCCTATAACTGGGGCGTTTGGGGCGAGCTCGGCCTTCAATGGGTGGTGCTCTGCACGTTGACTCCAGCGGAGAGTGGCACCCACGTTCGCATGGAGCAGTCCGGCTTCCGTCCCGATCAGCAGGCAGCTTATAAGGGTGCAAATTACGGCTGGCAGAAATTCTTTGGCAATCTGGAGCGTGTCGTTAGGGGGTTGGAATGACTATGAAAACAAAAAACATTGCTTATTGGACTACGACCAGGACTCGTAGCGTTTTTTATCGGAGGCGGAGGCGGTGCGCAGATGGCACAATATGCTGGGCAATCCGCCATGGCGTCGTGCCCTCCTTGGCTATCCACTATACTTTTTTCGCCATCCTGGGATTTTGGAAGGTGCTTGGGGCCATCGCCATACTCGTGCCGCGTTTTCCGCGGCTCAAGGAATGGGCGTATGCCGGCATCTTCTTTGACCTGACAGGCGCGGCCGCATCCGTCGCTGCGGTCGGCGTTTACGGCGCTTACGCCTTTCACATCCTCGCCCCTCTCATCATTGCTGGTCTTGCTGTGGCATCGTGGGCGCTGCGACCGCAAAGCCGCAAGATCGGCGTCCTCTTTCCAGCGAAAAACGGCAGCCCGGTATAAACACGAGAGCAGCAGCGGGGAAGAGTAGTGGGTGGAAATGATTGACGGAGTGAAAAGGAAAAGGGAAGAGGAGAGAAAAGGGGATGGGGAAAGAGAGAGGAAAGAAGGAAGTAGGAAGTAAAAATGTAGAAAAAAAACCGCGTACTCTGTACTCCCGAAAGAGGGAGAGGGAGAAGAGGGAGAAGCAGAGGGAAGGAAACGAAAAGAAGAAGTGGAGAAGGAGCTAAAAACAGAGAAAGTAAGTAGACGACGAAGGACAACGAACGAGAAAAGTGAACCGCGCGCGAAGCGAAAGAGCACAGAAAACGGACGCAAACCGCGTATGCGGGAGTAGCTCGCCGGAAGTGAGGAGGAAGGAAAAACAAACACAACGGGTGCTCGGGGGACGAACGGGGTACTTCTTCTGGCGTCGGCTGCGAGGGGGAAGAAAGGGAAGGAAGAAGAGAGAGAAAGGAGGAAGAGAGAAGAGGAGGGAAAGAAGGAGCGGAAGAAGAAGGAGGAGGAAAGAAAACGAGAGAAAAAGAGAAGAGGAGGGAGGTGAGGTAGGAGGGAGAGGGGGAGGGGGGGAGGCTGGCGCGAAAATCCATGTCTCAGAGGCGGGAGATATGGGCCACCCGCCAAATATTTAGGAGGATCGAAATGATTTCCAAATACCGTAGCGCAGGAATAGTTGCCACGCTCGTAGGAGCATCTTTTTCAGCCATACTCGCACAAGACGCTGCTATGCACGTTGGCAGCGGTCAACGCGAGATCCTGCTGCAGGCTAGCCGATCGTGGAACGGCAATCCGTATACGCACTATCCCGCAGGTCAGCCGCAACTAACAATGATCAGGTTGACTATTGCGCCGCATACGGCGTTGCCATGGCACACCCATCCATTCCCGAATGTAGCGTATGTGCTCTCGGGTACCCTGACGCTGCACGACAAGGCAAGCGGCAAGACACGGGTTGTCCATCAGGGACAAGCTTTCGCAGAGACCGTCGACGATGTTCACCGAGGAGAAACCGGCGCGGAACCCGCAGTGCTGCTCATCACGTATGCCGGTACTCCAGGCATTCCTACCTCAATTCCAGCAAAGGGTGAGAAGGCAGAGTACTGAAGTTGACATGGAAAAAAAGGGACGAAGCTTCTTTGGCTAAATGGGGAGAGAAGAATAGACCGCATTCCCGCGCCAATATGCGAGAATAGCTCGACGCCACCACCGGCTCCATACCTCAGTCCGCGACGAGGCAACACTAGATGTCTGACCACACCGCCGCCTGACGTTCGACATCACCGGACCGGCACCACGTAACGTGCGATGCACGGCAAATGGATCGCGGGTGTGACGACCTTCTCTATACCAGTGTAAACAACGCCTGACAAACGAGTCGTCGACTACGACTCACGCATGGACAGCATGGGCTCGGCGCACGGTTCGCCTACGTCCCTGCTCTCAAGGCTGCAGCTGGAACTCATCAATCTCGGCAAACAGGTTCGGCTGCTCCTCAAGACTGCAATCTCATGTAGCTTTCTGCACCGTGGCGAATACAACATCAAGATGGGTTGATTCGATTTGATTTGATTCGGAAAATCAATTCGTTTTTGAAGCGATATGATTTTTGAATGAGGTAAGTTTGGAAAGGAGATTCAAATGTGGCTATCCGGCTGAATGAAAGGAACTCCCAGCCGCTTGACACAAGAGAGGTGTTTCACTATGGTTTCGCCATGGCAGAACGCGAGGACGCATCCGAAACCCCTGGGTCTCGGGATCTGGGGCCGGGTTACCGACTCGCTTCGGGAGGGCGCCAAAGCGCCGAAGATGATCGGTTGGCTCTCTTGGAACATATCTTCGACCCGCTCTCTCGCCAACGGCGGGAGCTGGTGCAGCCTGGGTGGCGGTGCCTTGATGTCGGTGCGGGCCGCGGCTCCATCGCCATCTGGTTAGCTGAGCGGGTCGGAAAGAGCGGCCACGTCGTGGCGACAGACATCGATATCACCTACCTGAAGGGTCTAAGTCTTCCCAACCTTGAGGTGCGCCGGCACAACATACTTGAGGACCCTCTGGATGTCCTCGACCCGGGCTCCTTCGATCTGGTTTGCTCACGGTTCATGCTGTTCTGGCTCGCGGGCAAGCAGGAGGGCGCTGTCCGGCGCATGGTGGAGTGTTTGCGCCCGGGAGGATGGCTTGTCGATGAAGAAGGCGACTGGGGCATGGTGGCTCCAGTGGATCCGTCTCACCCGTCTGCGGCCGGCTTTGACAAAACGTGGCGCGCCGGCGAATGGTGGGCATCGCGGGGGTATGACCCCAATTTTGGACGCAAGCTCCCCACGCTATTCGAGCGTTGCGGTCTCAAAAACATCCGTCACGAGGCAACCGCCGAAGTAGTGCGCGGAGATAGCCAGTGGGCGTCGTGGTGGCAGCAGACCTTAGAGGCCATCCGCACATGGGAGCAAGCGAAAGGTGACCTGAGCCAGGCGCGGGAAGAGGAATATGAGACATTGATAGCCCCGTGGACCGACCCTTCATTCTTGTTCCTCAACTCGCTCCGCCATGTCTGCTGGGGCCAGCGTCCATAACACCAATCAACGGCCTCGAGCGGCCAGACCGATCTTCACTTTCGGTCTTCACTGTAGGTATCCTCTAAGCGGCGATTGATATACTGTTGATCTGTCCTTGGGAAGGAAGGCCGTTCAGAAAAGTCAGGGTTCCATTTGGGGCGACCAGTGCTGCGAATGGAACGTTTGCCGAGGTGCCGCCAACGATGGCGTCCCCTGAATTGTAGAGCGCTGCACCATCAAGAAATCCAGGACCTCCGGGCAAGCCCTTCAGTGACTTCAAATTTCCGTCTGGGCTAACGAAGGCTCCATAGGGTTCTCCCGCCGAATAGCCGGCGATAAATCCGGTGCCTGCTTGGTTAAGGGCAACGTTATAGATAATTCCTGGCGCCGTTGGCAGACCGGGGATCGTTGTTGCCGTTCCATTGGGAGCGATAAGAGCCGCATAGGGAAAGGTCGAAGCTGTTCCCCCGATGATCCCATTTCCACGATGATTGATACTAGCGCTATAGACTGTGCCCGCAGGAAGGTCAGCGACCGGCGTTAGCTGTCCGTCCGGAGAAACAAACGCAGCATAGGCGGAGGAGCCATTCTGGCCCGCGATGAGCTTCTCCCCCGAATCGTTGGCGGAGACCCAGAAAATAGCTCCCGAAGACGGCAGTCCTGCAAGCGGCGTCAGGGTTCCATCGAGCGCTGTGAGAGCCGCATACGCGGAACCGGAAGGGCCGACCCCTCCAATGATACCGGCTCCGGTTTTTTCAATGACCACCCCGTAGATGAGCCCGCTTGCGGGCAGGCCGGCAATCGGAGTTGCTATACCATCTTGAGAAACCAGCGCAACAAAAGGGATGTTGGAATTCTGATATCCGCCCCCCACCATGCCATTCCCCAACTTATTGATGCTGACGAAATAGATCTCGCCGGGAGCGATCAATCCAGGAATGGAGGTCAATGTTCCATCGGGCGCGACGACGGCGGCATAGGCATTGATTCCATTGGTTCCACCGACTAATCCCCGTCCATGACTATTCATGGCAACGCGATAAGTAAGTCCAGTGGGAGGGAGTCCGGGCAATGTCATTACCGAACGATTCCTTTCTAGAAAAGCCGCGTAAGGCGCGTTTCCCTGGCCTCCCATAAGAGCTGCCGGTTGGGAACCTTTTACGGACGATGAAAAATCACCGTTTGATGCACCGCATCCGGCGGCAAGTAGAGTCGCGACGCTGAGAGTTCCCCTTATGAAATCGCGACGGCTGCAGGTTGGACTACTCACACTAAATCCCTTTTTTCGGCGCATCTGCTGCTATGAATCAGCATCGCGGGCTGTCGCAAGCCTGTGGATATCACGTATTTAGGAGGTACGAAACTAGTTTACACCTCAGCAATGGGGGGGGATGTCTCAGAAGCGAAACCGGGGACACCGATCTTGAGGAAGGTTGAGATATGAGTCGCCGTTTGCAACTAGGTTATATACTCGCGTCCATGAATCGATTCCAAACGGTTCGGGATGCCAAGGAATACATGGTTCGCAGAATCCTGGCGCAGGCGAAGCAGGACGGTGTTCCTCTTTCCGATGTCGAGCGAGACATGCTCTATTTCTCCGAAACCGACTGGACCCTGCCGAACATGATGGCAATCAGTCAAGACTTCGACCAGAATTACGGATCAGGATGAGTACGAAAGCAAGATCGGTAAGATCATCCTGCGAATCCGCAATCAGCCCGACAGCAATCTCGACGACAGCTGGGACGAAGCGGTGCATCGTCTCTTGAATGAGGATCATTACTCTTCCGGCGCTGATTGATGGGGCCTCCAGAAGTTCCAGCGAACCCGTGAGAATGTCGCGATGGGATATCGTTAGGCTGATCCTGGCGAGCGTAGTGGTTGTGGCGGTATTGCTTCCGATATCCTTCTTTGTCTTTTCACACGTAGACAATCCGGTCATTTCCGAATTGATCGTCGTGAGTACGCTCGTGGCACTGGTTGTCCTGGCAGTGACCGTTGCCAATCGAAAGTCTCGGAAGTCAGCATAAACCGCTCGAATCGTCTGTACGAGCGTGGTGTGGCTTCGAAAATTATGTCAAACGTAACCCTTTCAAAAAAACAACGTAAAGAACTACTCAGAACATTGAAAGCCCGTTTTGAGAAAAACATGAACCGCCATAAAGGTCTTGAGTGGGAAAAAGTACAGGCAAAGCTGGAAGCGAATACTGAAAAACTGTGGTCACTCAATGAAATGGAAAGAACTGGCGGTGAACCGGATGTTGTTGGTCATGATAAAAAGACGGACGAATACATTTTTTATGATTGTTCAGCGGAAAGTCCAAAAGGCCGCAGAAGTCTTTGCTACGACCGTGAAGCGCTGGAGTCAAGGAAAGAAAATAAACCAAAAAATAGCGCTCTCGATATGGCCGCTGCCATCGGCATTGAGCTTTTAACGGAAGACCAATATCGAGAGTTGCAGAAACTTGGAAACTTCGATACGAAAACGTCGAGCTGGGTGAAAACACCTTCAGATATCAGAAAACTCGGCGGCGCCCTCTTTTGCGATCGCCGCTTCGACACTGTTTTCGTGTATCACAACGGTGCGGAATCTTACTATGCCGGCAGAGGGTTCCGTGGCTCGCTAAGGGTCTAAATTCGGACTTTGAAGTTAGTTACTTTCCGTAGGCCTGGGAGATCTGGCCGACGGGTTTAGCCCAGCCCATATCCATGGCCGCGTACACCTCGCCGGCATCCGGTCCCGCGTTGTCCTTGAGGATCTCCACCATCAAGGTCGCGTAGTCCGAGAGAATAACGCCCACCTGTAGCATGCGCAGAAGCCCAACTTGCCGCTTGGTCTCGCTGAATGTTCCCGAGGCGTCGACCGCCACATAGGCGTCGAGCCCTCTACCCACAGCTGTCATCGCAGGAAAAGCCGCGCAGACTTCGAGCGAGATGCCGGCGAAAATCAGCTTCTTGCGGCCGGTCGCCTCAATCGCGCGAGCGACGCGAGTGTCGTCGAATGCATTGACCGATGTACGGTCGATGATTTCGATACCAGGGAGCGCGTCCACGAGTTCGGGGAAATGTGGACCCCACATACTGTCGCGCACCGTCGTGGTAACGACGATTGGCAACTTCAGCACTTTCGCCGCTTTGGCCAGGGCCACTACATTATGTTTCAGCTCGCCGGTTGAATAGTCACGGACGCCCGTCATCAGACCTATCTGATGATCGACAAGGACAAGCGCCGCATTTTGAGTAGTCAGGGGCTCGTAGGGGCGGATTGGATTGGTCATGGCATTTTCCTTTGATTGTTGATTGTCATGGTTGGTTGCTGGGCGTTACGCCAATAAATTTATGCGAACCTTTGCTGCTGGAGTCGAACTGATCTCTACGGCAGCCACGCTGGAGCAAGATCGAGAATGAAGCTCGTCTTCTGCGCTGCTACATCGGCTGGCAGATGATCCTCAGTGAACCCTGTTCCCGCAAAACGGCGATAGCTGCTGGCCTCTCCGGCACCACCAACCTGCACGAACTCCACCGATAGTGGCGTGTCAGGAATGCGCGGCCCGAACCAGTGCGGATCGTCGCGTTGTGCCCAGGTGACCAGAGCCAGCACCGCACCCGCCGGATACGCCTGGCTTCCCGGTCCGCTGGCGGAAGCATCCGTACGCGCTCGCACAGCACCGATTGCCGCGTCATTTCCATAGAGGGTCGCCATCGATTTGTTCCTGGGATCCGCATACATCGCGATCGCGCTCCAGCCGAGGGGTTGATAGGACAAGCTCGCCGGGAGCTTCACAGCATTGTTATTCACGATCTCGTTACCGGCAACCTTGGCCGGCGTAATCGGCAGCGTATAGACAGAATCGTTACCGCGCACCGGCATGTGGCAGCCTGTGCACTCGCTTACAAAATGAGCGTCCTTGCCGTATGGCTTCAGATCGGGGCCCCGCCAGCGGCCCCATCCCCAGCCATCTGTGTTTTTGTAGCGCCGAGCATCCTTGAACATCAACTCCACCTGAACGAACTTGCCGGTATGCACCAGGCCATCCGCGCCGAGCTCCTGCTGCCAGGCAATCTTCGCGAAGCGCGTTCCATCGGGCCACGGCGAAATATTGCCCGATTGTGCCGCCTTGACTGCGATGTCGTTGCCGAGAACGAATCGGAAGGTGTAGTTGTCGCCTAGATCGGTGAAGCTGATCGGCTTCCAGCTCTCGAAGGCCGGATCGAATGGAAATGCGTCAGGCTCCGGCTGCACAGCTGCCAGGGAGACAGGTGCCAGTAGCATATGTCACGGCCTTTTCATTGGTCGGCGCTGTGCCGGTCTGACTCGGCGTATCCGTCCACGGCGCCAGATTGTTGCGCCTTTATGGTCGCCAGTTCTTCCGCAGATTTATTTTCGCCTCCGGATGTAGTTTCGTGAACCTCTGCAGAGGCATCGCTCCCAGCTAGATCATGTTCACAGCCTCGTACAGCGTCGCCTTTTGAGCAGCAGCGGGTTTGGAACCCAGCGTGGAGAAATCCAGGCGCTCGCGCGCGGTAAGGATATCGTGCCGCACCAGCCAGTAGGCGGGCACAATTTGATGGACCCCATGCGAGCCGCCGCTGAGCCCGAATGGCAGCTGTAGCAGCTCCTGTCGAGGATCTGCCGCACCGCGGGTGCAACCTTCTGTACTTCGGCTCTCGTGGATCGAACCGGAATGGCGGGCCAAATCCCTGCAACGCCACAAAAACAACCACTCCAATAATGGCCAGCTTGCTCAACGTTCTCATCGGAAGTCTCCTGGAAAATGCTCACGGATCGACTCGACGTCTGAACGCATGCTGCAGTAAGGTCAGACCTGTCGTGAAACCGCGAACATATCAGAAGTCGCAGAATTCGTCGCGAAGTTTTCTGTGAGTACAAGATTGGATGCTGGGAACGCGGACGCTGGTAGCTCACCAAGTACAACCTTGTAGCAGGCGATGGGGTCGATGCGTGGAACTCGCCGGTGGGGACCGGCGTTCTCTGGGGCGTGTCGTTACTTCTTCTTCCGTCAGCTCCAAACGCGCTTGTCAGAACCAACGGATTGCTGACGAGAAGCCGACTTACCAGGACTCGAGCTAATTGCTGGAGCAATCTAAGTCAATCTGCGATGAAACTGAAAAACTTGTCTCCTGGAAGCGGTGACTCGGCATAGCCGCTTGCAGCCTGGTATCGGTCGGGTCACCTACTGGGTCAGACCTTCGGGAATATTGACTCGGGACGTTGCGAGATCATAGACACCTCCCGTGATCAGCAGGCCCTGCAACGCGGAATCGTTTCGCAGAACCTGCACGCCAAGGATGACGTTTTGTTCGGTAACGAGCGGAATGAATGTCTTGGGATCGTTCCGGTTTCCGCCTAGATTTAGGGCCGCTTCCACAGCCGGGTAGATCAGTTCTGCAAACCGGAGGGTATCCTCTGGGTAGGAATCTATCGCCGCTTTCACCGCGCCGCAATCCGAGTGGCCAAGCACGAAGAGTATCAACGCACCAAGGTATGCGCCTTCGTCCCGTAATAGAGGCTCTCGGTCAATGTTCCTTCCGCACAATTGCCCGCGACACGCGCGACAAACAGATCGCCTACTCCCTGATCGAAGAGCAGTTCTGGCGGGACCCGCGAATCCGAGCAGGAAAGAATCGTTGCGAACGGAGACTGCCCTTTTACCACGGACATGCGGCGGCCTGGATCCTCATGCGGATGGCACTGAGTAAACGTCGCCCATCGTTGATTTCCCTTTATCAGTGCCTGGAGCGCCTCGCGGGCGTCCCGGCGGAGGATTCACGTTGCAATGCCTCGGGCAATCGGACGTGCCCTCCTCGCCCAACAGCAATGCGGGCGACAGGGCTGTTGCGAGCCCGGTGAATGCACCGCGGCGCAACAAGTTCCTCCTGCTGATGGGCGAATTTCCAAATAATGATGTCGACATGTTTTCTCCCCTACGATGAGTGTCTGCAAGAACGTTTTCCAAAAATAGAGGGGGAGTTTCCTGTACGGGCTCAGCGGATATGGAAAAACAGGATGTCGATTTCGGATTCTCAGGCTTGTCAGTTGCAGCAAGTCAACGCTTCCTGGAGTCCTGTGTCAATAGATAAATCACCCGATAAAAGATTGGAGCTCAGATTGTGAGTCCTGGACCCCAGTTGCAGCCTTGGATTACCCGTCGTTGGATCAGTAACGAGAAACGCGCTGTCAGAAGCAACGGATTGCTCATGAGAAGCCGACTCGTCATTACCAATCCGGTCGGATCTCGAGGTTAGTACTCTATGAAGAAATGTCATACTTCGCTGCGTACCTTTGTCGTTCGCTTTTTTCGTCTCTAATATCTTTTCTCCTCTCGCGCCTACCCTCTGTAGGGCTTCAAACCTTGGTGGGTAATGATGGCTTGCGGGGGTTGCAGGTACCGCTGAGCGCAGCTAAATTAGTTGCGAGAGTTGGAACTGTACATGAAAGGACCATTCCGATGGAATCTGCCTCTGCATTCATCGACCAGAAGATTAAGGAGCTTGGCGACTGGCGCGGGAAGACGCTCG
This sequence comes from uncultured Acidobacteriota bacterium, assembly GCA_963719625.1. Lineage (GTDB taxonomy): Bacteria > Acidobacteriota > Terriglobia > Terriglobales > Acidobacteriaceae > JAKAAZ01. The sequence continues at coordinate 701,597 of CAVRDB010000035.1, forward strand.
CGAAGGTGCGCGCTATCATCCACGCGGCAGACCCGGAGATCGTCGAAGAGTGGAAGTGGAGGGGGACTCCCGTCTGGTCCCATGGCGGCATCGTCTGCACCGGAGAAACCTACAAGAACGCCGTCAAGCTGACATTTGCCAAGGGAGCTGCGTTGCCGGACCCTTCCGGTCTATTCAATGCAAGCCTCGACGGGAATGTAAGGCGCGCCATCGACATCCATGAGGGCGACAAGATCGATGAGGCGGCCTTGAAGGATCTCATCCGCGCTGCCGTGGCGCTCAATCTCAAGGCCAAGAGCCAGCCGAAGCCCAAGCCCCGGCAAACGAGCAGCAAGCGGGCCGACTAGAACAGCGAGCCAGAGGTGGTCTCGGGCATGGGATAATCCATCAAACATTCAGACAGTCGCATGATCGAAGGGAAGAAAGATGGCAACGATACCAGCTCAAATATGGAAGGGTGCAAGCCTTACCATCGACCGCACTGAAAGCGAAACCCACGGCACTGTCTTTCGATTCTCCGGTCCATTCACCGCGCACGGTTTGTACGCCGCCCTGTCTCCGGACGCTGTTCGCAACCTCTTCGAATCACCGCCGCGCGATGGGTACCCGCCCGTCCACATCTTTGACCTGACTGAGGTTCCATACATGGATTCGCTCGGCCTCGGCATGTTGGCCAGCCATTACGTCCGCTGTCAGGGCAACGGGATTCGGCTGAGTATCACGGGCGTGAGCCCCCGCGTTCAGGAATTGCTGAGGCTGACCAAAATGGATACCGTGCTTCCGATCGCTGCAGTCTAGCGGTTGGATACTTTTTCTGGGAAATCATCGGAAGTATGTACTTTGCACAAAGGATCAAGACGCTATCGCGAAAATAACCATGGCTATGTGGCAGTTGGTATTGCATTACGTTCCGTTATTTGGGGCGACTATTGTCTGTTTCTCTGAACAAAGCCGTTCCAAATGAATAACACGCAACTTGCTATGAGCAGACCATCGCTTAGGCTAGATGCCACGTATACCCAGCCAGTGTCTAGGTGGAGGATCAAGCTTCCTGTGAGCGACGCGAGGCCGCATATCACTGCGGCGATCACGAGCAGTATTGCTAAAGCAGACAATAGTGATCTCTTCCTCAGGCTTTTAAACAGAGGATAAATCGGTGCGACGCCCAGAATGAAAAGGATGAAAAAAGTCACATTTGCGTTGCGGCCTCTCCAAGCGTGGGAAGAAAACGCAAACCAAGTGAGAAGTGAATAAGCTGTAACTGTTGCCGCAAGAACTAGAATGAGCCGCGTCTTAGCTGACATAATCCCGCCACTTCTTTACAGTCTTCTTCCAATCGCCATCGATTAGGCGCTATTGCGTCGGCTTGGAAAGATTTTGTTCGTCCGGAAGAAACAGCGTGAAAACTGTTCCGCTCAGGCCCGGTCTTTCGCTGCTCTTCAAGACGAGACGCCCATGATGCCTCGACACTATGCCGCGAGAAATCCAGAGGCCGAGGCCGGTCCCGTGCACTTCTTTTGTCGTATAGAAGGGTTCAAACAGGCGTTTTTTCACTTCGGTCGACATGCCATGCCCGGTATCCGCCACCGTGATGCGAATACCGGTGCGTCCGCTCTTCCAATCGGTTGCATCGTGGGTACGCAGTAGCAGGTGTCCGCCTTGACGCATGGCATCGGCTGCATTGGCGATCAAATTGTTCAATACCTGCCGAATATCGTTCTCGAAGCACAGGATTCGTTTGACCGATACATACTTGGAAACCACCAGGATGTTCAAATTGAAGAATCTTCCTTGATAGAGATCCAACACAGAGTTGATCAAATCTGCGGCCCCTACGCGGGTAGGATTCATCGTTTGACGATGAAAGCGCAAGCTCTGCGTCGCAATATGTGACACCCGCGCCAGCTCGTTCTGAGCCGTTTCCAGATAGCGTCGTGTGGCTTGGGACATCTGCTCATGGTTCAAAACCAGATAGAGCAGGTTCGTAACCGCTTCCAGCGGATTGTTGATCTCGTGGGAAATAGAACTGGCCAATCTTCCCACGGCCGCAAGCTTCTCACTTTGCATCAGCGCCTTTTCCGCGCGTTTTTGTGCTGTGATCTCCAAAGAGGCAGCAGCGATGGCGCGAATCGCTCCATCTGCCCCATACACCGGGGCATAATTCACGGTCCAGTAGCGATGATCGCCGGGTTTCTTGGGCAACTCACCTTCCAGCAGTGTGTTCGTAATCGGCGTGCCCTCGGCTGCTTGCTGAAACATTGCATGCAGGCCTTCAATGGGCGCAATTTCGGTTAAGGTTTTGCCTAGAATTTCTTCTATCGGCAACCCCACCATTTCAGCTTGCCGATCGTTCAGGCGCACGTAACGAAATTCAACTGGATCAAAGAGCGCCAATCCGATCGGCGCTGTGCGATAGAGAGTCTCCAGTTCCAGGCGTTGGTGTTCGGTCTCCTGCTGACTTTTCTCTAATTCCTCCATCGCCGTTTTGTGCTCATGGATATCGATGCATACGCCCAGCCAGTAAAGGGTCTTGCCTTGTTCATCGCGAACCGGCAATCCTCGCACCCAGAACCAGCGAAAAGTCCCATCCAATCCTCGGCGAATTTGCGTCTCTACTTCAAAATCGCTGTCGCTTGCCACCGCCCTCATCCACTCGCCGAGAACGCGTACCTCGTCTTCGGGATGCAGCGCAGCGCGCCAGCCCTCGCCTCGGCTTTCTTCCAGCGTCATGCCGGTGTAGTCCAGCAATCTCTGGTTCGCAAAGGTCAACAAGCCCTGGGCATCGGCCATCATGATCAGCTGGGGATTTAGTTCGGTAAAAGCGCGATAGCGTCGCTCGCTCGTCTTGAGATCTTCTTCAGCACGCCTGCGCGGGGTGATGTCCTGGAAATAAACACCGATCCCCTCCTCGATTGGGAAGACATGCAACTCCGTCCAGACCTCGCTTATGGAATTGTGGTATTCAAAATGCGACGCGATGCGCGATTCCATCGCACGTCGATATTGGCGTTCCAGTTCCGTTCCGGCCAGTTCGGGCCAGACATCCCAGACATTCTTTCCTAGAAGCTCTTCCCGCCGTCTTCGGCTGGTCTTGACAGCCAGCTCGTTGGCGAACGTAAAAATCCAATCGCGATTGAGGGTGACGTACCCATGAGGCATGGTCGAAAGCACTTCGGCCAGCTGCCTCTCCGCGCGTTCGGCGCGCAGGTGCCATTGCTGCTCCTCATCGATCTTCGCAGTGTTTTTTTCTGACTGCTTGGGCATGGAGATGTCGTGCGGTAAACAGTTTGACCACGATTGTACTCAGAAAACTGTTACCCGTAACGCAAGGTTTTTGCGTAGGACGGCATTCAGATCTGTGCCGTTCGTGCGGTGTTTCGTGTTCGGGAAAGCCTTATCGAATCCCAAGGATGTTACATCTTGCGTGCAATGCCAGGCGGTGCGCAGTGCCGCCCAGAAATCCGCTGAGACCCTCCGGTTCCCGTCGAAGGCCAAGCACTAACAGGTCGGGCAATACCTCATCTATTACTTGAAGTAATCCTTCTATTTCATTTCCTTCAATTAGTTTTGAGTGGATAGCGATGCCGCCCTGTTCTGCCGTTCTTTTTGCCCGGTTATGCAGATCCGAGTAGAACGCCTGCCTCTCATTCTTCAGCAACACGGGCACGTCAGGAGCGACCGTCGACACATAGCTGATGTAAACGGGCAGGTTTTCGATCACTGTGATGAGGGTGAGTTCTGCGGCGACTAGCTTGGCCAAATCCAGCGCAGAACGAAAGGCCCGTGCCGCCTCCGGTGATTCATCGAATGCCACCGCAATTTTCTTGAACATGGTGACGCTCCTTTTTTCAGGTTCACGCCGGCAGGCCCCAGGAAACTAGTTGCCTTGGCAACTATAAAGCCAAAAAAACGCGAAGTAGTTGCCTAGGCAACTAAAAATACCAGAGGGGATGCGCGACATTAGATGGAAGCTTTTTCCAGCTCCTTGCGGTTCCATTTTCCGGTGTCCGCTCCGGCGTCGTAGGTACTCTGGAGGAATTCCAGCAATGCGGCTCGCGGGGAAGTGGCCTGCCGCACGTCGTCGTACATCAGCAGAAATTCTTTCAACTGCGGATGATACAAAGCCTGCGCGGGTCGCACCGTCTGCTGCGAGAATCCTTCGGGTTCTGGCGCAGCGTAGGCGTAGAAGGCAGGGCCCGCAATGTCGCCGCTGCCCGGCCACCACCCGGCGCTGATTACTTCGTGCGAATACGCTTCCCGCGTGATTGGATCGGCTCCAGCGCGCTCTGGCGCGCGACGGCCAGAGAACCGCGTGACGGCAAGATCGAAGCTACCCCAGAAAAAATGTGACGGACTCGATTTGCCAATGAACCTCGCACGAAACTCCTTGAAGACAGAATCAGCGCTGACCAGAATACGCCAGAATCGGTTGGCGTATTCGGGGGCATACGAGGCATGCTGGGTGTCCTGGTCGAACGGAATCGGATTGGGAATCTCCACCGGCATCGTCCAGATCTTTACCTCGATGCCCAGCTCGGCGAGAATCGCCATAAACATTCCATAGAAATCCGCCACTGAGCGCGGAGCCAGCTTGATCGTTGCGCCGGTCGAATGGTTGGTCTGAACGGTCAGCTTGTGATCGACGAAATCAAACTGGATCTCAAAGATCCCGCCCTCATATGGGATCGGCGAGGTCGTCAGTCCGACTGCATTTACATAGAGTGGAACTTCCCACCAATGATTCAGCCTTGGGCTCAGCGCCAACCGGACCTTACCTACAATCTGCGACCACATGTGCAGTGTTGCGTATGTATCCTGCCAGGCCGCTAACGGAAGTTCCGGCCAGTCCTCAGGACCAGTGCCCGTGACATTCTCGTTCATGGTGTTCTCCGCAAACAAGTGTAAGATGCGACTGCCCGACGTTCGACAGAATTTTTGCTTTATTCGTAGCGCAGCGCTTCTGCCGGAAGAATCTTTGCCGCAGAGGACGATGGATAGAGCGTTGCCACCAGCGATATCCCCAGCGAAACCAGGGCGACGATCAGGCCATCCTGCCAGCGCGGGGCAAACGGAAGGTAGTCCAGCGAGTAGACCGCCGCCGAGAGATGGATGAAGCGGTAATGGCCGCCTGCCCAGGCCAGGGCATAGCCCAGCACCAGCCCAATCGAGGTTCCGAGAATACTGATCAGCATCCCTTGCCACAGGAAAATGCGCCGCACCTGGGAGGGCCGCACGCCATAGGACATCAGCACAGCGATATCGCGTGTCTTCTCCATCACCATCATGGTCAGCGCGATCAGAATGTTTAGCGCAGCCACGCAGACGATCAGACCAATGATGATAAAGGTGACCACCTGCTCCAGCCGCAAAGCATGGAACAGTTCCTGATTTTGCTCCATCCAGTTGTTGGTCATGTAGCCTTTGCCGGCGGCGCGCTCAATTTCTTTGCCGATGCGGTCGGCATGGTAGAGATCGTCGACCTTGAAGCTGATGGTGGTGACGACGTTCGGCTCGCTAAACAGGTGCTGCACGTCGGCCAGTCGGGCCAGTGCGAACGAGGAGTCGTACTGGAAGAAGCCGGAATGAAAAATTCCCACCACCTGAAAACGCTGATACTTCGGTACCAGGCCAAATGGTGTTAACTCGCCCTGCGGACTGGTCACCAGTACACTGTCGCCGACGCCCGCGCCAATCGTGTCCGCCAGGTCGGAGCCGATAACCAGCGGCGGAATCGCTGCATCAGCTCCCGGGTTGGCTTCAGGTGCAAGCGTGGCCGCGCTGCCTTCCTTGACGTTATCCAGCAGGCTGCTGACGGTACGCTCTTCTGAAGGCAAGATGCCCTTGATCAGCGCGCCGTCGGAACGGGCGCCACGCGAGATCAATACCTCGCCGTAGATTGCTGGGGCTGCCGCGGTGACATGCGGCAGATGCCGCAGCCGGTCCGTCAGTGCGCGCCACCCCTCCATGCCATCGTTGGCTACCCGCATCAACTGAACCTGTGCGGTTGAGCTCAGCAGGTGCTGTTGCATGTCCCGGCGCATTCCGTTGGTGATTGCCAGTGCCAGAATCAACGAGGCCACACCGGCAGCTACCCCGACGATAGAAATCGTCGTGATGACACCGACCACAGCCTGACGGCGCTTGGCTCTGAGGTAGCGACTGGCGATAAACAGTTCAAAGCGCATACGGTGGCTCGCTCATGGCTGTGCGCAAGAATTACTCAACAACTGCTTTTTCTGTGGCCACATTGCCGGCACGGTTGAACACCCGCACTGCCAGCACATGCTGTTGCGGTGCAGTTGGCTGTACAGCCAGCGGAATGTCGCCACCCGCATCATGTTTCGGCACCGGAACAGTGAAGTCGTAATGTTCCTGGAGAGAGTCGCTCAGTTTCCCCACGGGGTCGACGTATTGCCACGGTCCGGAGTCCACGGAATAATACGCCCGCGAAATTGCGGAGAGTTTATCCTGCGCGTCGAACACTACGTGAATCGCCGTTCCCGACGTTGTTGCCTGCAAGGGTGAGAGCACAGGCGGCAACGAGTCAAGCAAGAATTGTTCGCTATCCTTGTACCCGGTCAGCGCATTCCCGGCCAGGTGCGACGGCGCATCGCTGGCTACGATTCGCAACGTGTAATAGCCGTCTGGAATGCGATTCAGATCGAATGAAAGATGCGTCTGCAACAAGTTGCTGTCGAGTAATTGCCAGTTGGCTTCGTTCTCGCCGCGGAAGTAGACGGAGTAGCGAAGGTGATCACCGTTGTCGTCGTGTGCCTTCCAGCGGGCCGTGGCCCAGCCTGACGCGCGCATCGCCATCAGCGGCTGGGAGGTTTGCTGCAGCTCATAGATCACGCCATCGTTCGACTCCGCCGGGAAATTGATTTGCACGGGAGCGATCTGCCCTTCCTGGTTGAGGCCCGGTATCACGCGGGCATGCAGCTCCACAACAATGTCATCTACTACGGGAGCAACGTTCTGCGGCAAGTAATAAAAGCCAACCTCGCGCAGGGTTGCGTCCGAATGCAAGATTGCTTTCCATTGCAAAAATCTGGCCCTGGGAAATTTCGGCGGCTCAGCGCCAAGATTCATCGGCTGCCAGTCGGTCCAGCCTTCTGTTGGCTGCTCAATGTTGCCGACGCGTGCGAACAGATCGAAGTGGCCGCTGCCTCGCACTGCGGGTCGTCCCCATTGCGAACTGAATTTTGCGTCTGCTACGGGGCTCATATAGGTGGAAGTATCCGCCGTGCCTGCGCTATTGGCCGCCAGCCGATACAGCTTGCCGGTATTGCTGGTGGCAACGTACAAAGTATTTTCCGCCAACGCAAACGCCGTTGCATCCGAGGCTTCCAGGTGCGCCAAATCCGCATAGGTTCCGTCGCTGGCAATCCGATAGAGATGCCCCAGATTGCCGCTGCCAGCCAACAGGCCGCTTTGCGATGGATTTGAATTCTGCTGCCAGGCCAGCGCGTACACCACATCATGCTGCGATTCCCATAGCTGGCGCGGCGCACCGTCGGGCGCGATCTGATAAATCACTGTGCCCTTGGGAACCAGCGTGCTGTCATGAGAAGAGGTAATGGAGCCCGGCAGCAGAATGGTGATGCTGGCGGTCATAGTTGCAGTGCTGTGGACGTTTAGCGGCGGCAGGGTGGACTTGCCTTTCTCCCCCAATGCGGCAATATACAAGTTGCCTTCAGGGTCGAGCGCCATGGCGGGGATCTCTTCCTTCGGAGCTTCAAAAAGAACAAAGCCTTTGCCGTCTGGATCGATGCGGTAGACCAGGCCGCGGCCATCGGTGCCCGCGTAGAGCGTGCCGTCCTTCGCGAACAGCAGGCAGCGAATATGTTGTTCGCTGCTCGAGAAAAACTTCTCCGGAGCTGCGCCGGTCTTCTTCAAATCGACGCGGTAGATGTCCGCTGGACCTCCAGTGGCGACGTACAGTCGTCCGGCTGCGTCGAAGGCCAGATCCCAGATGTAGGTTGCCTTGGGATTGACTTCGTTCGAATCGAATACAACATCGGGCGCGGACGCATTTTTTGCCGCGGGCGCTTCGCCCTGCTTGTATACCGGTCGTGGAGCGTTGTCGATCTTTACCTCGGGGCCGTTCGGGTCAATGCGGTAGACCTTGCCGTTCGGTAGCGTGGCCACGTACAGCATTCCATCCGGGCCAATCCGCACCACCTGAACGGAAATATCTTTGGTTTCGAGCAGCGTGGTCGATTTTCCGTCGGGCGTCACCTTCAACACCATCGCCGGCGAGCCTGTTCCCAGGTAGGCGTTGCCTCGCTTGTCCACTGCAACCGACCAGACGGCGGAGGCAGGTGTCGTCAACACCTCCGTCGCTACCGGCGAGCTCTCCAGCTGGCCATCGCTGCGGATGGCGACGCCGTGGGGCGTTCCAGTTTCAAAACTTTCGTAGCTCGATTGCTGCCAGAGCTGCGTGCCCTGCGCCTGCGCAAGAACTGAAATAGAAAGAATGGCAACACCAAGAAGACGAGTCCACATGCTGTGTTTGAGTGTACCGAAAGCAGCGGCTTTCAGGGCATTCGGTCCGCAGTGCGGAAGAATCTGGCACGTAGGTATCAGGATGAAATACCCTTGCGAATTCAAGACCAGTTTTCCTGTACCTGTGGGGCGCCATCGTTCACTACGTGCATCCGTTCTTTGAGGAACGGATGCGTCGGGTTTCTTTTGTTGGCGTACACCTGCAGGAAAACGGTCAAGCCATCCAGTACACTTTGGACTGCAAGGCGCGACTGCCATGACGACACTCCAGCTCCTCAGCCTTCTCGTGACCATCGCCGCGCTGTTCGGCTGGATCAGCTCGCGCTGGTTGAGGCTGCCCATCACCATCGGGACCATGATCCTTACCGTGGCGACATCCTTATGCCTCATCGGTGTGGATGCCTACGTTCCGGGTGTGCAGTCGTGGGCTGTCCGGTTGGTGCAGCAGATTGACTACGAACGCCTGATCCTGCACGGAATGCTGTCGTTGCTCCTGTTTGCCGGCGCTTTTCTGCTGGACCTGAAGTTTCTGGCGCGCGAGAAGCTTGTCGTGGCGGTGTTGTCTGTCGTTGGGACCTTGCTCTCCACCGTTGCGACTGCAGCGCTTATGTTCTGGGCGCTATCGGCGATTGGCATCCCCGCAACCTGGTTGCAGTGCTTGATTTTTGGCGCGTTGATTTCGCCGACCGATCCCATCGCGGTTCTCGAAATGCTTCGCCGCGTCGGCGTTCCGAAAAATATCCAGGCCCAGCTGGCGGGTGAGTCGCTCTTCAACGACGGTGTTGGCGCGAGCGTATTTTTGGCGCTGCTGGAAGCATCGCGGGGCACGATGCATTCTCCGTGGCACATCGTCGGGACGCTTCTGCTGGAAGTGATTGGAGGGCTTGCTCTGGGAGTTTTCGGCGCGTGGATCGCTTCGTCTCTGATACGGCGCGTGAATGCCTATCAGGTCGATATTCTACTGACGCTTTCGCTGGCCTTGGGAGGGTATGCGCTCGCCTCGGCCTGTCATCTCTCCGCACCGCTGGAGGCGGTTGCGGCCGCCATTGCGTTGCGGCGATTCAATTTGAATCAGCCTTCTGCGCGCGTCGCCCACGAAAGCGTTGATGGATTCTGGGAGATGCTGGACGAGGTGCAGAACTCCGTCCTTTTCGTTCTGCTTGGGCTGGAGGTGCTGGCCATCCCTTTCCAGCGCTTATTTCTGCAATCGGGTCTGGCTGCTATCGCAGCCGTGACCGCGGTGCGCGTCGCCATTGTCGCCCTGTTGCTGTCGGGCATTCGGCTGCTGCGCGGCGAACATCGCAGTTCCATCGTGTCGCTCAGTTGGGGCGGCCTGCGCGGAGGTCTATCGATCGCACTGGCCTTGTCTGTGCCCGCGGCCGACGGACGTTCCTGGATTCTCGCTACCACCTACATTGTGGTGGTGTTCTCCATCGTGGTTCAGGGCGGCTCTATGGATCTGTTTCTTCGCCGCTTGAACGCCGCTGAAAAAGCCTAGCCTGTCGCGCCGTCGCCGCAGCTATGACGTGCGAGAACGTTCACTGAGTTTCGTCGTCGGATCAGGCCTTTGCGGCCTTCCCATAGTTCTTCACGGCGCGCTCAATACCAGCACCACCAGCTGCGAGATCTTGCACATTCATGGCCGGCCGCACGGTAAGCCTCGCGTTGAAGGCGAGAAACCACGGCTCTGCAATGGCAGGCAATTGTGACGATTCCTTCATGTCGAAGAATATATAGGCTGTGCGTTCCCCATGATCTTCGGAAAAATACGCCGCTTCGGGTTTCAGGTCCGCCAGGATTTTCTGAATCGTGGTTCCTAAACTGCCGTTTCGAGCGGCGGCGTTGCCTGCTTCAACAGGAATGGAAACTTTCAGTAGCATACGCATTGTAGGTGCCCTCCCCGGGCAAAGCAGTATACGCATCTTTATCAGCGAGAGTCAGTCGTATCCGATTTGCCCAATTTTTGGGAGGCGCGATTCCACTCCATGACCAGTTGCCGACGGATCGGCGGTCGCTTACATCTTGCGCCAGGTCATGTCGACGCGCACCGGTATCTCATTCTTGATGGGGACGGCTAAAAACGAGGGCCGGTCAATCTTGAAATCGGAACACGTGGATGGAATCGTTCCGGTGATTCGCACTTCGTTGCCCTGCGCGATGCGTTGGAACGGCACATGGGTATAGTGGGCCGTCTGGCCGGCGAACTGGACTTCAAGATTGGCATAGATGGTTCCGGATGCGGTTGCAGACTCCGGCAACTGGGTGCGTACGATCACCATAGGAAATTGCGCGCCACGGGTAGCCTCCAGCATGTGCAAGTCGCGATTGCTGTCGCCGGAATTGAAAGATTTGACCGGCGCGGCAATCAGGAAGGTGCACTCTCCAGCGTGGCAGATGCCCTTGCCTTTGGCAGCCTGACTGACGCCATCGACCTCATGCATCGGGTGCGACATGTGATAACTCAGCGAGGATTGGACAAGGACCCACTGACTGTCGGATTGACAAAACGCGGGGAGGGCGAAAAGAAAAAAAGCAATCAGAATTCTTCGGTTCGCAATCAGGATTCGCTTCACGGATGCTCCCAGAACTTCCAATGGATTGGCCACGATACCGCCACAATGGACGCGCCATATGCTGCCACGGTTGTCCATGCCACATAGGAGTGGGCCGAGGCGATGCCATGCACCTTCTCGCCCTGATTTTCCTGGTTCAAGGCCATTGCGCCCAGGATCGGGGTGAGGACCATTCCCGGGCTGTGGATGAAGGCCAACGCGCGATGCACACGAATAGCTCCCTTGGGTTTGACACCCGGTATCTTGGGCGCAAAGATCGCGTAGTAGGCGGTCGCCCCATACATGCCTACAGTCAGAGAACCCAGGGCAGCATGCAGGTCCACGCTAGCGGAATCAGGCTCAATGATGGTTGTACTTCCCGTTGCTTTGTCCTTGTGGGTCTTGGCTCCGCCCGACGCGATCACCGTGGCAACCAACGGAATGGTTGTGAGCAGTCCCAGTTCCTGATGCACCTTCAGCATGTGCGTCCGCTTCTCAAGACGGGCCTGCATTTGCGCATTGGATTGGGTCTGGCTCGCGGTAAAACCCAGATCCTGCAGCGAGAGAGAATTGCTGGAGCCAGGCGCCGTCTGATCGTTTTGATCTTTGGGCGTTTCTTTCTGCCCGTTCGTTGGAGTTGTTTGCGTCTGGGTCTGGTCCGATTCGGAAACAGAAGGCAGACCAAGGTCTTCGAGCGACGGGACGGAGGCATCGTTTACCGAAGCTACAGTCGTTTTCTGAGGAGGCAGAGCCGCTGGATCGGAAATGACTTGAGAGAAGCATGGCGGAGGTATCGCCAGCAGGCAGAACCGTGAGAGAACCAAGCGGCGAGCGCCGCGCGGACTATACATTGCAATCCACTGACTTCCACTCGAGAAACCGGATGCTCCGCAGTCTCGATGAGTTGGAGATGACACTCAGCATGGTTACCGTATTGGACGCACGGCTAGCTGTATTGCTCGCTTCGCCCCTCGGAAAAGTGAATCTGCCCTAATTGCCCAGCACGGCGCGGTAGCGGACTTGGTATTTCTTCAGTTTTGCGACGGCGTCGTTCACCTTTGCCATGGGGAACGCCTCGGTGATGGCCTTCACTCCATGACGTGCCGCTACGGTCAGCATCTCCTGCAACATGCTGGGGCTGCCGCTGGGATTTCCAGCAATACTGCGTTGCCCGGCGATCAAGGGAACGGCCTGGACAGAAATCGGGCTGGGCGGCACGCCGACAACCGCTAAAGTTCCTCGCGGACGCAACGCTGCGACCAATGTGTTCCAGTCGGGGTCCTGATTGATGGTCGAGAGAATGAGATCGAACGAACCTGCCAGTTTCTTCATGGCTTCGTTGTCACGGGAATTGACGAAATAATGCGCGCCCATCGATTTCGCTTCCGTTTCCTTGTTGGGAGAAGTCGAGATGGCCGTGACTTCCGCGCCAAAGACGCGGGCAAATTGCAGCGCCAGATGGCCCAGCCCGCCAATGCCGACGACGGCCACGCGCGAGCCAGGAAAAATTCCGGAAGTGCGAATCGGGTTGTAGACGGTAATGCCGCCGCACATCATTGGAGCTGTCGATTCACTTTCCAAAGCTTCCGGTACTGGGATGGCGAAGCGGGCATTCACGCGGACTTTCTCTGCAAATCCGCCATGGCGACGGACGCAGGTGGCGATGCTCTGGGCGCAAAGATTTTCATCGCCGCGCAGGCACCACTCGCAAGTGCCGCAGGAGTCGGCTTGCCAGCCAACGGCGACGCGCTGGCCCAGACTGCGGTCTTTTACCTGGCTGCCCATGGCCGCGATGGCGCCGACGATTTCATGTCCGGGGATGAAGGGATATTGCGTCAATCCCCAGTCGTTATTGATCAGGTGCAGATCGCTGTGGCAGATGCCGCAATGCGTAATTGCGATCTCCACTTCATTCGGTTGCAGCTCTTGCACGTCGTACTTGAAGGGCAGAAGTTCCGCGCCCGCGGCATGGGTTGCAAAACCATAAATCGTGCTCATTGGAGTTATTTCTCAACTTTCCGAGGATTGTTCCAGTGAAAAAGAGTCTTTAAGTAAACTACATCACAACCCTTTACCGCAGGTTAGAGCATTTTCACTTTTACTGTGTTGTTTTGAGAGCTATTCAGTGCAGCTTTTCTTTGATGGAAAAGCTGCGCCGGGATCATTGCTTCGGCCTACACCTAAAGTGAAAATGGCTCACGGTTGCACGTCCAGCGTCACAATCTGCGAGCCGGTCACCGCCATGTCCAGGTGTTCAGAGCCAAGCGCAATGGCGGTTTCGCCATCGATAGAAAAACTGCCGTCGTTTTCCACCGGCTGCAAAATATTTGCCACCGTCAATGGCACGGCCGGCAGATCGTGACCTTCCAGCATTGCTTGCGGCACCGGCGCCAGCAGCGTTACGTACAGCAGATTATTTGGATGCAGTTGGTTCAGGCGGGCAATGGTTGCGCCTAGTCCTAAGGGTGGCGCGGAGGGATTGGGAATCAAATGGAGCGTGTGGTCCAGGGTGGTGCCATCGCTGATGAGCAGGCGAACCGGCCCCGGCGTCAGCGTGACTGGCAACGCGACCGTCCAACGAACAATTCGCTGCGGCTCCCGATACGGATGAAGCGTCGCTTCCACGGTCACTCGCTCTCCTGCATGTACCCGATTCGCCAGCAGGCGCGCGCCGTCGAGCCGCGCGGATTGCCGGCCCAGAGATGTGTCGAGCGTCAGCGACACGTCTCGAATGGAGGGTACTTCTCGCGGGTTGCTAAAAAGGCTTTCAAACCGTTGCGCGACCGCGATAGCGACAGCCAGGCTGGCAGGTTCCTGATCGGTCGCAGCAATCCAATCGTCAATGCGCACATCGGGGAATCCCACGATGCCAATGGTCCCGCGCAGCTCATACGTGGAAGGATCGTTGTAGCCATTGGTATCCTGCATCGCCTGATAGACCGTGGCCAACAGCGCGGCGGAGGTAAGACGTGGATGTTCCGCAACAGCAAAATGATACGTATGCGGCTGCGCAATTCCGCCCAGCGCCAGCGTCACGGGAATCATGTTTGCGCGTTTTCCGAAGACGCCCAGAATGCCCGACTCGCGGTCTTGCGTAAACGAGCCCACCGTTTCTGTCGTGTTGATGATCTTCATCGGCTCCAGCGACGAAGGCACGGTGGCGACGACCTGGGCCTTGGTCATCGGAAAAGAAATATCGCCAAACTTCGTGATGGGATGTCCGCAGGCGAGCAGCTGTTTTGGGTCCACATAGGTGACGGTGCAGGTGGCCGCCATGTCAAAGTCTCCCGACACGATGATGGCGCTGATCGCCGAACCAGGCACGATGGGAGCAGGGTCGACTGCGTTCGGAGTCGCACTTCCCGAGCCCCGATACCGGAGTGAGCCCGTAGGAATGGAAGCGCTGCTGAAACATGTGAATGGCCTGGGCGGAAAATCCGTCGAATACCAGCGGAGTTTCGATGGGATGCACTTCCGCATCGGAACCGGATGACCATGGCAGCGGCGTGGAAGAAGTGTTGGCGTCTTGCTTTCCCGAAAGCGCGGTGCCGGGATCGAAAGAATTTTGAGTGTTGTCGAATGCCGATGTTTCGTCAGAAGGATTGTTTGCCCGGCTGTCGCCTTCTTTCGCCACTTCCAGCATTTGTCCAATCGGCGTGATGCCGGCAATCGGCTCTTTGGTGAATTGGCCGATACGGAATCCGATGGCTCCCACCAGTTTGCCGTCAATATAGACTGGGCTGCCGCTCATGCCGGCAACGACGCCGTCATATTCCGCCTTGCTGCCCAGCAGCCGCGCCAGAATCATGTCCTTGCCGGGACCGATGGCATCGTGCAGCACTCCGAGAATTTCTACGTCGATTGCCTCCGGCTTGCTTCCCTGCAGCACCGTGTATGCCGTTCCGTGGAGCCCGGCATGCACTTGCGACAGCGGATACATCGGCTGCGTGGCCAGCGAAGTGGCGGGCGCAGGCGGCGGAGCGCTGGCAGACGAGCTTTGTGCTGCGGCGAACGAGCCACACGCCGCTGCCACCAGGAGGCCAGCCGAACAGAAGAATCTCCGAAGAAAGATATGCACCTTACCAGAGTAGAGGGGAAGTCCTCGCGACGGAAGTGGGCAGGTTGCCGATGCCAGTGTAAGATTCAAATTTGCTGCGCCGGTCTCGCTCCCGGACAGGGGCCAAACAGGTCGCTGCACATGCTGCGCGTACTTCTGAGGATTCATGACATTGCATGCTTCCACGTCGGCTATTGGGCTGGCCATCGGCCTGGGGACGAATCTGACTGGTATCGACTGGCTGATTATGCTGGTCTATTTCGCGTTTGTGCTGGGCATCGGCTTTTTGCTGAAACGACACATGCGCTCCAGCACAGACTTTTTTCTGGCCGGGCGCGCGCTTCCAGCCTGGGTTTGCGGCTTGGCCTTCATCTCTGCCAACCTGGGCGCGCAGGAAGTGATCGGCATGGGTGCTTCCGGGGCCAAGTACGGCATCGTGACCAGCCAGTTTTACTGGATTGGCGCCATTCCGGCCATGGTGTTTATCGGCCTGTTCATGATGCCGTTTTACTACGGCTCCAAGGCCCGTTCGGTGCCGGAATATCTGAAACTTCGTTACGACGAAAAGACGCGGGCGTGGAATGCCGGCTCATTCGCCATCATGACGGTTTTCTCCTCCGGCATTTCCATGTATGCCATGGCCAAACTGATTCAGGTGCTGCATATTTTCGACGGCCTGTTCCTGCATTTGGGTTTGCCTCTCAGCTGGATTTTTCACTTCTCGATTTTTCTTTCCGCGATTATTGTGCTTGGCTACATTTCGCTTGGCGGCCTGACCAGCGCCATTTACAACGAAGTGCTGCAATTCTTTTTGATTGTGGCGGGCTTTATGCCGCTGGTGTGGATTGGTCTGAAGAATGTTGGCGGATGGCAGGGCATTCAGCGGACTCTGGGGCCGGGCTATACGCATTCCTGGCGGGGCATGGCCCACGCCAGCACCAACCCGCTGGGCACCGAGTGGTATGCGCTGGTCTTTGGCCTGGGCTTCGTACTTTCGTTCGGCTATTGGTGTACGGATTTTCTGGTGGTGCAGAGTGCGATGGCGGCTGAATCGCAACTTGCCGCGCGCCGCGTGCCACTGATCGCAGCGGTTCCAAAAATGTTTTTTCCGTTTCTGGTCATTCTTCCAGGGTTGATCGCCATTTCCGTTCCGACAGTATCGCAACACATGATGGCGCAAGTGCAAGCCGCTCCGGTTCCCGGCCAAGCGCATGGCGCGCTCTCATCAGCTGCCGTCGCTTCTGACGCATCTTCCGTGCCAGCGGGCAAGGGATTGATCCCGGTCAAGATTGACCCGGTGAATGGCCGCGTGCTGACAGACGATAAAGGCAAGCCGCTGCTCGACTACGACCTGGCGACGCCGAACATGCTGTTGCATTTTTTCCCCACGGGGATGTTGGGATTGGGTTTGACAGCGCTGCTGGCAAGCTTTATGTCCGGCATGGCGGGCAACGTGACCGCTTTCAATACGGTGTGGACCTACGATATCTATCAGTCCTATATCCACAAGAATGGGACCGATGCACACTATCTGTGGATGGGCCGCATGGCGACCATAGGAGGTGTGGCGCTTTCGATTGGCGCGGCGTATTTTGTCACCTCGTTCAACAACATCATGGATGCGTTGCAACTAGTTTTCTCCTTTGTGAATGCACCCTTGCTGGCGACCTTTCTGCTGGGCATGTTCTGGAAGCGCACCACCGGCCATGGCGCGTTCTGGGGCCTGCTGACAGGCACCTGCGCGGCGGCGGTGCATACCGGGCTCACCTTGCCAGCGGATGTTTCCGGTGTCGGCATTCATGGTGGATGGATTGCTGTGCTGCACGTTTACCCCAGCACCATGGCGCAGACTTTCTGGACGGCCATCTGGGCGTTTAGCGTGTGCTTTGTGATGACGGTGGGGTTGAGCCTGATGACGAAACCGCGCCAGGAAAAAGATCTGGTAGGGCTGGTCTATTCGTTGACGCCAAAACCACCCGAAGGACATTTGACCTGGTATCAGAGGCCGGCGACTCTGGCCATCCTGGTGCTTGCGATGGTGGTGGTATTGAACCTGGTGTTTATCTAGCCGGAACGGGAAGGAATTGCGATGGGACTCGACATTCGACTGCCGCTGGGGCTGCTGTTTCTGGTCACTGGCGGCATGATGGCCGTTTATGGGCTATTTACACGTGGCAGTGCAATCTATGAAAAATCGATGGCCGTCGACATCAACCTGATCTGGGGATTGGTGCTGTCGCTGTTCGGCCTGGCGATGTTGCTGCTTGCCGTTGCTGCGCGTCGCCGCGCTCCGAACGACCCGCCAGCTGTTCCATCCGGCGAAGAACCGGAGCCGAGCCGTCGTCGGGGTCATTGATGTTTGCTCGCTTGGATTGAAATGGCACGATTCCAAACACGCCAAAGTTATCGCGACAAGGCTGATTCCCGGCAGCGTTCAACCAGCTCATCCAATACAGTCGGCAACTGATTCACGGGCACCGAACCCTGCGCCATATCTTTCGATCCGCCGCCGCGTCCTCCGTGCGGCGTTATCGCTGCGCGCAATAAGCCGCCGCAGTCGATGCTGAGATCGCCGCTGCGCGCGAGAACAACTGTAGCCGGTGCAGCGGCATCGCCTGGTTGCCAACCGATGACGGCAACGGTTTGTTCCGCGTGTGCTGCGATTTTGCTCGCCAGCAATTTCGCATAGGCAGCGTCGGTTTGATCCGCCGCTGTCAGATGCAATCGCACCAGCCGCAGGCCAGCTTGTAATGGAGTCTTCGCGACCAGTTTCGCTGCCTGATAGTGTGCGAGTTCGGTGGTCAGTCGCAGCGCGTGCTTGGCGGCCTGCTTTGCCTCTGCCTGTAGGCGTTGGATGGCTTCCGGCACTTCTTCAAATCCGACGGAAAGTTGCCGTGCAGCCGCTGCCAGCCTGTTGAAATCGTCTCGCGCTGTACGGGCTGCGCGCAGACCACAAACAAATTCGACACGCAGGCCTTGTTTCACTTTTTCTTGCCCGCGTACATGCAGACCACCTATTTGTCCTGTTGAGTGCACATGCGTGCCTCCGCAGGCATTGCGGTCGAAATCTTCGATGGTAATGATGCGCAGGTCGCCTTCGCGCGGAGGCAGCTTGCGCAGCTCTCCTGCGGCCAGCCACGTCTCCGCTTGTGCGCGCGGCACCACGCTCATTGTCACCGGGCGGTCTTCCGCGATGATCCGGTTTGCCAACGCTTCTGTCTGCTCAAACAGTGCGTCTGTCAGGCTGTCCACATCCAGATCAATTGTGGAGATGGCTTCGCCGAGATGAAAGGAAACTGTCCGCGCTCCGCAGACCTGGATGAATGCAGCCGACAGCAGATGCTGCCCGGAATGTTGCTGAACATGATCGAGCCGTCGCGTCGCATCCACCATCCCGCGCACCTGAGTGCCAGCGACCAGCGGTTTTGCGGTATGGTGCCACACTTCGCCGTGTTCGTCCTCTTCCACGTTTACAATTTCGGCGGTCAATTCCGCTCCACTGCGCGCGGTTGCGATCAGGCTGCCGGTGTCGAATGGCTGTCCGCCTCCCGTGGGATAAAACGCGGAGCGATCCAGCGCTACTCGCCACAGGGATTGCCCGCTGGCGCGCGAAAGCTCCTGGATGTCGGTGACCACCGCGTCGAAATTTGTCAGAAATGAATCGGTCGAGTAGAGGCGTTCTGTCATGGTTTCCTGGGTACGCTGTCGAAGTCCTCTCTACTGGGGCATGATGATGCCGCCGATGCGAGTACGTCGTGGCATCAATACGCCACGATGGTCGTATTCGCGATCCTCTTCTTTTGCCGGCGCGGCGGCAGGCATCGCAGAGCCCTTCTGTTCGCCGTGCTTAGCGGGCGCGCCACATGCAGGACCGGGCAATCCTTGTTTCGTCATTTCTTCATTGTCGCCGATTAGACTAAAACTATGCCACCTCGTCAGCCCGGTTGTCTGCGGATGCTCGTCTGCGATCTCGACGGAACTTTGCTCAATGGCAAAGGAATCCTTACAGAAACGACTGCGTCCGCGTTACGACAGGCGATCGACAGCGGCGTGGAGGTCATCTTCGCCACCGGCAGACGCCATAGCTTTGCCTGGCAAATCCTCGCTCCTCTTGGCCTCGATCCGGAGACCGTCCTGATCAGCTCGAATGGCGCCATCACCCGTACGTTTGCCGGGCGGCAAATCCATCGCGTTGGCATGCCCGTCGCAACCGCTTTGCTGCTATGCCGCCAATTGGATTCCTTTCGCAATTCGCTTGTCTTTACGTTTGATCGCACCGGCCCCGGCGCTTTAGTGGTGGAAAATATCGAGGCATTGCGTGCCCGGTTGACGCGTTGGGTGGAGTTGAATGTGCATGAAATTGAAGCCGTTCTTCCATTGGAACGCGCATTTGACCGTGGAGAAGAGCCGGTACAGGCGATGATCTGCGGCACGCTTCCCATGATGCGAGACGCTCTCGCGGTGCTGGAGGCAGCGACGAACGAGGCGGAGCATTTGCGCCAGAGTATTTCCATTCACCGTACCGAATATGCTGCCCGCGACCTATCCATTGTTGATCTGATGACGAGCGGGTGCTCCAAGGGAAGCGCCCTTGCGCGGCTGGCCATCGAGCGTGGCATTCAGCCAGTGGAGATTGCCGCCATCGGCGACAATATGAATGATGTAGAGATGCTTGCCTATGCGGGCCATGCGGTGGTGATGGGAAATTCTCCAGCCGAACTGCTTGATATAGCAGCTGCTAATGGCTGGACCGTGACCGGAAGTCACGAAAACGATGGCGCGGCACAGGCGATTCTGCGTATGCTGGAGAGGACTAACCCGATTCCAGACCGGGGTCACCGTGGCGACCGGGCTACAGCACTTGCGGACTGAGTTCGCGGGTTGAACGAAACAATCTTGATGAAAACGTATCGAAAAATCGCGCTCCTTGGCACTCTGGTGGGTTTGACCGGATATGTTGCCGCCGCTCATGCCGCCGAGCGCGTGACCCTGCGTAGCGGATCGGAACTGGTCTGCGATCATCAGAAAAATCTGAATGGACAAGTGCGGCTCTATCTGACCCCGTCGGAAGAAAACTATCTGGATGTCGCGACCGGCGATATTGTCGCCATAGAGAGCGTTCGCCAGGAGGTAGTACCCCAGGAAGCTGCTTCGGTACCCGCAGTCCCTGCTCAGCCCATGGCAGCACAGCTGGTGGACGTGCCCGCGCTCTTGCATCAGGCGGGCGCGGAACATCACCTTGATCCCGACCTGCTGGCCAGCGTTATCTATGCGGAAAGCAATGGCCAGACTCATGCAATCTCTCGCACCGGTGCGCGCGGCCTGATGCAATTGATGCCGGCGACTGCGAAGGACCTGGGCGTGCGCGACAGTTTTGCTGCGGAACAAAATATTGCCGGTGGTGCAGCTTATCTGGATGCGCTGCTGATGTATTACCACGAGAATATCGCTCTGGCGCTGGCAGCTTATAACGCGGGCCCGGCAGCCGTGGACCGCTATCACGGCATCCCACCTTATCGAGAGACGCGCCTTTATGTGGAACGTGTGATCCATGATTTTAATCAGCGGAAACTACGGGAAGCGCAACGGCAGACCTCTCACGCTCCCTGGTCTTCGATGGCTGCAATCGCCGCCGTGCCAGCAAGGTGAAGCACAACGTATTCTGAAAAGACCAGCATGAAAAGACACCGATGGCTTGTAATGGGGGCGGTTTTTGCCCTGCTTGTGATTCTGGTTACCCTCCAGGTTCGGACGCTGAAAAGTTTCCAATGGTCAGCCCTCACCCAAACCTTCGATTCCATTCGTTGGCTGCAACTGGCGCTGGCGGTTGCGCTGGTTTATGGGTCTTACATCACCCGCGCGTTTCGTTGGAGCATATTTTTGCGCCCCACCAAGCCCGCCTCTCCGGCGCAGATGGTTCCCGCACAATTTATCGGATTTACGTCCGTCGCTGTCTTAGGGCGACTGGGAGAATTTGTCCGGCCGTATCTGGTCGCGCGGCGGCAGCAAGTCACTTTTACGTCTCAGCTGGCCGTGTATGCGGTGGAACGCGTTTTTGATCTGCTGGCTGCAGCCGGCATTATTGCGGCCACCCTCTCGATCAGCAAATCGGTGCGAGACCTTCCGTATCATCAGCAGTTTCGCCGCGCCGGATATTTCGGCATTGCCCTGGCGATGCTGCTGGCGCTGGTCGCCGTGGCAATCCGCTTTTATGGGCCCAGGGTTGCCGATTTCGCCAATCGCGTGTTCGGAGTGATTTCGAAAAAGCTGGCCCATGCAGTGCAGGAAAAAATTCTCGCCTTCAGCCATGGCCTCAATGCCATCGCCGGATGGAGCGAGCTGCTGCTGGCACTGTTGTATTCGTTTTTGACCTGGGGCTTGATTGCGCTGGCCTACGTGGTGGTTGTGCATGCTTTCAGCGTGCCGGAGCTGGCATCGATTCCTGCGGCGCAAACCGTTGTGCTGATGGCGGCGAGTTTGTTTGGGTCTGTGCTGCAATTGCCCGTAGTGGGCGGCGGTTCGCAACTGGCTATCATTGACGTTTTACACAAAATTCTTGGAGTGGGCCCCGAGGGAGCCACCGCCTGCGGCTTGACGTTGTTTGTCATCACCTTTCTCACCGTGATTCCTGCGGGACTTGTATTTGCGCGCGTGGAGCATGTTTCGCTGCGAAATGTGGCCAAGGAATCGGAGATCGAAGAAGAATTGAAATCACCGAACAGCGACCCGGAGAATCCGCAGCAGGTTCATTCTTTGCCATAGCGAAGAATGCGAGCGAATCTACTCACAGCCATCAATCCTGCGTAGAATCTATCGAATGATGCCGCCGCGTACATTTCTTCTCCAATGGAATCGGCCAGGGGTCTATTTTGGTCTCCTTTTGGCCATGCTGCCGCTTTGCGTACGCCCTGGATATGGACAGGGCAGCGCTCCAACGCCATCCATCAGTCCAGATGTAGAAGCGCGACCCAGTCCGCTTCCCGATGATCGTTATAAGGCCGACATTCTTGTCATCGTGGCGCATCCCGATGACGAAACGGCGATCACGGGCTATCTGATCAGGGCCATTGCCGATCAGCATAGACGGGTGGCCGTCGTCTTTGGGACGCGTGGCAATTCCGGCGGCAATGCAGTCGGGTATGAGCAGGGCGCCACCCTGGCGGCGGTGCGGGAAATTGAGGCTCGTCGTGCGCTGGCTTCCATCGGTGTCTCCAATGTCTGGTTCCTGAGCGGTACCGATACGCCGGGCGACAATGTTCTGCGCTCGCTGGAAACGTGGGGCCACGGGGCCGCACTCGATCAGGCGGTTCGTATCGTTCGGCTGACCAGGCCAGAGGTCATCCTTACCTGGCTGCCGCATTTCGTGGTGGGGGAAAATCATGGCGATCATCAGGCATCTGCCGTCATCGCCACGGAGGCCTTCGACCTGGCGGGCGATGTAAATGCATTTTCTGAGCAGGTTTCCTACCCGCGCGACCGCACCGACTACAGCAATCTGACCGAGGGACTTCGTCCGTGGCAGCCGGAGAAACTCTACTTCTTTTCTGACGCTTCGCAGATGGCATTTATGAATGGGCAAGGCCCGGTTTATTCCGTGATGGATGTTTCTCCGTCGCTGCACATGCCGTACTACCGCGCGGTCGCCATGGAAGAGTCCTATCACCTGTCGCAGGATGATACCGGGCAGCAGGCAAAGGCTGCTCTGGACACGGGAAATTTTAAGGATTTCGAGCTGCCGATTCGATTTGTCTTTGGAAAATCGCTGGTAGGGGGCAGTGTCACTGGAGACATTTTCGAGAACGTGGTCCCAGGCCCCATTCTGTTCTCGCCTGCTTGCAGTTTGCCTGCGCAAGTACGCGCAGGTCTGTCCATTGATCTGGGAGGCGAGTGGGCTTTCTATCGAAACTTCTGGCCAGCCCATGGCATCGGACGCCTTGCCGATTTGATGAAAGTGCCGGAGATTGGTGTGGTTCCCGGTGGCACGTTGGAGTTGCCTTTGTTGCTGCACAACGATACCGATCAACCGCAGACCATCCGCCTGAGCGTCGATCTGCCTACGGGCTGGACTGAGCAGCCCGTTGCCACCGTGTATCCGGTTCGTGCGCACGATGTCTATCCGGTGCGGGTCGTGCTTACCGCTCCCAAGGAAAACGGCGGTCAATGGCAACAGATCACGTGGCGCGCGGAATCTGCCGGGAGCCCCGTCGGTTCGATTACCGTCAAAACCATCCTGACGAGCCCTTCAACCGAGCAGATTCATTGAGAATTTGAATTCGCGATGGAGAAATTTCGCAGCACGACGCGATCAACAACTTTTCTTCGTGAAGTTTTTGGATCAAGATAGTGGAGATGAATTTTCTGCGTCGTTTCTGGTTCTCTGCATTTCTGTGTGCGGCAATTGTTTTCGTCCCGCAGCTTCATGCTGCCGCTCCCGCCTCTTCCTCCTATGATCTGGTGGTGTATGGCGCCACCGCCGGAGGCGCGATGACGGCCCTGACGGCGGCTCGCAACGGCCTGCATGTCGTCATTCTCGAGCCGGGGAATCATGTTGGCGGGATGGTGACGGGTGGTTTGTCTGCCACTGACGTAGGAAATCGAAAAGTAATTGGCGGCTATCCATTGGAATTTTTCGAGCGCCTGGGCCGCTATTACGATATGGCGCAGTTTGACCAGACCGTTGCGTGGAGATTTGAGCCGCATGTTGGCGAAGAAATCTTTCGCACGATGTTGCAACAGGCTGGAGTGGAGCTTCGCTTTCAGGAACGGCTGCGTGAGAAGAACGGCGTCGTAAAGGCAGGAAATCGTATCGTCAGCATCACCACCGAAGATGGCACAGTCTGGAAGGGAAAGATTTTCGCAGACGCCAGCTACGAAGGCGATCTGATGGCAGACTCCGGAGTTTCCTTCGCCTGGGGCCGCGAGAGCACCGCAGAATATGGCGAAAGTCTCGCCGGAGTTCGCGCTGAAACTCCCGGCCACCAATTTAAATTCAAGCTGTCGGCCTATGGTCCGGATGGCAAGCTGCTTCCGGAAATCAGCGCCCAACCTCTTGCGCCGGCGGGCAGCGCCGATCATGAAGTTCAGTCCTATAATTTTCGCCTGATCCTGACTCAGGAGGTGCACAATCAAGTTCCGTTCCCCAAGCCGCCGAACTACGATCCCCACAGGTATCAGCTCCTTGCCAACTATCTCCGCGGATTTCAGCTTCACTATGGTCGCGTCCCACGGTTGAACGAACTTACCATCCCCATCGGAATTCCCAATCATAAAGCCGATTTCAACAACAACGGACCTTTCTCCACCGATTACATCGGCAAGGATTGGACCTTTCCGAATGCATCTTATGCGGAACGTGCGGCCATCTGGCAAGACCACATCGATTACACGCAGGGACTTTTCTATTTTCTTGGGCATGACCCGCAGGTGCCAGCGCAACTGCGAAAAGAAGTGAATACATGGGGGCTTGCCAAGGATGAATTTGTCGATACTAGTCATTGGCCGAACCAGCTTTATATACGTGAGTCGCGGCGCATGATTGGAGAGTATGTCCTGACGCAGAAGGATCTGCAGATCGACCGGACCCATCCCGATTCCATCGGCATGGGTTCTTATACGATCGACTCGCATAATTTCAATCGTGTCGCCATGCCCGATGGCAGCGTAAAGAACGAAGGCAATACCGAGATTCCCATCCAGCCGTATGAAATTCCTTATGGGATTCTGGTGCCGAAACGCGAACAGGCCGCCAACCTGCTGGTTCCTGTTTGTGCATCCGCCAGCCATATTGGCTATTCTTCGCTACGAATGGAGCCGCAATACATGATCCTCGGGCAGGCCGCGGGTGCAGCCGCCAGTCTTGCGGTGCGGGAAAATGTTGCGGTGCAGAATGTCGACATTCAGGCACTTCAGAAAATGCTCATCCAAGGCGGAGCCATTCTGCATATGCCCTGAGCGCCTCTACAATTTCAGCCGGGCCAGGCTCGGAATCTTCGATAGATCGTTGAACAACACGAAGACCATCAGCAGGATGAGAAAGACGAAGGCGGTCTGATAGACGCGTTCTTTCACTCGCTCATTCATGTCGCGCCGCATCACGGACTCAATCAGCAGGAAAAGAATCATTCCGCCATCCAGAATGGGAATCGGCAGCAGATTCAAAATGCCGAGCTGGAGGCTGATGCTGGCCGTCCAGTCGAGAACAGGAAACCATCCTGGCATCGAGATGACGAGGCCAGTCTGCCGCGCAATCCCTACCGGTCCGCTCAGCGTACGCACCGAAATGCGGTTTGTCGCCAGCCGGTGAAATATGTCCAGCACCAATGTCGATTCCTGAATGAATTGGTGTCCCGCCTTGGAAACTGCCTGGGGAAGAGGAAGCTGCTCCACGTGCGAGGGGGTTGGATTGGTGGAAAATCCAATCATGTAGGAAGGTCCGCCCGTCGATCCTTCGGCTGCCGTGGTCCGCTTCGGCGTCACCACCAGAGTCATCGGCTTGCCATCGCGCAGGATGGAGAGCGTCACGGGCTTGTTGCCGTTCTGTTGCAGGTACAAAATCATGGATGGCAAGGAATGCAATTGCGTGCCGTCCACGGAAACAATCGCATCTCCGGTCTTCAGCCCGGCTTTTGCTCCGGGCATGTCCGGTTCCACCATGGCCACCTTCAGCGGTATTGCCTGCTCGACCGGTGTTAAACCTACGTCCTGGAAGGAGAAGTCATTCGGGTCCGTTGGAGATTGCAGATACAGCGAGGTTTCTTTTTGCTGGCCGCCCTGTTCCACCTGCATGGAAACCGAATGGCCCAGGTTCAATGTTGCGTGGACAAAGATCTGTTCCCAGGTTGGATTTTCGATGCCATCGAAGCGAACAATGCGATCGCCATGCTGCAACCCGGCTGTGGCGGCCGCTGAATTCGGCACCACGTAATCCACCACAGCCGGTTCGCTCAGATAATTCGGAACCTGGTTGTAGCCCATGTAGATGATGGTCATCAGGGCCAGCGCCAGCAGGAAATTGGCCGCCGGACCAGCGCAGGCGATCAAAATACGCTGCCAGCGGGGTTTTGAATTCAGGTCGCCGGAATCGCGCGGTGCCGTGCCCGAAGCGCTCACGCCGCTTAAGGGTATCGTCCCATCGCCGCCCAGTTCGCCCGCCATCTTCACGTAGCCGCCCAGCGGCAGCAGGCTCAAGCGGTAATCGGTGCCGCCATGGCGGAAGCCAAACAGGCGCTTGCCGAAGCCGATCGAAAAGGTCTCGACGCGAACGCCACAAAGCTTGGCTACGGCAAAGTGGCCGAATTCATGCACCAGCACCAACACGCCGAGCATGACGAGCATGGAAACGGTGCTTACAAGGACAAATGTCATGTTGGTATTGGGATATCCGTTCTCTGGTTTTATGCTCTCTGGTCCGTTGCCAGCAGTTCGCGGGCTGTGGCCCGCGCCCGGGCATCTGCGTCCAGCACCTCGGCAATGGATGCGGGATGCCGGTGCGGCGTCTGCTGTAGCACCTGCTCAATTGTACGCGGTATGGCAAGGAAGGGAATGCGTTTCGCCAGGAATGCCTCCACTGCGATTTCATCGGACGCATTCAGGGCGATGCAATGCTCACCACCCTGTTCCGCCGCCTCGTACGCCAGTCGCAGGCAAGGGAAGCGGGCGAAATCAGGTGAAGAAAAATCCAGCTCCGCCAGGCTGCTCATATCAAAGGTCAGATCGGATGGAATGCGTTCCGGGTAGGTGAGCGCATATAAGATCGGCAGGCGCATATCCGTGACGGAAAGCTGTGCCAGAATGCTGCCGTCAATAAATTCCACCAACGAGTGAATCGTCGACTGCGGATGAACCGTTACTCGCACCGCACTCGGCGGCAGATCAAACAAGCGGCAGGCTTCGATGATCTCCAAGCCCTTATTCAGCATGGTTGCGGAATCGATCGTGATTCGCTGACCCATCACCCAGGTGGGATGACGCAATGCCTGCTCAACAGTGATGCCTGCGAATTGCTCCAGCGGCGTTGTGCGAAACGGGCCGCCCGACGCTGTCAGCCAGATGGTGCGCACTTCCTTCTGCGTGCCGCCGCGCATGCATTGATGGATGGCGTTATGTTCGCTGTCGATCGGCAGCAGCATCACCTTCTGCCGACGCGCTTCTTCCATGAGGATTTCGCCCGCCGCGACCATGCATTCTTTGTTCGCGATGCCCACGGTTTTGCCGGCTCGAATCGCCGCATACGTGGCTTCCAGGCCGGCGACGCCAACGATAGCGCTGACGACGAAATCCACTTCCGGCAAGGTGGCGGCATGAATCGTGCCTGCCGATCCATACACAACTTCAATTCCAGTGATGCCTGCGGTGCGCAGTCGTCGTCGCAAATCCTCCGCCAGCGATTCGTCGGCGAGCGATACCACTTTGGGCCGCCAGCGCGCGCACTGCTCAAAGACAACGTCCACATTGCGGCCCGCTGCCAGGCTCACAATCTTGAAGCGCTCCGGATAGCTTTCGACGATGCGAAGCGTACTCTGCCCGATCGAGCCTGTAGAACCGAGAATTGCGAGATGTCTCAAGAAATTTCCTGACGTAGTTTTCTTCAACCAGAGGTAGCAGCTGCGGCGGCTCAATAGGCTTGCCGAATCAGCAGCGCATACCACAGTATCGGCACCGCCAGCAGCAGGGCATCGATCCGATCCAGCACGCCGCCATGTCCCGGCAGCAACGAGCCGGAATCTTTCACGCCCGCGCCACGTTTGATGGCCGACTCCAGCAGATCGCCGATCTGCGCCGCAACGTTCAGCAGCACCGCCAACCCCGTCCAGTACCACCATGGTTGAGCATAGAACAATAGCTCGATGCCGTGCCGATAGAGGTGGCTCCCAAACAGAACGATTCCCAGTCCAGCCGCGATGCTGCCCACCACCGATCCGGCTGCACCCTCCCACGTTTTTTTCGGGCTTAGCCTGGCTGCCATTGGATGACGGCCCAGGGATCGTCCAACGTACAGCGCGACAATATCGCCAGCCCACACCACCACCAGCAGAAACAGCAGCAGTGCCGTGCCATTTTCCTGCACTGTCAACATTGGAGCCAGCACTAACGGAAACGCAACATAGATCAGGCCGAAGAACCCAGCAGCCGCATCGGCCAATATCCGCTCCAGCGGAGAGCGCAGGGAGCAGATCCCCAACATCACCAGCGCGAAAATTCCCAGCGCCGCCAGTAGAAACGCCGGTTCCCAATATGCCACCGCAAACAGCAGTGCGCAGCAGACCAGCACAAGCCACCGTGGTACGCGCGCGCCGGAGGCGTCCGCCAACACCAGATATTCATACAGTGCCAGTTCCGCAATGATCCAGGCTGCTAGCATCTGCAACCACAAAGGACCCCAAAGAATCAGCACCAATACCAGCGGAATTAAAATGACCGCCGTAAGAATTCGTTTCATCGATTGTGTTCTCTTTCAAAATATCGCTCGCATGGATCGGCAGCGGAACTGTACACCTGGATCGATTGGGTCTGTGCATCATTATCTAATGAATGGGGAAACGTCGCAGAGGATTTCAGAGATATCGTTCTCTTGACATCGTGGATGAGAAGTTTTGTGGTGCTGAGCGGAAGCCGTTGCGGCGTCGCAGGGGCGAGCAACGCATCTTGCAGTTTCCGGTCAACTATTCAGCCATCTCTACTGTGCCAGGATTTGTTCCTGTTCGACGGACTTTGCCTTTGGCGCGGTGCCGAGGCCGCCGAAGCGGCGTTCGCGGCACTGATATTCACGAATCGCCTCCAGCAAATGCAGGCCGCGGAAGTCGGGCCAGAAGCGCTCTGTGACGTAGATTTCAGAGTAAGCAATCTGCCACAGAAGAAAATTGCTGATGCGCATCTCTCCGCTGGTGCGGATCACTAGATCTGGATCTGGCATGTGCGCGGTATAGAGCGCTTGAGAGATGTGTTGTTCGTTGAATTTGGTCAGCAGTTCTTCCAGCGATAGGCGCCCGTTGTGCTCGGCTGCCATCCGGGTCAGTGCATCGCGCACTGCATCGACGATCTCTACCCGAGCACCGTAATTCAAAGCCAGCGTCAATGTCGTGCCGGTATTGCGCGCCGTCTGCTCGGCGGCCCATTGCATGGTCTCCTGCACTTCCTGCGGCAGGTCCGCAACCCGTCCAATGTAGGCGATGCGGACATTATTGTCATTCATCCGCTTCACATTGCCGACCAGGTAGGTGCGCAGCAGGCGCATCAGGAAGCTGACTTCCGTCTCCGGGCGGCGCAGATTATTTTCGAGCGAAAACGCATAGAGCGTCAGCCACGGCAGGTCAATGCGCGAGGCTGTCTCGACCACGTACTGCACCGACTCCGCGCCTTGTTGATGGCCGAAAAATCGTTGCAGACGCCGCTGACCCGCCCATCGCCCATTGCCATCCATGATGATGGCGATGTGCTTCGGCAATTGTTCCGGGTCCAGCTGCCGATAAATGGCCAGCTCATCCGTGGACAATTCCTTGAGACGGCTGGGTGCGGTTACGGTGGACAAGGGAGAATACCTCAACTTGCTTCGACCGTAGCATAGTGCCAAGAGGGGTCGCAAATGGGATGCGGACAAGCCCGCAAGCAGCCACGATTTCTGCGTAATCCGTCGTGGCTGTCATGGGTAGATATGCTCGCGAGTGTGAACAGGCTCTAGGCTGTCCGGCGACCGCCGTTTGCCATTTCCCGAACGTGGCCCAGCACCATCGCTCGATGTAGGTTGTCGAGTCCTGACGCCCACTGCGCGATTTCTGACAGAAAAGGATCTTCCATCATGGTGGCAATTTCGCGCTCTCGCTCAAACCGCACGTCATGCACCATTTCACACATAGGAACTGCCAAGGCGTTTGCAAGCCGCTGCAGCGACGACAAGGTTGGCATCGCGCGACCATTCTCAATCTTCGAGATGTAGGTGCGCGGTACCTCCAGCCGGGCTGCGAGCTGCCGTTGACTTAAGTGCCGCGCATTCCGAATTTCTCGTAAGCGCACGGCGACTTTGGATTGCCGGTTTCCCGGCACGCGTGTGCCCATCACCTCAACTGGCGAGGACACGATAGGTTCCGGTTCTGCTACTTCCAGGGGTTTGCGGCAGCGTCTACACAACAAATTGCTGGTGCTGAATTGCACCAGGCTGCAGCGGTCGCAACGTAGAACCTCCCTTGAAGCTACGGGAGCCATCATAGTTGCCATAGATGTTTTACGGAGGCCAGAGCTGACATCCGTTGCACGTGGGGGCATGCTTCTCTTGATAAGTTGCTTGGTAATCAGCGGGTTGTCAAGAGAAAAATGAAGAAAAACCTTAAATAGCCGAAAATAACCGTCAAACTCCCGAGTTTTCCTGGATCATAAGGAGAGGAGATCAGTCGCATGCCCGACACAACTCCCAATCCTGCGCTCAACGAAAATTCGTCTGAATCGCACTTGAACGAAGTCGCGAACGCCGGCTTGGCAAACGATCGTGCCGCCGCGTGGCGCTTGCTCAACGAGTACACGCAGTCCGCCAGCCTGTTGAAGCACGCACTTGGCGTGGAAATCTGCGTTCGTGCTTACGGCGAGCAGCGTGCTGTTGAACTCGGTCTGTCGCCGGAACAAGCCCGCACTCTGGTCGAGACCTATTCCATCACCGGACTGCTGCATGACTTTGACTACGAAAAATATCCCTCGCCGGAAGAACATCCCTGGGTCGGCAATCGCATTCTGACCGAGCAAGGCTGGCCCGAAGAGATACGCCATGCCATTCTGGCGCACGCACATTACACCAATACGCCGCGCGTCTCGCATCTCGATAAGGCTTTGTTTGCCTGTGATGAGTTGGCAGGGTTCCTGACCGCCAATGCCTTAGTCAAGCCAACCAAATCGATCCACGACGTCAACGTTTCATCAGTCCTGAAAAAGATGAAAGACAAAGCATTCGCCCGCGGAGTGAATCGGGAGGACATCGTCATGGGTGCTGCGGAACTCGGCATCGATTTACCTGACCATGTAGCTTTCTGCCTTGCCGCTATGCAGCAGCATGCCGAGGTGCTGGGCTTGGCTGGAACGACGGAAACCAACCAGGCGGGCTGACACTCCGCAGTTACGTGTGAATCCGCCCTTCTTTATGTCCCACGCCTCCTGAGCTAAGCCGTAGAGCCTGAGCGAGATCAATCGCCTACCCAGCCGGTCGGCAGTATTGCCAGATTGCCCATGAATTTCGTATTTTTTTATAGTTCCCCCTCGCTCGTCCGGTGTATATTCAGGTGATTTCGTCTTAGGGGGGTTCTGCATGAAGAAATATTTTGCGGAGTTAGTAGGAACGTTCGTTCTGGTCTTTGGCGGTGTCGGCAGCGCCGTACTGGCCGGAAAGCATATCGGCTATGAAGGAATTGCTTTTGCCTTCGGCCTGTCGTTGCTGGCCATGGTCTATACCATCGGACCGATTTCAGGCTGCCACATCAACCCAGCCGTCACGTTTGGTGTCCTGCTGTCCAGAAAAATCAGCGTCAAAGATTCCGTCATGTATGTCATTGCGCAAATCATTGGCGCGGTCATTGCGGCCGGGCTTATTCTTGCGATTGCTCGCGGTGTTCCCGGCGGCTACGACGCATCAGTCAGCGGTCTCGGCGCCAATGGTTTCGGGATGCACTCTCCCGATCTCTTCAATATGCATGCTGCTTTCCTCGCGGAGGTCATCCTGACTGCATTCCTGGTGCTGACCGTGCTGGGCGCGACGGACATTAAAGCTCCCGTCGGCTTTGCCGGTCTTGCCATCGGCCTGGTTCTCACCCTGATCCACCTGGTTTGCATTCCTATCGATAACACCTCGGTCAATCCTGCCCGCAGCATCGGGCCAGCGGTATTTGTCGGGGGATGGGCCATCCAGCAACTCTGGCTCTTCATTGTTGCACCGTTGATTGGGGCCGCCATCGCTGCCGGAATCTATGCGGTGATTCGTACCCCCGAGGAACGGGTCATCAGCACTCGTACCGCAGAGCGTGCTCTCGGCAGCCAACAGCAGGAACGCGGCCGTCACACGGCGTAGTTGAGTTGGGAACTTGTATCCACTGAGCCATCCGCTCTTTGCGAAACAGAGGGTGGGTGGTTCGCTTCTGTCGAACATCGCATGTCCACTGATCGCGCATCAGCGCGGTTCATCACAGTTACTTCAAAAGAGGGCTCTTCATGACAGGCTCATCGTCTTCCGTGCAAAACCCGTTACTCTCCGCGTCTACACCGCGCTCGCGCCGGAATTTCCTATGCACCTCCGCAGCCGCGGTTGCCGGAGTGGTTACCGCTGGCATTGCCGCCGAATCCGCGCAGAGCCTGCTACATCCGCATGCCGTGCTTGCACAAACTACGTGGACTCCCGATGCTGCCCTGAAAGAATTGATGGACGGCAACCGTCGCTTTGCGGCTGGAAAAATGACCGCCCATGAACATGACCTCAACATCCTGAAGCAGCATTTGGAGGAAAAGCAGGAACCTTACGCTGCCGTGCTTTCCTGCGCCGACTCCCGCGTGCCTGTGGAGATTGTGTTTGACCAGACCATCGGCCATCTTTTCGTGAATCGCGTCGCCGGCAACATCATCACGCCAGAGATCATCGGTAGCCTGGAGTACGGAGTCGCAGTTCTTGGCACCAAGGTGATTCTGGTCCTGGGCCACAGCAATTGCGGCGCGGTCAAGGCGGCGGTTGCAGGCAAGTCTGTTCCCGGGCAAATCAGCAGCCTCTACCCCCACTTGCAACCCGCAGTCGACCAGGCCGGCCCCGATTACAAAGCGGTCACCAAGGCAAATGCAAAGATCCAGGCCAAGTTACTGAGTCAGGCATCGACGGTGGTCGCTGAAAAAATCAAGGAAGGTCAATTGAAAGTTGTCGCCGGATATTACGACATCGGAAGCGGCGTCGTCACCCTGCTGGATTAGAAGCGGATCTGTGCGCGTAATGGTACGGCAGCATTTTTGCTGGTATCTTTTTTGCGCTACAGTATCTCGATCCTTTGAAATTCGGAGAGATCTCCTGCTCGTTTTTCGCCAGAAATTGTTTCTGACAGATGAATCTATCGTTCCTCCGTGCCGAACGCATGCGGTCATTTGCGCGTTGCCTCTTCGTGTTCTATGCTGAGCAGTCTTCCGTTTCTATCGCTTATGACTGCGAACAGCGCCGATCCGTTCAACGACTCGCTTCCGAACGTGCTTCCTTCCGCCATGGATACGGCCAACGAGCGCTTTCATGCGAACGCCGCCGCCATGCGTAGCCTGCTCGCAGAATTTGAAGCGGAGCAGGCAATCATTCGCCAGGGTGGCGGTGCCAAAGCTATTGAAGCGCAACATAAGAAGAAGCGTCTCACTGCTCGCGAGCGTCTCGATCTGCTGCTTGATCCCGGCACGGAATTTCACGAGCTAAGCATCTACGCCGCGCATGGCATGTACGCCGACTATGGCGGCGCACCTGCTGCCGGTACTGTCACCGGTATAGGCCGCGTCGCCGACCGGCTTGTGATGATCATCGCCAACGACGCCACGGTGAAGGCGGGCGCATTTTTTCCCATGACTGCGAAGAAGGTGCTGCGCGCGCAGCACATTGCCATGGAGAACCACATTCCCACGCTCTACCTGGTCGATTCTTCCGGCGTGTTTCTTCCATTGCAGGAAGATGTCTTTCCCGATCAGGATGATTTTGGCCGTGTCTTTCGCAACAACGCCGTGATGTCCGCGCGCGGCATTCCGCAAATGACTGCCATCATGGGGATGTGCGTTGCCGGTGGCGCCTATCTACCTGTAATGACTGACCATGTATTGATGACTGAGGGCAGCGGATTGTTTCTTGCGGGACCGGCGCTGGTGCAGGCTGCGATTGGCCAAAAAGTCTCCGCCGAAGAACTAGGTGGCGCCACCATGCATGCGGAAATCTCCGGCACAGTCGATTTCAAGGAGCCGAACGATCATCTCTGCATTGCTCGGCTTCGCTCGCTGGTGGCACGACTTGGCCATCGTCCCCCCGCACCGTTCGATCGCATTGCCTATGACGACGCGACAGATGCGCCGAAATATTCAGCGGAGGATCTGCTGGGCATCCTCAATCCTGACCCCGCGGTGGCGGCGCACAGCTATGACATGCACGCCATCCTCGCGCGCATCGTGGATGGCTCGCGCTTCGACGAGTACAAGCCGCACTACGGTCAGACGCTGATTTGCGGATATGCGCGTATCGGCGGCTTTGCCGTCGGCATCGTTGCCAACCAGAAAACCCACCAGACCCAGACAAGCCATACCGGCGAGAAACACATGGAGTTTGGCGGAGTCATCTATCCCGATTCCGCTGACAAGGCTGCGCGTTTCATCATGGATTGCAATCAAAATCTGATTCCGCTGATTTTTCTGCATGACGTGAACGGGTTCATGGTGGGTCGCGATGCGGAATGGAACGGCATCATTCGATCCGGGGCAAAGATGGTCTCCGCCGTTTCCAACAGCGTGGTGCCGAAAATCTCCGTCATCGTCGGCGGTTCCTTTGGGGCAGGGAATTACGCCATGTGCGGCAAGGCCTACGATCCGCGATTTATCTTTGCGTGGCCTACGGCAAAATACGCCGTCATGAGCGGCGCCTCCGCGGCCAATACATTGGTCGAAGTAAGAATCAAGCAATTGGAACGCAGTGGCCACGTGCTTAGCGATCGCGGAAAAGAAGGAGCTGTTTGATTCAACGAAAGCGGCCTATGACGAGCAGACCGATCCTCGTTATGCGGCCGCTCGCTTATGGGTGGATGCAATCATCGATCCCAGAAAAACTCGTGATGTGCTCCGAACCGCACTTGAAGCAGTTGCGCTGAATCCGGAAGTCCCGCACTTTAACCCGGGAATTCTGCAGACATAATCGACAAGACAGAATGAACGAAAAATGATCAGCAACGAGATCAAAATTATCGAATGCCCGCGCGATGCCTGGCAGGGTCTGCCGAAGTTGATTCCTGCAGATGTGAAGGCGGCGTACATCCGTGACCTGATTGCCGCCGGGTTCCAGCACATCGATGCCGTCTCCTTTGTCTCTCCAGCAGCTGTGCCGCAAATGGCAGATTCCGAACAGGTGCTGCGCCTGTTGCAGGCGCCGGAAGAAGTGGACATTATTGGCATTGTGGTCAACGAAAAAGGCGCCGAGCGCGCCATTGCCACGGAATCCGTGCATACCCTCGGCTTTCCTTACTCAGTCTCTCCCGGCTTCCTGCAACGCAATCAACATCAAACTCCAGAAGAATCGCTGGATGCGCTCGACGGCATCGCGGAACTGGCATACCAAGCCGGCCTGGATCTGGTCGTCTATATCTCGATGGCCTTCGGCAATCCGTATGGGGATGATTGGAGTTTCGACGAAGTCGTGGATGCCTGCGGTCTGCTGACGGAGATGGGCGTCGAGCAAATCTCTCTGGCGGATACGGTTGGCCTTGCCGGGCCGGAGCAGATTCACTCGCTTGTATCCGCGGTGCTCGCTACCGATGATCGCGTTGAATTCGGTGTTCACCTGCACGCCCGACCGGATCAGGTTGAGGCGAAAGTTCTGGCGGCTTACACCGCTGGTTGTCGCCGCTTTGATATGGCAATGGGCGGTCTGGGAGGATGTCCCTTTGCACAGGACGCACTGGTCGGTAACATCGCCACGGAACAGACACTCGAAGTACTTCGCAAGGCCGGTGCCCAGCTGCCGCAGTTGGCTCCGATGAAAAACCTTCTCGATCGCACGCGGCAGATTTCCGCCGAATATGGACCTCTAGTGCAGTAATAATCGATATCTTTCAAGTTGTATCGTAGTCCGATATAATGAAGAAATGGACGCGAGGTTTCCCCAAAAAGACCCCAACCAACCTCTCCACCAGGCCCTGGCATCCTTCCGCCATCAGTTGCGGAAGTTCTTACTGGCCAGCGAAGATGCCGCAAAGGAAGCAGGTTTGCATCCGCAGCAACACCAACTCCTGCTCGCTGTTGCCGGCGCGCCGGTCTATATCTCACCTTCCGTAGCTTATGCGGCAGCAGCCCTGGGGCTGAAACACAATAGTGTTGTCGAGTTGGTCGATCGTTGCGAAAAGGAGGGGTTGTTACGACGCACAACCGATCCGGAAGATCGTCGTCGTGTTTGCCTGGAAACTACGGCGCGGGGCCAACAGGTGCTCGATCGGCTATCGCAGGTTCATTTGCTGGAGCTGAATTCACATGCGCCGCATTTGATTGAGGCATTGCAAAAGGCTTTACAGAATGAGAGCAAGCGGCAGCGAAGCTCCAATAGAAAAAAGCTGGCATGAGAGAGTTTTGATGGCCGAGACGACAAGTACGAAACCAAAAGCGAAGTTTGGACCCTGGTTGATTGAGCACCCGCTTCTACATAAGTATTTTCCCCTGGTTCATGAGGACCTGGCGGCTGTCTATGCGCGCGATCTGCACAAATGGCTTTTGATCGCGCCCATCATCGGCTTGTCCACCGGGCTTGTCATTACCGGGATTGCAATCATTATCCTGGATAAAATATGGCCGGTCGTGCTTGCCTGTTTTCTGCATCACCATTGGACAATCGTGCCGGTGTTGACGCTGGCATTCGGGGTGACGGGATTGATCATGCAATTCCTGACGCCCGATCCGGACGAACATTCCACCGAAGAGATCATTCGTTCTTACCACGAACACCAGGGCGACATCGATACCCGGTCTTTTCTGCCGAAAATCCTCGCCGCCATTACGACGGTTGGATTCGGCGGCAGCGCTGCTCTCGAAGGGCCGAGCATCTACGGAGGGGGCGCTATAGGCTCGTGGCTGTGGGCCAGACTGCGGCGTTTCGGCCTCGAACCGCGTGACCGGCGGATCATGCTCATCAGCGGCGCGGCAGCCGGCATGGCAGCGGTGTTTCGCGCGCCGATGACCGGCCTTGTCTTTGCGCTGGAAATGCCATACAAGGATGACCTGGCCCACGAGGCGCTGCTGCCTTCGCTGATTTCATCCGTGGTCGCCTATATAACGCTGGCATTTTTTCTCGGTGCTTCTCCGCTGTTCGACTTCGCCAGCGCCACTTCTT
This sequence comes from uncultured Acidobacteriota bacterium, assembly GCA_963719625.1. GTDB lineage: Bacteria > Acidobacteriota > Terriglobia > Terriglobales > Acidobacteriaceae > JAKAAZ01. The sequence goes on from CAVRDB010000035.1 coordinate 738,768, forward strand.
TCAAGGGCCGCGATCTGTTGTGGTGCGCGTTTTTAGGTGTCGTCATCGGGCTGATTGCCATGGCGTTTACCATCACCTTTCGCCGCGCCCGGGTATTCATGGTGAAGTGGAATCTTCCCCACTGGATGAAGCTGACCCTGGGCGGCTTCCTCACCGGTGTTTGCGGGCTGGCATTCCTGATGATGTTTCACGGGTCACTGGTTCCGCTGGGGCCGAATTATGAAGCGGTGGGGCAAATCCTAAACCGGCATCACAGCAGTCTGGAACTGGTGGTCTTCGGCATCCTCAAGCTCGCGGCAACTCTGTTTACGCTTGCCAGCGGCGGCGTCAGCGCCATGTTTGTTCCGCTGTTTTTGACCGGCGGCAGTTTTGGAGCCGCTTTTGCGCAGTCGGTCGTTCACACCAACGCCATCGAATTGTATGCTGCGACCGGGATGGCTGCCTTCATTGCGGCCGGCTATAAGACTCCGCTGGCCGCGGTGGTGTTTGTGGCCGAGGCCACTGGCGGCCATGCTTTCATCATTCCCGCACTGATCGGCGCGGCCGTAGCCTATGCAATTTCCGGCGAGGCCTCAGCCTCCGGCGACCAGCGCCTGCACGAAGGCGTGCGCATCCAGGAATTGAGGAACATTACAGGTGGCGGAAGTGATGCAGCAAAGCGTAGTTTCCGCAGTGGCCTCCTCCACTTTGCGGGAGTTTGCGGACAGCGTTTGCAGGCATCACAGGCACATTGCATTTCCAGTTTTGAAAGAAGGCGCCATTGTTGGAATCATGTCGGTTTCGTCGCTGGGGGTCATCCCTTACCGGGAGTGGACAACCAAGACGGTGGAAGACGTGGCGCAAAAAGATATCAAGAAAATTCCTCCCGACTGCGACCTCGCGGAAGCTTTGCGGCTGCTGCTCAGCGAGCACGACTACCACATGCTTCTCGTGACTTCCGAGGATGGCAGGTTGATAGGCATTTTGACGAAGACCGATATTTTGGCGGCTTTAAAGTTGCGCGGCGGCAGCGGGACGACGGGGCCAGTGTATGAGCCCGCTGTCACGTGATTTCATTAGTGTCGAATGCGAATGAAGGACTGACCACACTGACAAGCACAAAACCGTTGTAGCTCGATGGATGGAGGTCTTCGATGGCCGACTTACCTCACTCCGATACTACGATCCCTGCCGATGAGAAGCTGCCGAAAAAGAGCTTCTTCGGCGTGGCTCTGGAGCCGGAAGTTGTCAAAGTATCGGGTTACGCACTTCTCGTCGGACTGATAGGCGGACTTGTTGCGCAAGGGCTGCTGGAGCTCATCTATCTCTTTACCAACATTTTCTTTTATGGCAGGCTGTCGTTCGCCATCACCTCCCCCGCTCACAACCATCTGGGTCTATGGGTCATCCTGATTCCTCCTATCGGCGGGTTGGCGGTCGGTTTTATGGTCCACTACTGGGAACCGACGCTGAAGGGTCATGGCATTCCAGAAGCCATGGAAGCTGTCCTTTTTGGTCAAAGCCGAATGCGCCTTCGCGTTGCGTTTCTGAAGCCGCTGGCCACTGCGTTCGCCATTGGCACCGGCGGGCCCTTCGGGGCGGAGGGTCCCATCATTCAAACCGGCGCGGCCTTCGGGTCGCTGTTCGGGCAGGCCATCGGGCTTTCCCCGTATTACCGGCGAGTTTTGCTGGCTGCCGGAGCTGCGGCGGGGATGGCAGCCACGTTCACGGCCCCGCTTGCGGGAATTTTGGTCGCAGTGGAGCTTCTGCTGTTTGAATTTCGCGCCCGTTCTTTTATTCCTGTGGCCTTCGCCGCTGCCGTGGCGACCGGCGTGCGCATTCACTTTGCGGGGTGGGCGCCTCTGTTTCCCACACCTGCTTTCAAACTCGTCAATATGAACGAACTGTGGTTGTTCGCGCTGATGGGTATTTTGATGGGCGGCATTGGCATCGCCATGATTCGCTCCTTGTTCTGGCTGGAGGAATTCTTCGATCATTTACCCATTCGACGCCCACTTATCTGGGCGCCCGCCATTGGCGCATTGATTCTCGGCGCGATCGGATATTTTTATCCGCAGGTGTTTGGCACCGGATACGACACCATTCGCAGTATGTTGAATGACCGCCTCACAGTAGCGAATTTGATTGGCATCTCGGTGGCGAAGTTCTGGGCCTTGGTTATCTCTCTCGGATCGGGCACCACGGGCGGTGTATTTGCTCCGTCATTGATTGTCGGCGGCGGCATTGGCGCAGTCTACGCAATGTTCTGGCACCATTTCTTTCCTCACTTCGTCAGCGACCCGGCCTTTTATTCCCTGGTGGCCATGGCCGCGGTGTTTGCCGGCATCGCGCGCGCACCTTTCACCAGCATTGTGTTTTTGTTTGAGTTGAGCCACAATCCGAATTCCTTGTTGCCGCTCATCGTCTGCGTCATGGTTTCCGACGGATTCGTGCGCCTGTTCAGTCCGGATTCCATCATGACCGGCAAGCTGGTAAAGCGCGGACTGATCGTTTTGCAGGACTATTCCGTGCCCGTGCTGATGCGCGCGCGGATTGACCAGGTCATGCACAAGCAATTCAGCGTCATCCCCGCCGACGCCGAGCTGAGGACTGTCCTGCGCGACTTTGTTCCCCAGAGTCTGGATTTACTTCCCGTTGTCGAGTCGGATGGATCTCTAGTCGGCATCGTCGAGTCCCACGACCTTCTGCGGGTTGAGCCGCCCGATCATCACTTCAAAATGCGGGAACTGGCGCGAAAGGATTACGTGTTGGCGCATCCTGGCGAACTGGTGGATCGGGTAAGCCGCAGTATGTTGTTGCAGGACGTTGAGAACGTAATCATCGTGGAGCCGCATGGAATTTCAAAACCGATCGGAATCGCCCGCGCGAATGACATCCTGCAACTGCGGCGCTGGCTGGTGGATGAGGAAAAGCGGGGATTGCCCGTAGATTGGAAAGGCAGCGCGAAGACAAGTGGTCCTCCATAAAAAACGTGCAATAGACAAACACGAAATAGATGACGCAGGCGTCCCTCACCGGTTACTATGATTCGTTCCTCCCCGTTCTTTCATTGAGGGTCGTATGCCTTATCAAACGCTGTTCATAACGGAGACGGAAGAAATAGTCACCGTCACGCTCAATCGTTCGGAACGCCGCAATGCGCTGACTCCGCAGATGATTGACGAGCTCATCGCGACCATCGACGACTTGTCCAATCGCAATTCGGGTGTCTTAATCCTGACTGGCCGTGGTCCCGCATTTTGTGCCGGGCTCGACCTGGAGCATCTTCAGTCGCTCATCAGTAAAACGGTTCCGCCGCACAATGCAGACGCGGAACGGATGGCGCACCTGCTTCGCAGTTTGTACGACCTGCCGCTTCCAACCATTGCAGCGGTCAACGGGCATGCCATCGCAGGCGGCATGGGACTGGCGACGGTCTGCGATTTCACGCTGGCGGTCCCAGAGGCGAAATTCGGATACACGGAAGCACGTATTGGTTTCATTCCAGCCGTCGTTTCGTCATTTCTCACCTTGCAGGTCGGCGAAAAACAAGCAAGGGATTTGCTATTAACGGCGCGGCTGATTACAGCGGAGGAAGCCCAGCAAATGGGCCTGGTGAATGAAGTTGTGCGCGACTCCAGCCTGATGGAGCGGGCTCTGCGATTGGCGAACCAGTTACTGAAAAACAGTCCTGAATCGATGCGCGCCACCAAGCAGCTACTTTCCGCCCATGTGAAAGACAGCCTTGATCGTCAGCTTCTCACCGCGGTCGAAATGAACACTAGTGTTCGCAGCACGGAGGATTTTCGTGAGGGAGTGTCCTCGTTTCTTGAACGACGCACGCCCCATTGGCCTTCCCGCAAACGCAGCAAAACCGACATCCATTCCTGAGGGGGAATCCGCGCGTGAACGAAATGCCTTCCAGCAGAAATGAGGTGATCGGTGAGGTTCGCCTACGCGTGCGGTATGCAGAAACCGACCAGATGGGGGTTGTCTACTACGCGAATTTCCTGGTCTGGTTCGAGATTGGCCGCGTCGAGTTGCTGCGCCTGCTCGGCTTCGATTACAAAAGCATGGAAGTCGACGACGACTGTTTTATTCCCGTGGTCGAGGTGAATTGTCGCTACAAGGCGCCTGCTCGTTACGATGATGAACTCACCATTGAAACTCAAGTCATCGCAGCGCGAGGAGCAGTTTTAAAATTCCGCTATCGCGTTCTGCGCGTCGCCGATCAGCAATTGCTTGCGGAGGGCGAAACCACGCATGTCGTTACCGACCGCAAAATGATCAAGCGGACGCTTCCAGAAAAATATGCCAAGGTGCTTGCCGGAGCCTGAACTTTAGTCCCCGCTCGCTCGATCAGTGCTCTGGATTGCAGACGATCACAATCTAGTCGCAATTGATCATCCAGGGTACGCCGAATGAATCGGTAAACATCGCAAAACGCGTTGCCCAGAAGGTTTTCTGGATGGGCATGATTACGTTGCCATTTTTCGACATCGCCGCAAAGATGCGATCGGCCTCGGCGGCATCCTTCAAGTTAAGCGACACCGAAAAACCTTGCGGCACTTGATAGTGTCCCGGAGGCGCATCGGAAGCCATCAAAACCGTGCCTCCGACCGTCATTCGAGCGTGCAAAATCTTATCGCGCCATTCAGGTGGAGTCTGGGCTTCCGCTGGCGTTCCCTCATGCTTCATCATCGCTTCGATTTTTCCGCCGAGGTGCTGTTCGTAAAATTTGAACGCTGCCTCGCAGTTGCCATTGAAATAGAGATACGGATTCAATTGCATTGTTCTCTCCTGAAATAGTGAAAATTGAAAATCGGATTTCGGCCTACTTCTCGATGGCCTTTTGTACCAATAGAGGAGCAAAGTATGTGCGTAATCTCCACACTAGAATCAGCCAGAGAATCGTCGCGACAAGACCGGGCGGCAAACCGCTGGGCTGCATTGTCAGATGAAAGACAAGGATGTTGAAGAGTACAGGCGCCAACAAAGCCAGCGCCAAGGGCACAAACCGGTTCGCCAGCAGGAGAGCCCCGGCGATCACTTGAACTGCGGCAACAAACCAAATGAAATGGCTGGCGATGAGGGCGCCGAGAAACGTACCTGCCACCCCTCCAGGTATTTGACCGTGCATAAAGTTGAGAAACCCATTCAGGCCGAAGATAAAAAACGTCAGCCCCAACAAGATGCGTGCGATGATCGATACGATTTTCATTCGAGTTCTCCGTGAAATCGGTTTTAGTGAATTTGTCGCGCGTGAAATCGTAACGTCACCGCGCAGGCTGAACCAGCAGATGTTTCAAACTGCTTCCGGATGCAAGGAATTTTGCGGTCGATACGCCTCGCGTTCAGTCGCGTTACGTTCGGCGGGTAGTCAATATTCGGATTCGATCATCGCGCAGCAGGATGCCTGTCCAGGCCAGCACTCCAAAAATAACTGGAAAGATAGTCTCAAATAACGGAGAGCCCGCCCGTAAGTGGATAGCAACTGCGCCGCCAAAGTACCCGGTGAGCAATGTCGCGCCCAGGAGGGAAGTGCGCGGAATTGCGTAGAGGATAGTGCAGATGAGCAAGATGACGCCAAGGATAATAACCAGGTTGAGCGGCCAACCCAGGCGAGTACATGCCTCCACTACTTGCACCGGCTTCATGAACTTTCCCGCGCTATCGAACAGCAGAAACAGTACGACCAGAACGGTGAGAATGCGTCCGATCAAGAGACGCGTCGTCGAGATGCCGGTAGCTTGAGGATCGATTTGCATCAATGCTCCCTCCAGTTGCTTTTTTTGAATCGAAAATGGATACCGATTCGACTTTGCAACTACGGCTGGTCGTACGCCTCCTGCAAACGGCGTGCGTCGAGCTTATCCATTTGCATCATCACGCGCATGACCCTTGCGGATTTTTCAAGATCATTGTCATGCAGTAATTTAGTCAAAACTGATGGGACGATCTGCCACGATAGGCCAAATTTGTCATGGAGCCAACCGCAGTTATGGGTTCCTCCACCTTCCGAAAGCTTCTCCCACAGATCGTCGATCTCTCCCTGCGTTTCGCAGTTGACAAAGAACGAAATAGCGGGAGTGAAGTTAAACTGTGGGCCACCGTTGAGTGCGAAAAATTCTTGTCCATCCAGTTCGAAGGTTACGGACATGACGCTCCCCTTCGGCCCCGGTCCCGCATCTCCATACCGAGTTACACTTCCAACCTTTGAGTTTTTGAAGATAGAAACGTAAAAATTCATCGCCTCTTCGGCTTTGTCATCGAACCACAGGAACGGCGTGATCTTCTGCATAGGTGCTCTCCAATTGGGTGTTGTTACGCTCTAATCTGGCCGCGACAAGATCCCCGCAAAGTTACTGCTATCCGCCCGCGATAGCTCCCAGAACAATCAATGGTTCCTTTCCCAGCGCAATTGCATCGGGTAATGGGGTATCGGGCAGTTCATGCGACAGGTCTTGTTCGCAAGCAAAAAAACGCAGGAAGGGACGCCGCTGTTGCGTGACGTGGTCGCGAATCGTACCGCGCAGCATAGGATAGCGCGCCTCCAGCGCATCGAGCGCCGAACGCTGAGTGACGGTGCCTTCCACCTCCAACGTCACCTCGCGGCCAACGCCTGCCAACGTCCGCAAATGTGCCGGTAATTCAATGCGTATCGTACAGCGTGTCATCGCAGCGTTTGGACCTCAACCGAAAGTACAGCTGGAAGGTCGCGCACGATAGGATTCCAATTGTCACCTGCATCGGCGGAACAATACACTTGGCCGCCCGTCGTACCAAAATACACGCCGCAGTCGTCCAGCGAATCGACAGACATTGCGTCGCGCAGCACATTCACATAGCAGTTTTGCTGCGGCAAACCCTTGGTCATTGGTTCCCATTCGTTTCCGCCTGTGCGGCTGCGAAATACCTGCAGCTTTCCATCGATAGGGTAGTGCTCTGAGTCGCTCTTGATTGGCACCACGTAGAGAGTCTCGGGCTCATGCGCGTGCACGTCGATTGCGAACCCAAAGTCGGTTGGCAGATTTCCGCTGACTTCCTGCCAAGAGTCGCCCGCATTGTCGCTGCGCATCACGTCCCAATGTTTCTGCATGAACAACACTTCCGGGCGTGAGGGATGCATCGCGATGTGATGTACACAATGCCCGACTTCGGCGTTAGGATCGGGGATGTACTGGGAATGGAGGCCGCGGTTGATGGGCTGCCACGTTGCGCCCGCGTCATCGGTGCGAAACGCGCCTGCCGCGGAGATGGCAATGTAGATTCGTGCGGGATCGCTGGGATCGAGCAGGATCGTGTGCAGGCACAATCCGCCAGCTCCTGGCTGCCAGTGAGGTCCGGTGCCATGTTTGCGCAATCCTGAAAGCTCTTGCCACGACTGGGCGCCGTCAGTAGAGCGGAACAAGGCGCCATCTTCCACGCCCGCGTAGACGGTGTCCGGATCTGTGAGCGACGGTTCCAGATGCCAGACCCGTTTGAACTCCCACGGATGAGGTGTGCCGTCGTACCATTGATGCGTTCCGGGCACGCCATCGTAGACGAACTTGTTATTCATCGGCTCCCACGTCTTGCCGCCATCGTTGGAACGCTGAATCAGCTGTCCGAACCAGCCGCTGGTCTGCGACGCATACAGGCGGTTCGGATCGGCAGGAGATCCCTTCAGGTGATACATTTCCCAGCCGCCGAAGTACGGGCCGCTGACGTCCCAATTTTTGCGTTTGCCATCCGCCGTCAAAACGAACGCGCCTTTTCTTGTGCCGACCAGTACCCGTACCTTGCTCATCCTCTCTTCTCCTTCCAAAATCAGTGAGATCTGTCGCCTCGACCTCGCGTTACATTCAAACGTCAATCTCATCAAATTTCGGGATCAGCGGCGTCAAATCCCGTTCCCGCCATCGTCGTCGTGTCTCAGTGAGAATCTGCTCACGGGAGTTTTCCATTTGCCCAATCAAACCGCATGGCGCGGCCGTCGCCTCATACCGCGCGCCCCAGATTAGCAGTTCCAACATTGCGGGAGCCAGGTCGATGCCCTTTTGTGTCAGTCGATAATTGACACGCCTCGCATCTGTCTCCTCCGGTTCAGTTATTAAGATGCCGGCGGCTTCCAGTGTCTTCAGCCGGTCTGCAAGAATATTGGAAGAAATGCCTTCGCCTGCTTCTTGAAATTCCTTGAATGTGCGATAACCACGAACCATCATGTCGCGGATGATAAGCAGCGACCAGCGATCGCCAAATTGTTCCAGGGAGATGCTGACCGGGCATCCGGATCGGCGTTTCGGCTTGGGGGTTTTTGTCACGGTCAGTGTCAGGATATTACTTGCATTTTGCAAGTAGTATCGATCAACCTAGCAAGATTACTTGCAAAGTGCAAGTAAATATATTCGTCATTTTTCACAGGGAATTGCGGCGTGAGGGTGTAGGGAATGACAGAAGTATGGTTGAGGCGCTGGCTAGGCGGCGAGACCGCGCGGCTTTACGTGGGCGCGAATAAATTCCACCGTGGTTTCCAGCGGGGTCCCCGGACCGAAGATCGCAGCGACACCTTGTTGCTTTAAGAAATCGATATCCTGCGCTGGGATCGTACCACCTAAAACGACCAGGATGTCATCGGCTCCTCGTTCCTTCAGCAGCGCCATCAAGCGCGGCACTATGGCATTGTGCGCGCCGGAAAGAATGCTTAGCCCAATGCACTGCACATCTTCCTGGATAGAAGCGTTGACGATCATCTCCGGCGTCTGGCGCAAACCGGTGTAAATGACTTCCATGCCGGCATCGCGCAGTGCACGCGCGATTACCTTGGCGCCACGATCATGACCATCCAGACCAGGCTTGGCCACCAGTACACGGATGGGGAATTCATTTTGTTTCTTGATTCGCGGTTCGGTTGTCAAAGGCTTCCTCGCACAATCCTGTTACGTCCAGCTGGATTCTTCATAGGTTCCATACACATCGCGCATCGCTTCGCAAATTTCGCCTACGGTGGCATAGGCGCGTACGCATTCCAGAATATACGGCATGGTGTTGGCGTCGGAGATCTTTCCCTTTTCCGCCTGCGGCTCCTTCGCCGCTGCCTGGCGCAACGCGTTCAACCGGCGTGTAACTTCTTCCTGGGAACGCCGCGCACGCAGGTGCTGCAGCTTGGCAGTTTGCGACTCGCGCACGCTTTCGCCAATGTAGAGAATCTCCTGCGGGGTTTCTTCGACAACAAAATCGTTGACGCCGACGATGATTTTTTCTTTGGCCTCGACGGCGCGCGCGTATTGATAGCTGGACTCCGCCAATTCCTTCTGCGGGAAACCCTGCTCAATGGCGCGCACCATGCCGCCCATGGCATCCAGTTTGTCAAAATAATCGAATGCGCCTTGCTCCATTTTCAGGGTCAAATTCTCAACAAAGTAAGAGCCACCCAATGGATCGACGGTTTGTGCCACGCCGGATTCATACGCGAGAATCTGTTGCGTCCGCAGCGCAATGCGCGCGGCTTCCTCGGTGGGCAACGCCAGTGCCTCGTCGTAGGAATCTGTATGTAGCGATTGTGTACCGCCGAGGACCGCCGCTAGCGCCTGAATGGCGACGCGGGCGATGTTGTTCATGGGCTGCTGTGCGGTCAGAGAGACGCCTGCGGTCTGAGTGTGGAAACGCATCAGTTGCGAGCGCGCCTGTTTCGCGTGGAAGCGTTCCGTCATCAGGCGATACCAGATTTTGCGGGAGGCGCGGAATTTGGCAATCTCTTCAAAGAAATCGTTATGCGAATTGAAAAAGAAACTCAGACGGGGCGCAAAATCGTCGACATCCAGGCCGCGACGCAGCGCCCACTCAACATATTCCACGCCGTCGTAAATGGTAAAGGCCAGTTCCTGCAGGGCGGTCGCACCAGCCTCGCGAATGTGATAACCAGAGATGGAGATGGGATTGAAGCGCGGCGTGAACAGGGATCCAAACTCGAAGGTGTCTATAACGAGGCGCATGGAAGGCGCAGGCGGATAGATGTACTCCTTCTGCGCGATGTATTCTTTCAGGATGTCATTTTGCAGCGTGCCTGAAATCTTTTTCCAGTCTGCACCTTGCTGCTCCGCCACTACCAGGTACATGGCCCATAGCACGCTGGCCGGGGAGTTGATGGTCATCGATACGGTGGTCTTTTCCAGGTCGATGCCGGAAAACAAAATCTCCATATCTTCCAGCGAATCGATGGCGACGCCGCACTTGCCGACTTCGCCTTCACTGTTGGCGTGGTCGGAGTCGTAACCCATCAGCGTGGGCAGGTCGAAGGCGACGGAGAGACCACTGCCGCCCTGTTGCAACAGATATTTGTAGCGCTGATTCGTTTCTTCCGGCGTCGCGAAGCCGGAGAACTGACGCATGGTCCACAGCTTGCCGCGATAGCCGGTGGAATGGATGCCGCGTGTGTAAGGAGTCTGGCCGGGATGGCCGAGATACTTGTCCGTGTTCTGGTCCCAGTCCGCGGGAAGGTCGGCGGGCGTGTAGAGTCGCTCGACGGGAACGCCAGAGATGGTGGTGAAGCGGGCGGTGCCATCGGGATTGCGATTCGTGCCGGTATTCGCGCCAATAGGCTGCTCGGGGGTTTTAGCGAGCGTGGGCGCAAGGGTCTTATCGATCCATTGCTGCTCGGACGCGGAGACATTGCGGGTGGGCTCAGCGGTGGGCAGCGGGCCCTGCGGAACATCTTCGGTGGTGCTTTGCGACATAGGTTCCCCTAAAGGCTGCGGCAAGCAGGGAAGAACCCTTCAGCATAGGGTATTCATGCGTGATGGGCAACCGGAAGATATAGGTTAGTCCACCGTCAATCTTTCCAGGCGCCGAGTTGCTTGCGCAGCATGATCAACTGGCCAACGTGATAGCTGGTGTGGTCGCCAGCCAGAAGAATTTCCCGCAGGATCGTTTGGCCGTCTCCCCAGGGAATTTTCGCGGTCAGGTCGGTCTTGGGATCTTCGAGGAGTTTGTCGAAAGCTTTGAGATCCTTGTGAATCTCGGCAACGGAATGGTCCCATGCCGTGGAGGATTGCGGCGACTCATGAGCAGGCCAATATCCTTCAGGCCATTTCGGCGCTTGATATTTTGGATTGGTACAAAAATCCAGCAAGTCGTGGAGTGCAATGCGGATGTGCTCCAGCATTTGCCATGCATTGTGCGGCACGCCTTTCGGCTTTTCTGCAAGCAGGGAGGCGGGCATGTCCTTCACTGCAGCGTCGAGGCTGGCATGGGCCTGGTCGCCGCGCAAAAACGCGGACAACTCGTGCCGGATGGCATGATCTTCAACGGGCGGATGAGTCGGCATCGTAGCTCCTGTAGCAACGTTTGCTTATTTGGATGCTGCTGTCGGCAAGGAAGTGGGCATCTTACATAGACGATGCAATGGAGCAATAAAAGGGTGCAGGTAATGATTTGCCGTGAGCACACAGATCTAGCTGAGGAGTACTTCGCCGTCGCCGAGATGCTCGGTAATCAGGCGACCGACCAGGGGCTTGAGGGATTCTCCCGTTTTCGGGAACACGAATGTCTGCGTGGCGTCGTCCCAATCCAGTTTAAAGCTGGTGGAGAGAGCGGAAATCCATATCTGACGGACGGGAGCGTTGGGGGTCAAAACAAACTTGGAGGGTGGTTCATCGAAGCTGATGTTGAGGACGCCATTCTGCTCTTCCACCTCAAAGTCGGCATCGGTCTCGGCAAGGATCAGGGCTTTCTTCAACGATTCCAATGCGCTATCCGCATGCCGCCGGAAGGTGATTTCATCAAGCATGGAGCCAGTGTACCAACATTCCCGCTGCATCGGATGTACGTAGAATGAACCTATCGATGCGAATGGATGGTTGCAGACAGAGAAGGATGCAAACTGTGAAACAGCGGAGGACTTTCCGCACGCGAGCACAGCTTTCCGCAGTCCATGTTTTGATCGCTCTGGTGCTTTTGTGGAGTTTTCCGCAGTCGACCGATGCCTACTCTTTCCTGACGCATGAAGACCTGGTCGACGTGGCGTGGAAGGGATCGATACGTCCGGCGCTGGTGGCTCGATTTCCAGATGCGACTGCCGCGCAGTTGCACGCAGCCAGGGGGTACGCCTATGGTGGCACGACCATCCAGGACATGGGCTACTATCCGTTCGGACATCAGTTATTCAGCAACCTGACGCATTATGTGCGGGCTGGAGAGTTCGTGAATAATTTGATTCGCGACTCCCGCACGGTGAATGAATATGCGTTTGCGCTGGGCGCGCTGTCGCACTATGTGGGGGACAACGATGGCCATCGCTACGCGACTAATCTCTCCACGCCGATTGAGTTTCCGTCGCTGGGAAAGAAATACGGGCCGATTGTGACCTACGATCAAGCTCCTCATCCGCATGTGCGGACGGAGTTTGCTTATGACATCGAGCAATTAAGCCTGCATCGATTTGCGCCGGCAGGATATATGCATGTCGTGGGCTTCAAGGTTCCACGCAAGCTGGTAGAGCAGGCATTTTTTCAGACCTATGGATTGCCGCTGCGCTCGGTGCTGGGCAGGCCGCGGCCCGCGTTTGAAAGCTACGATACGTCCGTCGCCAAACTGCTGCCGACATTTGCCCATGCTGAGGTCTTGATCCACCACAACGATTTTCCGCCGGAGGAAGACACGCCTGCCTTTCATCAGTTTTCCACTCGCCAGTCGCAGGCGGGGGTTGACAACGACTGGGCCAGGTTCAGCCATAAAGCTGGATTTCAAATCCATTTCATTGCGTTTCTCATCCGCATCGTGCCCAAGATTGGGCCCATTTCGAATCTGGCGATTCGCGGTCCGAGCGCAGAAACAAACCGCTGGTACATCGAGAGCGTGAATCGCGCTGTGGACGATTACGAGCAGATGCTTGGCGAGTTGGCAAAAGATCCAACACATCAACTCGATTTACCCGATCGCGACCTGGATACGGGCAACCTGGTGCGTCCCGGCTCCTACCCGCTGACCGACAAGACCTACGCGGATTTGCTGAACAGGTTGACCGTCGAGCCCAGCCGCCGGGTTCCCGCAGGGCTGCGCGAGAATGTTCTGGCATATTACGCCGACCCCGATGCGCCGATTACGACCAAGAAGAATGCCGGGGCATGGAAGCGGGTACAGATCCAGCTGACGACCCTGCGCGGAATGCAAACCGTGGATGGCAAAAACGTGGCCATGCTGAAACGCTAAGCAGGCGGCGGTATTTTCTATGCTGGAGTTTTCAGACTGAAATTTTTGTTGCCACAGCAGGAACTTTAAGATCCAAATGCATTGACGCTTTGTCGCGATGTGACCAACAATAGTCGCATGGCAAAGTCTGCGGGTTCAGGATCTGGCGCGTCTGATTTCGGATTGCTGGTGTTGCGTGTAGGGCTGGGCGCCACGCTGTTTTTACGGCATGGCCTTGAGAAAATTACGCACTACTCGCAAATGTCCTCCCACTTTCCCAACCCAATCCATATTGGGTCGCACGCCAGCCTGATCTATGCGCTGATCTCGGATGGAATTTGTTCTTTGCTGGTACTGGCTGGGCTGGGAACGCGCGGGGCCGCATTTTTCATCTGCGTCAATCTTAGTGTCGCGCTCTATTTTGTCCATCATATGGCGCTGATGTCGCAGCATGGCGAACTCATCGTCGCATTTCTGGCTGGATTTCTGGCGCTGGTATTCACCGGCGCGGGCAGTTACAGCCTGGACTGGAAATTCTGGGGACGCAGTTAGAGCTGATTCGCGGGTTATTGGAATCGCAGGTCTTTCGGCTTCGGTCATGATGACAGAAGCCGGAGCAAACTGCTCTACTGCGGAACGAACTGGAAGTCCTGAAGTGTGACCTCCTGATTGCTTGCCGGCAGGACCTTGAAGCACCAAAGGTTCATGCCAGTCGGCAGAGGTACCTGAGGAATCCGCACCTTGTAGTCCGGCGGCGCAAAGGTCCAGGTCTCAAGAACATTTGCTGTTGTTCCGATCGGCTGCAGTCCGCTCATAACGGTTCCGGTGACGCTGGTCGGCGTCCATACCAAGCGGGCGGTTGTCAGCGTTCCACCGTTCAGGGCAATATTGAAATCTTTTTCCGTAGGACCCAGGCTTCGATTCCCGGTGGAGGGATAGAAGGTAAAGTCTGCATTACACGTGCCCTTACATAGGGTGTTGTTCCATTTGGAGAATTCGATGTCGAGTTCGTTCTCTGCGTCCTCGCCAATTCCAGCGACTGGCCCATAAGGGAAGAGGCCCAGCACCGTCGATTTGTCCATATTGTCGATCGAGCCTTGAATCCACCACTGGTAGGTTCCGTAGCCTATCTTGTCAGTGGAGAAGATTTCTGCAGCGGTATAAACTCCGTCATTGTTGACGATGCGCAGGTGCACATATCCGTTCTTGTCGATGAAGACATTCGCAGGATTGCCCTTGGCTACGCCAGCCATGCCTCCATTCGTGATCTTCCAGGTGTGCCCTTTCCAGGCTAAAGTTTGACTCGCCGGGGCTGGTGTTGGTTTGTCGCTAGCACTGGCCGTGCTGCCGCAACCAAGTACAGTGACAACCAGCGTGCAAACAAAAATTGCACGGATTGTCTGGCCAGTGATCGATTTCAAGGTAATCTGTCTCCCCCCTTTTCTTTTCGGTTATTCACCAGGAAAAATCCGTCCGGCTTGTGAGCACGTGATTTCGTGGGTGAGAAGAAAAAGAATCCCAGGTCTCAAAATCGAGACCTGGGATTCTTCGGGAATTTCCAGTCCTTAGAATTTGAACTGGAGGCCAATTTGCACATTGCGCGGCGTACTCGATGTATAGCTGATGATCCCGAAATTGCCGTCATCCAAGTTGGTATCCGGAGTACCGAAGGTCGGGTGATTGAATGCATTTGACGCTTCGATGCGGGTCTCGATCGACATTCCCTTGCGTACCGATTCAAGCGAAAAAACTTTCATCAACGAGAGATCGGCATTAAAGAAGTAGGGGGTGCGAACCGAGGCGATGGTCCGTGGGGTAGTGCTGATGGCGTATATCGGCGGCAACACGAATACTTGGGGATTGGTGAAGAAATTGTCGATCCAGTCGTGTCCGTGGTTGCGTTTTGGAGTTCCGATAAGGTTTGGTCGCTGAGTGCCATAGGTTGGCAGGGAGGTCCCGTCGGCGGTCTGCGGGACTAGCGGACGTCCGGCCCTTAGCCGCCAGACACCGTTCGTCGTCCAGCCACCGATAAAGCCGTCCAGCAACCGTGACATATCGCCACCGAACCGCCTGCCGCGTCCTACCGGCAACGCGTAGACGTAACTGGCCTGAAATGTCTGTGGAACATCGAACGTGGAAAGGCTTCGTTCCAGATAGGGTCTGTTGGGATCCATGATGGTACCACTGGGGTCGAGAAAACTTCCCAGCCATGTTGTGTTGTCATCCTGGGCCGATGAATTGTCGATGGATTTGGACCAGACATAGGTGATGAGGAATTGCAGGCCATTAGAGAAGTTCTTGGCCCCCGTGACCTGCAGTGCGTTGTAGATGGAGCTGGCGCTCGGCGGGACGTCGGTGGTGACGCCGGTAAATTGCGGATAGGGAAGGTCCAATTGAAATTGCTGCACCTGCGATTGAGAGAGGCTGCTATTCGGGTTCGTAATGTAACCCTGGAAGGGATTGTTCACGTAGTTGGTCAAAACATTGCCGACCTCATCCGGGGTGTAATTCTCGACGGACGCCGGAAGGATGTCGAGCTGGTTCTCTTCGCCGGCGTATAGGTTGGTGCCTTTTTTCCCGATATACTCCACATCGAGCAGGGTGTTCCATGGAAGTTGCCGTTCGATACCCAGGGTCCAGCTTTCTTCGGACGGAGTTGTCTTATATGCGTTGCGGATAGGTCCGTTGGCTCCAAATCCCACATCGTTCAACAGTCCCAGAGAATTTCCTGGAGGCAGAATCAATCCGTTCGGATACGGATTGCTTAAGCGAAGGTAGGGTGTCGCGCCGTCACTTTGATAGGTGGGCACCAGGTTGGTGTACTGGTTAAAGCCCTGGGAGCCGTAAGGGGCAACGCCAGTGACACCCGCGCGGCTCTGGGAGTAATACACTCCCCAGCCGCCGCGGACCACCCATTTGGGAGAGAACTGATAGGCGAAGCCGAAACGAGGCTGCCAGTCTTTCCAGTCCGTATCGTAGATTGTCCGTTGACTGGGGCTGGCGAAGACCTCTCCGCCAACCAGAGGTCCGCTGCCGCCCCCCGGGCCGACGCCGGGTACCTGGAGTGGTGATTGCACGCTGGTATCGAACCAGTTTTGGCGGTTGTGGCGTTCCGTCCGGGGCATTGTGACCTCGTAGCGCAGGCCAAGGTTCAATGTCAGCTTGTTGGTCGCTCGCCAGTTGTCCTGGACATAGCCAGAGTACTGATAGTTTTGCGATGCAACCTGGTACTGGATCTCGTACGAGCCGCCGGCGTCGGGATTTCCTGTCATGAACGTGGCCATGGCGTCTCCCCCGACCACCGTCACGTCACCCGGGGCCATCGAGGTACCGAACTGGTCGAAGAGGAAGGTGCCGTTGGGAGCGTTGGTCTGGATGTAGTTCATCTGATGCAGACGTCCATCAAATCCAAACTTCAATTCGTGCGTACCCAGTTGCTTGGTCAGCGTGACAGTGAGTTCGCCGGTATCTTGCCCTTGTTTGTAATTGCCGTAGGGGTCTGACCCTAAGCTCGTGTAGCCGGCAGAGAAGTATCCAGAACCGATGAACATGGAGGGAACTCCAACATAGCCCGCGGTGTTCAGATATTCCGGGAAGCCCAGGGCGGCGAGCGGATCGGCAGGCGGATTTTTGGCGCCGAGAGGCGGGTAGGTAGAGATTCTCTCCGAGCCACGCGTGAATCCGAAGGTCGTATCCAATACCGTTGTCGGGTTGAAGGTTTCGGTGTCGTCGACGACGAACAAGTGAGTCGGGGTTTGATTCGGTCCGCCCGCGCATGGATCGATAAAGTTGCCGTAACAGTTTTGGGGGACGCTATTGCTCCAGCTCTGGGACCACCTGCCAGTCATCAAGTTGGACTGGCTGAAGCGTTGATCGATCTTGACATCGAACTGATTCTCTTTAGACAGGCCCGATCCAGATGAGGTCCAGTTTCTATAAATGGTGCCGCCCTGAATGTTCGGCATGGGAAAGAGGTTCATCAGCGTCTGGGCGACGGGGTCGATCAGGTTGCCAGGAATATGCGACGGCTGGAAGGGCGTGCCGGCTAATTTCGGATTCCCAGGACTGGTGTACGCGGCCATGTTGTTGAAGGGAATGAAGGCGGAGGCCACGCCACCGTTCAGGACTGGATTGAAGACGTTGGTATACGGATCCCATATCTGCCCCTGAGGGACAGAACAGAGTCCGGTTGCGTCGAAGGTCCCGCCGTAGAAGGCGCAGACCTCGCCAAAGTCGCCGGTGCGCTCGGCCGCGCTGGGAACGCCGGCAGAAGGTACCGACTGCGAGACCTGGTAGGTACCGTCCCAATCGAAGAAGAAGAAGGTTTTATTTTTGAAGATGGGTCCGCCGACGGTGCCGCCATAGTTATGGCGGCTGAGATTGGGGATACCCTGACCAAAATGATCGGCGAACCAGTCGTTGGCGTCGAGAGCCTGGTTGCGGATAAAGTCGTACAGGCTGCCGTGATACGTATTGGTGCCGGATTGCGTCACCATGTTGACGATGGAGCCGCCGGAGAAGCCATATTCCGCACTGAAGTTCGATTGCTGGACTTTGAATTCCTGCACCGATTCGACGGATGGCGTATAGGTGACATTGGTGATGCCGCCGTTCGGTTCCATGTTTGTGATGGACGCGCCGTCCATCAAGACATCCGCGGTGGCGTTGCGGCTGCCATTGGAAATGAAGTTGGTGCCTGTGCAGTTGATGCCGCAGGTGTCATCGACGTTCGTGACTCCCGGCGCCAGTTGCACCAGATCCATGACATAGCGGTTCGTATTTGGGAGATCCTCGATAAACCTCCTGTTGATGACCTGGCCGGTGGTGGCATCCTGGGTCTGCAGCGAGGTAGTCTGCGAGGAAACTTGCACAGTCTGGGTGGCGCCTGCAACCTTGAGGGTGAGGTTTACGGTCACGTGTCCAGTGACTTCCACGATGATGCCGGTGCGCTCAACCTTGTCGAACCCATTCATCTCAGCGGCCAAGTTGTAAGTGCTGGGAGGCAAAGACGGCAGCAAAAATTCGCCGGCCTTGTTCGAGGTGGCCGTGAAGGTATAACCCTTCGCCACATCGGTCAATGTCAACTTGACCCCGGGGATGACAGCTCCCGTAGAGTCCGTCATCACGCCGCTTACGGCTCCAAAGTAAGCCTGGCTCAAGAGGATTGCAGGGAAAGCCATCGTCATTACGAATGCCAATCCGAATAAAAGTCCCCGGTGGCATTTCATTCTCATTGCGAATGTATTCATGATCGTCACGCCTCTCTGTATGGTTCTGACTGCGTTGGAACTTAGCCTCGGCCTCTGGGAGAATCTCTGCTGCGACTTCGAAATGATGGAAATTCAGCCCCAATATTTGTTTTCTTATTGAAACGTTTCAGTACACGTTAACACTGCCTAAAGTGTCAAGAGAAAAGTTGAACTCCGCGACCTTTCGCATAGACACAGCGTCGAGAAATCGGCACCGCCGCGTAGCGATTAATTGACCATGCGAATTCAGTTTTCCGCGAAGCACAACAATGGAAGATGCCGGCAGGTCATACTCGGTCGTTTTATTACCTTGAAGCGTGGATTCTTGAATGGGCCCATCCGGCTCCGCATATCCAGGCTTATATTGCTGCAACGGTTTTTCCGGCTCCAAGGGAAAATGCGAAGGATCGACAATTTGCTGCGCGGGATGCCATTTGTATTGCTCGGGCCCGAAGTACGCGGCGTTGACAGTCCCGGAGAAATAATTTTCGGTTTTGGTCTGGGAGTTCTTGAAGACAATTCTGACTCGATGGGCGTTGTGCTGGTCGCGATTCACCATCATCACCGACCAGGTTCCGTCCGGACGCAGGACCGAGTATGCGGTGACCAGGGTGTGACCCGCGCCATCGGTATACGTGCCAGTGGAGGGAAACATTGTATGAGTATCGCCATCGTGTTGCAGCCATTCGAAATTAATCATTCTGCTGGCAAAATACTGGGAAAGCGGTTGCTCGATCTCGTAGTTCGCGTTCACGGTAAACATGCCGAATGTCCCCTGGGAGCCTTCACATCCGGGTTCCATCTTCAATGGCAGATAGTGGAAGTAGTAGACTCCGTTGCCTCCATCATTTAGAAACGAGCCGATGTAGTCGGACAGCCATAGACCTCCGAAGATATCCATGAAGGATTCTGTGGCCGTGGGAGACAAATTCGATTCCGTAATCAGCATCGGCATGCTGGCCGGCACGCCGTCGTTGCGCCAGGTCCGCATGATGTTGGCTACGAGTTGAGGCTCGTCATACAGCCTGTCCCAGGTATTCAGGCATGCATCATAGGGATAGTGCTCAAAGGAGAAGAAGGCCAGGTCCTGCATACGGCCATGGATTTTCAAGTAATCCAGGAAGCGGCTGAGCCACGAGGCATTTCCATTTGCGTCCGGCCAAAACAGGATGTCTGAATTCTCTCCTTGAAACGAAGGACCGCCCAGTTTCAGATTCGGATCGACACGGTGCAACGCTGCCGCAAATTCCAGATAGAGCGCTCCATAGTCTTCCGGTGACATGTACTGACCGTCCACTTCTTCGCCCATCTCAACATAGGAGATTGGGTAGTGGCGCGCTTCCAGATATTTGATTTCGGCCGCGGCATTATCTGGATTGTCATAAACCATAGCGATGGGCACGATCGCAGGCAGGCCCTGCGTGACTCCGCTTTTGAAGAAGAGATCGAATCCAATCTGTGTTCCGGCGTTGTTCAGCAGGTTGGCAGCAGTATGCCAGGAGTCTACGGACGAAGTTAGCGTGGTCGTTTGTTCCCGGTCTTGTGTGTGGCGCACCAGATCATGGAACTGGCCGTCTTTGGTGGTCGTACCTATATAAATTTCGTTGATGGCGTATCCGACGCAATTTCTGGGATCGGAAGGATCGTGGGTATCGCAGGTGTTGGAAGAATGCGTCATCAAGATGCGAACAAAGCGGACAGAGTCCAGTTGATCGGTCAACCGGATCGTCTCGACACCGCCTTTGCCGGATTCCACTTCGCCGCTAGGAAAGGTCTGCCAGATTCCCTGCGTCGGCGCGCCAAATGGGTCTCTTCCAGTCCAATACTGCACCAAGTACCGGGTTGCATACGGAGCCGCCCACGCAATTCTGATAGTGTCGATTGACTCGTAATTGCGGAGATCCAACACGGCCCACTGTGGGTGGAGAGAATCGGATTCTCCAGTGAAACGGCTGGCGAGGTAGGGATCGCTTTTCCAGTACGTCGAAGTATCTCCGTCCGTGAGCCGGGAATAGCCGGAGCCACCGTCATCTCCGCGATGGGGTAGGGAATAGCCGTAAGAATAGCGGATAAATCCGGTGGGATTCGGCGATCCCGTGAAATATCCCTGGCTGTTCTTCGGGTCACTCCAGGCGCCTTGTGGATTCCAGTGCCAGGCTTCAACCTGAAGGTCTGTATTCTGGCGATACGTGACAGGCTGCCATCCGGAGGAAAGCACCTGTTTCAGCGTGGATGGATTCAGAGTTGGATCAATCGCATTCGTTGGTATGCGGTCGATGCCCGCGCCCAGCGTCTTGCGGGGTACAAAGTGGTTGGTCGCGTGTCCCGGCGTGACATCAACGTAGATGGTTTGGGCGCTCGAGATCCCTGCTGGAATCGCGGCTGCGAAAATTGCCAAAAGACACATGGCTCCAAACCTCGGCATCGTGTTTTTCCTGCAGAACTTTCGGGGCGTAGTTACTCGCACGGAAGATGCCTGGGGAAGACTTCAATCGTTTGAATATTGACGATATGATTTTTCTTTCAGGCTGTCAATAAATTTTTCGCTCTTGCTGTCAGAACCATTGTGGCTTGCATTTGTTCATCATATGCGAGAAAGTTTGCCTGTTGACGAGGTGAGAATGCAAGCCTGTTGGGAGAACTTGCGCAAGCGGTTGTTGCGGATTAGATCGTAACGACCCACTCTGCAGAGATTGTGCGCGGCATGCGGCAGACGCATAGGTATCCTGATCGGCATCCAGGACAGGAAGTCGCAGCGTTCATCGTCGCGATACAACTCGAACCACGCGTTATTTTTGCAACGCGGAGGTCTCGTTCGCAGTCTTCGCGGGCAAAGCCCCATATTTCTTGAATGCTTTCGACATTGCGGTCAGCAAGTCTTCTGTGTGGCCGTCGTAATCGCTGTATCCGGGTCCTCCGATAGCCCAGATGAAAAACCCTCCCAGGTTTCGCTTGCCGAGAACATAGTTTACTTTTCGCGTTGTAGATTCTGCGTCGTCATAGGTGATGAAGCCCGGATGCCCTGCGGCTGATGGAATGAGATACGGTGCCTGCGCTGCTGAATCAAACTTGCGCTTCCATCCCATAGCATTGATTCTGGGTTTGATGTACGCTCCATATCCGCGGCTGAATGTGGTGGTTTCGCATTTGTCGCAGGGCTGCCATAGACCATTCGCAATTGTGAACTCGTATCCATAAAATCCTGAGCCGATATTAAGTTTTTCCGGCGGCACGTGGAAATAATTCAGGTAAACATCGATCGAAGTCGCTAGGCTTCCGTCATTAGTCCCGGGATCTTTTGGGCTCTGAAACAGTGCAGAGTTATGCCCGGCATGGTTTGTCCAAGGACCATGGAAGTCGTAGGTCATCACGTTGATGAAGTCGAGAATCTGCGAGAGCGCTTCAAAGTCGTAGGAGCCTTGACCCGGGCGCGTAGGGTTTCCGGCAGTGGCCATGGAAAGAAGGTATTGCGGCGCCGGCAGTTCCTTCCGGATTGCAAGCATCATCAGAGTGCAGTCCGAGCGCTGCTGCAGGCCATCCGGATATTCCCAATCGATATCCACTCCGTCATAGCCATTGGCGACAACAAAGTCGTGCAGATTTTTCGCAAATGCCTCGCGTGTGTTGGCGTTTGCGGAGACCGCTGCGAACCGCGCTGCATCGCCGCCAACAGAGATCATGACTTTGACACCAGCGGCGTGGGCGCGCGAGATGAGGTCCGGCTCCAGCAGCCCCGGACGAACGTACAGACTTCCATCTAACTTTGGATCCAGGTCCAAAAAAGCATGGTCGATGTGCGTCAATTCGTCATAGGGGATGTTGCTCGCGTTGTAAGTAAATCCGCCTTTTCTTGAATGTGAAGAGTAGTAGGCGAGCAATCTTTTGTTCTGCGCCTTCGCAGGGTAGGCTGCAACCATCAGCAGTAGCACGATGGAAACGGCGAAGCCCGGTGTTCGCAGGTGGAAGCCTTCCCGGTGTCCCCAGCTCATTCGGTTTGTTCTCACCATTCCTCCTTCTGCGCTTGACTGTTCGGTAGCAGCATCTCACAGACCCGGCAATTTTGTCAGGGGCGTAGCTTCGATGGCATCTGGCTGGATCGCTTCAGAGGGGGCGCGACACGATCATCGTTGCTGCTCTATTGAGATTTTTCGCTGATGTTTAGCGGCAGAAGTCGTTTCAGCCGAGATTGGAATTCCAGAGATTTAATTAGAAGTGTTTCCGAGCTACATAAATTCCACACCTCCACAAGACGTGGGGTACCCACGTTCTCGCTGCGGAATGAGATGTGTTTAAAACCCGCCAACCGAGCGTGCAGTTAGAACGGGATATCGTCGTCGGTGATTTCGGTGGATTGGGAGAAGTCTTCGGCGGGGCCACGCTGATCGAAGGAAGCCGTATTCGATTTGCTGTATCCGCCACTGCTTTCGCCGCCTTCGCCGCGTCCAGAGAGGAGCGACAGATCATTGACGATGATCTCTGTCTTATATTTCTTTTGGCCGGTAGTCTTGTCGTCCCAAGATGAGGTCTGCAAACGGCCTTCGACGTAGAGCTTATTGCCTTTTTTTACGTAGTCCCGGATGATCTCCGCGGTGCGCTGATAGGCAACCAGATTGTGCCATTCAGTGCGGTCCTGCCAGTTGCCAGTCTTGTCTTTGAACCGCTCGCTGGTGGCAATAGAAAACGTAGCGACAACTGTGCCGCTGGACGTGGCTTTGATCTCGGGATCTTTGCCGACGTTGCCGAGAAGAATCACCTTATTGACACTTTTTGCCATGTTGGACCTACTCCCCTGAAGAAACCTGTTTTCGGATAACGATAGCAGACCAGCGCGCGAACTGCATCTCCACTAGATAGGCTTGCGGCGGAGTCTGCGATTGCGTAGCCATTTGGCGCCGCCGAGCACCAGCAACATCAACCCGAAGGGTAATCCCATCAAGGTGAACATCAGGGACAACCAACCTGCATTGGAGCGCGCCCCGTGGATGCCAATGCCGCCGAAGACGGTTTCGGTGAGGAGCAGCGATAGCAGACTGACCAGCACAATCCAGAAACCAGCTTTGAGCAGAGCGCGGGTGCCATCGTCGGGCGTACCTGACGTATTTCCGTGAGGCTTGGAAAGTATCGTTGGCGGTATCGGATCGATGGCAGGCATAGGTGTATCCATTGGGTTCAATGCCAGGCCGCGAGCATCGCGTACACGACCACTCCCGTGACCGAAACATAAAGCCAGATGGGAAAGGTGTAGCGTGCGATCCGTTTATGCTGGGCGAATCGTCCGCTCAACGAGAAAAAGAAGGTAATCAAAATCAACGGCAGCACCACGACAGAGAGAAAGATGTGACTGATCAAAATTGCCAGATAGGTGGTGCGAACTGCTCCGTGGCCGGGAAAGATCATATCTCCGTGGAGTGCATGGTTGGTGACATAGCTGACGAGAAAGAGCGCGGAGAATGCGAAAGCGGTCATCATGGAGGCGCGATGACGGACGATTTGTTTGCGTCGGATGAAAATGAAACCGACAACCAGTGCGATGGCGCTGAGGCTATTCAGCAACGCGTTCAGAGCGGGCAGAAACATCAGGCTCTGGGCATACTGCGGCGGTGCATGGTGGACATAGATTAACCAGAGCAGCAGGCTGACGGCTGCAGCGCTGAGCAGCACAATGCCTGCGACGGGAACGCGCGTGCTGGTGGACGTGTTTTGAGGCGAGGTCTGCAAGGGCTTCATCTTCTTGTTTGCTACGCCGCAGGCTTGTGGGTGCGGCGATTGACGACTGCCCACGATCCGGCAAACACTACGGCGCAAAATGCCAGCGTGACGATCAAATTAATCTGCGGCGAAAAGGTTGTGACCTCGGTGGGGAAGAGACCATTGCGCAGCGCATCGACACCGTAGGTCAGCGGATTTAAGAGCATCACGAGGCGCAGCCAGCCGGATGCACCGCTGGCCGGGAACAGCGCGCCGGACAGCAGCCATAACGGAATCAAGACCAGATTGATGATGGCGTGGAAGGCCTGAGTAGAGTCCATGGGCCACGCAATGATGAAGCCGAGAGCAGTAAGGGCAAACGACGTGAGTGCGATGGTCACCATGGCGTAGAGAATATCGAGCGGTCCAACGTGGACGCCGGCCAGTGGTGAGAAGACGAGGAACACCCACCCTTGAATGGCGGCCAGGGTTGCACCGCCGAGAACCTTGCCGAGAACAATGGCGGAACGGCTGATGGGTGAGGCCAGCACGGAAAGCAGAAATCCTTCATTGCGATCCTGGATTAACGACATCATGCTGAAGATGGCCGTGAACAGCACAATCATGATGATGGCGCCGGGAAAGAAGTAGCTTAGATAATGTGACGAAACGGCAGAGCCAGCAGAACCGGTGCCGTGGCTTTGAAATGTTTTTGAGAATCCTGAGCCAAGTACCAGCCAGAACAGCAGTGGGGAAGCGATGACGCCGACGACGCGCGCTTTCTGGCGATAGAAGCGGACCAGTTCGCGCCGCCAGAGAGAATAGGCCGGAATCCAGAGGCTGGAGGAGAGCGAACTTTTCGGCGCAAGACGGACGGTAGCGGTTGCCATTACGATTTCTCCTCGTCTTGATCGAGCCAGAAGCGATGGCCGGTATGCTGGATAAACACATCTTCCAGGCTGGGTTTGGAGACGGAAACCGAGACAATTTCGCCAGGGAAGGCCTCGACTACTTCCGTAAGAAAGCGGTGACCCTGCTCGCGTTCCACGCGCACTGCGTTGCCGACGACAATGGGCGCGACGGCGAAGCGCTCAGCGATCCGCACACCTAACGCAGTCGCAGCTTCAGCGGAGCTTGTTTCAAACTGGACGATGTCGCCGCCAATCCCTGCCTTCAACTCCAACGGGCTGCCGAGCGCGACCAGCTTGCCTTCGCTCAGGATGGCGAGCCGATCACAATGCTCGGCCTCTTCCATCAGATGGGTTGTCACCAGCACCGTGACACCTTGTTCGTCGCGCAAAATGCGCAGATAGTTCCAAAGATCGATGCGCGCACCGGGATCAAGGCCGGTGGTGGGTTCATCGAGCAATAGCACAGAGGGCGAATGAATCAAGCCCTTGGCCAGTTCCACGCGGCGCTTCTGGCCACCGGAAAGTGTCTCGACCATGTCATTCTTGCGGTCGGTCAGGCCGACGCGGTTGAGAACTTCTTTCGAGCGCGATTTCAATTGCGAACCACTCAGTCCATAAAGATGACCCTGATGCATTAAATTTTCGCCGACGGTCAGCTTCACATCCAGACTGGTTGCCTGGAAGACAATTCCGGTTTGCAGACGTACACGATTGGGATCGGTGGCCACGTCAAATCCAGCGAGTCGCGCATGGCCGCCAGTTGGAACCATCAGCGTAGAGAGAATGCGGAACAGGGTTGTTTTTCCGCTGCCATTCGGACCGAGCAGACCAAAAATCTCCGCCGGTCGAACATCGAACGTCAGTCCATCCAGCGCCAGCCGTGAGCCGTAATCGTGCGACAACCGATCGAGTTCGATAGGGGAATGTTCGGTGAATTGTCCCGCTGTTACGCCCTGTTGCGCGGCGTGAGGTGTGCGGTCGATTTGTTGCGTGGTGGCCATTCGAGTTAGTTCCTCCTGGTGGCGTTCAGCATCAGCACTGCCAGAAGCAGCGGCAAATAGATCACACTTACCTTCAGCAATGTCCGCGCATAATGCCGCGACTCGCTATAGGAAGACCGCGTAATGCGGGCGAAGCGGATGGTGTAGGCCAGATACAGCAGGCCCAGTAATAAAGCACCTGCCCAATAGATGCGTCCGGCCATGTGCAGGTAATACGGCGCCAAACTCACGGGAATCATCAGGACGGCATAGACCAGCGCCTCAGCGACAGTGGACCATCCGTCAGGTTGGATCACGGGCAGCATCCGGATCCCGGCGCGGGCATAATCGTCCCGATATAGCCATGCAATCGACATGAAGTGGGGAAACTGCCAGACGAAAAGAATCGCAAACAAGGCGACAGCTGGCCACTCAATGGTGCCACGGGCCGCCGTCCAACCAATCAGCGGCGGCATGGCACCCGGAAATGCGCCGATGAAAGTTGCCATTGAGGTGAAGCGCTTGAGCGGCGTGTAGATGCCGACATACATCACCGCCGTCAGCAGCGTCAGTGTGCCTGTAATCGGATTGGTGCTTACCATCAGCCAAAGTGAACCGGAGATGATGGCGATCATGCCGATCAGAACGCCATAGCCCAGGCTAAGCCTGCCTGCGGCCAGCGGTCGTTGCGCTGTCCGAATCATGAGCGCATCGGTACGCCGCTCGAAAACTTGATTGAGCGCGCTGGAACCGCCGGAAACAAGGGCGACGCCCAGCAGCGTGTTCCACATCGTGATGTTGAAGGAATCGATTCCAGATTGTGCCGCGCCCAGGTAGTAGCCAGTCCAGGCTGTCATGACTACCAAAGCCGTCACTCGCAGCTTGAATGTCGCAATTGTGTCGTTTGCGAATGTCTTCCAAGTGTGGGCTAGGGTCTTATGCGGCTCCGTAAGAACCGAGGAGGCATCCATTGCGGAAAGATTCGCTGGCTCGGCTACAACGGCATGGATTGCGCTGGGTAGAGGCCCACTCTGAGCAAGGCTGGATTGTGTTGGAGTGACAGAACTTCTCATATTCCCTCACTGCATAAGGCGCAGAAATGAGGAGTGCCGACCGGAAACGCCATCCGCTGCGGAGAGGGTAAAGAAAATCGATTGCGTGGCAATGATTTGCGGAAGAAACAAAATCTGAGCACACTTCAGGATAGCAAACGAAGCGTGGAGATCGAAAGAAGCGGGCTGTCGGGATGGTTTGACTCAAGCTGTTTGGGCCAGGGAACGTTTTCTCTTTCGTTCCCCGCGGTATCTGATCATTCTTCGCTTCTGACAGTGATGACAACGCCACGGGAAAAATCCCAGCCATGCATAGAGTGTCCGTTCGAAGAAACCTTTCCGGCCCCTCCGGCTAACCGATTCTGAACCGCAATTTGGACAGTGCATCCTAACTCCACAGCAAACATCGCACAAGAAATTAGATGCAATATCAAAGCTGCGGGCAACATGCGAGCCGGCGACGAAGGAAATGATTTACTCACGGTTCAGAGGGGCTAGTGGATACTCTCTGGCTGGGGAATGTTGGCGGGCTGGATGACATACTCGTCGATCAGGACAGCCACCAGGACGGCAGTGGGGACCGCGACTAACGCTCCGGCGACCCCGGCCAGGCTGACTCCCATGAGCAGCGCGATGAAGACAGCGGTGCCAGCCAGGTCGACGCGTGCCTTCATAATGCGCGGGGTGAGATACGCATTCTCAATTTGCAGATAAATAATTTCAAAGACCAGAACGGCCAGAACTTTTTCCCAGGATTCGCTGGCCGCGACCAGCATGGCAACTGAAGTGGAGACGAGCGCTCCGACGACCGGAATGATATTGAAAGCGCCCATCAGCACGGCCAGGGCGAATGCATACCGCAAATGGATGGCGCCGAAGACGATGCCGCTCGACACGCCGAGGATCAACATCAAGGCCAGTTGCCCCAGCAGCCAACGACCCATACGCTCCGCAGCCCGTCGAAGGGTTTCATCCAGGCGTTCGCGGCGGACTGGCGGTACCAGCGAAAGAAACCATATATAGACATGCTCGCCTTCCGCTAGAAAATAAATCGTCAGAACAATTCCGGTAAAGATTTCGAAGAACTTGGCTGCCCAATTACTGACTGAGGAGAGGAACATTCCGACGTGCTGTGCCGTATCCTGCTTCAACTTGGCCTCGACGATGGAAAAATTCATGTCGCGCAGAATCGGCAGTCTTTCGATTGTTTGCATATAGCCGGGACTGCGGCCTGGGAGCGTCTTCACAAATGAAGCCACTTCACGCGCGACCGGCGGCAAAGTCAGAATCAGGAAGAAGGCCACAGACCCGATCAAGCCCGCCATAATAATCAGGATGGCAATGCCGTGATTCGGGTGCCAGTGGCGAATACGAATTTTCTGGACACCCCGCACCACGGGCACCAGAACGACAGCGGAGAGTGCGCTGACGTAGAGCAAAACCAGTACGTCACGCAGCAGCCATGCAAGATAGATGGCAATCGCGATGGCAAATGCAAAGAGGATGTCGCCGCGAACGTTGCGAGGCGGGGAAGGATGGGTCGGCGACAATCGGAGGTCCATCATAGATTCGTCACCCTTGTGCAGCGATCCGCTTCGATTTCCATCTCTACGCGTCAAACGCGTTTCTGGTTTTCTGAATCTCGGTTCCAGGGAGCCGCGTTCCATCGATCCACGACAGCGATTACGAGTTCGTCCAGCGTTTGCCCAGCGGTGCCGATGGTCCAGTCCGCCAACTCATAGAGTGGTTGTCTCCGATGAAACCGTTCCATCAGTTCTGCGCGTTTCTCCAGGACAGGACGTCGAACCGCTGTACGTTCCAGTTGTTGCTGCTCGCAGCGCGCGATCAGGACCTCCAAAGGCGCTTCTAGGTACAGCAACAGAGTCTCTTCATCTTCCTGGATCAACTGCCGGTTTGCCGCGGTCTCGATCGCGCCTCCTCCCAGCGCAAGTACGACGCTTTCGAGTCGCAATGCGTTGGCCAGCGCGTTTCGCTCCAATTCACGGAAACGGGCTTCGCCAATGGAATCGAAGATCTGCGCGATGCTTCTTTGTTCTGCGCGAACAATCTCGTCATCCAGATCCACGAAGGTCCAGCCCAGTTGCTCGGCCAGACGAGGCCCCAACGTGCTCTTGCCTGCTCCCATGAATCCGGTCAGGACAATGCGTTTGGGCGAAAGGGCCCGGCCAGCCTTTGGACGTGAAGTGGTAAGAACAGGTCCCTCCAGCAAATCTTTGCTGGATTTTAAATGAGAAGAGGCTTCATCCGCGGAGAAGTTTCGGCTTCAACGCGGGTCAGGAACTCTTGTTGCCACTCTTTGCTTGCCGGGAAAGCGCGCTTTGAATGTTGTCCCAAACTGCGGGACTGGGATCGTGGATGGGCAACAACAATTTTGCCTGGGCGGCGATATATTCCAAATCGTGCACGAGAGAGGAACAGTTGGTGCACGTCTGCAGATGCGGATGCTGCAGCAGGTCCTCGTCCGAATCGAAGAACTCTGGCAATTGCCGCTGGAACTCGTCGCAATCTTTCGGTGTTTGGCTGCGGTCGGATGTCATGCGTCCACCTTCCCGTCCGCGTTTTGACGCAACAGATTGCGCAGGCGCATGCGGGCTTTGTGTAGTTGAGATTTGCTGTTGCCAATTGAGCACTGTAGCATTCCTGCGATTTCATTGTGCTCATAGCCTTCCACATCGTGTAGTACAAATACCATGCGATAGCCCGGTGGCAGCTCTTCCACCGCTCGCTCCAACGTAACACGATCAATGGAGCCGGAGAGCGTTAGATCGCGGGTACCAAAGTCTTTACGCGGTCCATCTTCCTGCGACGGTTCCAGTGTTTCTTCCAGCGATACCAGGGGAAGGCCCTTTTTGCGCAGATGCATCAGCACCACGTTGACGGCCATGCGGTGCAGCCAGGTGGAGAATGCGGAATCGCCACGAAACGTCGCGATCTTGCGATGCAGCTGCAGAAACGCTTCCTGCGTCAGATCTTCCGCCTCTGCGACATTGCCCAGCATGCGCAGACACAGCGAATACACCCGGCGCTTGTGCATGTTGTAGAGAATCTCAAAGGATGCGCCATTGCCTTGCTGGGCCTCGGCAATCGCCGCCAATTCTCCGGCGATGGGAGGATTTCGCCGCTGTTGCTGCTGCACCGGCCTGGCTTCTGCAGTAAGTGGTTCGGAGGGGGTGGGGAGGGCATCTTCTCGGCAGTTCGCAGAGTGTTTTTTGTCATGGAATCAGAATGCGTTCTACCCTTTCCTGAGACTTCGTTTGAATCTTCTATAGATATTGCTGTGATTGCTCAATCACTTAGAAGGTGATGTAGCCGCGGGAGTTGCCCGAGCTGGAACTCAACTGCCAACAAAGCGTGAATATAAACTGCGCGCCAGTCCGACGTCTGTCGTCCCTTGGACAATAGCGCGGCCATCGCTAAATACTGTGATGCGATGTTCGCCACGATCGAACCGGAGCAGCATACCATTACGCCGCACTGTTCCGTGGGGCTGCAACTTGCGCTCCAACTCCGCGAAATCGATGAGACGATGATGCTCGTGAATCTGGACTGAATTTCTGCCGCACAAGGTGATTTGCGGACGGCCTACGCCGGCAAGGTGGGGAAATTGACGCTGGCCGCACACAGTGCAGTGGGATCGCGGATTTGCTGTGTCAATCTCCGAAATTTCATTGGTCCAGACATCGCAGGAGAAAAGAGTGCGGCGCATCCGGTCGTGGGCACCGACGATCCACTTGATCGCCTCAACTGCTTCGAGCGATGCCGCCATGTTCACTGCAGGATTCAAGATACCGCTGGTGTCGCAAGTTTCGACCATGCCGGCCGGAGGTTCGGGAAAGATGCAGGCAAGGCAGGCGGTCTTGCCAGGCAGAATGTTCATCGTAACGGCGTAAGACCCCACAGCACCTGCGTAGATCCACGGCTTGTTTTGCTCGACGGCATAATCATTCAGCAGATAGCGGGTTTCAAAATTGTCGGTTGCATCCAATATCAATTGAGCGTCGGCGAGGATGGAATGGATGTTGGCGGGAACGAGATCCGCGACATGCGCGTGGACTTGGATCTGACTATTGAAGCGAGCAATCCGGCGCCGCGCCGCCTCTGCTTTTGGCAGGCCTTCCGCTGCATCCTCCTCCTCAAATAGCACTTGACGCTGGAGGTTGCTCCACTCCACGTAATCGCGGTCGACGAGGGTGAGAGTCCCGACTCCGGCGCGGGCCAGCAAACCAGCGACAGCGGCTCCGGTCGCTCCGCAGCCGACGATGGCGACGTGCGCGACAAGGAGCTTTTGCTGGCCCTGCTCCCCAATGCCAGAAAATAAAATCTGGCGAGAATAGCGGTCCTGCGGGGAGGAGAAGGCCGGATTGGATACCAGAACCATACTTCTTCAGTATATGGAATGGAGGGTGTGGGTTCGATGGCGGCGCAAGCAGACGCACATGGAAGCGACGATGTTTGGCGGTACCTTCGCTAGATCGTGCGACCAAAGATCGCGGGGTGACCGAGCACATAATATTCATCAGGATTTCCGACGCAGGCAAGACGAGGGACAGGCAGGTTGCGTATGCTAACCACAGGCAAACGGAGTCTCTCAATCACGGTGCTTCAAGGCAATCTGGGTCCATCGATTCATCGTCGATTCGCGAGAACCGGACGACTTGTTGTCGAAAAAATAATTCAGTGTCGCAACGGTCGTGGGTGGACCGTTGATGAGTTTATTTCTTTGCTGAAAAATCATTCACATCCAGGATTTGGCAGCTTGCGGCAGGCCGCGCGAATCGGACTTTGCGCCATAGAGATCGCTTTGGCTATGGCGGCGTTCGCGGCCTTGCCTGGAGGTGCTGCACAAAATGCGAATACAGCGCAGAAAGCCGATGCCGTCGCGTCAACCGGCAAGCGGAACCCATCGTTTTTGCGATATGGCGACCTGAAGGCCTGGTATGGGTTGCGCGTACGCGCCGTTTTGTTTGAGGGTGTTACGGAACAGGATCTGGGCGGCGTAGCCGGGAAGCTGGCACTGCAGCCCGGAAACCAGTTGACGCCGCAGAATGTGAAGGAAAGCTTGCACGCTTTGTATGCGGCGGGCCTTTATCGCAGCATTGTTGCTGAGGGCGTCGAAACCGGCGGCCAGGTGACGGTGACGTTTCGCGGTGTTCCGCAACTATTTCTGCGGAGACTTTATGTCCAGGGTATGAAACAGGATACTCTTGCGGCGCAAATTCAGAGGGCCACGCGTCTGGAGCTGGGCGAGTCGTTCACAGCGCAGGAATTGGAGCAGGCGACCGAGCATTTGCGGCAGGCGCTGGATCGAAACGGTTTCCATACTCCCACTGTCGCGGTAAAGACGGTCCCGGCTGGCAACAACCATCTTGTGGACGTGATCTACACCGTGGATGCAGGCAAGCAAGCGAAGGTGGGCGCGGTGGTAGCCACTGGGACTACGGCCATGACCGACGCGCAATTCCGAAAGGTCGCGAAGCTGAAGCAAGGATCTACTGTGACGGTGAACACGGTGCCAAGGGCCCTGACGAAGCTGCGGAAACAATATCAAAATCAAAACAGACTAGAGGCGACTGTACGGGCCGGTCCGGAGACCTTCAACGCCGCTTCGAATGCGGTGGATTATCAATTTCAGGTAAATCGAGGGCCGGTGGTTCGGGTCACTGCCACTGGGGCGAAGATTTCCAGGCGCGATATCAAGCGGCTGATTCCCGTCTACGAAGAGGGTACCGTCGATCCGGACCTGTTGGACGAAGGCGACGGTAATCTCCGCGATCATTTTCAAAAACGAGGTTATTTCGATGTGCATGTGACGCATGTTGTGGAGCAGCCTGAGCCGAATGAAGAGCACATCATTTACAAAATCGATCCTGGCTCCCTGCACAAGGTGGTATCGGTCAAAGTGACAGGCAATCACTATTTCGACCGAGACATTCTAAAGCAACGGTTGAGTGTGCTGACCGCCGACCATGTCAACCCACACGGAATTTATAGCCAACTGCTGTTGTCGCAGGATGTCGACGCGATTCAGGCGCTGTACAAGAGCAACGGTTTCGGGAATGTTACTGTGACTCCGCTGGTAACTGACTCGGATGCAGAGCACGCAGAAGCCACTTCGAAGACGGCAGTCATCCAAGTTACATATGAGATCCACGAAGGCGTGCAGCAGAAGATTGGCAGAGTGAAGCTAAGCGGGGTTGAAAAGGTCCCGCAACTTGAACTGCTGGCGCAAATGAATACGTTGTCGGGCGAGCCCTATTCGCTGACGACGTTGGCAGGCGACCGGCTGCAGTTGTTCGACTACTATTACCGGCATGGATTTTCGCAGGTGGAACTCACCTTTGAGCAGCATCCGGAACCCGAAGATCCCAACCGGATCGATATCGATGTGCGCGTCCACGAAGGAAATCCTTTTTATGTGAACCATGTATTGATCAGCGGCGTGCATTACACCAAGCCGCAGGTTGTCGATAAGCTGCTGGAGGTTCATGCCGGCGATCCGCTGAACCGCAACGCAATTCTGGATACGCAAAGACGGCTCTACAATCTTGCGTTGTTCAGTGAAGTCGACACCGGCATTGTGAACCCGCGCGGCACGCAGCCGAAGAAAGACGTGCTAATCAACGTGACCGAGGCGCATCGCTGGAACTACGACTACGGTTTTGGTTTTGAGGTCCAGACCGGCACGCCGCAAACCAATTGTCCTTCGGCCGCGTCACTGATCGAGCTGGGAGCTAATCCGAATAACTTTGTATGCAGTCCGAACGGAAAATTTGGGGTCAGCCCGCGTATTTCTTTCGATGTGAGCCGTATTAACCTGGCCGGCAGGAATCGAACCATCAGCCTGCAGACTGCGTACGGCACGCTGGAACAGCAGGCCATCATGACCTACAACGTCCCCAAATTTTACGATCACAAGACGTTTGATTTTTCCATCTCAGGCGGTTACGTCAGCAACCAGAATGTGACCACGTATGAAGCCTCGACCATCAGTGGATCGGTATTGTTTACGGAGCGACCCAACAAGGCCAATACGCTGATCTACTCGATGACCTACCGATATGTCTATGTAAATCCCAATAGCTTACAGGTGAGCGCGGAGTTGATTCCGCTGCTGTCGCAGCCCACGCGCGTCAGCGGCCCAGGCATTACCTGGGTGCATGACACGCGGAACAATCCGCTGGATGCCACCAGCGGCTGGTATCTTTCAGCGCAGCAATTCTTCGCATGGGAGGGATTTGCGTCACAGGCAAATTTCAATCGCATCGACGTTCAGGAATCGAACTATTACCGGCTAAACAAACAAAACTGGATTCTGGCGCGTAGCACGCGCATTGGGTTTGAGAATACCTACGGCGATCCTTCCTATAACTTGATCCCGCTGCCGGAACGCCTGTATGCCGGCGGTGCGACTTCGCATCGAGGCTTTTCCGTGAACGCAGCAGGTCCACGCGATTTGCAGACCGGGTTTCCGGTAGGCGGTTCAGGAGCGTTTGTGAACAGTACGGAGCTGCGCATTCCTCCTGTACCGCTGCCGCTGATTGGAAACAATCTTGGATTC
This sequence comes from uncultured Acidobacteriota bacterium, assembly GCA_963719625.1. GTDB lineage: Bacteria > Acidobacteriota > Terriglobia > Terriglobales > Acidobacteriaceae > JAKAAZ01. Next base: position 773,373 of record CAVRDB010000035.1, read on the forward strand.
GTCATATTTGAAGACCTTGGCAATGTGTATCAAAACGCCTCGGATATTTTTCCGTCGCTGTTGCGGTTCTATCAGCCCAACGTAAAGACCTGCTACAACCTGGTGGGCCCGGAAGGGACCTGTAACTTCAATTACGATTCGCAGGCCGCTGGGATTGGATTGCGCTATAAGACCCCGGTGGGCCCGATCCGTCTGGATTTCAGCTATAACATGAATCCAACGGTGTATCCGGTAGTGAGCGATCCGGCACTGCTGCCAGCAGTTTTGAATTACAGCGGCCAGCCGCCATACGTTGGCAACTCCGGCCACTTCAACTTTTTCTTTAGCATCGGACAATCGTTTTGAGAACGGACGCCGCCAATTCGTACGGCATGGTCGAGCGGCGCCAGAAGGCGCGATATGTGGTAAAACTCGTGCCGCGAACGACGGCGCACGATCTGGTCCTACTGTCTTCTCTGCTGATTTGTCTGATGACAGGAGCGTACGCACGGGCTCAAGCAGGGGAGTCGCAGCGTGCCGCCGTTCTCGATCGCGTGGTGGCGGACGTGGATGGCCAGGCGGTTTTGGCCAGCGATGTGGATGACGAGATGCGCTTCGCGGCTTTGCAGCCAGGTTTTGAGCCGCCAGGAGATAACACTCCGCAGCGCGCCCTGGACCGTGTCATCGATCGCACCCTAATTGATCAACAGCGGGCATTGCAGCCCGGCGTCGCGGTGGTGTCACAGAAGGATGTCGATCTCGCCATTGAAGAACTGCGGAAGGGGATTCCCGTCACAGGTAATGTGAATTGCGAGACCGATGCGGGATGGCAGACATTTCTGGCACAGCACGGGTTTACGCCCGCTGAAATTGAAGACCGCATGCGGGAGCGGCTAGCCATCCTGAAATTTATCGATCTTCGTTTCGGGGTGGTGGTTCAGGTATCGAATGCCGATGTCAGAAATTATTATGAGCAGGTATTGGCACCGGAACTGAAAAAGGACAAAGCGACGGTGCCGGAACTCAGCGCGGTTGCGCCACGAATCCGTGAGATTCTTCGGCAGCAGCAGGTCAGCAACATGATCGATGAGTGGCTGAAAAGCCTGCGTGTCGAAGGACACGTACAGATTCTCGATCCCGCCTATGCGGTGACGTAGGGCTGAAGGCAGCGGGGAAGGCGGCCAATGACGGAGGACGCCTCCACAACGACACGGCGCTCACGCTGGCGGCTGGTGGCTTACTTCAGTGTAGTTGTGCTGGTATTGGTTGCTGGGTTGGTTGGAGCGTTGGTGTGGTATGCCTCGACTCCGCAGTTCACGGCTCGTGTCCATCAGGCGGTGGTCGACATACTGGAACGGGCAACCGGCGGCCGGGTGGAGATGGGCGCATTCCGATGGAGCGCGCGCAATTTAACCATTGACGTGGATAACCTAACTATCCATGGAAAGGAAGCGGCGGGCGAAGTCCCGTATTTCCATGTACGCCATCTCACGCTCAATGCCAGCATCCTTTCCTTTCTGACTCCGAAGATTCATCTGATAAGTCTGACGGCAGAGAGCCCGACCCTTCATCTGATTGTTTTGCCGGATGGGACCACGAATCAACCGCAGCCACGCGTGGCCAGCCATGAGCCGTTGCCACAGACGTTGCTGAGCATGGCCATCGAACAGACTCGTGTTCAGGATGGTTTGCTCCTCGTGAATGATCGCAAGGTTCCATTCGAGATGGCGGCTGGACCGCTCCAATTGACAATGCGGTATCTATCCGAGCAGGCGGCATATCAGGCCACGCTCGATACACAGAACATTACGTTCCGGCTGAAGAATTCGACTGAGACACATTCCAGGCTGCAGGTCAGCCTTCACCTGACGCGGGATACGGTCAAGATTGACGGTCTCAATTTACAGACAGGGAACTCGCGCTTGATGGCAACTGGGGAGATGCGGAATTTTGCTGCTCCCAGCTGGCAGACGAATGTTTGGGGCTCCGTCGATGCACGAGAGATTGGTGCGATGACCGGGGTGGATGGATTGCGCAACGGGAAAGCACAGCTTTCAATTGACGCCCATGGCTCTGCAGATGGGACATTTCGAGTATCAGGCCACGTCGATTTGCGCTCCGGCGAGTGGGAGGCGCCATGGTTGAGGCTGCGCAATGTGGATTTGCATACGAATGTCACTGTCGATGATGATCAATGTTCTTTGACTGATTTTTCTTCCGTTCTGGAGGATCAGGGTCGAATCGCAGGCAGTATGGTGTTGAAGCATTGTGTCGGACCATCGGCACCAATAGTGACGGCGTCTGTGAAAAATGCTTCTCTGCCGTCAAAAACTGGGCACAGACGACTCAATCCACGCGAGCTGCTGGAGCGCCTGCATCGGAAGTTCGAGAAGAAAACGGTAAAGCCTGTAGAGCGGGAATATCAGCCGCTGCAAGCTGATATCGAGGCACAGGTTTCCAACGTGACGTTGCCTTTAATATCTGGCGGCTACAGCTCCCAGGGCGGACTGGAATATTGGATTTACAACTGCGGCTTCCGGCAAGGTGACGGTGCACTGGATGGGAGATGGGAATGGCCTGGACGTGCATGGAGACTTGATGCTGAGCGTGCCGCGACAAACGCTGGGCCTGGTGCCAGTCAGCGGACCGGCACATGCCGACTATCTGGGCGATCATCGCCATCTGGTGATTCAGGATGCGAATCTGCACACGCCAGCAACGCAGGTGCACGGTGTGGGTACGCTGGATTTACTGGAAAAAGACCTGCACAGCGCGCTGCGGCTGGATGTGGTTGGGCGGGACCTAGGCGAGTTCGATCGACTGTTGACGATTACCGATTTGCGGGCGACGCCTGCCGGTTCGCCGCACGCACTGCCATTGAAGTTGCTGGGAGACGCAACTTTTCACGGAGATGTTCACGGCTCTTTCTTTGCGTTGCAGGCGGTAGGGCATCTGGATTCGGGACCCTTTGAGATGGTGGTTGCGCATGCAAAGCCAGAACAGCCGGAGGATGCTCAGCCACCGCCGGATCTGCTGACGTGGGACCAGTTTCACGGCGACATCGCGTATGCCCCAGCACGGCTGACACTACGCAACGGCGAGCTGGTGCGCGGCAATACAGTGATTCAGGCTGGGCTGGATTTATTGCCGGACCGCACGCTGGCGGATACGTACACCTATAACAAGCACACCCAGATCACCGCGACCGTGCAGTCGACGAACGTTTCCGTGGATGAATTGCAGTCGGTTGCAGGAACGTCGTATCCAATCTCCGGGACGCTTGCAGCACATGCGCATGTCGCAGGGACAGTCGATGATCTGGAGGGGTCGGGGTTGGTGATGCTGACCCATGCGGTCGCGTACGGGCAGCCGATCCCAAGCGCATCCATGGTACTGTCCGCGCAGGGACATTTGCTTCAGGCTACGCATGTACGGCTTGCGACGGCTGGCGGTATCGCGATTGGGGAACTGCAATATGACGATGCGACGGGCGTGCTTCAGGGCGAGCTGACAGGGCAGCATTTCGTGGTGTCGGAGATTGCGCCACTTGAAAATTCGCATCTGAAGGCCAATGGCAGCATGGCGGTTCAGATTCACATGGCGGGGACGAAGACCTCCCCGCTGGTGAGTGGCGAGATGCAAATTGAGAGCTTGACATTGAATGGACAGCCCATGGGTCGCTTGCATGCTGCAGCACATATTCAGGGTGGAACACTTTCGTTGACTTCACGCGCGGAACTGTTCCAGACGCACATGGATCTGGGTGGGCAGATTCAACTGAGCGGAAAATATCCTGCGCAGATGCAGCTGACATTTGCGGATTTCAATGTCGATCCGTTGTTGCGCATGGCGATCCCCGCCGACATCAACTCGAAATCCTCGCTGGAAGGGAAGATCACGATGACTGGGCCGCTGGCCGAGCCATCTCAAATTCAAGCAGACGCCGACCTGAACGCATTCACGGCAACCATCGGCGGTTTGCCACTTCATTCGGAAGGGCCGCTTCAGGCATCGTTACGCGATGGGAAATTGCAACTGAAACAAGTACATATTCAAGGTTCGAATATGGATTTTGTTGCCAGCGGGACAATTGACTTGCTCAAGGGGTACGCGCTTCGCCTGCATTCGGAGGGTACGATCAACGCCGCCCTGGCTTCCACGATGAGCAAGGACATTCAGTCTACGGGTCAGGTGCAATTTGTGGTGAACGCGCGCGGAACTGCCCATAAGCCAGACCTGCAGGGACGCGCCCAACTGAGCCACATCAACGTGCACATGATGAACATCACCAACGGTCTGACTGACATGAACGGGACAATGGTGTTCGATCAGGACCGACTGGTGGTGCAACAGCTGAAAGGCTCTTCAGGCGGCGGGGATCTGGAAGTCAAGGGTTTCGTCGGTTATAAGGACGGGATCTTTGTCGATCTGACGGCAACCACAGAGCAGGTTCGGATTCGTTACCCCAAGGGAATTTCCAGTTCCGTTGACGCGAAACTGCGCCTGCTGGGTAACATGGACAGCCTGCTGGTCAGCGGGAACGTGCAACTGATGCGTTTTGGGATGGACAGCAACGTGGACCTAGCCTCCCTGGCGACGGGCGGAGGAGGTGTTTCGGCCCCAATCGATCCATCATCGCCTATGAATCGGGTGCACCTCGACATTCATGTCACTTCCGCGCCGGAGCTTGGATTCCAGAACTCATTCGCTTCGTTGGCCGGTGATGTGAACCTACGCATTCGAGGTACAGTCGAAAATCCATCGGTGTTGGGACGGGTCGATATCACTCAAGGCTCGGCTTCATTTGCGGGAACAAAATACAGCCTGCAGCAGGGCGACATTATTTTTGCCAACCCGGTGACCATCGCTCCCGAGATCGACCTGGAAGCTTCGGCTAGGGTGCAGAACTATGACATCATCATCAGCTTGCATGGGCCACCCAATAAGTTGGAGATTTCGTATCGCTCTGAACCTCCGCTGACCCAGGCCGATGTGCTGGCCCTGCTGGCATTGGGCCGCACCAATGAGCAGGCGGCGATGTATGGAGAGCAGCTGCAGGCGGGAGCCAACTTGACCACGGAAGCCTTGTTGGGGGGAGCGCTGAATGCGGCTGTCAGCAGCCGTGTGCAAAAGCTGTTCGGAGTGGGCAGCGTTCGCGTCGATCCCAACTTTGTGGGCACGTTGGGTGAGTCCACGGCCCGCATCACGGTCGAACAACAGGTGGGGCGGAATTTGACGCTGACCTTTGCTACCAACGTGAACACGACGGCCCAACAGCTGATTCAAGGCCAACTCGACTTAACGCGCAGCGTGTCGATCATCGCAGTGCGTGACGAAGCGAACGTTTTCAGCATGTACCTGCAGATTCGCGGACGGCATAAGTAAATATGGCATGAGAAAAAGAAGACGGGAAAGCAACAGGAGGGCGCGATGAAATTGGCCGTCACCATGGTGAAGGAAGCGGCGGCGCAGGCCCCGCTGGTTTTGCGAGGGAACTACGCTGACGCGATCCGTCAGGCAGGCCAGATCGGGTACGACGCGGTGGAGCTGCATGTACCGAGCCCGGCGGAGGTGAACATTCGCGAGGTCCGCGAGGCTTGCGAGGCGTCCGGTGTGACGGTGTCTTCGATTGGGACAGGGCTCGCCCAGGTGCGCGACGGCCTCACGTTGACACACCGCGACGAGTCAGTCCGGCAGCGGGCACTGGATCGCCTGCAGGAGTTTGTTCGCTTCGGCGCCGAGCTGGGCAGCGTTGTGATTGTCGGGCTGATCAAGGGCAATGTCAGAGACTGCGTCGATCGTTCCACCTATGAACGGCACCTGACGGAAGCCTTGGATGCTTGCCTCCTGTTAGCGCGGGAATCAGGAGTGACGCTGGTGTTGGAGGCGATGAATCGCTATGAGAGCGACATCCTGAACACCATTGAAGAGTGCGTACGGTATATCGAGCGGTTTGATTCCGGACACTTGAAGCTCCACATCGATACGTACCACATGAATATCGAAGAGGACCGGATTGGCCGAAACATCGTGGCGGCAGGCAGACACATCGGTCATGTTCACATCGCGGACAGCAATCGAAGTTATCCGGGACTGGGCCACTACAATTTCCTGGAAACGATCGCTGCATTGAAGACGGTGGGGTATAGCGGTGCCCTTGCCGTGGAGTGCCTAGCCAATCCAACTTCGGAGCGGGCGGCACGGGGCGCATACGAATTTCTGCACGGTTTGCTGTAGAGTCGGCTTGCTGGCGAGGATTCCGTTTGAGCACAACAAAATACGGTATGACGCGACGGTTGCAGGGCGTAGACTACTCGACATCCAGATGCCGCAGGCCGAGAATGGTCGACCGAGTAGATCAAGCTTGGGAAGAGATTGAGCAGACGAGGAGATAGAGACAATGAAAAGGAAAACAACTATATCCAAGATGGCGTGCAGAATGAAATCTGGACTGATGCTGGCGCTGTTGTTTCTAGGAATCGCAGCGGTGGGGGCACCCGTTTTGGTGGGTCCCGCGGCCTGCGTATTCGCCGCGGACAACGGAAGCTCCGATGTGCAGCTGACCAGCGCCGTGCAGAGCCAGCTGAAAGGCAAGAATTTTCAGGACGTAACCGTGATGGTGCAGGATGGAACGGCGACGCTTTCCGGCCAAGTGGATCTTTATGCGTATAAATTGGACGCCGTTAAGAAAGCAAAAAAAACGCGCGGCATCAAAGATGTGCGGGACAATATTGCCGTGGGCGGACCCACCATTCCAGATAATGTTCTTCAAAGAAAATTACTGAGCAAGATAGAGGTTGACCGGGTTGGTTACGGCCAGGTGTTCGACGCCATTTCCGCGGAAGTACAGAATGGGGTGGTGACTTTGGGTGGCCATGCTTTGGGGCCTGTTGCGGAACAATCCGCAGTTTCGCTGACCCAATTTACGCCCGGCGTGAAGGATGTCATCAATCAGATCCGTGTCGATCCGGTTTCGCCGATGGACGATGGAATTCGTGTGAGAGTGTATCGCGCGATTTATGGCTTTCCGGCGCTGCGGCGATATGCCATTGTTCCATCCCGTCCGATTCGCATATCCGTCCAGAATGGCAGGGTCACTCTCTACGGTATTGTGGATAGCGACATGGACAAGCAGCTAGCGTACATGCGCGCGATGCAGGTTCCGAATGTTTTTCAGGTGACCAACGATCTGATCGTCGCCAATGAGAAGCCGGAGAAGAGCAACAAGTAAGCAGACGGGGATCGTCCCATCGTTCTTTGTTTTGATTCTCTACCAGGCGGCGCAGCTTTTCATTTTGTAAAAGCTGCGCTGTTTTCTTTGCGTAAAGATACGACGCGCGAGGGAATCGTACTATTCCGCGTGGATCACGCCTTTTCGGCCTTTCGCCTTGCGCAACATGAAGACCACAGGGAGACAAGCGAAAGACGCCAGCGCCAGGTAGCGGAAGTCGTCCACATACGACAGCAACAGGGCCTGCACATTCACAGAACTGTAGATGCGGCCCAAAGCTCCGGCGTCGGCCATGGCGGTGCCGATCTTCGGCCCCAACTGGTTGATTCCATGGCTGAGTTGCTCTTGATAAATGCGGCCGCTAGGCGTCAGGTTCTGAACCAGGTTGGCCTGGTGCACTTGCGAGTGACGCGCCAGCAGCGTATCCGTAAGCGAAATGCCGATGCTGCCGCCGACGTTACGCAACAGGTTGTAGAGCCCGGTTGCGTTGCCCATCTCCTGATTGGTCAGACCCGCAACCGTGGTTGTGGAGAGCGGCACAAAGACCATTCCGGAGCCAAATCCACTTAAAACAATGGCCCAGATGAACGACCACGGCGAAATGGCAAGGTTGACCTCGCCAAACCAGATGCCGCAAATGCCGAAGATCAAAAATCCTCCGCCAATCAGCCAGCGATTGTCCATTTTTGCCGTGAGGAGTCCTATGATTGGCATGGCGACAACGGCGCCAAGCCCGCGGGGACTCACCGCAATTCCGGCGTTGAACGCCGGGTACAGCATGACCTCCTGATAAAACAGCGGAAGCAGCGTGATCAGGCCATAGATACATCCGCCAAACAGCGCGATAAGAATGCAGCCGAGGGCGAAATTTCGATGGAGAAAGACGCGCAGATTCACCAGCGGCCTTTCTTTGACCAGCATGCGCCAGATAAATGCGACGAAGGAGACGACGAGAATCGCGGTGGCCCAGCGAATCCATGTGGCGCCAAACCAGTCGTCCTCCTGACCCTTGTCAAGAATGATCTGCAGACATCCGAGCCAGGTGGCCAGCAATCCAAGGCCGATTCCATCGAGCGGGCCGGGCTTGGCATTGCGGATGTAATCCGGATCGTGGACGAAGCGCGTAATCATGATGAGCGCCAGGATTCCGATGGGGATATTGATATAGAACGTCCAGCGCCAGGAATAGGCGTCGGTCAGATAGCCGCCCAGGGTTGGGCCCAGAATAGGAGCGACCACGACCCCCAGGCCATAAAGGGCCATGGCCTGGCCGCGTTTCTCCTCGGGAAAGCTTTCAAGCATGATGGCCTGCGATATGGGCTGGAGCGCTCCGCCGCCCGCGCCCTGAACGGCCCGCGCCAGCAGGATCATAGCCAGACTGGTAGAGGCGCCGCAGGCGAAGGAACTGACAGTGAAGATGACAATGCAGGTCAGCAGGAAACGTTTGCGTCCGAAGCGTTGCCCGAACCAGCCGCTGACCGGCAGAATGATCGCGTTGGCCACCAGATAGCTGGTGAGCACCCAGGTTGCCTCATCGGTGCTGGCCGACAGGCTTCCGGCGATATACGGCAGCGCCACCGACGCAATGGAGGTATCGAGCACCTCCATGAACGTAGGCAGGATCACCGAAAGCGCGATAAGCCATGGATTGATCTGCGGTTCTTTGTTGACGGTCAAATTCGCTTGTCCCTTGCTACCTTTGTGCTGCGCGTTTGATCTTCGACAGGGATGGCAGGAATTGAGTCTCCAACTCTACCGGATTGAAATTAGATGCATCTGGGAATCGGTTCGTGTCAGGAATTGTGCTGGGTGTCCAACGAAAGTTTCGTCTCGTTCTATCGGCATCCATTTATGAATTGTACGGGCGGTTGGCGAGGAAAAATTTGAATCGAAATTGAATCGTGAAAAATTGGAGCAGCTTCGAGACCTGCCTGTTGTGAATCGGTCATAGCCAGGCTCTACACTGAATAGACAGGGCTTCCGCATCGGATGCGAGCGCGTACCAGTTTCTGTTGAGAAGGAATTCATTTGAATGAGCAGTAGTCTTGGCACCACGCTGGAAATGATCAAATGGGAGCATTCTGTGTTTGCGTTGCCATTTGCGCTGACCGGCGCCATGCTGGCTGCGCGCGGGCTGCCCCCCTGGCGCATACTGTTCTGGATTGTTGTCTGCATGATCGCGGCGCGTTCTGCAGCGATGGCATTCAATCGCTGGGCGGATGCGGAAATCGATCGCGTCAATCCACGTACGGCCAGCAGGGCTATTCCAGCAGGTTTGCTCAGCCGGCAATTCACGATTGGCTTCACGATTGTCACGGCGGCGATTTTTCTGTTGGGAGCGAGCCGGTTGAACCGGCTGACGCTGGAACTTGCTCCGCTGGCGCTGGCAATCATCTTTTTCTACTCCTATGCCAAGCGGTTCACGCACTGGTCGCACCTTCTGTTGGGACTGGCGCTGGGGATTGCTCCCTCGGCGGCATGGATCGCGGTGCGGGGCTCGCTCGATCCGCGCATCGTGGTGTTGACCGGCGCAGTCTTGTTTTGGGTGGGCGGGTTTGATGTGCTGTATGCGTGCCAGGACTACGATCATGACGTGCAGGCGGGATTGCACAGCATTCCGCAGGCCTTCGGGCTGAATACAGCTTTCTGGATTGCCCGGGCGATGCACCTGGCAATGCTGGTGTTATTAGTGGCTTTGATCGGTCTGTTTCATCTGGGTTGGATTACTGGGCTCGGAGTGATTGCGGTGGCGATGATGCTGTTTTATGAACATCGATTGGTATCTCCGCACGACTTGAGGCGGTTGAATGCTGCCTTCTTCACCATGAACGGTATTATTTCGTTTGTTTTTTTTCTGGCTGTTGCGGCGGACTTGCTTTACCGGAGATAGCTGGCCGACAGCAAGAACGCCCCCAGGGGAGCCATTCCTGAGGGCGTTTCCGCGGCAGCAAATTGATCGATGCGTATGTTCCTGTTGATCTCGGTCATGGAACGGCTATGCGGTTCGGTTGGAAGCCTCGTCGATGCGATGCTGCTCCTTGATGGCATCAATTTTGTCCTTGACGCGGTCTTTCGTGTCTTCCACCTTGCGGGAAATGTTCTCGCGCGTGTCGTCGGCCCGCTGCTCATGGGTCTTGTTCGCTGCATCTTTTACGTTGCCCCAGGTTTCTTTGGCTGCGCCCTTCACTTGGTCTGCTACGCCGCGGTTCGCTAGATTCTCATTGCCGACGGCTTCGCCGACGCTCTGCTTGATTTTGCCTGCAACCTGATCGGCTTTTCCTGTTACTTGATCCTTATTCATGGAGATTGCTCCTTCTTTGTTTCGCGTTTCGCTCCCGGGTGGTTAATGGAACTGAAACTGCGAAGCGGTTGAAATGGAGCGCCCCACATTTCTGCGAGACAGCCCCACTTAATTTTGGGTGAGTGAGTTAAATTACCGTGCGTCGTCCGCCGATAATTGCAAAGATCAGGATAACCAGTGCAATCACCAGAAGAATATGGATATACGCGCCGAGCACGTGGAAGCCGATGAATCCGAGCAGCCACAAAATCAGAAGAATTACAAAGATAGTCCACAACATTCGCTTGGTCTCCTTACGATCGAAGCCGGTACCTGTGATAAGTTGCGCGTAAGGCGAAAGAAGGTTGCCGCCGGGGACGAATTAATTTCCTATTTACCTGTTATTCGAAGGAGTTCAATGCAAGTTGCCATCCAAGGAGAACTGGGTTCTTTCAGCCACGAAGCTGCACTGACTCTGGTTCCGGGCGGTTCGATGATGCCGTGTGCTGCGGCTGGTGCGGTACTGGAAGCGCTGGAGACTGGCCGTGTCGACGCTGCGGTGATTCCCGTGGAGAATAGTCTGGCGGGTTCGGTGATGGATTTTTACGATTTATTTTTCTCGCATGAATTTGTGGTTGAGCGAGAACTGGAAATGCGTATCCGTCACAACCTGATGGTTGCGCAAGGCGTCACGATGAAAACGGTGCGGCAAGTGTTGTCGCATCCCGTAGCGCTGGCGCAGTGCAAGCGATTTTTTGCCGCGAATCCGCAATGGGAGGCGATTGGGTTTTACGATACGGCGGGCGCCGTTCGACACGTGGTGGAGTCAAAACAAAACCACTTGGCTGCCATCGGCAGCAAACAAGCGGCGCAGCAGTATGGCGCGAGCATTCTGCAGGAAGGTATTGAAGATCGCGAAGAGAGTTACACTCGCTTCTGGTTGATTCGGCGGCACGACTCGGTTCCCAGGGAGTCGACGCCGACCAAGCTATCAGTTGCGTTTGTCCTGGAGAATCGGCCAGGTGCGCTGCTGCAAGCGCTGAACGCCTTTGCCGCGCGCCAGCTGAATCTGACTAAAATCGAATCCCGCCCCATGACTGGCCGACCGTGGGAGTATATGTTCTACGCCGATGTCGCAATTCCTGGAAATGAAGAGGCGGACGCGGCGCTCATCGACCTGAGAAAACTTTGTTCCACGGTGAAAGAGTTAGGGCGCTACCGAGCTCTGAATCCTGCATCGAAAAGGATAGAGAGCATCTCGGGTTAATGCTCCTGGGAAGGGCAGTCGATGCTTTTTCTATGGAAAGGGCTGTCTAATCCTGAATATTTTTTTGCAACCGAAGACGGTTCTTAGCGTCTAATAGGCACATAGGTTGATAGAGGGGGACTCAATGTCCAGTGATTTCTTAAGTGTTATCCATCCCGGCGAACGGAAAGGCCGTGAGCGGGATGGCTCTAAACAGGTCTATCCGGTTCTACCAGTTAGAGATACGGTGCTGTTTCCCCACGCTGTATTGCCCTTGACGGTGGGACGGGAAAGCTCGATCCAACTGGTCCAGTCTTTGGGGGAAGAGAAAACCATTATTGTTGTCGCCCAGCGGGAAGCGCGTATGGATGCGCCCCAGCCCTCGGATTTATACGCGGTGGGAACATTGGCAACGGTGCACAAAGTGGTGAAAATGCCCAATCAGAGCCTGTTCGTCTTTACCGAGGGCACGGAGCGGGTGAAATTGTCGGAGTTCGATCAATCCACGCCTTACATGAAGTCTGAGGTGGAAGTGATTGAAGACATCGAGCCTGAAAAGAGTCCCGAGGCAGAGGCCTTGCAGCGCAATATCCTGGCCCAATTTCAGCACATCGTCACCGCGTCTCCGACCCTGTCGGATGAACTGCAGACAATCGCTCTGAACATTGACGAACCGGGTCGGTTAGTCGATTTCATCGCTTCCTCGTTGCCGATTCTGTCCACGATCGATAAGCAGGAGCTGCTGGAAACGCCCGATGTTTTGGCCCGCATGACGCGGATGAACCGGCATTTGGCCAAAGAACTGGAAGTGCAGCAACTGCGCAACAAGATCCAGTCTGAGGTTCAGGACCAGGTGCAGCAGTCACAGCGGGATTACTACCTGCGTGAGCAGATGAAGGCAATTCAGAAGGAATTGGGCGAGCTCGACGAAGGTCAGAAGGACATTGAAGAGCTGCGCGAGAAGTTGGAAGCGGCAGGAATGCCGGAGGCAGTGAAAAAAGAAGGGCTGAAGGAATTGAACCGTTTATCCAGGATGTCTCCGATGGCGCCTGATTATTCGATCACGCGCAACTACATCGAGTGGCTGGTGGTGCTGCCGTGGACCAAATCTTCGGGCAGCGAAGTGGATGTTGTTAAGGCGAAAGAGATCCTCGATGAAGACCACTACGACCTGAAGAAGGTGAAGGAGCGCATTCTGGATTACCTGGCGGTTCGCCGTCTGAAGCCGGACATGAAGGGGCCGATCCTGTGTTTTGTCGGGCCTCCTGGTGTGGGGAAAACCTCGCTTGGTCGCAGTATCGCGCGTGCGCTAGGCCGCAAGTTTCAGCGGATTTCGCTGGGCGGCATGCATGATGAGGCCGAGATTCGCGGGCATCGGCGCACATATATTGGCGCCATGCCGGGACAGATCATGCAGTCTCTGCGGCGAGCGGAGACGAATGATCCCGTGTTTATGCTGGACGAGGTCGACAAGCTGGGACGGGATTTCCGCGGAGATCCATCTTCGGCGCTGCTGGAGACACTTGATCCGGAGCAGAATTTCAGCTTCCGGGACAATTACCTGGATGTGCCGTTCGATCTTTCAAAGGTGCTGTTCATCTGCACAGCGAACATGCTGGACCCGATTCCAGAGCCGTTGCGAGATCGTATGGAGATTATTGAGTTAACCGGCTACACGGAAGATGAAAAGGTCCATATTGCGTTTCGCTATTTGATTCCTCGTCAGATCAAAGAAAACGGGATCGAGGCGAAGGACATTGAATTTCCTGAAGAAGCGGTGCGCAGCATGGTGCGCCATTACACGCATGAGGCTGGAGTCCGCAAACTGGAACAGTGGATTGGGACGGTCTGCCGCAAGCAGGCGCGTCGTATTGCCGAAGGAGTGACAGACAAACTAGTCGTTACGCCGGCGGTGATTCAGGAATTTCTGGGCGGCATCAAGGTGCGTGTTGATACCGAAATTGCCGAACGCACCAAGAGGCCAGGCGTTGCTGTGGGACTGGCATGGACTCCGGCAGGAGGCGACATTCTGTTTATTGAAGCCAACCGCATGAAGGGCAAGGGCGGTTTCACGATGACGGGTCAGATCGGCGAGGTGATGCAGGAATCGATGCAGGCCGCGCTGACCTGGGTCCGCTCAAATGCGAAGCTGCTGAGCCTGAAAGAGGACTTTAATACCGAAGTCGACTTGCACATTCATATTCCTGCCGGCGCGATTCCGAAAGATGGGCCGTCGGCAGGTGTGACGCTGGCGACCACGTTGGTGTCCCTGATGACCGATACCATTATTCGTCCGTTGACCGCGATGACAGGCGAGATTACGCTGAGCGGCAATGTATTGCCGGTGGGCGGAATCAAGGAGAAGTTCCTGGCGGCGCGTCGGGCTGGAGTTCGCGACATTATTCTGCCGGAAGAAAACCGGTTGAATGTGGAAGAGGACTTATTGCCGGAGCAGTTGGCTGGCGTGACGATCCACTACGCGCGGCGCATCGAAGATGTGCTGGCGGTTGCGCTGCCGGATGCGTTGAAGCCTCGCGTGTTGGAAGAAGTCATCCAGCATGAACCGCCGGTAACGCAGGTGATGGCGACTGCGCAGGCATAAATTTCACATTGTTCGCAATCTGGTGTGGGGATTTTCAAGTCTCCACACCAGATTTTTTGTCACCAAGATGTCTTCTCATGTTGACCATTGGCCATTCCACGTTGCCGATTGACATCTTCCTTCGAGCCTTGAAGGACAATGATGTCGCGCTATTGGTAGACGTGCGGACGATTCCTCGTTCGCGGCACAATCCGCAGTTTGGCATGGAAGAGTTGCTGGCTTCGTTACGTTCGGCAGGCATCGACTATAACTGGATGCAATCGTTGGGTGGACTGCGCCACGCACGGAAAGACTCCATCAACATGGGTTGGCGCAATGCCAGTTTTCGAGGATATGCGGACTACATGCAAACCGAAGCTTTCGCCGAGGCGCTGAAGGAATTGATGGAGTTGGATGAGAAAACCACAGCCGCAATTATGTGTTCGGAAGCGGTGCCGTGGCGTTGCCATCGATCGCTGATCGGCGATGCGCTTCTGGTCCATAAACATTCCGTAGAAGATATTTTCGTGAGCCCAGCAGGGAAGTTCCATCGCAAGCCGCATACTCTCACTCCATTTGTCCACGTCGAAGGGATGAAACTCTGGTATCCGGGAGAGCAAGAGTTACCCTGGCCGCGAGAAAATGCGAAACAGACCGGATAAGCTAAAGCCATGCACGTGCGTGTTCTGCTTTTTGGCTCATTGAAGGACCTGCGGGTGCGGGACGCGGGAGCTCGGTCCAGCGAAAGCTGGCCGGGCGAAATGATGGAACTGCCGGAGCAGGCTACGGTAGAGGAATTTCTGCGCCGTTTCATGGTGTCTACTCCACAGGCGCAAAGTTTTTTGGGTTCGCTGGCGATCGCGGTGAATCGCGAATATGCTCTGCCCGCGCAGATTTTGCACGAGGGCGATGAAATCGCGCTGCTGCCACCAGTGAGTGGCGGCTGCGCGGGGAATCTTTCCTCTGCAGATGCCGATCTAGCGGGTAACCTGATTCGACTGCAGCGTGAGCCCATCGATGCGGATTCGCTGGTCGCTCAGGTGAAAGAAAGTGAGGCAGGCGCAGTCGTAATCTTCGACGGTATTGTGCGCAACCACACACACGGACGCCGGACGCTCTACCTGGATTACGAAGCCTATGAAGCGATGGCGCTGGGTCAGATGCAGACGCTGGTGCGTGAGGCGCAGCATCGTTTTGGTGTGCGCAGAATTTGTTTGGTACATCGACTGGGACGTTTGCAGATTGGAGAAACCAGCGTCCTGATTGCCGTAGCTTCAGCGCATCGTGCGCAGGCCTTTGAGGCCTGCCGCTGGATCATCGACACGCTGAAAAAAACTGTTCCTATATGGAAGAAGGAATGGTTTGAAGATGGCGCGGTCTGGGCCGACGGAGAGCCGTTTCCAGCGGAAATTTCCATTCACAGCTCTGGATCGGACGGGGCCTCCAGCGCGGGTTCAGACGAGCACAAGCCGTGAGATGTCGCGTGGTCATTTGGGCCTTTGCGGCCCTCGTCATCATCAGTGTTACGGCATCCGCGCAGATGACCACGTCGCTGCAGGCGCCTAAAGAATCGCTGAGAGTTCACGTCGATCTGGTCAATGTTCCGGTCACGGTCCTTGACCGACAGGGTCAATTGGTCGCAGGACTGAGCCGCGACGATTTCACGCTGACCGAAGACGGCCATCCAGAAACAATTCGGCTGTTTCAAGCGAATGCAGCGCGACCGCTTTCCATCGTTTTGGCTATCGATACCAGCATCAGCGTGCGCAAGGATTTGCCACTCGCGAAGCAGGCGGCGTACGAGTTCGCGCATTCCTTATTAGGCCGCGAAGATCGCGTGGAGCTATTGGGATTCGCCGGCGAGGTATCGGAGGTTGTTCCATTCACAAGCAGCCTTGGCGCGCTCGATCATGGATTGCGCAGCTTGCATGGGGATGGACCAACGGCGCTGTATGCGGCGATTGCGCGCGCGGCCAACGATCTGCAGCAATATTCGGGTCGCAAGGTGATCGTGGTTATCAGCGATGGGTCGAATAGTGTCACCGGAGTGGATTATCAGCAGGCGCGAATCGCGGCATTGCACGCACAGGCGAGCATTGAAAGCATCATTTTGGTTCCTATTGGGGCAAACGCTGGGCGCGACCTTGGCGGGGAGCATGCGTTGATTCAACTTTCTCGCGATACGGGCGGACAATATTTTTATGCCGATACCTCAAATCCGTTGCGGGATGCGATGACGCGGCTCTCGCTGGGGCTTCGTTCAGAGTATTTACTGGGCTACTATCCCGCACAGACTGTGGCGCCGGACTCAGAGTCCGGCGGTTTCAGAAAGATTCAACTGCGGATGACGAGCCCGGCTTTGCATCGCGCGTACCGTCTCGAGTACCGCACGGGCTATTACGCTGAGGCAACGCGCTGAGCGCGTTATACTGCGGTTGTGAGCACTCCTGGCAGCGGTCGGCGCAAACAAAAATCTCATCATCCGCAAACAGAAACTGGGCAAGAAGCCATTTACCTGCGTACCCTGAGCGACCGGCAGACCCCGGTCGTTGTACAGTTGCGGGATGGCGAGTCGCTGTATGGATGGATTGAATACTTCGACGATCGTATGATCCGCTTGACTCGCGAAGGCAAACCAAATCTTTTTATTTACAAGCATCAGATATTGACCATCACAGAAAAAGCGCGACGGCCCTCGCCGCGCAAAGACAAAGAGTCGGCCGCCAAAACACCGAGCGAGGACACCCTGGCATGAGCGCTCTCAATCTCTCCCGCGCCAGTCTTGCATCGGAAATGGCACGTGATGCTGGTGCTCTGCTACGACGGCACTACGAACATGGAGTGGCGACCGAATATAAAGGTGAAGTTGACCTGGTGACCGTTGCCGATCGTGAGAGCGAAAAGCTGCTGGTGGAGCGCTTGCGCGCGCAGTGGCCGGACTATGGCATTGTCGGTGAAGAGGGCACACGGTCACAGATGGAGTGCGAGTATCGCTGGTACATCGATCCGCTGGACGGCACCACGAACTTTGCCCATGGCTTTCCAGCCTTCTGTGTGTCGATGGGCCTGGAATATCGCCCCGCTGGCACGGCGCCGGGAGCGGACGGAGAACTGGTGGCAGCAGTGATCTACGACCCGCTGCGGGATGAGATGTTTTTGGCGGAAAAAGGACGAGGAGCATCTTTGAACGGCAAGCCAATCCATGTTTCCGCAACCGAGACACTGGCCGAATCGCTGATCGCGACAGGTTTTCCGAGCCGCAAGCGCCACGGCAATCCAAATGCGCATTTTTATCATGAGATTACGTTGCGTTCGCATGGGGTGCGTCGGGCGGGTTCTGCGGCGCTCGATCTGGCGTATACGGCTTGCGGTCGTCTCGATGGCTATTGGGAGTTCAAGCTGAATTCCTGGGACACGGCTGCAGGCGTGCTATTAGTGCGGGAAGCAGGTGGCACGGTCACGTACGTCGATGGCAGCCCGTTTCATCTGGTTAGTGCGGAAGTGCTGGCGACCAATGGAAAGATACATGCGTCGCTGATCTCGCTTTTTGAGGATATGTTTGCTGGACGCAATCTGGAGCCAATTCAGTCGCCACGTGAGTTTGCCGCCTTGCGGAACGAGCGCCTTTCCACGACTGCGAAATGACGGGGGCAAGACGCGCACGCGACCCAAATTTTTGCCGGCAGACAAACCTGGCAGTAGTGGTGCTGCTACAATCGAGTTGAATTGCTAGTCCCTGTGAGGAGAATTTTCGCCCATGGCTTACGTAATTGCAGAACCCTGCATCGGCACGAAAGATAGCGCGTGCGTCGATGCCTGCCCGGTGGATTGTATTCATCCCAAGAAGGATGAAGACGGTTTTGCGGAGTCCAATCAGCTCTTCATCGATCCAGTGGAATGTATCGACTGCGGCGCGTGCGTGCCCGTTTGCCCGGTGTCGGCCATCTTTACCGCTGATGATTTACCGGAAAAATGGAAATCGTACGAACAGACCAACGCGCAACACTTCGGTCGCTAGTCCTGTTTGTGTCTCGGGAAAGCGCGCAGCTTCAGGGCTGCGCGCTTTTCATTGGCCGCCGTTTTCACGACGGATTCGGAATTCTCGCACGGAACTCTCTTCCACGCCATGACTCTGCATCAATCTGAGGCGATCGTACTGCGCACGTGGCCGTTACGGGAGTCGGACTTACTGGTTTCGTTGCTGACGCGCGATTTAGGCAAGGTGCGCGGCGTCGCCAAGGCCGCGTTGAAATCAAGAAAGCGATTCGGCGGAGCACTGGAGCCGATGACATATGTTCATGCGGCGTATGCGGAACGACCTCGCCAAGAATTAGTTCGGCTGGATCATTTTGAGGCGATCATGTCTCCGCTGGCGGACCCAATCGACTATCTGCGCGCAGCCACGTTGGGTTATTACGCAGAGGTGCTGGAGAGCGTGCTGCCAGACCATGATCCGCAGGACGCAATCTTTCGCCTGACCCTGGCAGTGTTGGAGCAAAGCCAGGTGGACCGTTGCTGGATGCCGCTGACATATTTTTCCTTGTGGACTACACGGCTGATTGGGTGGTTGCCGGAGACGGACCGATGCACCGACTGCGGCCAACCGTTTGCAGGCGAGGCGGCATATTTTCACGGATTGACCGATGGACTGAGTTGTGTCCGTCATAAGAAGCCGAACAGCAGCATGCTGGGCCGGGATTCATTGGCGCTGGCGCAGCGGATGTTGCGGGATCCCATTCGCGCAATGAGCGAGGAGCCGTGGACCCGGCAATCCGGGCAGGATCTGCGACGGTTTCTGGTGCGGACACTGGAACGGCATACGGAGCGGCGCTTGAACTCCGCAGCCGTGTTTGCTCGCATGGGTGGTTGATCAGATGTTTGTGCCTGCGCCGGCAGACTCGCCACATTCGATACAATCAGCATCAGCGCATCCGCATTTGAATGGAGTTCTATCCAGTGGCATCCAGTCGCTCTGTCGATCGAAAAATTCCGCTTACGTTTCAGGAACTGCTGTTTCAGTTGCAACAGTTCTGGGCCAGCCGGGGTTGTATTTTGCAGCAGGCGTATGACGTGGAGGTGGGCGCAGGCACCATGTCGCCGGAGACATTTCTACGCGTGCTGGGGCCGAAGCCTTTCCGCGTGGCCTACGCCCAGCCATCGCGGCGGCCAGCGGACGGCCGCTACGGACAAAATCCCAACCGGCTTTTCAAGCACACACAATTGCAGGTGATTCTGAAACCACCGCCGGAAAATATTCAGGCGCTGTATCTGGAATCGCTGGAAGCAATCGGGATCGATTTGCATCAGCATGACGTGAAGTTTGAAGAGGACAATTGGGAATCGCCCACGCTTGGCGCTTGGGGCATCGGGTGGCAGGTGATGCTGGATGGCCTGGAGATTACGCAGTTCACCTATTTTCAGCAGTGCGGCGGCATCGATCTCGATCCTATTGCGGGTGAGATTACTTATGGGCTGGAGCGCATTGCCGCATTCCTGCAGGATGTCGATTCGATTTACGACATTGTGTGGACGCGGGAACCCGGGAGTGGCAAGGAGATCACGTACGGAGAAGTGCGGTTCGCTGAAGAAGTGCAATTCTCCGTCTACAACTTTGAGAAAGCGGATGTGGAAAAGCTGTGGGAGCACTTCAAGCTATATGAGGAGGAGTGCCAGCAGTTACTTGGCGAACTGGCAACGGGTCGTGCGAACCGAGACAAGATGCGATCGGGTGATCGACATCGATGATCGCGAATAAATTGTTCGAGACGTTTTCCGCTGCTTCCGGCGTTTGATTTGTGCCTGAAGTGCTCGCATCTTTTTAACTTGCTGGATGCTCGTGGCGCGATCTCTGTGACGGAGCGAGTCGGCGTGATTGCAAGAATCCGCGCATTGGCTGTGGCTGTGGCGAAGGCGTACGCTGCGCAACAAATACAGGCTGCCGCCGCATAAATCTTTTTGATACGGATCATTAGGAAGCGAGTCGAATGCCTGCACTTCTGCTTGAGATTGGATTGGAAGAAGTACCTGCCAGCATGATTCCCGCCGCACAGGCGGAGTTGACCCAGCGCGTCGAAAAGCTGCTGATACGTGAACGTCTGGTGACGGATGCACTGCACGTGACAAGCTATTCCACGCCGCGACGGCTTGCAGTGCTGGTCGAAGGCCTGTTGCCTGCCCAGCCAGACATGGAAGAAGAGATTGTCGGGCCATCGACCAAGGTTGCGTACAAAGACGGCGTGCCCACTCCTGCTGCGATTGCGTTTGCAAAGAAATCTGGCGTGGAAACTTCCGCGCTGAAGACCGTTCAAAATGCGAAGGGTGAATATATTTCGGCTACTGTACATCGATCCGGACGCACCGCTGCTGAGGTACTGACGGGCAGCCTACCGGCGGAGATTGCGGGAATCTACTGGCCGAAGAGTATGTACTGGCGCGCGGGCAAGCCGGAGCGTTTTGTGCGTCCGGTGCGGTGGTTGCTGGCACTGCTCGATGAAGAAGTTTTGCCGGTGGAATTTGCTGGCGTCACTGCAGATCGAGTAAGTCACGGACACCGCGTGCTGCACGGAGATGCGCCAGTGGTTGTACGGACACCACAGGAGTACGCGGAGAAACTGGCTGCGGCGTATGTCGAAGTCGATCCAGAAGCGCGACGGCAACGCATTCGCAAGGCGCTGGATGCGGCGACGCGACAGATTCCTGGCGCGCGCTGGCGCGAGGATGAAGATCTGGTCGAAATGGTCACGAATCTGACGGAGTGGCCGAGTGTGATTCTTGGTGGCTTCGAGACGAGCTATCTCGATTTGCCGGAAGAAGTGTTGGTGACGGTAATGCGGGATCACCAGAAATATTTTGCGTTGGAAGATGGCGATGGAAAGTTGCTGCCAAATTTTCTCGCCGTGCTGAATCTGGAAGTCGATGATGTGGGGGCAGCGGTCATTCGCCATGGCAATGAGCGCGTGCTGCGTGCGCGATTCAACGATGCTCGCTTCTTCTGGGATGTGGATCAGAAGATTCCGTTAGTCGATCGTGTCGAAATGCTGAAGAGCGTAACATTCCAGAAAGATTTGGGCAGCTACTGGGACAAGACGGAGAGGAACCGCGCGGTAGCGAGAAATATTATTGATCGATTCGATCCGCCACTGTTCGACGCTGACTCCGTGAAATTGAAAACATTTTGCGAGTGGAGTGGACCAGGCGGCGCTGTTGGCGAAGACGGACCTGACCACAGAGATGGTGAAGGAATTTACTGAATTGCAAGGAGTGGTAGGCGGCTTGTATGCCCGGGCACAGCGCCTGCCCGACGGCGTCGCGAGAGCCATCTATGACCACTACAAGCCTGCATCGCAGGAGGATACGATCCCGCGAACGGTTGCGGGATCTGTGTTGCGCTTGCGGACAAGATCAGCACATCGTCGACATGTTTGCGATTGGTCTGCAACCCACAGGATCGAAAGATCCGTTTGCACTGCGCAGGGCGGGCAATGGAGTGATTCGAATTATTGTGGAAGATGGTTCGTTGAACGACAGACTGCGTCTTTCGTATGTCTGCTATGAGGCCTGCAGAATACGAAGTCGCACAAGGATGACGCTGACATACGCGGCATCAATTTACGAATTCTTACTGGATCGCTTTGAGTTTTACCTGCGGAGAGATAAAAAAGATAAATCCGCAGGTGGCTCAACGCGATACGGAAGGCTGGCATGCTTCAGGTAGCAATTATGAGGTGAGGGGTGCCTGGTGGTCATGGAAAAGTCGCTGGCTTGAGGAGGTCCGCTGGATGAACAGATTGGCTCGCCTAATGGCTGGCGGTTGCTGAATTCTGAAACGGATGAAAATATCCTGACGACAGGCCGACGAAAAAGAAAATCGCGTTTGGCGATGGAAGAGAATCCAATGATCTGACTCCGCGGAGACGCGGCCGGGAAAGAACTATAACGCAAGGAAACTGAGGTGAACGATGCGAAACAACAGAGCTATCGCGAAGCGTAGAAGCTATCGCAACCCTGCGGCCCGATGTGGATGCATTTTTCGATCATGTAATGGTGATGGTGCCGGAGCAAATGCGGACAAATCGTCTACTGTTGTTGCAATGCATACTTTTCAACTACCGTGATAGCGTGATTGTCGGAGATTCGTAGCCAGCGCGATAAGCGGCGTTTAGGGCATTTTCACCGTAACTGTAATCGAATACGGCGCTATTCCAATCTGATGCGCCGGATGGGCACGCAGACATTTCTGAGACTTCTTAAAATGATTTAGTTCAGCTTCTGTAGGCGCGCGATCAGCTTTTGCGCCAGATTGTCTTCGCTTTCTGTCCACAGCAGGCGAGTCTCAACGCCGCAATTCTTTTCCACTTCCGTGGTAAACGCGACCAGTTGCTCCACATTCTTCTTCACGAAAACCTGGTCGTCTTCGTGGAGCGGAATGTCCTCGCAGAGAAACGGCGTATCCAGTCCCAGGTCGACGCGGATGTGGCCGTTTTGTTCATAGCTGCCGTCGTCGAATTGCGGTCCCAGGCCGACGACACGAACGACTCGTACTTCTTCCTTCCAGATTGGATCGAGCAGGCCATCGCTTTCCGGATACCAAAGCTTCCACGGCAGCTCAAATTCATACGCGCTGTCTTCATGCAGGATCTCCGTTGCTTCGGCCACGGCCATTTCCGGTGTCGCCGGTTCGTCGTGCTCGGCAAGATAAACCCGCTGGAATGTGGGCGACTGCTGCCAGTCCAATGGATAGACAGATGCGGCGGTGACCAGAGCATGGGGAAGTTGATGCATCACCTGGGTAAGCTTTTCCGGCAATGCAGTCAGGCGAAAATTCGGAAACCACAGGCTGTAATACAGAGAGTCGGCCATGGCTCCATTGTAGAAGAGGTTTGATGGAGGGTTTTCCAGCCGTGGTGAACTTGTCTGAGAAGTGATTTGAGCACCACCCGGGGGATGCTCGCGAAATGAGAAGATGGTGGTATGCGCTGGACAATTGAGAAGCTGCGCCTGGCAATCATTGTGGTGGCTACGGTGCTGTTGCTGTCCATCGTGGGATCGATCTTTTACGGACGATGGCGGCTTCGCCGCATTGCCCAGGATCTTCCGGCTCGTCTGGGAATCCAAATTCAGCAGACTACACAGGGTTTTGTGCTGTCGAAGACGGAAGAGGGTCGCAAGGTATTCACGCTCCATGCGGCACGTGCGGTTAGCTTCAAGACCGGTGGACGGGTGATGCTGCACGACGTTGAAATCGACATGTACAACCGGCAGAACGACCAAGCCGACACCATTGCCGGCAAAGACTTTGAATATGACCAGGACAGCCAGATTGTGATTGCGCAAGGTGAGGCGCACATTCTGCTGCATGCTCCGCCGTCCCCTCATCCGCGAGCGACAAATAATCCGGAAGCGCAGGTCATTTACATCACCACACATGGGCTGGTCTTCAATCAAAAGACCGGCGAGGCGACGTGCAGCGGCGAAGTGGATTTCCAGTTCTCGAAGTCCGCAGGTAAGGCGTTGGGTGCAGAATACGATTCGAAACAAGGTCATCTGATTCTGCAATCGCAGGTGGTGCTGACGACAGAAATGCAGGACCGCGCCGCAGTGGTGCATGCCTCCCATGCCGTCTACGATCGGCGAGCAGCCCAGATTCATCTGTTGGAACCACGTTATTCTTCCACCACACCACGGGGAGATGAGCATGGCAGGGCAGGAGCTGCGACCGTATTTTTGCGCGCCGACGGTTCTGCCGAACGGATGGATGCACAGAATGCGGTCGAGCTGGCTGCCGCTGACGGAACGGGCATACGGTCGTCCGCGATGCAGGTGCAGCTGGATGAAAAAAATCAACCACAGCAGGCGCATTTTGTTGGCGGCGTGCAGTTGACGCAGAATCAACCGACCCAGCAGACTGTCGGCGGAGGACGCGAGGCTGTCGTTGACTTTGACGCGAATGGTCACGCGAATCGTGTCACCCTCGATGGCAAAGTGGGTTTCCAGCAGCAGATCAATGCGGATAAGGACCAGTCGCATCGCACACTGGCGGCAAACCACCTGGTGTTGCATTTGCGGCCGGGTCAGAGCGCGAAAGGCCACAACAGGAAGGAGCAGACTGGACAAGCGCAGTTGGAGGCGGCGGAGGCGACGGGCAACGCAGTCTTTACTTCTCAGAACACGATGGCCGGTCATCCATCCCAAAAGACGAGCCTAGAGGCGCAGACATTGAAAGCAAAATTTCTGGCGGGGAATGAAATGCAGCATCTTGATGGCACCGGGCAGACTCGGATGCGCATGGTCGCCCCCAATGGGGATATCGATACAAGTACCGGGGATGTGCTGGCCATCGACTTTGTGACGGGGACGCAAACGCCATCCGTCCAGCATTCCAGCGTGGATAGTACGTTGAATGCGCAGTCGATCCGAACGGCGGTGCAGACGGGACATGTGATCTTGCAGCAGACATCCGTGAAAAAGACTGACGGTGCAAGCGCAGATACGGGCTCGCAGACTTCTACCGCGACTGCGACCCGTGCGGAATATGACGGGCCGAACGATACCTTGACGCTGACAGGCGAGCCCGTCTTTCGCGATGCCAGCCTGGAAATGACTGCCCAGCGATTCGATGTGCAACGCGCCGCTGGAAAAATGCTGGCGACGGGTACGGTGCAGACGACAATTCGATCGAGCAACCAGACAGGACCGGGAGGACTATTGAGCGGGAACCAGTCTACCCACGTGATCGCCCGGCAAGCGCTACTGCTGCATGATGCCCAGAAGGCCATCTTTACCGGGCAGGCGCGGCTATGGCAGGGCGGAAATTCGGTGGAGGCACCTGTAATTGAGCTGTCGCAGAAAATGCAAACCCTGGCCGCGTATGGCAATGAGCCCTGCATGGAATGTGTGCATGCCACATTTTTGGGACAGTCGGCGGAGCCTACTCAGCAAGGCAGACAGAAGACGTCGAAAACAGGTGAACTCGGCAATCGCGAGCTCTCAACATTTCGTGTGCTGAGCGCAAGGCTGCTGTATTCGGATGTGGAACGCAAAGCCACCTTCTCCTACCAGGTGGAGGCAATCAGTTCGAGCGGCAAAGTCTTTGCGGATCGCGCGGAAGTGTTCCTGACGCCTGCGGCTACGCACTCCCAAGGGAAGATGGTGACTACTTCGGCAGAAAAAGAACAAAATGCTTCCTCACAGCGCAACAATGTGTCGCAATCTTCCGTCGAAAGGATTATTGCCACAGGACATGTCGTGTTGGAGCAGCCCGGAAGACGCGGAGCCGGAACCCGTCTCGTATATACGGCGAGTGATGGCCATTTTGTGCTGACGGGAGACGGCGCGAACCCGCCCCAGGTGGTGGACTCGATTCAGGGGACAGTAACGGGGCAAGTTCTCACTTTTTCTTCGCAGACACAGGCGATAATAGTAAGCGGCACACCTAACGATGAAGCAGTAACGAAGACGCGCGTACATAAAAAATAATGCAGCGACTTACGACAGACCAGCTAGCGAAAAATTATCGTGGAAGGCAGGTGGTCCGGGGTGTCTGCCTGGAGATTCACAAGGGAGAAGTTGTGGGCCTGCTGGGGCCAAACGGTGCGGGGAAGACGACGACCTTTTATATGATCGTTGGCCTGATCGAGCCGGATGCCGGGAGGGTATTGGTCGGAGACCGCGACATTACGCGGCTGCCCATGTATCTGCGAGCACGCAACTTTGGAATCAGTTACCTGCCGCAGGAACCATCCGTTTTTCGAAAACTTACCGTAGAAGAAAATATTCTGGCCGTGTTGGAAGTGCAACCCGGTGGATGGCAGCAGCGACGAGCGCGCATGGAGCGGTTAATTGAACAGTTGAGCCTTGGCCACGTGCGGAAGACGCGCGGGTATGCACTTTCTGGCGGCGAACGCAGACGCGTGGAAATTGCCCGATGTCTCTCGATCGAGCCGAATTTCATTCTGCTGGATGAACCATTCTCTGGAATTGACCCGATTGCGGTTCATGATTTGCAGGACATTATCTTTGACCTCAAGGCTAGTGGATATGGCGTCCTGATCACCGACCATAACGTCCGCGAGACCCTGACGGTTACTGACCGGGCGTACATCATCAATGAGGGAAAGATATTCCGCACGGGAACACCGGAAGAATTGGGTCAGGATCCAGAAGTAAAGCGTGTGTACCTGGGAGAAGGATTCACGCTGGGCTAAAGTGAAGCTGCCGGAATGTGCGAATAAGATTCCCTTATGTGGACGCATTGACGAGACATCAGATCGTCGATCCGAAAAATCGCTGCGTGCAATTTGAATGCAAATTTTATAAATATAACAAAATAAAGCAGATACTTCTGTTTATGCATAGCAATGGGCCGAATCGGAAACCGCCCCATGTAAACTGAACGTAACCCCTGTTCCCCCACTGGAATTTCGTTATGGCTCTTCTTCAACCCCGGCTCAATTTAAAGGTTTCTCAGAAGCAGATCCTCACCCCGGGCCTGGTTCAGATGGTCAGTTTGCTGGCCCTGAACAAGCAGGAATTGAAGGAGATGATAGACGCCGAGCTCCTGGAAAATCCTGTGTTGGAGGAGCTGGAAGAGGCGGTCCCGTTGGCGGAGGATGTTCGAACTCCGGAGGAAGCGGCCCCGGCGGGTGAGGAAAAAGTCGAGCAGCGCGATCCGTTCGACGAAATCGATTTTGGTTCCTATTTTCAGGACTATCTGGATCCAGGTTACCGTACGCCGCAAAGCACCGAAATCAACGAAAAGCCTTCGTTTGAGAATTTTTTATCCAAACCGACGACTCTGACGGATCACTTGGCTTGGCAATTGGGTGCGTTGCATCTTACCTCCGGCGTGCGCGAGGCTGCCGAACTGGTGATTGGCAACTTGGATGAAGATGGGTATCTGACGGCCAGCGATGACGAACTGTTGGCTGTTCTGGCGCAGCAACGTCCACGCGAATGGCCTGCTGTGCCCCAGCGCGAGCCGGTTTCCTATGGGGATGGGCACGCGATACCGGTTACTCCGCAGGCCGTTCATGGGCGGAACGAGCTGACAGGGACGAATGGATCGATCCATGGCGTGTTGAACCATGCCACGAATTCAGCGTCGGGTGATTTTGAGAGCGAATCTGACACGCATGCACAGCCAACAACCGCGTACTCACCTGCGCTGAAGCACGATCTGGCGCAGGCATTGAACATTGTGCGAAGGTTTGATCCTGTGGGCGTCGCCGCACGCGATTTGCGAGAGTGTTTGCTGGTCCAACTGGACGTGCGTTCGCAACAGGCCGACGAATTGGCTGAGGGCATTCGATTAGTCGCCGCAGCGGACAATAACGAGGATGATCTGCACGAGGACGGTATGCCTCGGACGGACCAGACGGCGGCGGAACGAATCGAGGCGGAAGCCTGTGCGGTAATGGCACTTGCGCGGCGAATTATCGATGAATTTCTGCCGAACCTGTTAAAGCGCGATATCCGTGAACTTGCGCGGTTTACCGGAAGTCCGCAGCCCAGAGTGCAGTTGGCTATTGAGTCGATTCGCGGTCTCGATCCCAAGCCAGGCCAGCGCTATAACCGCGAGCAAGTGCGGCTGATTGAGCCCGATGTCGCCTTCCAGAAGCGCGACGACGAATACATCATCCTGATTAACGACGAAGAAATGCCCACCTTGCGATTGAATCAAGGTTATCGCCGCATGTTAAGTCAGGAAGGCACGGAGCGCGAAGTTCGCGATTATGTGAAAGAGCGCTATCGCTCCGCGATCCAGCTGATGCGCAATATTGAGCAGAGGAAGAATACAATTGTGCGCACCTGCGAAGTGATTGTTCGCCGCCAGCGCGAATTTCTGGAGGACGGTGTCGACTCGCTGAAGCCGATGATGATTAAGGATGTGGCCGAAGAAATTGGCGTCCATGCTTCCACCGTGAGCCGTGCGGTTGCTAACAAGTATGTGCATACGCCGCAGGGCGTGTTCGAACTGCGTTTCTTTTTCTCGGAGGGCGTAAATGGACCGGAAGGATCGGATACACCGCTGCTGCTGCTGAAGCGCAAGGTAAAGAAGATGATTGAGGAAGAAGATTCCAGCAAGCCGCTGACCGACGATGCCATTGCCAACCTTCTGCAATCGCAGGGAATTGCGGTGAACCGCCGCACCGTGGCCAAATACCGCGAAGACATGGGAATCCCCAGCACCCACCAGCGCCGCGTGCGCATCTGAATGAATAGTTGAATCATCCAAAAGACGAGCTTCAGGAGGGACGCGGATGGACTCCGAACTTACCGGAAGAAATGTCAAGATTAGCAAAGACCTGCGAGCCATGGCGGACGAAAGCCTGAACCGGATTGAGAAGATTGTGGGCAGGGGCGCCAGCGCGCGCATCATTTTCAGTTCTCAAAAACTTCTTTCGATTGCGGAAGTAACTGTGACGGCCCGCCAACACACGGTGGTAGGAGTGGCGGAGGCGCCAGACCTGACGATTGCTTTGCGTACGGCACTGGAAAAAACGGAGAAACAGGCGATTCGCTGGAGGAAAAGCAAAGTAGAAAAAAAGCGTCAGGCCAGGCCGATTAGCGCAGTTCTATCCGCGATTCCCACAGAAAAGGCAGCCCCGGCGGAGGGAAAAGCGCCGACAGCGACCGGCAGGAACGGAAAAGCAACCATATTGGGGAAGAGAAAATCTTCGGGAGTGCACATTGTCCCTGCGCCGGAGGCGATGGCGCTGCGGCCCATGACGATTGAAGAAGCGGTAAAAGAGGCGGAGTCACGCGACCACCAGGTATTTGTGTTTCGCGATCTGGCGGGCGATGTGAAGGTACTGCATTGCGCGGGCGATGGGTTGGTACGGCTGACGGAAGTTTCCTGATCCCCCAGAGCGCAGCGAAGAATTCTGCCACCCGATGATGCCGTTTTGCCCGTACAATCTTGGTTCACCCTCTACAGATCTCGAAAACTTTGCTGCGGAGCGGAAGAGGACCGATGACGCGCACGTCTGACAAGAAAAGATCCCTGTCCAAGGGTGCCGAGCAGGGATAGGGAAAAACTGCCGAAGGATGCCGCAGATTTTCTGGCGCCCCAAGCTACCGCACCCGTTGTTCCCCGGCGTAATCGCAGTACAGAAGCAAAGCGACCGCTGGCTGAGAACGAACTTGTCATTCTGACGGGAATGTCAGGTTCCGGAAAATTGTCGGCGTTGAAGGCATTTGAAGACCTTGGCTATTATTCGGTCGACAACTTGCCGATCGACTTGATCCCCGCTTTCGCCGATCTGATCCGCCAATCTCCAGAAACCAACCGCGCTGCGCTGGTGATCGATGTGCGGGAAGGCTCGCACCTCGATCGCTTTCCGGCGATTCTGCGCAAAGTGCGTCAAACGACTTCGACACGGCTGCTGTTTCTAGAGGCGTCTGACGAAGTGCTGCTGCGGCGGTTTTCAGAGACGCGACGTCCGCATCCGCTGAGCCGCATTGACACCATTCGGCGCTCTGTCCAGTCGGAGCGAAAATTGTTGGAGCCGTTGCGGAACATCGCGGACGTCTGCATCGACACGACGAACTTTAACGTGCATGAGTTGCGCGCCCACATCAACGGTCTATTTCAGCCGGAGAGTGGAGAGAAGAACCTGCTGATTTCCACCATCAGCTTCGGGTACAAGAATGGTGTGCCGCAAGAAGCTGATCTGGTGTTCGACGTGCGCTTTCTACCCAACCCACACTTTATTCCTGAATTTCGTCCACTGACCGGCCAGGACGAGAAGGTTGTGCGCTATATCAACCGGTTTCCAGAGACCAAGGAATTTATTCAGAAGGTCCACGATCTGCTGTTGTTTTTGCTGCCGCATTATGTGCAGGAAGGCAAAAGCTATCTGAGCGTGGCCTTTGGCTGCACTGGTGGTCAGCATCGCTCAGTGATGATCGCGGAAAAGATGCAGGCGTTGCTGCAGGCCGATGGCTACCAGGTGAAATGCCTGCACCGCGACATGCCGAGATAGGCGGTGGGATCAAACGTTTCCATCAAAGATGCCGCCGTCGTCCCA
Source organism: uncultured Acidobacteriota bacterium (assembly GCA_963719625.1). Lineage (GTDB taxonomy): Bacteria > Acidobacteriota > Terriglobia > Terriglobales > Acidobacteriaceae > JAKAAZ01. Next base: position 803,718 of record CAVRDB010000035.1, read on the forward strand.
AGAAAACTTCACACTTGCACCTCCCACGTATAAGAACGAGTTCCACTCTTCCAAGAAAAAACGGTAAATAGCAGCATTTAGTGGAAGAACTGGCAGTAGACGATCAAGCTCCGCGTTCTGTCCGATCCTGATAGGATCACCGTCAACATTGAGAGGTGAGCCGTCTGGAACGAACGGGTAGCGTGGATCGGGAGGGTCAATGAAAAATAAACAAGGCGAAGCTATCTGTAATGTTCCGCAGCGATACCGTTCGGGGTCTGGATCGTTTGATTCACTGACGTGCAGTTCCATTCCTACCACGAGGGAAATATTGACGAAATCCATGGCAATGCTTCGAATCGTGGCATCATGAAATCCGTTTGGTAGTTTGTCATTTATTTCTTCAAAGGTCATCGCTCACAACTCCTAAGCTTCCGCCTGTAGTCTAGCGCCCGAGTGCTCCAGCTTCGCCAATTCTCGGGCCCGGCGACTACATCAATTGCACGGCGTCGACATCGACGGTGATGTGCCGGCGGGGGATTTCGGCAGCATCGGCGAAGGCGAGCATCTGGCGTACGGCGGCGGCGAGTTGTTTGCGCGAGGATGCTTTCAGGATGAGATGAAAGCGATGGATGCGCTTGATACGTCCAATGGGCGCGGCTGCAGGACCCAGCACGCGGACGCCGGGAAAGGTCTGGTGCTGAAACCACTGTCCGAGTTGACTGGCCCATTGCGAGGCCTTTGTCGGGTCGGTGTGCTCGATCAAAATATTGGTGAGCATGGCTGCGGGCGGATAGTGCAGCAGGCGGCGATAGCGCAGTTCCTGTTCCACAAAACCAAGGTAATTATGCTCGGCAGCGCAGTGGATGGCGTAGTGGTCCATGTAGTGCGTCTGCACCAGTACGCGACCTGGCAGTTCGCCACGCCCGGCACGCCCAGCTACTTGTGTCAGGAGTTGAAAGACGCGTTCGGCGGAGCGGAAGTCGGGCAGGCTGAGCGCGTGGTCCACGCCGAGCACGCCGACCAGCGTAACGCCATGAATGTCATGGCCTTTGGCGATCATCTGCGTGCCCACCAGCAGATTGATTTCGCCGCTGTGCAGTCGCCCTAGGATGCGCTCATAATCGCGATGATTGCGCATGGTGTCGCGATCCATGCGGGCAATCCGCGCGTGGGGAAATAGCTCCTGCAATCGTTCTTCTCCCTGCTGCGATCCGACGCCGAAAAAGTAAAGATGCTCGCTCTCGCACTTCGGGCAATGCTTCGGAACGGTTCGGCGAAAACCGCAGTAATGGCATTCCATTCGTTGGTGGACGGGCGAGCGCAGATCGTCTTCTGCGGCGGACTTGTGGTGGGTGAGCGCGATGGCGCAGTTGTCGCATTCCAGCTTTTCACCGCAGGCGCGGCACATCACTACGAAGGAATAGCCGCGCCGATTCAACAGCAGCATGGCTTGTTCGCCGCGACCCAACGTCACTTCGATTTCTGCTGTCATTGCGCGCGAGAGCAGCGGGTCCTGGCCGGTTTCGGCAAACTCCTGCCGCATGTCGATCAAAGAAACTTCCGGCAATGGTCGATTACCGACACGCTGCTTCAACGTGAGCAGCGAATATTTACCGCGCTGAGCATTGGCCCACGATTCGAGTGATGGCGTGGCTGAGCCAAGGACAATGGTTGTTCCCGCCAGCTTGGCGCGCATCACCGCAACATCGCGGGCATGGTAGCGGGGCAACTCCGCCTGCTTGTAGGAGGTATCGTGTTCCTCGTCGATGACGATGAGCGCGAGGTTCTCGATGGGAGCGAACACAGCTGAGCGCGTGCCGACGACGACATGCGCTTCGCCGCGACGGATGCGGTGCCATTGCGTGGTGCGTTCCGTAGCAGTAAGCGCGGAATGCAACAGCGCCACTTGTTCGTCAAAGGTGAATCGCAACTGCGCCAGCATGGCCGGGGTCAGACCAATTTCCGGCACAAGCAACAGACTGGACAGACCAGCATCCAGCGCGCGGCGCATGGCCGCGATGTAGACGGCAGTTTTGCCGGAGCCGGTGACACCATGCAGTAGAAATGGCTGAAATTTTCTGGAGTGGACGCCGGCGGCGATCTGCAACATGGTTTCCCGTTGTGCGTCGTTCAGCATTGCCTCGACCGGCACAGAAGAGGATGCGAGATCAGGCGAGAGAGCGAAGCCGTCGAGAAAGCCTTCTGCGAGACCGTCGGTCGGCATCTCTTCGATGTGCACCAGCTTACGCCGGACCAGTGTTCCCAGGGTGGACTCAGGCAAAGAAAGGCGACGGATTTCTGTGACGGGCAGGCGGCCGCCGGCACTGGCCAGTTCCGCCAGCAAGCGCTGCTGATTTTCGTTCAGGCGGGGCAGGCGCGCATCGGGGATCAGGACGGCAACGCGGACGGTCGTGCGCACCTCTCGCGCGGTGACCGTGGATTCGCGCACGATCATGCGCTTGGTTAGCAACTGGTTCAGTGTGGTGGCACTGGCGGAAGTTTTGCTTCGCAGTGCCGTAGCGCGCGAGGGACCATGCTCGGCGAGAAATGCCAGAACCGCGTGCTCCGTCTGGTCGGTATCATTGGCGTCAAGTGTCTGCTGCTGCGGCGTCGTGAGGGCCGATGTGCCGCGAGTGGTGATGGAATACGCAGTCTCACGCCGTACCTCCGCGCCCAGTGGGAGCATGGTGCGCAATACTTCGCCTAACGGCGCGAGATAGTATTCGGCAATCCATGATCCTAGTTGCAGCAAATGTTCGGAGAGCACAGGCTCCTGATCGAGGACGCGCAGAATGGGGCGAACCTTGGTAGAAGAAGCTTCGTTCACCGCCTGAGCCTGATCGTGAAGGGAAACGACGATGCCTTGAAGTTGTTCACGCCGGAAAGGAACGAGGACACGTCCGCCTACGACCGGTGATGGGCCTTTGATGGAATACGTGAAGACGCGATCGACTGGCACAGGCAACGCGACGTCACAAAAAAGCGGCATAAGGAATGTTTACACGACGGAGACGAAGAGGCACGGCTGTGCTGAATTCTTCCCTCTCAGGAATGACGATCGGTCAGGGTCGCGCGCTTGTAAAGAACTGCGTTGACGAGGAATAGGCTCAGTGAGTCGCCACCAAATATTCATCGAAGTGCGCAAGCGTGCGCTGCTGTGCAAGTTTTGCGGCGGTCGGATTGTAGCTGGGACGCGCATCGTTGCTGAAAGCATGTCCCGCGCCTTCGTAGGTAAAGACGGAAAAGCCTGGGTATTCATGCCGAACCTGGTCAACCACACTCTGCGGTATGTGGTTGTCCTGTTGGCCGAAATGAAAGATGGCCGGGCACGTTGATTTTTCCTGGATATAATTTTGAATTCCACCGGGATAATACGAAACAGTCGCATCTGGATGGAGACGCGTATTGCTGAGCCAGGCCATTGTGCCGCCCCAGCAATAGCCGACAACGCCCACTTTGTGCGCGCCATGTTCCCGGAGATACTGAATGGCTGCTGCAATGTCGGCAAGCGTTTGGTCGACCGGAATGCGCTGCACAATCTGCATGCCCTGCTTGCCCTCGTCTGGCCCATACGCCAATTCCACGTCGCGCTGGGCGCGGTCAAACAGCGCCGGCGCAATGGTCAGATATCCGGCGCGGGCGAAGCCGTCGGCGACGGAGCGCATCTGTGCGTTGACGCCAAAGATTTCCTGCAGAACGACAATTCCGGCCTTGGGTTCGCCTGTGGGCTGTGCGATGTATGCGTCGAATTTGTGGCCATCGGCTGCCTGCAATTGCGTATGCTGCGACATTTTCCATCTCCCTGATTTGAACTATTGCATTGTTTAAGATGCTGCCCGCGCGAAGGTCGGCTCCGCAATACTCTAAGAACGCTTCAGACTTGGCTGCGTTTGGGCGGAGCAAGGTTCAGAAACTTCATTGCGAGTTGCAGATCCTTCCACGTCTCCGCTTTCTGCCGCGGGTCGCGCAGAAGATAGGCCGGATGATAGGTGACGATCAATTTTGTTCCCATGCAATCATGCATCTTTCCGCGGAGCACGGACAAAGAGGCTTTTGAGCCCAACAAGTACGTGGCTGCTGTTGCTCCGAGTGCGACGATCAGCTTGGGACGCACGACACCAATCTGCTGAAACAGAAACTGCGTGCAGGTATTTGCCTCTGAAGGTTCCGGCACACGATTTTTCGGCGGCCGGCACTTCACAATGTTCGCAATATAGACACGCTTGCGATCGAGACCCATGGCCGTAATCATGTTGTTCAGCAACTGCCCGGCCCGCCCTACAAATGGGATACCCTGTGCATCTTCGTCAGCGCCCGGTCCTTCACCGACAAATAGCAATTCGGCATTCGGATCGCCATCGCCAAAGACAATCTTGTGGCGTCCTTCAAAGGCAAGCTGACAGCGGGTGCAGTCTCCAATTTCATAGCGTATGGCTTCGAGCGCTGCGGCACGTGCCTGCGGAGCGATGGCGGGCGAAGAAAAGTCGATGGCTGCGGGCGGAACAAGAGGGCTGGATTTTGGCGGCATGATGGGCAGTGGCTCAGGGGTTAAAGTGGCTGGTGCTGGTTTCTGTTCCAGCAGTGGCAGGACTGCGTCAGCGTCAGATGTTGTTGGATCATGTTCCCCGCGATAGAAATCGACCCCGCCCATCTCGCGGCAATAGGTAAGCAGGGTAGCGAGTTGCTGGCGTTGTTCTGGCGAGAGAGAGGTTTTCATGCATTGAACATTGGAACGAAAAACCTGGTGGTACGAAAAGATTAGCGATTGGCGAGGATGGAAACCGCGTTCATTTCCGCCACGATTTGGCGCGGTCGTCGCAGTTGCTGCACTTCGTCCAGAATGCGATCGGCAAGCAACCGCTTTGGCATCTCCGGTAATTCATGCGACGCGGTTGCAGTCAGAAAGGTTACGGCGTTGCGATCGGAGTCGAAGCCAATCTGTGGACTGGTAACGTCGTTGAGCACTATGGCATCCACGCCTTTGCGGGCCAGCTTATCGCGAGCATGTTCCAATGGATGTTCAGTTTCGGCGGCAAATCCAATGACTAGCGTATCCGGTTTGCGGACCTTCATGACCTCCGCCAGGATGTCTTCAGTGGGCTCCAGCTCAATCGTGATGGGACCTGTGCGTTTGATTTTCTGTTCCGCTCGCAGGCGGGGCCGATAGTCTGCAACGGCCGCGGCCTTCATAACCAGGGTTGCTTCCGGCAGATGTTTCAGGACGGCCTGGCGCATTTCTTCGGCAGTGATGATAGGAACAAATTCGCAGCCCGCCGGGGGATCCAGCCGAGTGGGCGCACTGACCAAAATCACATGAGCACCGCGGTGCAACGCTGCTTCCGCGAGAGCATAGCCCATTTTTCCGCTGGATCGATTGCCGATGAAACGGACCGGATCGACGGGTTCGCGTGTGCCGCCAGCAGTTACCAAAACCGTGTCGCCTGCCATGTCGTGACGGCGATGAAGAACATCCAGAATGGTCCGTACCAAGTCCTCGATCTTGGCCAGCCGTCCTTCGCCAAGCATGCCGCAAGCAAGATAGCCGCTGTCGGGGGCAACGATAGTCGCACCACGTTGGCGCAGGACTTCAAGATTGGCCTGAGTCGCTGGATGCTCCCACATCTGCACATTCATAGCGGGGGCAAGGATCAGTGGTGCGGGAGTGGCGAGCGCCATGGTGGTTAGGAAGTCGTCGGCCATGCCATGCGCCAGCCGGGCAAGGATATCGGCGGTTGCTGGGGCGATGATCAGGGCTTCGGTCGATTGCGCTTCAGAGATGTGTTCAATGGCGGAATTCGCGTTGGGAACCTGGCCGTCGCTGTCCCACAGACCGGTGATGACGCGATGGCCAGTGATGCTGGCGAATGTCAAAGGCGTGATGAATTGCTGTGCCGCTGCCGTCATCACGACATGCACATCGAGCGCCTGTTGCTGCAGAGCCCGCACGAGTTCCGCTGCCTTATAGGCAGCTATCCCTCCGGTAACGCCGACCGTGACCTTCATGGGTCTGATTGTACCCCGGGCTTGGTGGGTCCGCTCGCGGTGAACGCGTACGGTTTCGTGATCAGCTTACGTGTGCAAAATTGGAGTGTAGCCGGCAGGCAACCCGAGCTCTTTCCGAGACGGGCCCTCCGGAACAACGTACGCGATCAGGCCGGCCTGCAATTCATCCTGTGCGATACGGACGGCTTTGGTGGAACGGTTGGGGACCATCGGGCTCGATCCAGACTGTAACTGGCGAGCTCGACGGGCGGCTACGTGGACCGCGCGATACTTACTTTCTTTGACAGCAAGTTCTTCCATGAAGCGACCTCCTGCAATACGGGGAAACCGTTGGTGGTTCAAATCCAATCCAGTGCGTTCGACAGATTGACTTCAGCTTACAGGGATAAACCGAAAGACGCCAGAACGGGCTGCAGGCGCGCGGCGGAATTCTGGAGTAGGCATTGTTGGGCCAATTTCTGGTAGTGCATAAGTTCACTGGTCTGCACTTGGTCGCCGGCGGATTTCGGGTCAGCCTGGATACGTTCAGCGATCACGATCGCATTTAATTCTTCAGCGGCTCTTTCCAAAACATCATTGACGAGGACGTAGCGGTATTCGTGATACTTCTCAATCTCGTGGCGAGCGGTGGCGAGACGCTTTTGCACAACATATTCTTCGACCCCGCCTTCCGCACGGCTGCGGTTGCGAAGCCGCCGTTCCAGGACATCGGGATTGGGCGGAAGAATAAAGATGGTGATGGCTCGCGGCATGTTTTGCCGCACCTGCGCCGCACCCTGGACGTCGATGTCGAGCAGCAGATCGTTGCCTCGTGCTGCTGCGTCGGCCAGGCTGGTGCGGGCGGTGCCATAGTAGTTGCCAAAAACGTCGGCATGCTCCAGAAATTCATCGGCGGTAATCATCCGTTGAAATTCTTCGCGATGGACGAAGTGATATTCGCGGCCGTCCTGCTCCGAGCCACGCGGTGCGCGCGTGGTCCACGAGACAGAAAAGTCCAGGTTGGGCACCATTGAACGCAGCTGGCTCACCAGCGTTGATTTTCCTGACCCAGAAGGCGCGGAAAGAATAAATAAAAGTCCTGCCACGTGCAGGAGTCTCCTGAACTAGAAAAGGAATCGTTGCCTTCAGATTACTCGAGATTCTGAACCTGCTCGCGTGCCTTTTCAATTTCCGACTTCATCGCCAGGCCCAACTCGGTAATGCGCAGGCTGCGGACGGCAATACTTCCAGTTTTGGAAAGGGTGGTATTAGCCTCGCGGGTCATTTCCTGCAACATAAAATCCAATTTCTTGCCTAGCTCGCCGCCTTGTTCCAAAAGACGAAGAAATTGATCGATATGGGCGCGCAGCCGGGCGAGTTCTTCTTCAATATCGCTGCGCTCCGCCAGCATCGCGGCTTCCTGCAGGATGCGATCACGGTCCAACGCGAAGGAGTCTCCAAGCATCTCGCGCATCTTCTGATCGAGTCGCTCGGTTTGCGCCTGCTGCATGCCGGCACGCAAGGTTGCAAGCTCGTCAACTTGTTTTTGCAGCCGTGAAAGGATACGCTCCAGCTCTTCAGCCAGGGCGTGGCCTTCTTGCGCGCGCATGGCATTCAAACTTTCGATGGCGGGCAGCAGGGCGGCAGCGGCGGCCAGTTCTATGCTGGTCTGCACGTCTTCTTCCGGGTGAGAGTTCTCCATCGACCAGACGCCGGGAAGGCGTAGGGCGACGTTGAGATCGGGCTGCACTCCGCGCAATTTGTGCTTGCTGCTGGCAGTGCGAAAGGCGTCAATGTAAGCCTGGGCAATTGCAGGATTGTATTGAGGCGCTGGGGCCACATTCTCTCGTTGCACGGACAGGCGTACCTCGACGTGTCCGCGGACCATATGCTCCTTAAGAGTTTTTCGCCACAGCATTTCCAAGGCATCCATGCCGTTGGGCAGATAGAACTGCAGATCCAGATAGCGATGATTGACGCTCTTCAGCGTCAGTACAAAGGTGGAGTTGGCCGGCGCCACTCCAGTAAAGCGGGCAAATCCGGTCATTGAGCGAATTGGCAACCGGGAACGAAACGGCACCTGGCTCATGAATGGTTCCGCGCTGCCACGGCGGCCTCCGAAATATCAAAAAATTGCAGCTGATGAAGTTTCTGAAAAGTTGAAGAAGTCATCAACAGTTCCTCGTAGGTGCCGATAGCGGTAATACAGCCGTCTTCCAGCACGGCAATTCTGTTTGCCCGTCGAACGGTGGATAGGCGATGGGCGATGACGAAGACGGTTCGGCGTTGCATCAGATTTGCGAGTGCGGTTTGTACCAGAGATTCACTTTGGGCGTCGAGGGCCGAAGTCGCCTCGTCCAAAATCAGGATAGGAGCATCTTTCAGCAAAGCGCGGGCGATAGCCATGCGCTGACGCTCGCCACCGGACATGCGAAAGCCCTTTTCTCCGATGATGGTGTCATAGCCATCCGGCATCTGCTCAATAAAATCGTGCGCTAGCGCTGCCTTGGCGGCGTCAACGATCTTTTGTTTGGGTACGTCCGGCTGCCCGTACGCGATGTTGTTGCGCACCGTGTCGTTGAACAGAATCGTTTCCTGCGTCACCTTGGCGATGAGAGTGCGGAGGGAGTGGAGGCTGACATCGCGCAGGTCATGGCCGTCAATCATGATCTGGCCGCCAGTAACATCGAAGAAGCGAGGGATCAGATTGACGAGACTGGTCTTTCCCGCTCCGCTGGGCCCGACGATAGCGATGACCTCACCGCGATGCGCGGTTAGATTCACATCGTGCAGCACCTGCTTCTGACCTTCTTCGTCGGAATAAGAGAAGCTGACGTGATTGAAGGAAAAAGTCTTTTTGAAGGTTTTCAGCTGTACGGGGTGGGGCTTTTCGCGGACGTCATCCTGCGCATCCATAAAATTGAAAATGGAAGATGATGCACCCAATGCTTGCTGAAAATTGTTGTAGAAAAGAGCAAATTTCCGCACCGGATCATAAAGCTTGAACACAGCGATGATAAAGGCGATGAAGGCGCCTTCGGTCATGGCATGCTGCTGAATTCGACTGCGGCCCAGCAGTAGCAGCATAGCAATGGCGATGGCGCCAATCAGGTCCATCAACGGCGAGCTGATGGCCTGGGCGCTGACCGAGCGCAGGTTGGCGCGGAACAGCCGCCGGGCCGCGGAGCGGAATCGGACCATCTCCCACACCTCCATATTGAAGGCTTTGACGATCCGGTTGCCGGTGACGGTTTCATGCAGGATGTTCTGAATCTCCGCGAGCTTGTCCTGCCCGGTACGAGTGGTGGTGCGAACGCTGCGCCCAATGCGCTTGGCCGACGACATGACCACGGGAACGAATAGCAGCAGTACCCACGCTAGTTTTCCGCCGTACAAAACGACGACGGCGACGAGAAACAGGAAGGTGAAGAATTGCTGCAGAAAGTCCGACATTACCGTGGACATGGCAAATTGAACCTTTTCCACGTCGTTGATCAGGGTGGAGAGGATTGTGCCGGTCGAGTGTTTCTGAAAGAAAGAGACCGAACGCCGCAGGATGCTTTCATACAGTTCGTTGCGCAGATCGGTAATTAAACCGTATCCGGCGAAGTTCGACAAATACGTGCCCAGGTAATCGCACAGGCTTTTGATGATTGTCGATGCGACGAGCGCGAAGGCGACCATGGTCCAGGCGTTTTGAAAATGGCTGGGAACCAGTTGTTCCAGGTTTAACTGAACATGAAGGTGTCCATAGGTAATGCTGAAGAGCTGTAAGTGGCGGGTGACGGTGGAAGGTTTCAGCACCTCATCGAAGATGGGTTTGACCAGCAAGATCCGAAACGCATCCAGCAGGCCGACTAATGCCATGAGCAGGATGGAAGCCAGCGCCTGCCACGTGTAGGGGCGCACATACGCCAGCAGGCGGAGAAAGAGTTTCATGCTCGACCCCGGGCTTTCCGGTCAGGCAGGCAGCACAGAGTGCGATGATGGCGCGATAGCAACTGTATTGGTGACAGTGACGCGTTCCACCTTTGATCGTATTGCGGTTCCGGTTGTGGCTGGGGCACGCCCATGATTGTAGAGGAATAGAGCCATTCTCGCGCAAGGCTTGAAGACACGGTTACAGGCGCAGATAGAAAGGCTCCGCCACGTGGACGGCCACCTGGATGTTCGAATGCGATTGCTGGGCTCAGTCGAGCAGGTGCAATTCTTTTCCTGGTTTGAAGCGGACTGCGCGTCCCGGGGCAATCGGTACTTCCGCACCTGTTCGGGGATTGCGTCCAATGCCTGTTTTTCTAGGTTTGACGCTGAACACGCCAAAGCCGCGTAGTTCAATGCGATCCCCAGCGGCGAGAGCATTCTTCATACTGAGGAAGACAGTATCAACGGCGGCCTCAGCCTTGACGCGAGGCAATCCAGTGCGCTCCGCAACTTTATGTACCACGTCTTGTTTGATCAAGTGAAAGTCTCCCTTCGGGATGTTGGATGCACGCGATGTCCTGTAACTCTATGCTAGGGTCGAGTTTTCATGATTGTCAATGGAGCAGCACTCTCGTACACTCGGCCTAAAGCCAAACTATTTCGCACGGCTGCGCAGCGGAGTTCTGGATGCGCAGGCCAAGGTACTGAGGAGACGGATGTCGATTAAGAGTGATCGCTGGATACGAGAAAATGCGCTCCAAAAACAAATGATAACGCCATTTAGCGAGAAACAGGTCCGCGAGGGAGTGATTTCTTACGGACTCTCTTCCTATGGATATGATCTGAGGGTTTCAGACGAATTCAAAATTTTCACGAACGTCAACAGTACGGTCATCGATCCGAAGAACTTCGACGAGCGTTCGTTTGTGACGACGCAGGCAGAATCGGTGGTGATCCCGCCGAATTCCTTTGCACTGGCGCGTTCAGTGGAATATTTTAAGATTCCACGGAATGTGCTGACGATTTGCGTGGGCAAGTCGACGTATGCGCGTTGCGGCATCATCGTGAATGTGACGCCGTTTGAGCCGGAGTGGGAGGGTTTCGTTACTCTCGAGATTTCCAACACCACACCTTTGCCGGCACGCATCTATGCCATGGAAGGTTTGTGCCAGATACTGTTCTTCGAGTCGGATGAGATCTGCGAAGTCAGCTACGCGGACCGCAAGGGAAAATATCAAAACCAGCAGGGAATTGTGTTACCAAAGCTGTAGATAGCGTGATGGGCTAGCCTTTTGGCGGGATGCAATGAAAGACGGTGAAACGTGGCCCAGTTGAATCCATCTGCACTTCATGCGGTTGCGTCAACTTCACCTACGGGTGCGGATCGCAGGGCCGTGGTCAGGCTCCAGGCGACGCGCATTCGCGTGTATGTGGTTGGGCTCGATGCTTTGCGCGCTGCCGGCTTACAGGCGATCTTCGAGAGCAACACTGGGATCGACATCCTGATAGAGGATGTTAGTTGTCTGCCAAATCTCGATGACGGACCGGATTCGACCATCAACATGGTCCTCGTGGGTGCGAACGCGGGATCCGATATCTTCAAGGTGATCGCTTCAATTCGGTCGGCACATCCCAACCTTCCCATCGTGGTTATGTCCCATGCATCCGGGGAAGAGGCCATTTTGAGAGTGTTGATGATGGGGGCAAAAGGTTTTCTCCACGAAGCCAGCACTCCTGGACAGTTTGAGAAAGCCGTTCGCATGGTTGCCTCTGGGTCGATTTGGGCGCCGCGTCGCGTCCAGGCAGAGTTGATTGGCCGGCTGTTGGCCGCTCGTGACTTGCAACGTCCAGGTCCTATGGCCGATGTCTATATCACGAATCGAGAGCAGCAGGTATTGGATCTATTGCTCGCTGGAAGCTCCAACCGGGAGATAGCCCGAAGCTTGAAGATTGAAGAGCGCACCGTCAAGTCTTATGTGACCAAGCTGATGCAAAAGATGGGGGTGAAGAACCGCACCGCCCTTACGATGCGTGCACAAGATCGCTCAACGTCAATCCAGACGCCAGCTCCTTTTCGCTTGCAGGGAGATTCACAGCCTAGTCAAGACGGCGAGCCACTGACGAAGTGAACGCCATAACGAAACAAAATGTTAGCCAGGCGTAACGTTACGGAAGACGGAGAACGTCCGTACTCTTTCCGAATGATCCAAAGTCCGGTGTAATGATTTCACCGACTAAGGATTTGGGAGAATCCGGGGGTTGCAATGGGCATGAAATCGCGCATTGCAGCCCTTTTTTTTCTGTAAGTCTTTTTTTTCAACCCAATTCACTCTTTTCTGGCATCCTAGTACTCTGTAGTTGTGAACGTTTGTAAAGAGTGCAGGAAGACGGGCGCTCCTACGAACGCTCACTCTGAAAAAGGGAGCGAGGGTTTGACATACTTATGATGAAAAAATTTATTTTGGGCATTTGTGCCGTAATTCTGGTGGGTTCTCAAGGCTTTGCGGATTGAGCCGTGGGAAGCTCGTGGATCGTTTGAACAGTCGCAACTGAAGTGATCAATGAAATTATGGCGACCCCCGACAAGGCCATTCCAAACAGCATTCTGTCCAATGCGACCTGTGTAGCGGTCGTCCCGAGTTATAAGAAGGCTGCGTTTGTGGTAGGCGGCACCTATGGACAGGGTGTTGTTACCTGTAAGACGGCCAGTGGAAGGTGGAGCGCTCCGGCTTTCATTCAGATGGCAGGCGGTAGCTTCGGTTTCCAGATTGGCGGTCAGGCGACTGACCTGGTATTAATCGCAGTCAACAATCGCGGTATGCAAGACCTGTTGAGAAGCAAGTTCAAGATTGGCGGCGATGCCGCAGCCTCTGCTGGCCCGGTGGGACGCAACGCGGCCGCAGCAACGAACTTCACTCTGAAGGCCGAGTTGCTGACCTATTCGCGCAGCCAGGGACTGTTTGCCGGCATTGATCTGAATGGAACGGTTGTCAATCAGAACACGGATGACACTCGTACCTTCTATGGCCATGACGTGCCATTTGCAACGATTCTGGGAGGCAACTTGCCGACCCCGTCGTCGGCTCGGCCATTTGTACGGACCGTGGCACACTATTTCCACAGAGCTCAGTAATCGAGCGATTGCATCTTTAACTCACAAAAGGCGAGCCCTCGGGTTCGCCTTTTGTGGTTGCGTATGGGTTGGAGCCCGTACCATTCAAAGAAGAAAACCTAGCGCATGGACTGCTCGACCTCTTGCAGCCAGCCAGCAGGCTTGAGAATTTCGCGCGGACGAGAGCCGTCGGCAGGCCCGACGATACCATCCCGCTCCATCAAGTCGATCAGGTGAGCAGCGCGGCCATAGCCAATGCGCATCCGACGTTGTAACAGGGAAGTGGACGCCTTGCCGAATTCCAACACCAGGCGAACTGCATCCTCAAACAGCTCGTCGTTGGCCTCCTGATCTCCGGCGCCATCCGCGCCATCGCGATTTTTGTCGTCATGCGGAGCTTCCAGAAATCCTTCGACATATTCGGCGGTCCCCTGGGATTTCCAGAAGTCGACGACGGCGGAGATTTCTTTTTCCGTTACAAACGGAGCATGGATACGCTGCAGCCGCGAGGTGCCAGGCGCCAGAAAGAGCATATCGCCGCGTCCCAGTAGTGATTCCGCGCCATTGGAGTCCAGAATGGTGCGCGAGTCCACCTTTGTGGCCAAACGGAAAGACATGCGCGTCGGTATGTTGGCTTTGATCAGGCCGGTGATGACATCGACCGATGGGCGCTGCGTAGCCAGCACCAGATGGATGCCGACGGCCCGCGCCATTTGCGCCAGGCGGGTGATGGATTCTTCCACGTTGGCGCGATCGAGCATCATCAGGTCGGCCAGCTCGTCGATGATGATGACGATAATCGGCAACGGCTTCTCGTCCGGATTGTCAGCTTCAAACAGACTGGGCGTGGTTTCGAACAGCTTGTTATATTGCTCCAGATTGCGGACGCTGCGGGAGGCGAGCAGCTTCAGCCGCCGCTCCATTTCCCGCACAGCGTTGCGCAGGGCGTTGGCCGCCAGCTTGGGCTCCGTAATGATGGGGGTAAAGAGGTGTGGAATGCCTTCATACATGCCCAGCTCCACGCGCTTTGGATCGACCAGGATCAGGCGAACCTGCTCCGGCGTCGCCTTGAACAAGACGGACATGATCATCGCGTTGATGGCCACTGATTTACCGCTCCCGGTGGATCCGGCAATCAGCACGTGCGGCATCGTCGTCAGGTCGGCGTGGACAATGCGACCATTGATGTCTTTACCCATGGTCAGGGTCAACCGCGACTTGCTGTGGGTGAAGCTGTCGGCTTCAATCATGTCGCGTAGCCAGATGGTTTCGCGTTCCGCATTCGGCACCTGCAGACCCACGGTGCTCTTGCCGGCCATGCGCTCAATCAGAATGCTCTCCGCCCGCATGGCGAGGCACAGGTCGTCTTGCAGGCCCACCACGCGGCTATATTTCACGCCAGCGTCCGGGCGAAATTCGAAAGTCGTAACCACTGGGCCGGGATTGATTTGGACCACTTGCCCGTGGACATCGAACTCCGCGTATTTTTCCACCAGAACGCGGGCCTCTTCGAGGAGCGCGTCTTCACGAATGATCTGTTTTTCATCGCTGCGATGCAGCAACGTACTGGGTGGCAGGCGATAGCCTTCAACGGACTTGGCAGTGACGGTGACCGGTTTGGCCGTAGCATCTGCACGCGTGCCAATCTGTACATGCAATGCTGGCGGCGCGTCCGATACTATGTTTCCCGGTTGCAATGACTGTAACGAAGTGACAGAACGGGCAATTTCTTGCACCCCCGGGGGCCTGGAAAGCGACGGAATGGAGCGCGGGAGTTCGCGTCGGCAGGTGCAAATTCATCTTCCAAGTCACTCTGGAGGGAAGCTCCGTGGGCAAGCTGTTGCGGCGGGGGGGCCGGGACGGGCTCCTCCCAGAAATCGGGCCGTTTTCGCACACGGGTTGGCACTACGTCTTTACGAGTGTCTTCAAACATGCGCGGGTCGTCTTCCGGATGATTGGCCAGTGCGGCTTGTTCTTTCGCCAGAGTTTTGGCTGCGATGCGTGCGGCCTTGCGCTCGGCTCGCTGGGTGCTCCAATTGCGCCAGCGGTCGCGCCAGGCTGCCATAAAGGCGAAACGTACGGTCAGCCAATTGCGCAGGCTGCCGACGCTGAAAGTTGTGGTCAGATAAAGTGCAGCGGCCACCAGCGCCATCGAGAGAACGCACGCGCCGGGATAATTCAGATAATGGGTCAGCAAGTCGGCGATGGCGCGTCCGGTCAGGCCCTCAACGGGAATGATATGCAGCCAGCGCAGATGTCCGGGGAGCAGGCCCAGCAACGCGGGCACGAAAATCAGGCACAGAATGGCGCCGATAAGCTTCGAAATGGGCGAACCGGCGGGCCGGGAACGCAGCCATACAAAACCCAGCGCTCCGACCAGCAGCGGCAGCAGGAAGGCAGACAGGCCTTCTGTTTGCAGTAGCAGATCGCTCAATCCGGCGCCAAGCAGTCCAGCCCAATTGTGCGCGGGACGCCCGGACAGATAGCCTCCGGCAGTGTCGAGTGAAGGATCGAGCGGGGTATAGGAAGCCAGAGCGAGAAGCAAGAGGAGGGCGCAGGCCAGCAAAAGCAAACCGACCAGCTCATTCAGCCGACGGTTCTTCGTTGGCGAAAAGACGCGTTCAACTACTTTCATGGGGGCGCTTGAACACTCGAGCGGAAGCCGACAGTTTGCATCGCCGTCCGCAGAATGCCAGAGACACCAGAGCAATTCCGATTATGCCAGAATCTGAGCCTGGAAGAGCGAAAAATCAGGAAAGACTCACAATAGTATTCAACTGCGAACCGCTTCCCGTCTTGAGCGTGAAAGTGTATGAAAGAGGGGAACTTCAATTCCGGAGGGGAGCTGAGCCGTGCTCGAAAGCATGTTTCACCTGCAAGTTCCAATGCTGGAGAAGATTCTTCGGCCCATCGTTGTCTATTTTTTCCTGATTTTTCTGTTGCGGATTTTTGGCAAGCGAGAACTGGCCCAGCTCAATCCATTCGACCTGGTCGTTTTACTCTCGCTGTCAAACGTGGTCCAGAATGCGCTGATCGGCAATGACAATTCCGTTACAGGAGGCATCGTGGGGGCGCTTTCGCTGCTGACCATCAATTGGCTAGTGGTGCGATTTCTCTATAGCTCCCCAAAAGCGAATCGATTGGTCGAAGGCACGGAGCAGGTGTTGGTCTTGAATGGAGTCGTCGATCACACGGCGCTACGCAATGAATTGTTGACCGAACAGGAATTGCTGGCCGTGATCCACCGCCAGGGCTTCGACGGTTTCGAGAGTGTAAAGAAATGCGTGCTGGAGCCGAATGGCTCGTTCTACATTGAAGGGCATACGCCGACCGAGGCGCAAGAACACTATAGCGACATCGTGGGGCGGCTGGAGCAGATGCAGCGAGAGCTGCAGCAGATACGCCAGCAATTGCCCGCAGGCTGAAGACCTGTGGTTCATGTGAATGGTCGTCTGCAGGCTTGCCACCTGTCGCCGGCGCATCTATAAGTGGAGGAGCATGTGGATGGGCCCTGCTGCTGTGACTGACGGAATTCGCGGAAAATTACGACATTTGCGAGCTATTGGAGAAACCCGATATTGTTAGGCAGCGCATGTACGATGCCGTTGTACCAAGTAAATTTATGGAGCTGATGTTGTGCCGATGATGGACCCGTCCGATACAAGCTTTCAATCGCTGCTGCACGAACTCCGTGTTATACCGCCGCCGGAAGAGTTTGCCTCCAAGGCGCACATCCGCAGCCTGGAGGAATACGAAGCGCTCTATCGTCGCTCCGTAGAGAATCCGGAAGAATTCTGGGCCGCCGCAGCCAACGAGTTGCATTGGTTCGAGCCATGGAGCAAGGTGTTGGAATGGAACGAGCCATGGGCGAAGTGGTTTGTCGGCGGCAAGATGAATCTTGCCTACAATTGTCTCGATCTTCAAGTGGAGCGCGGACGCGGCGACAAGACAGCGATCCTGTGGGAAAGCGAATCGGGCGAAGTCCGCAAATTTACATTTCAGCAACTGCTCGATCAGGTGCAACGCTTCGCCAGTGTGCTGCGCGCGATCGGCGTTAAGAAGGGCGATTGTGTCGCTCTCTACATGGGCATGGTTCCAGAGTTGGCCATTGCCATCCTGGCCTGTGCGCGTATTGGCGCGGTTCATTCCGTCATCTTTGGAGGATTTGCAGCCAGCGCGCTTGTGGATCGCATCAACGATGCACAATCAGTCCTCGTGATTACCCAGGATGCAGCGTGGCGCCGTGGCCAGGAAATCCCATTGAAAACCACGGTAGATGAAGCCCTGGAAAGGTGTCCGTCGGTGCGGAAGGCGATTGTGTTGCGCAGGACTGGCACCAAGATTCCGATGAAGGCAGGTCGTGACGTCTGGTGGGACGCGGAGATGGAACAAGCGAACGCTGTGTGTCCCGCTGAGCCGCTCGATGCCGAGCACCCGCTCTACATTCTTTACACCTCCGGTACGACCGGCAAGCCGAAGGGCATTGTTCACACCACGGGCGGCTATGCGGTGCATACCTATCTGACCAGCAAGCTGATTTTCGATCTGAAGGACGATGACGTTTATTGGTGTACGGCGGACATTGGCTGGGTCACGGGCCACTCGTACGTGATTTATGGGATTCTGCAGAACGGCGTCACCACGGTGATGTATGAAGGCGCGCCGAATTTCCCCGAGAACGATCGCTTTTGGAAGATCATCGATGATCATCGCGTGACGATTTTTTACACAGCGCCGACGGCAATTCGCGCGTTCATCAAGTGGGGTGACGAATTCCCCAATCGCCACAAGCTCACCAGTCTGCGGCTGCTGGGCAGCGTGGGAGAGCCCATTAATCCAGAGACGTGGATATGGTATTCCTCCGTGATTGGCAAGGACCGCTGCCCCATTGTGGATACCTGGTGGCAAACTGAAACCGGCGGCATCATGATCGCATCGGTTCCTGGTGCGGTGCCGAATAAGCCTGGCTCGGCCAGCAAACCTTTCTTCGGCATTGTGCCGGACATTGTGAATCAGGCTGGACGTCCTGTGCCGGAGGGCAACGGCGGGCTGTTGATTATCCGCAAGCCGTGGCCGGGAATGGCGCGCACCATCTACAACGATCCAGATCGATATGTGAAGCAGTATTGGTCCACCATCCCCGGCGCATACTTCACAGGCGACGGTGCGCGATGCGATGCCGACGGCTATTACTGGCTGATGGGGCGCGTTGATGACGTCATCAACGTCTCCGGCCATCGGCTGGGAACCATGGAAATTGAATCGGCTTTGGTGGCGCATCCCAAGGTGGCGGAAGCCGCTGTGGTAGGACGCCCCGATGCCCTGAAGGGGCAAGCGATTGCCGCCTTTGTGACGCTGGAATCGCAGTACAAGCCGTCGATTGCCTTGAAAGATGAACTGCGTGCCTGGGTGGCAAAGGAGATTGGCGCCCTGGCCCGGCCCGACGATCTTCGCTTCACCGATAGCTTGCCAAAAACACGCTCGGGAAAAATCATGCGGCGGCTGCTGCGGGAACTGGCCGAGACTGGCGAGGTAAAAGGCGACACGACCACGCTGGAAGATCTCGGTATCCTGGCAAAATTGCGCGAGCAGGAAGAATAGTTCGCAAACGTATCACCCAATCATAAGCAGACTTGAGGCTTGGAATGAGCATCACGAGACGCAGATTTCTCGGTGGGGCGGTGTATGCCGGCACGGGTGTAGTAGCTGTGTCATTTCTCGATCCATCGTTGTTGTTTGCTGCACCGGAGCAGATGGTTGATTTAGGTCGCCATGCGACTGGCGAGCAGATGGCTGCGACGCCCGCTACCTTCTATCGCGCGTATCGCTCGAAACCTTCAACATCTCCGAACGTCACCTCGTGGCTTCAAATCGACTTAGGCAAGAGTCAGTCGATCGATGCAGTGAAGCTGTATCCCGCCTGCGAACGAATGTATCCTCTGCTCGATGAATACTACGGCGGCGAAGGCTTTCCTCTGCGATTCAAAATTGAAGCGTCTGACGATCCAGGGTTTTCGCGCGGCAAGATCATTGCCGATTTCACTCGCACCGATTTCCCAGACCCAAAAGAAAACATCACGCAATACGCTGCCGCCCGTGTGAAAGGACGCTACGTGCGGTTGACTGCGACAGAGTTGAGGCCGGTAAAAACGTCGGAACTGTTGGGCTCATTGCTGAAGAATAGCCCTGACTACAACCTGACGCTGGCGAAGATTGCGGTGATTGCAAATGGTCAGGACATTGCCGTCGAATGTCCCGTGACCGCCGACGAGACCTACGGTAATCTAGCGGACCTGGCGCAGATTACGCGGCCACTCCGTCCGCAGGGCGAAGGAATTGTCACCGACCATCCGGAGAATCTTGTCCCGGCGAGTGCCTGGAAACCAGCGATCTACAAGGTCAAGGTTCCTCGCGGCGGAGTGACACTGCAGGGCGGAATTTTTCAGACGGCGATGGCGAATAATATCGTCTATTTGCTGAATTCATATTCCGTGGATGAACTTCTGCGCCAGTTTCGCGAGCGCGCGGGAAAGCCAAATCCTCCAGACTTGCCGAAGCCTGACAAGTTCTGGGAGGAAGATCTGGCGGGATCGAATGCTGGACGCTTTTTAATGGGCGCGGGGAACACGGTTCGCTGGATTGACGACCCGGAACTCCATCGACGTATGGACGCGGTCGTCGATGGCATCGAACAATGCCGTCAGCCGAATGGCTATATTATGGCGTATCCAGAAGACACAGTTTTTTATTCTGAACGCGGTGCCTACACTCGTGCCTGGTTGACACACGGTTTGCTGGAGGCGGGGTACGGCGGCAATCCGAAAGCATTCGGATTACTGCGCGGAAATTACGATTGGTTCAACCAGTGCGAATACTTACCGAAGTTGCTGCGCGGCGCTGTTCAGGGCGGGCAGGGAATGATCGCCAACACGCGCATGTGCATCAGCCCGGTCGGCAAGCCGTTGGATGCTCAAGTGATTCAGCGATATTTTCAGGAGAATTATTGGCTGGAACATCTGGCGAGGCTGCAGGAGGAAGCGGTCTGGCAATATCCGTACGATCGCCCGCATTGCTATCTACTGACAAATCTGGAAGCGTATGCAGACTTATACACGGCGACGGGTGATCCGCGGTATCACGATGCTGTTCTGGGTGGATGGAATCTTTATCGCGATCACTGGCAGCAAATTGGCGGTAGCATCTCCATCATTGAATTTAAGAAGGATCCTCCGGGATCGAACTATGTAGACCAGAAGCTAGGCGAGAACTGCGGCAGTTCGTTCTGGATTCTGTTGAGTCAACGATTTCATCAGCATCATCCCGACGATGAGAAGTATGTCGCGGAGATTGAAAAGTCCATCTACAACGTGATTCTTGCCAACCAGGGAGGGACGAAGGGCATTCGCTATCACACGGTTATGGCGGGGAAGAAAGAAGACCCGACCCACAACAATACCTGCTGCGAAGGGCAGGGAACGCGGATGCTGGGTTCGTTGCCAGAGCATATTTATTCGTTTGCCCCGGATGGCTTCGAGGGTTTGTATGTGAATCTCTACGAGCCTTCGACAATGTGGTGGCCGGAAGGGGACACACCGTTGGCGCAATGGACGATGAAGACGCAGTTTCCGATTCGGCCGGAGGTCAACTGCATTTGCCGCACTGCGGCGGAACCATTGCCGGCGAAGATTCGCATCCGCGTGCCTGCTTGGGCAGCGAAGGAGATGCCGATTTATGTGAATGGCTCACTGGCTGCCACGGGAAGACCGGGCACCTATGCGGTGCTGGATCGCACATGGTCGGAGAAAGATGCCATTACGTTCACGCTGCCCATCGCATTTCGACTCACCCGGTACACGGGAGCCGACCAGACCGCGGACGCTCCACGATATGGATTGGAGTATGGCCCGATTCTGATGGCCGTGATTGGCCCGGCAGATACAGTTTTGCAGGTGAAAGATGGCAAGTATCCGGAGAATCTGCTGAGCCAGATCAGCGCCAAGCCGGGTCAGCCCGCTGCATTTCCAGATCGAGCACAATCCAGGGGTAGAGTTGATGCCTTACTGGAAAGTCGATCAGGAATCGTTTACCTGCTTACCTGTCGTTCAGGTGGCGTAAGCACTTCGATAGCGACTAACTAAGCGCAAATCGAGAACTACCACTCCACTCACATAGTCAATCCCAGAAGATGCGTTCCGGCGCGATTGCCGACAGGTCCACATTTACCGGGGAAGCGATAGCGGTCAGCGTATTGAAATCGAAATCCTTATAGAGATCCAGGCACATCAGTTCTGGAGCCTCAGTGTAGGTGAGAGGATGATCGAAGGCGTAGGCAAGGCTTGGTATGGCCTGCCGCGCTTCGAGCTTGGAAAACAATTCAGGATTGAGCGCTGCGGCAACTATGGCCACCGTTTCGGAGCGCGGGCCAGTGGTGACGATGCGAACCGGCCGTACCGGAACATTGGTGTCCGCATCGCCAGAATGCGGAGTTGGGCTGCCGTGATCTAAATCTTTGCTTAACCAACGAACTACTCCGGCTATTTGAGCTGCTTCAAGACCTAGCGGACGTTGGCCGATGCTGTTCAATAACTGCGCAAAGGCTTCTATATCATCCGGATCGTTCTTTGGCGATTCGGCGGGTGTGTTCTCGCCGAAGAATAAAGGATCGAGCACCAGCACCCGTTGTCCGCGATCCACGTCATTGGCCACGTCATCGACGGTAGACGGCATCGCCAGAGTCTGAAAAGATGACAGTGATAGGCGCCGTCTCAGGCGCTGTAATCGAGCGAAATAAAACGCCTGTAGCGCTCAGGCCATTGCTGAATTCGAAGCGATAGCCGACACTTTCCATACCTTTCTCGATGCGTTGCATTGATGGGCCACGCGTGAACGACCGTGACCGGAGCATAGCGAACAATTTTGCTCAGGAGATTTCTCTGCGACTGCGCCCATGCGGACCCATGATCGGCTGGAACATCATGATGAATGGACTTGGCAAATGACCGGGCAAGTCCAAGGATCGTGAGATTATCTTTCGGCAGACCGCCGACAACAAGATCAGCGTAGCTTTTCACTTCAGCATCGGTATCGGCATCTTCTGTGGAAGATACGTTCAGATTGAAAGCGGAATCGAAGAACTTGTAGGACATGTGCCGAGTATCGAATCCATAATTGTGGAAACCGGGATCCAGGTTCATATACCACTGAAGATTGTCCGGTTTTCCGTATAGTTCGAAGAACGGTTTGATGTCGGAATAGACGCCTTGCTTGACGATGCCGGCACGGAAGCAGCAGTTGTCCATGGCGTTATAGATCAATAGTGTCGGTCGAGGGGCGCGAATCGCGACAAGTTGAGCGTAGTCAGCGTCCTGGCGGAAATCGGCCGCATTCTGTTCCGCGTCGAAGTATTCAGGGTGTTCGATTGCGGTGGTCAGAGTGCTAAAACCGGCTGCGGGTGCCGCTGGGCCAACCCGTGTATCGAGCGAACTGAGGACCATGGTCTGGAATCCTCCGCCGGAAAGGCCCGTGACTCCAATGCGGGAGCGGTCCACGTCAGGATCGTTGTAGAGATAGTCGAGGCCTCGCCGCATCGCAAGATAAAACAGACCTATCCCGTTATCGCCCGCCAAGTCCAACAGGCCGATGTTATCGTGTTCACTTCCCTTTGCGCTCAGTTCGCCATAGTCGATAAATTCAGGGCTAAGGGCGATGATTCCGCGGCGTGCCTGGTTGATGCAGCGCTTTTGTTTCTGCTCCACCGCCTTGCCGCCTGGCCCATGCCCATTCACATCCAGGATCGCGGGCATCTTTCCAGTTATGTGCTCAGGCTCATACAGCAACGCGGTTGATTCGAAGCCAGGGACAATTTCATAGCGCAGCTTAACGATGCGGTATCCCTTGCCCTCTATCACGCCAACTTTCTCGAAGCTCGGCGCGGAGTCAACCCATGCCTGCGGCCATCCGTGATAAACCACAGAGAGTTCGTGCGCTCGGATTTTCGCTGCGTCCTGATCCCATTGCTTTGCATCGGATGGCAGCGCGAGAGGCGGCACATGCTGCAGCATGAAATGACGCAACTCATCCCCGACAACGGCTGGCGACTGAAGATGCTGGGCCAACAACGGATCGACCAGGGTGCTATTCGCCTGGGCATGCGCGAAGACGGCCAGCGAAAGCGGTAGGAGGGCAGTGACCAGCAAAAAACGACGATGAAGAAGATTCATAGAAAACAATTCTCCCATGGCAAGCATTTGAGGGGTAACCAGGCTGCACTGCAATTCTAGTCTGCCAAAAGGAAGCAAAAGTAAGGAATCTAAATCGCAGCCCTTATACTGCGAAGGATTGGAGTCTGATCCGAGTGACGCAGAACCCGCCAGTAGAAGTCGCAGGTCCGTCTCGTAGCCATGTGCCTGCGCTGGACGGAGTGCGCGGGCTGGCCATTTTGCTAGTATTGGTTTCGCACTTGATGCTGTTCAATAATCACACGGGCAGCAGGTTCGGCGACTCGTTGTCTGCGCTGCGCGGCCTTGGCTGGGTGGGCGTCGATCTGTTCTTTGTGCTTTCAGGATTTCTGATTACCGGAATTCTGTATGACACGCTTCATGACCCGCACTATTTCCGCAGCTTTTATATGCGGCGTTTTCTGCGTATTTTCCCGCTTTATTATGGATTTCTATTTTTTCTGCTGATCCTCGGTCATTGGGGACCCGGATTGCATTTTGTCTGGGGTGGGCGGCAATATGTGCTGCTGACCTATATGCAAAACACCGGCCTGTGGTTTCCGGTGACGGATTTTCACCCCGGCGTGTGGGCAGATTTGGACCACTTCTGGTCGCTGGCGGTGGAAGAGCAGTTTTATCTTTTCTGGCCTCTCCTGGTGTTCCTGGTACGCGGACGGCGTCGACTGATGGCGCTGGCACTCACGCTTTCGGGTATCGCGCTGCTGTTGCGAATCGCGCTGTATCTGCACGGTAGCTCACCGCTGCTTATTTTTATGCTCACTCCCTGCCGCATGGATACGCTTCTGCTGGGCGGCTTGGTGGCACTTGTTGTTCGTGGCGATGGCGGCTGGATTCCGCGTCGATGGATGGTGCCGCTGGCTATGACTTCCGCGGTCGTGATCGCGGTTTACACGCTATGGCATTTGGGTGGCGACATGCGCGACTTTTTCTTTGGGGCTACGTTCGGATATTTGGTGATCGCGCTGGGCTGTATCGGCGTTCTGGTCGCAGCGCTTGAGCCCGCTTCTGTCGCACACAGGATTTTCCAATGGCCGTTCCTACGCAGTCTGGGAAAGTACAGCTATGGGATCTACGTGCTCCACATTTTCGTGGCGAATCTATTTGCGGCGATGACATCACGGTTGCTGGGCACCAGTCTGCGTATCTGGCTGACGCCGCACCTTCATTCACGAGCGCTGGCGGTGTTGATAGAGTTTTGCGTCAACGCGATAGCGGTGTTTCTCGCTGCTTATCTCAGCTATAACCTGTACGAAGTCCATTTCCTGCGACTAAAACAATATTTTGGATACCGAAAGACACGCACACAAACTGCAGCGGTGGAGCAGGTTGCAACGGAATAGGCTAGTTCCACCACAGGAAATCCGGGCGCTCCTCAGCTATACTTTGCTATGGGAAGGGCTGCCTGCGGCCGCAGATTCATCTGCTATGGCAGGCGTGGAAATTGTAGTGCTCCTAAACAAACATGAGTAATATTCTGGATACGATCCAATCCCCCTCCGATGTAAAACAGCTCACCCTGACGCAGCTGGAGCAGCTTGCGCAGGAGATCCGCGAGCGCATGATTGCCGTGCTGGCCAGGACAGGGGGCCATCTCGGTCCCAATCTGGGCGTGGTGGAACTGACGCTGGCGTTGCATGTGGTCTTCGATACGCCAAAGGACCATTTTGTCTTCGACGTCAGTCATCAGGCATACATTCATAAACTGCTGACGGGACGGCGCGACCGTTTTGAAACCATGCGTCAGCCTGCGGGTCTGAATGGTTTTATGCTGCGCACCGAAAGCGAGCATGACGTCTACGGTGCGGGACACGCTGGCACCGCCTTGTCGGCGGCGCTGGGTATGGCGGTCGCTCGCGACCTGAACGAGGGCAAGGAGCATGTGATTGCGCTAGCTGGAGATGCGGCATTTACGAATGGCATTTCGTATGAAGCGCTGAACAATGTTGCCAGCCAAACCAAGCGGCTGATTATTGTGCTGAATGACAATGAGTGGTCGATCGATCGCAACGTCGGAGCGATCTCTTCTTATCTGCATCGCATTGTCGCGAACGAACGCTACGTATACCTGCATGAGCGTGCCGGTCGGCTGATTGAGAAGTTCGGCGGCAAAGCCGTTGGCCATGTGGTTCGTCGGGCCGAAGAAGCTGCCAAGGGATTGCTGCTTCCGTCGCTGATCTTTGAGGAATTTGGCCTGACATACTACGGCCCCATCGATGGACACAATCTAGGCCTGCTGATTGAGACTTTCCGTTTTCTCAAAACGCAGCATCGTCCCGTCATTCTGCATGCGCTGACGCAGAAGGGACGCGGGTTTCAGCCGGCGCTGGATAAGCAGAAGAAGTTTCACGGACTGGGGCCGTACGATCCTGAGACCGGCGAGACCAAGGCTGCGGGTGAAAAGGTGTACTCCGAAGTATTTGCAGAAACCATGGTGAAGCTGGCCGATCAGAATGACAAAGTGGTCGCGATCACGGCCGCCATGCCGAACGGCACAGCGCTCGATCTATTTCGTCCGCACCATCCCAAACGCTATTTTGATGTGGGTATTGCGGAAGAGCACGCTGTCATTTTCGCGGCGGGAATGGCGACGAAAGGGTTGCGTCCGTTCTGCGCGATTTATTCCACATTCTTGCAGCGGGCCTACGACCCCATCATTCACGATGTCTGTCTGCAGAATCTTCCAGTTGTATTCTGCATGGACCGCGCCGGTCTTTCCGGAGACGATGGCCCTACGCATCATGGATTGTTTGACATCAGCTATCTGCGTGGAGTTCCCAACATCGTCGTGATGGCGCCAAAGGATGAAGACGAGCTAGGGGACATGCTGCAAACGGCGCTGGAGCACGATGGGCCTTCGGCAATTCGATATCCACGGGGGGCTGGTCCTGGGGTGGTTGTCAAAGAACAACCGGTTGCGCTCACTATCGGCAAGGCGGAAGTGCTGCGCGAAGGCAGCGAGGTCGCCGTATGGGGACTCGGCGCGCTGGTTCACATGGCGTCGGACTTTCACAGTCAGTTGGAACGCGAAGGGTATTCCGCAGCGCTGATCAACGCTCGTTTTGCTAAGCCGTTGGATACAGATCTGCTGGAAAAATACGCGCGTCGCGTGGGATTGATTGTCACTTTTGAAGACCACGTGCTGATGGGCGGATTCGGCAGCGCGGTGCTCGAGCATCTATCGAGCTGCAATCTGCGCGTGCCGGTGGTACGAATCGGCTGGCCGGATGCTTTCATCGAGCATGGCAAAGTGGACCAGCTACGCGAGAAGTATGGCCTTTCTGTTGCGGCGGCGTTGGAACTTTCGCGTCCATTTTTGAAGTCACTGCCACGCAAGCGCTTCGCTGTTACTGGCTGATGCCTGCGGTGCAGTCGACGCTTTTTCCAGTCTCTTCCCGCCAACTCCTACCCGGACAGTCGCGTCAGGGTTACTGCGCGTCTTAATTTCCATCGCCTCCAAGTGCTTGATTTCTAAGACACCCGAGACGGGATACGGGGTCGCCGCCGATCCACCAGGTGATGGATGGTGCAGACCCGTTTTTTCTTTACTTCCGCATTTTTCCCGACGATACTGGCAGCGCTCCGTTAATTCCCCCATAGCGGAAGGGAGGAGTGCGTATGCGGAAGCAGATTTGTTTCGCAGTGGCGATGCTCGGGATCTTCGGCGTAGCGGTCGCGCAAATTTCCGAGCCGCCAGTCAAAATGGGCTTGTGGCAGACTACCAACACTTCCACGATGACCGGTATTCAGATTCCACCAGACGTCGCAGCGCGGCTTCAGGCGATGGGTAGACCTTTACCGTCGATGGGACAGCCGCATACCACGGTAGTTCAGTCCTGCCTGACGCCTGAGAAGTGGAAAAATATGTTTAGTGACATGCAGCGGGATCGCGAATGTCAGTTCACCAACGTGCACCAGGCCTCCGATAGCTTTTCGGCTGACATAGCGTGCAAGTCAGCCGATGGCAGGTACAATTCCACGGGCCATATTGAAGCAAATTTCCCCAGCACTGAGAAGATGCACGGGAAAGCGCATATGGAAACAATCATGCAGTCGCAACCGCAGCCGATTGTCGCAGACATGAGCTTCGACAGCGCGTACCAGGGCGCAGACTGCCAGGGTATTTTTCCCGATTCGCCAAAAGTCATTCACTAGAACTCAGCCCAAGGTAGAAATCGCCTCGTCTAGACGCACCGCGCAGATCGAAATATATAGTCCCAGGTTAGTTACGAGAATATCGGTAGCCCATCCGCCGCGGGCTGACCTGCGCCGAATGTTCAGTCGCTTTTCGGCGGCGCTTCGGTTTCTGAGCTGGCGAGAACTGGCGCGAAAGACGTCGAGTTGGTATTAGAGGACCGATTTCTAAGTGAGGTAAGTAGCGCTGCGCCGCCCACGATCAGGTTGGCCGCGATTATGGGTGTCGCACCCATCCTCACTCCATAGACGATCCACAGGCATGCCGCGACCGCTTGAATCTTTTTGAGGGTCGACGTTTTTGGGACAAAATATGAGGTTGTTTGTACTGCGGTTGCGATCCATCCAAACAGGGCAATCGTCATAAAATGCTTCGGTCGCACTCGGGTGCGATAGTGGGTGTGGGGTTGCGAATCGTAAGCCAGTCCGTGCGCATCTGATCCCAATTTTGTAGAGGAAATCCCCCAGAGTTGAAGAATGAGCGGACGCGCATCGAGTTCCATCCAGCGACGTCCTGCAAGATAGGCACAAGCACTCCGAGTGCGTCGTCGCTGAGCACCGTGCGCTTCGCAATTTGCGTAATGAATGGATTTTCCGAAACCGCGATGGTCAGTCCATCGAGCCGATTGACGTGCAGCATCACATTGACGTCGGAGCTGCCATCCCCAACATAGATGATGCAATCGTGACCCAGCGCCAGCCTTGCTCGCAGGTCTTCCACAACCACAACTTTGCCGTATCCAGCCGGGACGCGAATGATCGACTCTATCTCGCCAGTGTCGGGATGGTAGCGAAACTGCGTGCCACATATATTTTCTGGTGCGACAATACCTTCGAGCGCCGATTGAATGACTTCCTCTGGAGCCGCAGAAACGACGTAGAAGGAAAAATGATAGTCATCGAGCTGCTGCAACAGCTCCAGCATGAGCTGGATATTCGCTTTGAGACGGATACGTTTTCCAACCGCCGTCAAATGCTCTTTGCGCACGCGGCGGTACTCCGGATCATGCAGCAACAGGTAGGGAAGCTCTCCACCTTGCTGGATAAGGTGGATCTTGGCTAGCCCGACGACCCGTTGTTCAAAGTCTCGAATGCCCAGCATTTCGCTCAAAACGATTCCGGAATCGTTAAAGCTGAGCGTCTGGTCAAAATCGCTAACCAGAAGCATTTCGCGTTTCGCGCCATTTTGTTGGCTTGTCACGTGAGCTCCAGTTTTCCGAGTTGCTGGGAGTTCAGCCCTTCGGATTCTTTTAATTGCATGAAATGTGGAAATACAGCTTTACTATCTGGATAATTGAGATAGTGCTTCACTGTCTGCAAAATATGCAGTGAATTTAAGTGTCAGAATGTTGTTTTGTGGTTGGGCAGGAAGAATCTAGTCCTAGCTTATCGAGTATCTTCCGCACTGTCTAGGACAATTTCAACGTGCCCAAATAATTTCTCTCTCGCACGTCGTGTAGTTCGTTTAGGCTCAAGGCACACATGCTTCGACATCTTGCTGGCCTGTTTCTGATGTTTGCAGCTATTACCGTCTCGGCAAGCTCAACTGCCGATCGTTGGATTGAGGTGCGAAGTCCGCACTTCACTGTTCTCACCAACTCCAATGAAAAAAATGCTCGCCATATAGCGAATCAACTCGAGCAAATGCGCTCAGTTTTTCACACCATTTTTCCAACCTCGGCCGACGACAACGATACACCCATCACCGTTTTCGCTCTGAAGGACAAGAAGAGCTTCCAGACTCTGGAACCGGCCGCCTACCTGGCAAAAGGTCAACTCGACCTTGCCGGTTTGTTCCTGCGATCGTCGGAGAAAAATTACATTCTTCTTCGACTTGATGCCCAGGGCGAACATCCATTCGCAATCGTCTACCACGAGTACACGCATTATATGTTGCGCAAGTCAGACGCCTGGTTACCCCTTTGGCTGAACGAAGGGCTGGCTGAGTTTTATCAGAACACGGACATCGAAGGGAAAGATGTGCGTCTTGGTCAGCCCAGCGCGACGGATATCTACTTTCTTCGCGACAATCGTTTGTTACCGGTGACCACGCTGCTGCAAGTCGATCGCTCGTCGCCGTACTACCATGAGGAGCAGAAGGGGACCATCTTCTACGCTGAGTCCTGGGCGCTGACGCACTATTTGGTGCTGAGCGATAGCGAGAATAAAACGCATCATCTGCAGGAATATGCGCATTTGCTGGTCGAAGGCCAGGACTCTGTCAGTGCTGCGCAAACGGCGTTTGGCGATCTGAAAAAGCTTGATCGTGCACTGAGTTCCTACGTGCAGCAGAGCAGCTTCAAGCTCTACAAGATCAATTATTCTTCCTCCACTGATGAGTCTTCGTTCCACGCGGAACCCGTTTCGAGCACAGATGTAGATGCACTCCGCGCCGATGTCCTTGTCGATGCCGACCGCAAGCAGGATGCACAGACATTGCTGGCTGCCGTTCTGCAGCAGGATCCAAAAAATGCCCTGGCCCACGAAACCATGGGCCTGCTTGAATTTCGAGCAGGGAATTTTCCGAGCGCGAAGAAGTGGTTTGGCGAGGCCGTACAGTTGAACTCAACCAGCTACCTGGCGCATTACTACTATGCTGTTTTATCGCTGCGGGCTGGCGATCGAACAGAGGATGCTGCTGTAGAGTCCAGCCTGCGTACAGCCATCAAACTCAATCCGAACTTTGCGCCGTCCTACGACGCGCTTGCGATGTTCTATGCTACGAGACATGAAAAGCTCGACGAAGCGTACATGTTGGAGCTTTCAGCCGTCACTCTCGAGCCGGAGAATCTTAACTATCGGATGAACTCGGCGTCAGTTCTTACTGACAATCAGAAATTTTCGAGCGCGCTCGCCGTCCTGAACGTAGCCGCGCATATGGCCAAGACTACGTACGACACCGTTGCCGTGCAGAACCGCATACAACAGACGGAAGACTATCAGGCTGCGATTGAACGTCGACAAAAACAGGACAGCGAAGCCACGACCCATACAGCCGTCTTGGCCCGGGTGAACGGCAACGCCATCCACACGACTGAGCCCGAACTGACGACGGGGCCAAAGTACCCTACCGAACCGCCCACCGGGACCCGGCATACGGTGCACGGCATCCTGCGCAGCGTGCAATGCTATTACCCTTCGGTGATGACGCTCAGTGTTCAGCAGAGCGGAAAAACTGTCTCTCTTTACAGCAATAACTATTTCCATATTGATTTCTCTGCAGCTAACTTCACCCCTGAAAGCAAAATGAATCCGTGCACTACGATTGAAGGGATGAAGGCGCGCGTCGAATATGCGGAAGTCTCGGACAAATCGATTGCCGGTCAGATTCTCTCCATCGAATTGAGTAAATAACAGACACGATTTGAGACCGAGAGGCACATCGCAGGTTCGGAATCTGCGGGTGCACGCTTTCTGCCATTTGGCGAATCTGCTTGCCATGCATGACAATATGGGCATGGTTTCTAAACATTTGCTGCGGCGAGCTTCTATGGCCGTGCTGCTATGTGCAGCGGGAATTTTCTTTGTCGCTTCTTCTTCGTTCGGGCAAAAGACGTTGGTTCAAAAGACGGACGCGATTGTTCAAAATACCGATATCAACATCAATCTCTACGGTACGTTTGCGATGACGGCAACCGGCAATGCTTACAGCGTCACGGGAGAAGCAGTCTCGGGAACGACACCACTGAAGCAATCTGCCGACCCGGCCGTAGGGTTCAGATTGGGTGTTCGCCATATCTTCAGCCCGATTTTCGGTCTGGAAGCGAACTTTGGCTACAACCCCGCTACCCAGCACTTTACTGGCGGCGTACCTTCCCAGGATGGCGTAGTCTACTCCCACGCCAAGCCGTTCACCTTCGATTACGTGGTGACGTTTCCGCACCTGTTTCACGGCTTTCAGCCCTTTGCCCTAGGGGGAGCAGGCTTGATCTCCTACAACATCTCGAGCTACGTTGAAACGCCACCGGGCCAACCGGCTCTGCCTGTCAGGCCGATCAAAGTTCCCGTCGGAGAGTATGGAATCGGAGCCGACTATCATCCGTCGCAATTCCCAAATTTTATGTCGATGAGGTTTCAGTATCGCGGTCTCGTGGGCCATGCGCCGGGTTATCGGCTGCCATATCTGGCCACCAACAACGTGGTGAACATTGCCGAGCCGCAGGTCGGCCTGGTGTTCAAGTTCTAACTTTGTCACCCCCAGGTTTCAGCCTTGTTTCGCACCCGGCATGGAGGCGGTCGGCGTGACAACTGCGCTGCAAAACCGAACCGCAGGTCCTTCCCAGCATCATCGCTGGCTGGAACTGATTGGCATCCTCAAGCTGCTGAAGGGCGGATTCTTCGTAGCACTGGGCTTTGGCCTGTTGCGCATGATCCACCACGATCTGTATATGTTCGCCCTGCAGATGGTCGAAGCTCTGCATCTGGATCCGGACCGGATCGCCATTGCCAGGTTGCTGGAAAAAGTGACGCTGTTGAACGTCCATCGGTTGAAACAGCTAAGCGCTCTGGTTTTTATCTACGCGGCGCTCGATTTTATTGAAGGCACAGGGTTGGTGCTGGAAAAGCGATGGGCAGAATACTTTACTCTGATTCTGACGGTCGCCTTGCTGCCGCTGGAAGCGATCAAGCTGATCCACCACCCCAACCACTTGACTCTGCTCATCCTGCTGGCGAACATCCTGATTGCCATCTATCTGGCTTGGCTGGTGTTGCCGCGAGGCAGCCGAGCGCGATAGATACGAAAGCTCTGCCCACCCGCAGAAGCGAGAACGTTCGCCAGTTTCGTCCTCTGCCGAACCGAAGTTTTACCCTTTATCCACTGCTCTCAAGCCTCCTTGGTTCCTTTTGAATCGATTTCAGCCGAGCCCACGCTAGTCGATTGCAAGCACGAAGGCATCTGCGGAACCTGACTCGTTAACACCATCGGCTGGGCCAGATTGCCTCCAAAGCCACAATCTCCGGAGTTTTCCACCGCCTTCCACAAACAATTTTTCCTATGAACTCAATTTTTTGTTGGACAAGTCCAATGTTTGCGATACAGTTGTGGACGAAAGTGGTCTAAAGTGGCGAGTTGAGGTGGTAAGCAGCGCGACTCTGGAAGGGAATGGAGCCGAGTTGGTGATTTCTCAATTTACCGGCGTTTTAGGCAGAGGCACATGACATGTTTCGCGGCAACCATCCAACTCGGGTCGATGACAAGGGACGGCTGAAAGTTCCCGCGGAATTCAAGCACCAGATTGAGGAGAAGTACGGCACGAAGTTTTACATCACCAGCGAAGACGGAAAAACGGCGAAGGTTTACCCGATTGAGGAATGGGAAAAGGTCGAACAGAAACTAGCACAGATTCCCAGCTTCAATCCGGCGAAGAGAAAGTTTCTGGACTTAGTCAACTATTACGGCCAGGTGGCGGAGATGGATACGCAGGGCCGAGTGCTGGTGCCGCAGATTTTGCGGGAGACGGCTAAGGTAACGGGAGATGTGGTGGTGTTCGGGATGATGAGTTACCTGGAAGTCACGAACCACGATGCCTTCCGCCAGAAGTTGGAAGCGAATCCGCTGACTGAGTCGGATGCGGAATCGCTGGCAGGGTTTGGGTTGTAGCAGTGGAAGAAATCGCCCCCCAGGGGGTGCACGGTCGGAGTCAGCGACATGTGCCAGTTCTTTTAGAAGAAGCAATTGGATTTTTACGAATCCTGCCGGGCGGCACCTACATGGATGCAACGCTCGGCCAGGCTGGGCATAGCACTGCGATTGCCCGGTTGTTGGGTCCGGAAGGCCATCTGATCGCATTCGATCGCGATCCGGAGGCCATCGAGAGCGCAGAGGCGAGATTTGTGGCATTGCGGGCGGAACTAAAGGAACAGATGCCCCGCATCACGATTCACGCGACAGCTTTCGCGGAGGCGGCGAGCTGGGCGGAACCACAAAGCATCGACGGAATATTGGCCGACTTTGGGGTCAGCTCGCTACAGCTGGACACAGCGCAGAGAGGATTCAGTTTTCAGGCAGACGCACCGCTTGACATGCGGATGGACCCGCGCAGCGGAATGACTGCCGAACAAGTGGTAAATCAGGTGAGCGAAGAAGACCTCGCAAATCTGATTTACGAATTCGGAGAAGAGAGGAGGTCGCGGAGAATCGCCAGAGCAATTGTCAGGGCGCGGCCGGTAACGACGACGGCACAACTAGCCAAAGTGGTTACAAGCAGCGCCCCGGCAATAAAGAGCGATCGGATTCATCCAGCGACGCGCGTGTTTCAGGCCCTCCGAATTTACGTAAATGGGGAACTCGATCAGATCGCTTCCTTGCTGCAGCAGGCGCCGCAGTTATTGCGACCAGCAGGAAGAATGGTGGCCATCAGTTTCCACTCACTCGAGGACCGCATTGTGAAAGATGCATTTCGGGAGGGAAAAACAAGCGGGATCTGGACGGTGTTGACGCCGAAACCAGTGACCGCAACGGAAGAAGAGATCCGAAGCAATCCGCGTTCGCGAAGCGCCAAGTTACGGGCGGCTGAGCGGGCAGAGAAGCCGGCGAAAAGCAGCAGGCCGGTGAAGGAGCAAGAAAAAATTTTGCGGCGTAGTTGGAGTAGTGGCTAAGCCGAACAAGTTCGGGCCGGGTTCGTCCCACCCATCTTTCAGGCGAAAGAACAGCATGCAGTGTACGTCACCCATCCCTCCAAGCTCAACGAGCCTGGCCCGAGAAGTGAGGGATGCCTGAGGGGTAAGGACGAAAGTAGTGCAGCAAACGAAATTTGGGCCGGTGCAACGGCACGCGGCTAGTGGTCGTAGCGAGGGGCGCTCAGCAGAAATTGCAGGCCCTACGTTCAACTTTAACCAACTATTCGAGGAGGAATAACCATGTCGCATATCTATAACTTTTTTGAGAATCACGGGGAAGTATGGGGCGCGGTATTTTTTGGCTTGCTTGCCATTGGAGCTTGCGTCGCCATGGCGGCTGCACTTAACGGAGCCATGTAAACCGGTCCGCTTCCGAGTGAAGCGGGTCCATCGATCAAAGGGTTCAATCAGGAACCATTCAGTAAAGGAAATGCTATGGCAGCGGCAGGCATCGTAATCGATAGACTTCGGGAGAAGGGCCAATGGAGTGCCGAAGCGGTGATGGAACACAATCGCTGGCTGTTCGCGGCACAACAGCGCGCCCGTCGCGGGCCTACTCCCGAGGTTTTTTTCGACAAACGCCTGGACAATTCACGTCTGGTCAAGGCAGAAGACCCGGTACGCAAGCGCGAGATGCGCAGCTTTGCGGTTGCCGCGGTCTTCTTTTTTGCTCTGCTGATGATGTATAGCTGGCAACACTTCAGCTCCATCGAGTATGGGTACCATATTGAAACGGAGAAGGCGCAGTTGCAGCACCTGCAAGAGGAAAACCATCAACTGGGATTGACGGAAGCGCAACTGACCCGGTCGGAGCGCATCGATCGGCTTGCCCATCAAATCGGGATGCAGTCGCCGCAACCGGGACAAATCGTTTCGCCTACGATGATGGATTCGAATCCGAACTCGCCAGTCCTGGCATCGGTAACGATCCCGGTGGTGAGCGCGAACCGGTAGACTAACAGTCAGCTACCACGCAGTCTGTGAGTGGCCGTGTAGGATCGAACCACGGCATGAGCCGAAAACCCAAACAGGCCCTCTCTGCTCCCATCCCTAGGTTGCGATTCGTAACCTTGATTGCCATCCTGCTTGTGTGGGTAGTGATCATCGCCGCACGTCTGGTATGGCTGCAGGTTTTCCGGCATTCGGAATATGCCGCGCGCGAATCGCGTCAGCAATCGATTACGTTTCAGATTGCTCCACGACGCGGGATGCTGTACGACCGTGATCTGCAACCGTTGGCCATGACGGTGCTGGTCGATTCCATCTACGCGGTTCCCAGCGAAATATCAGATAAGGACACAATCGCCCGGCAGTTGGCGCGTATTGTCCATCAAGATTCGACAGACCGCTATACGACTAACCGCGCCATCGATGCGCGTTTGCATCGCTCGCGTGACTTTGCCTGGGTGGCGCGCAAGGTCGACGCCGACGTAGCATCGCAGGTTCGGGCATTAGGAGTGAAGGGCGTCTACTTTCAGAAGGAGTTCAAGCGATTCTATCCCGACAATCAGCTGGCGGCACAGGTCCTGGGTTACGTGAGCCTGGATGACAACGGCTTGGGTGGCATTGAACATCGTTTCGACGATGCCTTGCATGGCACACCAGGACGGATGCTGACCGCTGTCGATGCGCGACGGCAAAGCTACGGAAGCGTCGAAAGTGAGCCCCAGCCCGGCGAAAATCTTGTTCTCACGCTGGATGCGAACATCCAATTTATGGCGGAGCAGGCCCTTGATCACGCCATGGAACGTACCAAGGCGCTGAATGGTACGGTGGTGGTGCAGGATCCGCATACGGGGCAGATTCTGGCGCTCGCCATCCGTCCGACGTTCAATCCCAACGATTTCCGTCATGCTACGCACGGTCTGTTGCTGAACCATGCGGTGAGCGATGTGTATGAGCCGGGTTCGACTTTCAAATTGGTTGCTTACTCGGCGGCGTTGCAAGAAAAAGTCGTCACACCCGATTCGATGATTCATACGCTGGGCGGTCAGATCAATGTTGCGGGACGGATTGTGCACGACGATCGCGATGCCATAATCTACGAGAGCCACTACAACAATGTGATTTCTGCCAGGCAGGCGTTGGCAGAGTCGAGTGACGTGGCGGCGATTCAACTGGCGGAACGCATGGGCAAAGACCGTTTCTACCAGTACATTCGCGCCTTTGGATTTGGGCAGAAGTCCGGCATAGAACTTCCAGGCGAGACGCGTGGCCTGCTGAATCCGCCCAATCGCTGGCAGCCAACCACGATCGGCTCGATCCCCATGGGGCAGGAGATCGGCGTCACGCCAATCCAACTCGTCACCATGGCATCGACGATTGCGAATGGCGGAGTGTATCTGACGCCCCATATCGTGCTCGAAAAAACGCCAGACTTCAAAGGGAATCCAAAGCTGGTGCCAGCGACGTTTCATCCCGAGTACAACATTCCGGACATGCTGCCCCCTGGCGCGCATCGCGTCATCACGACGATGACCGCAGCAGAAATGCGCAGCATGATGGAAAGCGTCGTGGTCTCCGGTACAGGTTCTACCGCGCAATTGAATGGTTACAGCGCTGCCGGTAAGACGGGTACGGCGCAAAAGATCGATGTGCGCACGCACACCTACTCGAAGACAAAATATATCGCGTCGTTTGTAGGGTTCGCTCCGGTCAACAATCCAGCCATCACGGTTGCGGTTGTCATAGATTCGCCTTCGGTTGGTTCGCACTTCGGACGAGCAGTCAGCGCCCCGGTGTTTCAGGAACTGGCGCAGCAGGTGCTTGAATACCTTGGCGTTCCGCACGACATGCCCATTAAGCCGGCAAAGTTAATTGCGCAAGAAAAACGCAAGGCTTCGCAGGACAATGCCGAGGGAGATCAGCAACAGGTGGGTGACCTAAACACGATGTTTGCAGAGGTCAACCATCTGCCGAAAGACGACCCGCTGCGCACGCCGCCCAACAAAACCACTGCGGACGTAGCCGCGGACGCAGATGAAGCCCACGCCTATCTGCAGACTGTATCGGATGGAGCTTCGGCGAAGCCAACGCAACCGCAGGATACGGAAGACTCGATTGGCGGAAGTATATCGCCTCCGATGAACGCACACGCTAGCAAGACGCCTCCGCTGCGAAAGAAGAACACGGTGGAACAGCATACATCTTCTCCAAATGTATCCAGCTCTCCGGCGGTTTCGATGGGAACAGGCTCGCCTGTAACGATGCCGGGTTTTATAGGCAAACCGATGCGCGATGTGGTTGTGGCGGCAGCCAACCTTGGGTTGAACGTCCGCGTCTACGGTAGCGGAGTGGCCTCCGAGCAGGCCCCTGCGGCTGGCACACGCGTGCCGGCAGGCACTACGGTTGTGGTGCGGTTTCATCCATAATTCAACTTCATCTACAAACTAGGTTCTATCGCGCATCGAAGTATGCTTCAATGCAGAAGAACCATTTTCCTCGTCGCCATGATCGAAAATCCATCTATGCAGTTTGACGAGACGCTACGCGAGGTGGAGATTCGTGAGCGCGCCGGCTCGAATCCGGTAGTCAAGGATGTTGTGTATGACTCGCGCCAGGCCCTCGCGGGTGCACTGTTTGTTGCCATGCAGGGTGGCACAACGGATGGCAATCGCTATGTCGAGAATGCTCTCAAGCAAGGTGCGATTGCAGTGGTGACGGATTCTGAGGCGACTTGGCAGGTACTATGCGCTAGGTATCCAGACCTTGCTATCGCACGGGTGGATCATGGCCGTCGTGCACTGGCTGGAATCAGCGCAAATTTTTATTCGCATCCGGAACGCAGACTGCATTTGTCCGGCGTGACTGGCACTAACGGTAAAACGACGACAACATATCTGTTGGAATCGATGCTGCGCAGTGCCGGTCGCACTTCGATCCTGGTAGGCACGATCGAATATCACGTCGCTCAGGAAATTCGGCCTTCTCCGCACACTACGCCGGAATCACGCGACCTGTTCCAGTTGTTCGCGGAAGGCGTGGTTGCAGGAGCGACTGAGGCGGTGATGGAGGTGTCTTCGCACGCGTTGGATCAGGGTCGCGTCTGGGGGCTGCATTGGGACACGGCGGTGTTTACCAATCTGACGCAAGACCACCTTGATTACCATGGCACGATGGAGGCATATTTCGAAGCGAAGGCAAGGATGTTCGTGGGCACGCCCCCACCGCGTGTGGCCGTGATCCATGGGGGCGATGAGTATGGACAGCGTCTGATTCCGCTGGCTCGCGCAGCGGGATCCGAGGTAGTGGAATTTGGACTGGATCATGGAGATTTTCGTGCGACGAATATTCAATTGGCAGTGAATGGAATGCGCTTTTCCATGGTGACACCAACGGGGAAGCTCGAACTGCAGACCCATCTGGTAGGCCCTGTGAATGTTCTGAATTTGCTGGCTGCCTCCGCGGCTGCGATGGCACGTGGCTTGACGTTGGACGAGATCGCGCGCGGCGTGGAAACAATTGCCTGTGTGCCGGGGCGCTTCCAGACGGTTGACTGTGGTCAGCCATTTACCGTTGCCATCGACTACGCCCACACGGACGATGCGCTCACCAATGTGACGCGTCTGGCGCGACAATTGGCGGCCCCGCGCAACGGTCGTGTCCTCACGGTTTTTGGATGTGGAGGAGATCGCGACCGCACGAAGCGTCCTCGCATGGGTCTCGCGGCCGGTAGGGGAAGCGACTTTGTCGTGGCCACCAGCGACAATCCGCGCTCGGAGGATCCGGATGCAATCCTTGCGGAAATTCTTCCCGGTCTGAAGGCCAGCGGAGTGAGGTTCCAAGTGGAAGCAGACCGGACCCGCGCGATTCACATTGCCATTGCAGAAGCGCGAGAGAATGACGTGGTGGTGATTGCAGGCAAAGGCCACGAGAAAGTCCAGATCCTGCGCGACCAAACCATTCCGTTCGATGATGCTGAAGAGGCGAGGCAGGCTTTGCTGGAACGATATGGTGAATCTTGTCAGGATAAGAAAGAGGCACGATGCAACTAAGTTTGGAGCAAATTCGTGAATGGATGGCTGCCGAGTTTGCCCCCGGCTCGGCTGCGTTCCACGCTCGTGGCGGAGAGCCAGCGAGCGCATCGGGGTATTCCATCGACTCGCGCACCGTGCAACATGGCGACCTTTTCTTTGCCATCCACGGCGAGCATTTCGATGGACACGATTTTGTCGAGTCAGCGATCGAAACGGGCGCCGCCGCAGCCGTGATTGCTGGCGGCAATCTTGGACGTTACAAAAGCGAGGAGATTCGTAAGCGTCTTCTTCTCGTCGACGATCCACTGGCTGCCATGCAGCGACTGGCATCCTCTGTGCGTCGGCATTGGGGTAAACGTGTGATTGGCATTACCGGCAGCGCCGGGAAAACCACCACCAAGGAAGCCATTGCGCAGGTGTTGGAAACGCGATTTTGCGTGCATAAGTCCTTGGGAAATTTGAACAATCATTACGGCTTGCCGCTGCAGTTATTGCGGCTGCAGCCGGAACATGAAGTCGCGATTCTTGAAATGGGAATGTCGCACGCCGGAGAGATTGCCGCGCTATGTAAAATTGCAGCGCCGGATTGGGGTGTGGTGACGAACGTCGGCACAGCTCATGCCGAGTATTTTTCCGACGGCCAGGCTGGGATTGCCCGCGCGAAATATGAATTGATTGCATCTCTGCCGCGTCTTGGAACCGCAATCCTGAATTGTGACGACCCGTATGTCCAGCAATTCGGTCGCGATTTTGCTGGCAAGACGATTTATTTCGGGACTGGCAAGCTCGCCGATCCACGCGCCGAATCGATGACTCCAATGGGCGCAGAAGGAACCAGTTTCACGGTGATTGCTGACAACCAGCGCGCGGAAGTGAAGCTGCGTTTGCTAGGCGAGCACAATGTTCGCAACGCACTGGCAGGCATCGCGGTCGGCCTGGCTAGCGGGATTCCATTGGAAGAATGCGCCGCCGCGCTGGAAGCCCTAGTACCCCCGGACAAGCGTGGGCAGACTCTCCAGATTCGCGGCGCGACGCTGATCAACGATTGCTACAACTCCAACCCACAGGCCTTGCGGGCCATGGTGGACACATTGCTAACCTTGCATGGCCAGCGGACCATTGTCGTCGCCGGAGAGATGCTGGAGCTGGGACCGGACGCGTCGAAGCACCACTACGAGTCTGGAGAATACATGGGCAAGCGCGGAGTAAATTTTGTTGTCGGTGTGCGTGGGGAAGCGGCGTCGATGGTCGCGGGAGCCAAAGCTGCCGGAGTGCAGGCGATGTTTGTTCCTACTCCAGAAGAAGCGGGTACTTGGCTCAAGGAAAATCTGCAGCCCGGGGATGCTGTGCTGCTAAAGGCTTCGCGCGGCGTGCGCCTCGAACGTGCGCTCGAAGTCCTGCAACTCGAACCATAGGTATCCTGGTCGTCTACTCCGCCGCAGACGCCATCCATCCATGCAGGTGCAGCCAGTTCTGCAACAAAATTGGCCACATCCGTAACTGCGGATTATCCGCAGCCAGACCGGACCCATGACGGCCCTGCTCAAAGA
Organism: uncultured Acidobacteriota bacterium; assembly: GCA_963719625.1. Taxonomy (GTDB): domain Bacteria; phylum Acidobacteriota; class Terriglobia; order Terriglobales; family Acidobacteriaceae; genus JAKAAZ01. The sequence goes on from CAVRDB010000035.1 coordinate 844,291, forward strand.
TGTGGATCTCCGCAGGAACGCCAGCGTGGAGGAGAGCTTCGTAAAACAATACGCTATTGCTCACGGGTACCGTCTCATCGTTGGTGGTGCTGAAAAGGAATGTGGGTGGTGTTTGCGGTGTGACCTGGGTTTCATTGGAGAGTTCATTCTCCAGCATGGGATTCGGTTGCTCCCCCAGCAGATTATGCAGCGAACCGTTATGCGTGATTCCCGGTTGCATACTGATGACGGGATAGGCGAGCACGAGGAAATCTGGTCGACTGCTGACGCGCTCAATGGGATCAACTGCATCCGGATTGCCAATATCAAAATGCGTGCCAGCAGTTGAGGCTAGGTGACCACCAGCGGAAAATCCCATGATGCCGACGTGATCCGGATCGAGCGAATCCTCCACAGCGTGCGAGCGCGCATAGCGAATGGCTCGCTGTGCATCCAGCAAAGGTACGGGGTGGTGGTAGCGCGGGCCGTAGCGATAGGTCAGCACAAAAGCAGCGACTCCACGAGCGTTCAGCCAGCGAGCGATCTGCGTTCCTTCTTTATCGATCGCCAGCGTGACATATCCGCCGCCGGGACAGATCACGATTGCTGTGTGAGTGGGGTTTTGCGCAGGCAGGTACGGTGTGATCGACGGCTTGTCGAGTGCAGTGTTGCCAACTGCTCCCGGCGCGCCATTCGGCCAGAGCAAGATTGGCGTGGGTTCTGCGGCTCCGCTAGAGGACGGCGCAGCCTGTGATTGGGCCGCCAAAAGAGAGGCGCAGGCAAACAGGCAAGTAAGTGAATGACGGAACACACGCGTTGTCGACACTAGTGTTTTGCCTCCGACAGCACGGACACCCCATAGCGCGGCAACTGGACAGACTGGACCGAGCCGCCCTGCAATACATCCTGCATGGCGTCTGGCAACTTTACCGTCTGCGGATCTTGCGAAAGATTGATCAGAACAAAAACGGTATGGTCGGCTCCGTAGCGCGCATTCACATCGATGCCGGCGGGTACCGGACCGAACGCTGGAGTGACGCCGCTCATGTCGGTCATCCATTTCGCCAGCTTTGCCATGCCAGCTTCATCCATCCACACGCCGACATAGGTGATGCTGCCTTTGCCGACTTTGCGGGTAATGATGGCGGGTTTTCCATCGAGCCAGCCATTGCTCTTGCCGTAGGTTTCCAGTACCTGTGTATCCGGCGAGTTGGTGCTGAGAAGTTCCGCCCAAAGTTTGCTGGTGTTGTCGCCAAACTGGCCGGTCACAGGGACGGGTTGCTGCAGCGCATAGTATTGCTCGACGCGTCCGCCCAGCATGGGAACCAGCGGGCCCGGCTGCCGTTCCGCTTGCAGGCCGTTGTCAATATTCTTCATTGCAGTTCTTTGTCCTAGAACAAGATGCCCGCCATTATTAACGTAAGAGATTAGGTTTTGTGCGGCTACTTCGGTGAGCACATTTAGTCCCGGCGCAACGACTAATTTGTAGTTGTCCAGCGGTACAGTGGGCTGCACAATGTCGACCGATTGCGCGATATCGTGCAATGGCTGGTAGTAGCTGAGAAGCTCTTCGATGGGATCGTAATCCTTATTGTGGCGCTGCCAATCGATGGCCCAAAAACTGTCGTAGGTATGCAGAATTGCGACCTGAGATTTGGGGGTAGTCCCAGCGAGCGCAGGTCCTGCCTTGGCGAAGTCTTGGCCCAGCTGAGCGACTTCAGGATAGAGGGGGACGGGTGTACCGTCAGGGCCCACTAGCGTGCCATGGTACTCCTCCTGCCCGTTCAGATCACTGCGCCACTGCCAATAACTAACGGCATCGGCGCCGTGGCCGACGTTCTCCCAAGCCATGGCGCGGACTTCGCCCTTGTCCAGGTCGTTGTTGATGGATGCCCAGTTCACATGGCCGGGTTGCGTTTCCATGATCCAGAAGTTTTTCTGTTTGAAGCCGCGTGTCAGGTCGTCAGTAGAGCCGTTCTTGTACGGGTCGAGGTGTCCTTCGCCGACATAATCATCCCACGCGGCCAGATCAAGGTCCTTCGCGACTTCATAGTGATCGAAACCCTGGAACCATCCCATCATATTCGTGGTAATGAACTGGCGCGGCGCAGCCTGTTGGCGGATGGCATCGAGCTGGTTCTTCTGGTAGCTGACCCACGTGTCGCTGACGAAGCGCTGCCAACTCAGCAGCAGACCGGGATTGCCTTCAGTCGTTTCAATGGGGATTTGGTTCCAGTTGCTGTAGGTCTGGCTCCAGTAGTTTGTTGTCCAGCGCGCATTCAGGTTGTCCAGCGTGCCATAGCGGTGTTTCACCCAGTTCTGGAAGTCGGTGCGAGTCTGCGGATCGAACGATACCTCGGCATACTCATTGTCAATCTGCCACCCGATGACATAGGGATTGTGGCCGAAACGCTGCGCCATGCGGCTGGCGATGTCGCGGGCCAGCTCGCGATACTTTGGATTGTCCCAGTTAAATTGCTGGCGCATGCCATGTTCGGCCTTGCGTCCATCTTCTTCCATGCGTAGGGTCTCTGGATATTTCTGTGTCAGCCATGCCGGTGGTGCCGCGGTGGGCGTGCCCAGGACGGTGTAGATTCCATGCTGGCCGGCCTCATCAATGGCACGTTCCAGCCAGTCGAAACGATACTCGCCTTCCGCTGGCTCCATCGTGCTCCAGGCAAATTCTCCCACGCGCACAAAGCGAATGCCGGCCTTTTGCATCAGGTCAAGATCGGCAGGCCAGCGCGATTCCGGCCATTGCTCGGGATACCAGGCGGTGCCCAACAGAATGGGTGGAGGCGGCGCGACAGTCTTGGATGGAGTCTTTTGGGCCGAAGCTGAAACACAGACTGCAAGGACAAGGCACATCAGTAGAGAGGGCACGACACAAAGAGGCGGAAAAGACAGAAATTTCTTCATTGGAGAATTCTCCCTGGGATCGGCAATTTTCGGATGAGGTTGTTCCATGGCTCTTAAGATGGCGCGGATTACCAAAGCAAAGCCAGCGCGCCGAAGCGGTCGCTAGAAATGTCCACTGCGGAATGTATCATACTCTGTTGATCGCGAGGTCCCGATGAGCACAGAAGCACTCGAACAGTCGGACATGGGGCAGGCGCAGTTTCATTTGTTCACCGACGAACAGGAGCAGTTACGCAAGGAGATTCGCGAGTTTGCCGCGCGCGAAATAGCTCCCAACGTCAGCCGGTGGGATGAGGCCAGCGAATTTCCCGTGGAGCTGGTGAAGGAACTGGGCCGCATGGGCCTGATGGGCGTCATTTTTCCGCAGCAGTATGGCGGTTCCGAACTTGGCTATGTGGACTATGTGATCGCCATCGAGGAGCTGTCTCGCGTGGATGGTTCGATCGGCATCATCGTGGCTTCTCACAACTCGCTGGCCACCAACCATATTTTTCTTGCCGGGTCGGAAGCGCAACGCCAGAAATATGTGACCAAGCTGGCAAGCGGGGAGTGGCTTGGAGCGTGGGGTCTTACGGAACCCGGCTCGGGCTCGGATGCGGGTGGAGCGCGCACCACTGCTGTGAAGAAAGGCGATTGCTGGGTGTTGAACGGCAACAAGACCTTCATTACCAACGGTCATTATGCAGATGTTTCGGTCGTGATTGCGGTCACGGATAAATCGAAGAATACCCATGGACTCTCTGCTTTCATCGTGGAAAAAGGAACGCCTGGATTTCGTTCGGGCAAGAAGGAAAACAAGCTTGGCCTGCGCGCCAGCGATACTTCCGAGCTGATCTTTGAAGACTGCGAGATTCCACTGGAAAATTTACTGGGCAACGAAGGCGACGGTTTTGTGGATTCCATGAGGGTGTTAGACGGTGGACGCATTTCGATTGCCGCGCTGTCGCTAGGTATGGCTCAGGGAGCATTTGACGCGGCCTTGAAATACACCAAAGAGCGCAAACAGTTCGGCAAGGCGATCAGTGAGTTTCAAGGCATCCAGTGGAAGATTGCCGACATGGCGACGCAACTGGATGCAGCCAGATTGCTGACCTTCCGTGCTGCGCGGATGAAAGATGCCGGACTGAAGACCACACTGGAGTCGGCGATGGCCAAGCTATATGCCAGCGAAGTCGCGGTGAAGATCTGCGATGAAGGCGTGCAACTGCATGGCGGCTATGGCTTCATCAAAGATTATCCGGCGGAGAAGTTCTACCGTGATGTCAAGCTATGCACCATCGGGGAAGGCACCAGCGAAATCCAGCGGCTGGTGATCGCGCGAGAAGTGCTGAAGCAATTCTGAATTAGTCCAATGGCTCTGTCGGCTTGGTTCGGAAGCGAGGCTTTTTCATCAGATAGCCGATGGGGATCAAGCAGGCCGTGAGAAAAACGAGAACATGTACGGTATCGATGTAGGCCAGCAAGCGAGCCTGCTGCAGCATCATGTCGTAAATCTGAGCAGCAGAATGCCTGGCTGCATCGGCTGCGGAATATCCTCCCTTTTGCATGGCGCCGGCGAGACCATGTTGCATCGCCAGATATTTGGGAGAACCACCATAGACATGCGAGGCCAGAAATTGCTGATGGGCCTGAGCCCGGCGCACCAGCATGGTACTGATAAAGGAAATCCCAAGACTTCCGCCGATGTTGCGTGCCAGCGCGGTCAGTCCGGAGACTTCGTTGTTTTTCTCTTGCGGAACTCCAACGTAGGACATCACGCTGATCGGCACAAAAAGAAATGGCATTCCCAGCACCATCACGACGCGCCAGCTGGCCGCATCCCAAAAACTGATGCTCAGGTCCAGATCGCTAATGCGCCAGATGCCGAGTGTCACCAGACAGAATCCAAACGTTATCATCAGGCGAGGATCAATCTTTTGTCCGATATAGCCAACAATCGGCAGCAGCACGATCAGGACCACGCCGCCCGCTGATAGCACCAGGCCCGCATTCGTTGCTGTGTAGCCCATCACCTCCTGCAGAAATTGCGGAATCATGACGGTGGTGGAATACAAGGCTGCGCCGATCGTCAGCATGACAATCTGACTCATGGCAAAGTTGCGCCTGCGATATAGGGACAGATCGATGATGGGGTGCTTTGCCGTCCACTCCCGATAGAGAAATGCAGCCAGTCCTAGTCCGACAATCCAAGCGCAGGTGACGATGAAGCGCGAGCCGAACCAGTCATCCTCCTGGCCTTTATCGAGCATGATCTGCAAGGCCCCGATAGTCAGGGCCAGCAGCCCCAGGCCAATCCCGTCAATGCTGCCGACGCGTTCGCGGACTCTTTTCAAGTAGGGCGGGTCCTCGACGATCCGGTTGGTCAACAGCAACGACAGAATGCCGACTGGAATGTTCAGGAAAAAGATCCAGCGCCACGTGTAGTTGTCTGTGATCCAGCCGCCAATGGTGGGTCCAATCGCAGGAGCCACAACCACAGCCATGCCATACAGAGCAAACGCAAGGCTACGTTTCTCCGGCGGGAACGTGTCGGCAAGTATGGCGCGTTCGCTAGGTTGCAATCCACCACCCGCCGCGCCCTGGGCCACGCGAAATGCAATCAGCATGGGCAGAGAATTGGCCAGTCCGCAGAGAAAGGAAAACACGGTGAACATTGCGACGCAGCTCATGTAAAAACGCTTACGGCCAATGCGGTTGGCGATCCAGCCGCTGATGGGCAACACAATCGCATTCGACACCAGATAGGAAGTCAGCACCCAGGTGGCTTCGCTGTAACTGGCGCCGACCGTGCCCGCGATATGCGGAAGCGCGACATTGGCGATGCTGGAATCGAGCGATTCCATGAACGTCGCCAGGGTCACCGTAAACGTGATCACCCACGGATTGAATCGCGGCGTCCAGTGCTCGTAGTGAAACTCACTGTCGTAGTCCTGCTCTTTGGCAGCAGGGACAACGGAAGACTGCGCCATGCCTGCTCCCTAAGGTGTTTTCAATCGTAAAACGGTGGTGTTGCGGAGGCCTTGCAGTGGAAGATTGTCAACCGAACAGGGTTGAAAATCCCATCTGAAAAAACGAACAGCCATCGCAAGGAAGTACCCTTACAGAATAATGCAGAGCTTTCTGAAACCAAGCATTCTTCGCGAATGAGGTAGGCCTAGCTCGGGAATACCGCGTAGTGACCGAACGCGATATCATCGCAACGAGTATGGCAACTGTTGCGTCCACTCCGGCAACCCGCTGGGAAGAATCGGGAAGTCTTGTCGCCAGTCTGCGGGGTGGCGATGTTCGCGCATTGGCTCGCGCAATTTCGCTCGTAGAAAATGATGCGCCAGCAGCGGCATCGGTGTTGTCGGCCTGCTTTCCGCACACAGGTAATGCGTTGCGCATTGGTCTGACGGGCGCTCCCGGATCTGGAAAGAGCACGTTGGTCGACCGGCTGGCCGGACACTATCGCGCGCAGCAGCAAACGGTTGGCATTGTTGCCGTTGATCCCACCAGTCCATTTACCGGCGGCGCGATCCTGGGCGACCGCATTCGTATGCAGAGCCATCATGCTGATCCGGGACTCTATATTCGCAGTATGGCGACTCGAGGTTTTCTGGGCGGGTTGGCGTCTACCACTGCGGACATTGCTTCGGTGGTAGAAGCGAGCGGAAAAACACGCCTCCTGATCGAGACCGTCGGCGTGGGTCAGGATGAAGTCGACATTGTGCGCCTGGCGGATGTGACGGTTGTGGTGCTGGTACCGGGTCTCGGCGACGATGTGCAGAGCATTAAAGCCGGCATTTTGGAGATTGCGGATATATTTGTCGTGAACAAAAGCGATCGCGAAGGTGCTGATCGGGTTGAAAGGGAAATTCGCGCCATGCAATCGCTCGGTGGTCACGCGGAAGGATGGGTTCCGCCGGTGGTGAGGACCACCGCTACCACAGGAGAAGGAACGGCGGCATTGGCAGAATCAATTGAACGCTGTGCGGAATCGCTACGGCAGACTGGAAGGCTGGAGCAGAAGCGTTCGGCGGCGTGGCAGACGCGCCTGGTGGAAATGATCCGGCAAAAGCTGGTACGCGAGCTGGTGCGGCATCGCCTGGGAGTTTCCGATCTGGAAACTCACGCCCGGGCTGTCGCGGCGCGCGAAGAAGATCCGTATGTTCTGGTGGATAAGCTGGTGCGAGGCCTGCTGGATTTGCACAGGGAAGATGGCAACGTCTAACAGTTGAGGGAACGGCGCAACCGGACGCAATCAATCCGGCGCCGGAAAGGTTGGAATCAGAATCATGTTTCGTATCGATCACCTTGGAATTGCAGTCAGTGATTTGCGCCAGGCAAGCAACTTTTACGAACTGCTCGGAATGTCTGTGGGGCCAGAGGAGTTGGTGGAGCATGAGCAGGTGCGCGCCGTGATGGTTCAAGTCGGCGAGAGCCGCATCGAATTGCTGGAGCCTACTTCACCGGAGTCTGTGATCGGGCGATTTATTGACCGTCGTGGCGAAGGGATGCATCACGTCGCATTGCATGTTGATGACATCGAAGATGTCTTTGCCGAGATGAAATGCGCGGGAATGCGCCTGGTGTCTGATGAACTGAAGATTGGTGCAGGCGGACATCTTTATTTTTTCGTGCATCCTTCCAGTACCGGCGGCGTCCTGGTCGAAATCTGCCAGAATGCTGACGCGGATGTCGCGGTCTGATGCTCCTGCTCGTCGTTGATACCGCAGGACCGACCGGGGGAGTCTTGTTGGCCCATGCTGATTTGAGCGGTGGCCGCTCTGATTCCGCTAATCAAGTGATAGAAATTCTGGGCGTAAAGGATTTGCACCCACGTGCATTTTCCGCGGAACTAATTCCCGCGATTGCAGAATTGTTTCAGGCGAACGGACAACGGCTTGCCGATTTGGATGCATTTGCGGTGGTTTCCGGGCCAGGTTCGTTTACTGGACTTCGTGTCGGGCTGAGCACAGTGAAGGCCATGGCGGAGGTGACTGGGAAACCGATTCTCACGGTATCGCGCCTCGCCATTGTGGCATCGACGGCCGCCAGGCTTCATCCAGGTGAGTCTGCGGCTGCATCGGTACATATTGTGCTCGATGCTGGTCGCGGCGAGTTCTACCACGGCATCTATCGAGACGCGGGAAAGACGTACGTGGCCGAGTCTTTCGAAACGCTAGATGTCCTGGTGGAGGGGATTCGCAACCAACCTGGTCCTGTGGTTGTTTCGGAGCCCGTTGTGTCAGACCTGTTGAGGTCCGTTGCTGGATCTATGCTGCGCGAAATTTCGACGCCGACCGTTCGAGACTCCTTGCCGTTGGTGTTGGCTGCCTGGCAAGGCGGCCGGTTCGAGGATCCTGCCCAAATCGACGCGAATTATCTGCGTCGTTCGGACGCCGTGGTTGTGGCGAAACTAATCGGCGCAACGCAACTCGCTCAATCGCGAGATTCCCAACCGTGATTCCGGTGAATGCGTCCTCGATCGACCCTCCTGTTACTGCGGCAACCATCATTCGGCGCGCGGAAATCAGAGACATGGAAGCAGTTTGCGATGCCGTCTTTGAATTGACGGAGTCCTCCGCGACAGCTGCGCACTGGTCGCGTGCTGCATACCGTGTCTATTGGCCGACCGAAATGGAAAGCGTTGCCATGCAGGCGAAGGTGCTGTTTGTTGCCTGCGTGAATACGACAGCGGTGGAAACTCCTCCGATTTTGCATGAACACTCAAATGTCGCAGCGGAGCGGATTGTTGGTTTTGCCGCCTTTTCTGCAATCACGAGCATTGGCATGGGGGAGTGCACCCTGGAGAACATGACAGTAGCGGAGCCGTGGCGCCGGCAGGGAATTGGCGCGCGCCTGCTATCTGCCGGGTTGCTTTGGTGCCGTGCCCAAGCCGCTTGCGTTGTGCTGCTGGAGGTACGGGAGACAAACCTGGCCGCGATTGCTCTCTATGACAGTGCTGGTTTTTCGGTCACTGGCCGCCGGCCGGATTACTACCACGATCCGCTGGAAGCAGCGCTTCAGATGCAGAAGCTCATGACTCCGGCTGCCCCGCGTGGTTGAAAATCTTCCTGTTGAAATCTCCACATTGCATCCGGTGAACACCCGTGATACTTTGGCGTCAATACGGAATCAGGAGGTACTTCCTTATGGAAATTTCCGTTGAGGCTTCTCACTCCGAAGCCAATCCTTTGGGCCGTCTGGTGGAAGAGCACCGGCAATATTCCCAAAAACTAGAAGCCATTCTGGCCCAGCCCTATCTGAGTGACGCCGAGCAGATTGAAGCCGCGCGACTGAAAAAACTGAAATTGAAACTGAAAGATCAGATGGAGGGATTCGCGCGTTCCTCTCCGTCGACGTAGCGGGAGCGCAACAGGGCACTCGTTAGGATTATCCCGGCGAACCGTATAATCTGTTCTACGCAATGGTTCGTGACGGATATTTTTACGGGTTAGGCTTCGGGGCGGTTGGTGTCCTTGTCTGGGTCGCCACGCATTCCCTGTTGTTGACGGTAGTTCCCTCCGTGCTGCTAACGACGATTCCGTTGCTACTGGCCGTGTTTTTCCTGTGGTTTTTTCGTGATCCCGAACGGGCAATTCCCGAGGCGCCCGGTCTGATTGTTTCGCCCGCCGACGGCAAGATCACAATCATTGAAACCGTTCAGACAGTGGCCGGACCGCAGCGGCGCATCAGCATTTTTCTGAATGTTTTCAATGTTCACGTGAATCGTGCTCCCATCGCAGGAAACGTTCAGCTCATCGACTATCAAAAAGGTAAATTTCTGAACGCGATGAATCCAGACTCGGCCACCGAGAATGAGCGCAACTATGTGGAAGTCGCGGGCGAGCTATGCACAGTGGCGTTCACCCAGATTGCAGGCCTGCTGGCGCGCCGCATTGTTTTCCAAAAGCAGATTGGCGACTGGGTGCATCGCGGAGAACGGGTGGGGCTGATCAAATTTGGTTCCCGCGTCGACGTTGTGTTTCCTCTGTCCTGCGAAGTTCAGGTTAAGATGGGCGAACATGTTCAAGGCGGTGCGTCGATCCTGGCCATGATGCCATCCAGCGACATGGAGGAAGAATTGCTGGCAGCGGTCTCCGCCGATGCAGATTCCTTTGGGTTGATGACGGAGCCCGTGCAATGAGTGAAGTTGACGGACGCAAGCGAAGACCGGCGCGGCGTGGCATGTACATTCTGCCTTCGTTATTTACCGCAGGAACTATTGGCGCCGGCTTCTATGCGATTGTGCAGAGTCTCCAGGGTTCGCCCATTGAACCGCATCACTTCGACCACGCTGCTCTCGTGATTGGGCTGGCCATTCCTTTCGACGGACTGGATGGCCGCATCGCGCGCATGACGAATACTGCGTCCGACTTTGGCAAGGAACTGGATTCCCTTGCCGACGTGATTACTTTCGGCGTTGCGCCCAGCATTCTGGCGTATAGCTGGGGTTTTCGAATGCTGCCGCCCACTATGGACCCGCTGCTGCGTCATCAGTTGATGCAAATTGGCGCTGTCGTTTGTTTTCTATTCTTGATTTGCGGCGCCTGTCGTTTGGCTCGCTTTAATACCAGCGCCGATGCACAGCCGAAAAATCCCGGACGGCCAGATCGAAAATATTTCGTCGGTATGCCCATCCCCGCTGCTGCGGGAGTGATTGCAGCTTGCGTCCATTATTTTCTGGGTACACCCGTGTTTAGCGGTGCGGTTGCCGCGGTCTGGATCGGCTTGATCGGTCTTGTCGGCTTTTTGATGGTCAGCACCTGGCGGTTCTGGAGCGGTAAAGAGATCACGCTAACCGATCGTCACCCGTTTCAGTTGCTGGTGCTGATTGGCGCGGCTGTTTCTGTTCTGTTGTTATTTTCCCAGGTATTACTTTTTGTGATTGCGTTGGGCTATATGTTTTCCGGACTATTGGCCCGGGCGGCATATTCCTGGTCGTTGCGGCATCGGCGAAATAAGAAACCGGATGGCACGATTCCCCGTCCATCCATCGACAGAGTGTAAGCATCTTCGATCCGTGTAGACAGTTTTCGCGCTGAAACCAGGCAGAGGTTCCATGTCAGAGAAGTCGCTAAGAATTGCAGTGGTGGGCGCGGGTACACTGCTCGGTAAGGCGCTAAGCGACGAGTTGGCGGTGTCCGCGTTTGCTTCCGCAGATTTACGCTTGCTTGACGATGATGAGGATGCCCAAGGAAAGCTGACGGCGGTGGACGATGAGATTACGCTAATTCAGCGAATCGAACCGGACTCCTTTGATGGCTGCGACTTCACTTTTTTTTCCGGAGATCCAGCGCTTACCAAAAAGCACACGCGGGAGGCATTGAAGGCCGGATCCTGCATCGTGGATCTTAGTGGGGAACTCGAGAAGACCCCCGGCATCCTGGTACGCGCACCGTGGGTCCCGGAGCGAACCGTAGGCTCCGACTCTTCTGGAAAACGAGGGTCGCCAAAGCCGACAGCGCCCGATCTCGATACGCGCGTGGTTGTTTCCGCGCATCCGGTGGCGGTATTGCTGGCAATGCTGGCAGCGCGCAGCCAGCAGGTCGCACCCTTGCATGGTCTGTGGGCGACTCTCCTGCAGCCGGCATCAGAATACGGCCATGCAGCGCTGGAAGAATTGCATCAGCAAACGGCGAACTTACTGTCTTTTCAACCGCTGCCGACTGAGGTTTTCGGCGGCCAGACCGCCTTCACTTTGGCGGTTTCATTTGACGCGGCAGGTCAGGCGGCCCTGGCCAGCGCGGCAGATCGAATTCGGCGACATTATGCAAAGATTGCTTTTGTCCCAGCATCCTCACTTGCCCTCCAGGTCATCCAGGTTCCAGTCTTTCACGGCTACGCGTTATCGGTTTCTGTGGAATTTTCGCACCCCGTCGCGGCAGGTGCGCTGGCGAAGGCACTGGCTGGTTCCCACGTTCGCATAGTTGCCGACGCAACGGCATTTCCCGGTAACGTGCAGGCTGTCGAAGAGGAGGAGGCACAAATTCTGGTGCAACCCGTCTTCGAGTCTTCAGAATCCAGCGTCCCGCCTGGTACAGATCCGAAAGCGACCGCTGCGGAAGAATCATCCGCACAGCAGACGAGCCGCTTCTGGCTTTGGATTGTCGCCGATAACTTGAAATTCGCAGCCCAGAACGCGATTGCTTGCGCTGTCGAGTTGAATCGCTTGCGTCCACGCGGGAAGGTCCAGTAACAGTTCATCCATTCAGGAGAGAAATGCAAACACCAAGAAGAGACTTGCTGAAGCTTGCCGGCGGCGGGATTGCCGCTTCCCTAATGACAGCGGGCACCATACACGCAGCTGATTCATCACCGTTGGCGGCCACGCATCAGGTTGGCAGTGGCATCTATGATGTGCGGAGATTCGGCGCGGCGGGAGATGGAACCACCATTGACACGCCAGCGGTCAATAAGGCTATCGATGCGGCAGCGTCCGCTGGCGGCGGTGTGGTCCACCTCTCGGCGGGGACATATGCGTGTTATTCCATTCATCTGAAAAGTTATGTCACATTGTTCCTGGATCAGGGCGCCACCATTCTGGCCGCGCCTACACCTGCCGATGGAAGTTCCGGCGGCTACGATACACCCGAACCCGATCAGCCCTGGCATGCATACCAGGACTACGGGCATTCGCATTGGCACGACAGCCTGATCTGGGGAGAAAACATCCACGATTTCGGCATTTGCGGACCGGGTCTGCTCTGGGGCAAAGGGCTGCAGGAGGACTGGAGCCCCAGCCACCCTTATAACGATCTCGCGGAAACATCCGGCGCTGGCAACAAGTCCATCGCGCTGAAAAACTGCCACAACGTCGTGCTGAAGGACTTTTCCATCCTGCGGGGCGGATGGTTCGGGATTCTGGCGACCGGCGTCGATAACCTAACCATCGACAACCTGACGATCGACACGAATCGCGATGGCATGGATATCGACTGCTGCCGCAATGTTCGCGTGTCGAATTGCACTGTCAACTCCCCGTGGGACGATGCCATTGTTCCGAAGAGTTCTTTTTCTCTGGGCTATGCGAGGGCAACGGAAAATGTCACCATCTCCAATTGTTATGTGACCGGCACGTATGAAATGGGAAGCCTGCTCGACGGAACGCTGAAGAAATTCCCAGCCGGGACAAATGTTCCGCGCATTGGCCGCATCAAGCTGGGGACGGAATCGAATGGCGGCTTCAAGAATATTGCCATCTCAAACTGTGTGTTTGAAGGTTGTCACGGCTTAGCCCTGGAAACGGTCGATGGAGGGTTGCTCGAAGACATCGCCATTACGAACATCACCATGCGTGATATCGTAACAGCTCCCATTTTTCTACGACTGGGCGCCAGAATGCGCGGACCTGCCAATGTGCCGATTGGTAAATTACGCAGAGTCTTGATCAGCAACATTGTGGCGTCCAATGTAAACCCAAAACAGTGCTCTATCCTGAGCGGAATTCCGAGTCACGTGATCGAAGATGTCAAAATCAGCGATGTTTTCATCCAGCATCAGGGCGGCGGTACCGCAGAGCAAGCTGGGTTGCATCCGCCCGAGGTAGAGAAGGGATATCCGGAGCCGAATATGTTTGGGACGACGCCAGCACAGGGATTTTATCTGCGCCACATGCAAAACATCGACATGAGTCATATTGAAATTACATCTCTGGCGCCCGATGCTCGCCCCGGTTTTGTTTTGGATGACGTGAAGGATGCGGATTTTCTTCGCATCAAAACGCAGAAAGCGGAGGGAGTTCCTTCCTTTTCGCTGCAGAATGTGGATAATTTCACTTGCTCCCTGAGTCGGGGTGTTCCAGATACGACGCTTGCCCATGTAACGGAGAAGACGCTGTAAGATCGATCGAGCGAGAGAGAAAGAGGATATGTGATGGCAAAAGGCGTGATCAGCGATCAGGAAGCTCGTTCCTATAACGAAGATGGCTACGTTCTCGTTAAGAACATGCTGGATGCGGATGAGATTGGATTGTTAGGCAGGGCAGCGAGGGAAGATCGCGTGCTCGACCAGCATTCCTATGGACGCGCCGATGGGGAGGGTGGCACGGTGCGCCTGTCGTTGTGGAACCATCCGACCGACACAATTTACGGAGCCGTCGCGCGGAGCGAATCCATCGTAAACACTGCCGAGAAGCTGTTGGAGGGTGAGGTCTACCACTATCACTCCAAAATGATTATGAAAGATGCCAAAGTCGGGGGCGCGTGGGCCTGGCATCAGGACTATGGCTACTGGTATCAGAACGGTGTGTTATTTCCGCTGCTGACCAGCGCTTTCATCGCAATTGATCCCGCCACAAAGGAAAATGGCTGCATGCAGGTCATTCGGAAATCACATGAGTTGGGACGCATCGACCATGTGACGACGGGCGACCAGGCGGGTGCGGATATGGAACGGGTGAACGAAGCGCTGAAAAGGCTGGACCTGGTTTACGTGGAGATGGAGCCGGGAGATGCATTGTTCTTCCACGCCAACATGTTGCATCGTTCGGACCAAAATCGCTCAGAAAATCCTCGCTGGTCGATGATTTGTTGCTACAACGCGGCGCGAAACAATCCATACAAAGAGTCTCATCATCCCTGTTACACGCCGCTGGTGAAGGTTCCCGATGCAGAGATTCGCAACGCCGGAAGGAAGCGGTTTGCAGATTCCAAAGGAGATGCATCCTGGCTGGAGCCGAGCAAGGATCTGAGCGCCGGGAGACTGCAAAAAAGCGCATCGTAAGGGATGGCTGCGCTACTTCCTGATGTGGGGCTGAACCTAATCTTGACACTCACGTTGTTCTTGACGTTCAGCCTGGTAAACCTTTAAAGTTAAAGTTAGCGATGAAACTCTCCGCCTCCAGAACGGCCTGTCTGTGTTGCATGTGTAGCATGCGGACACAATTCCATGCCTTCTGCAGGGTCGGGGTAGCATAAAGAGCTGAAAAGCTTCGAAGTAACCCAAATCAGACGCCCACCGACGGAAGAGCCGCTCAGGTGGGTTTTTCATTTTGGCAGAATCCCCACCCGCTCAGCAGCCATCAAGAAGGGGAACAGGACTGCCGATGACACAATATCTTTACCAAGAGGAATGCGATGAACTGCCCGCTTTCAGCGTGGAAGGGTCGCTATCCGTGCCGCGATTGAGCCATCTCGAGATGTTGGAAGCGGAGAGCATCCATATTTTCCGCGAAGCGGCTGCAAGTTTTGCAGCTCCGGTGATGCTCTATTCCATCGGCAAAGATTCCTCCGTCCTGCTGCGACTGGCGCAAAAGGCTTTTTATCCCGGCAAGATTCCATTTCCTCTGTTGCATGTGGATACCGGCTATAAATTTCCCGAGATGATTGAGTTCCGCGATCGATATGTAAAGGAAGTGGGCGCAGAACTGATCGTACATAAGAACCAGCAGGCGCTCGATGAAGGGGCGACCCCGTTTGCCCTGGGAACGCAAAAATGCTGCGGCCTGTTAAAGACGCGCTCCCTGCTGGATGCGCTGGCGGAGGGAGGTTTCGACGCAGCTTTCGGCGGTGCTCGACGCGATGAAGAAAAATCACGCGCCAAGGAGCGCATCTATTCGTTTCGTGATGCCGCGGGACAATGGGACCCGCGCAATCAACGGCCGGAGTTGTGGAATTATTACAACGGGAAACTCGATAAGGGCGAACATATCCGCATTTTTCCGTTGTCGAACTGGACTGAGCTTGGACGTCTGGCTCTACATCTACAAAGAAAACATTCCTATCGTGCCGCTCTATTTGGCGAAGGAACGCGAAGTCGTAGTGCGGGGCGGATCGGTTCTGCTGACACAAGGCCCCATTCCGCTGCTTCCTGGTGAGAAAACAGAGCGGCGTACGGTGCGCATGCGTTCTCTGGGCTGCGTGCCATGCACCGGGGCGATTGCTTCCGAAGCCGACACCCTACCCAAGATCATTGAAGAAATGTTCGGCTTCCATCGTTCGGAGCGCGAAAATCGGGCCATTGATCACGATCAGGAAGGCTCGATGGAAATGAAGAAACGAGAGGGATACTTCTGATGCATCCCCAAGCGACTGAGGCGAACGCCTCTTCCAATTTCGACCAGTTTCTCGCACAGCATTTGGAACGCGACCTGTTGCGCTTCACTACGGCAGGAAGCGTGGATGATGGCAAGTCCACTTTGATTGGCCGGCTCCTCTACGACTCAAAGGCGATTTACGAAGACCAGGTGCAGTCGATCCAGAAGAGCAAGCTGAATCGCTCCACGGGACCGATGGACTTTTCTCTGTTGACGGATGGATTGCGCGCCGAGCGCGAGCAGGGCATCACCATCGATGTGGCCTACCGATACTTTACGACCGCGCGGCGCAAATTTATCATTGCCGACACGCCTGGCCATGAACAATACACGCGCAACATGGCCACCGGCGCTTCCACTGCGGACGCCGCTGTGGTGCTGGTCGATGCCCGCAAAGGCGTTTTGCCGCAGTCTCGACGTCATGCCACGATTGCAGCTTTGCTCGGCATTCCTCACATCATTGCGGCCATCAACAAGATGGATCTTGTCGAATACTCAGAGGATGTATTTCACCGCCTGGAGACCGATCTTGAAGAGTTGGCACTACAGATTTCTCCCTCCGGAGCGCAGACGATTCACTGCATTCCGATCAGTGCACTTGAAGGCGAAAATGTTGTGAAGCGCAGCACGAAAATTCCCTGGTACACCGGTCCCAGCTTGCTGGAATATCTGGAGGAGATTCCAGTTGCTGCCACCACTCGTCCGGAAGCATTTCGTTTCCCAGTGCAGTATGTAATTCGGCCCGACGATAGTTTTCGCGGCTTTGCCGGACAGATTATTGCCGGCTCTGTAAGGCCAGGCGATCCCGTGGTAGCGCTTCCATCGAAGCAGAAAACGCGCATTCGTTCCATCGTTACATTCGATGGCCCACTCCTGCAGGCGGGAACAGGATCGTCCGTTACATTGCAATTGGAAGATGAACTGGACTTAAGTCGTGGCGATCTCCTCGTTTCTGAAGATGGTCTGCCGAACATTGCGCGGAATTTTGCCGCGAATGTCGTTTGGTTGCACGCTGCTCCGCTGGATTTGCAAAAGAGATGGATCATGCGGCAGGCGACGGACGAGCTTCGAGTGCAGGCCACAAAAATCCGCAGCCGAATTGATGTAAATACGATGGAACGGCCTCCGGCTACGCAGCTTGGCCTGAATGATATTGGCATCGTGGAGTTTGAAGCAACGCGGAATCTTTCCTTTGACCTGTATTCGCAAAACCGCAGCTCCGGCAGTTTCATTCTGATCGATCCATTGACCAATGCCACAGTGGGCGCTGGCATGATTACGGAGAACCTGGGTAAGACGACACAACGCGAAGAAAAGAAGTCATCCAACGCGGGGCGCACGGCTTCGATTGCTGAAGACCCGTCGCAGACCGTCCCAGTGGCAGGGTCGGAGCGTGCGCGTCGCAGCGGACATCATCCTGGTGCGGTGTGGCTGGGGGCGCGGCATTCGCTGGCTGTGTCTCTTGAACACTTGTTATTTGAAGCGGGCTTTCGTGCGGTGATCATCGATGACGTACAGAATCCAGGCGAGTGGAGCGAGGCTCTCATGCGCGGACTGTATGCGGCGGGAATGATTGTTTTGTACACCACTGCGACGAGTAGCGAACAGAAGAAACGACGGCTGATCTCGACCATTCCAGCCGACCGCATTTTAGATGTGGATGAATTGGATCAGGAAGCCGCCGATGCTTCGTTATCTGGGCAGATTATTGGCTGGATCGAGGGGCTGCGGATTGCGCGCCCGGAGGAGAATCGATGACAAATTTCAACATCGATTTCGAAGCCGCGGAAAATCTCGTGCCGGAGGCATTGGTACAGCAGGTATTGAAGCTGGAAGGTAAGGCTTGCCTGACGAACAGTTTCCAGATTGAAGACATGGTGGTGCTGCATCTTCTGCGACAGATCGCGCCGGATATCCCAGTGCTGTTTCTCGATACGGGTTATCACTTCGCGGAAACCTATGCTTACCGTGACCGCATGGTGCGGGAATGGGGTTTGAATCTGATATCGCTGGAAGCGACGCAGTCGGTAGCGGATCAGGAATCCGCTTTTGGCATTCTGAACCAAACCGATCCCACGCGTTGCTGCGGGTTGCGCAAGGTTGCGCCCCTGATGCAGGGCCTGGAGCCCTATGACATTTGGTTCACCGGCTTGCGGCGCGAACAATCACCCACGCGAAAAAATCTCCGCAAGCTGGAACCTCACACGCTCCCGATCGGAAAAACACTGCTGAAGGTGAGCCCCTTGGCAGATTGGGATTACAAGCAAGTTTGGAATTACATTACGCGCCATCAGATTGAATATCTTCCACTGTACGATCAGGGATATTCAAGCATTGGCTGCGAGCCCTGCACGTCGATTCCAGAAGACCCAAACAATCCGCGTTCCGGCCGCTGGTCGGGGCGGAAACTGGAATGCGGCATTCATACATTCACTGGGCCGAATGCATCTTCCTCGAACCCAGTGCAGGACGGACAATGACAGAATCGATGACAGCAGCAGTAGAGAATCCACCGGCTGTGAAAGAAACGAAGGCGCAAAGGATGGAGCGCCTGAAGCGAGAAGTAAATCCCTGGGAAGCTTTCGATGAGGTGCGCAGATTCGCTCGCGAAGGGCGAGGCAGCGTTTTGGCCGACTGGGCCTCCGCCTATCTCAAATGGTGGGGCATCTACACGCAGGGAGATGGCGTGGGCGCCGTGGGTGGTTCCGGTGGAGAGGGGAAAGCATCGGAATATTTCATGATGCGCGTGGGCGTACCGAATGGAATTTTGAGTTCCACACAATTGAGAACCATTGCGGACCTTACCAAGTTGCACGCAAGAAATCTCGCGGACATCACCACTCGCCAGAACATTCAGTTGCACTGGCTCACTGTCGAATCATTGCCGGCGATGGTCGATGCACTGACACCCGTCGGCTTGTCTCCGAAAGGTGCATGCGGTGACGTAGCTCGCAACGTGACAGGCTGCCCGCTGGCGGGCATCGCCGCGGACGAAATCGCGGATGCTTCTCCATTGGCAATCAGCGTCGCGCGTATGCTCACTGGCAATCCAGAGTTTTACAATCTACCCCGTAAATTCAAGGTCTCTGTTGCAGGCTGCCGCCAGTGGTGCGCCTATCCGGAAATTAACGAGGTGGGTATCACGGCGGTTGAGAGAAAATCCGGCAACGGAGTTGAAGTGGGATACTCCCTGCGTGTGGGCGGCGGCCTCTCAAAGGAGCCGCATCTTGGCGTTCGTCTCAACGCATTTGTGCGTCCAGATCAGGTGGTGTCTGTCGTTCACGGTGTTGCCCAGTTATTTCGTGAGCAGGATGTCTTGCGCGAGAGTCGTGAGCGTGCGCGTATGAAATACCTCTTCCTCAAGCAGGGTTGGGATGCGGAACGATTTCTGGTTGAGCTTGAGGCACGGTTGGGCTATCGCCTCGATCCAGGCGTGGAAGAGCAAATTCCGGATGATGTCTTTCGCGATCATATCGGTACCCATCGTCAAAAACAGGAAGGTCTAAGCTTTGTTGGCGCGTCCGTGCTACGAGGTCGCGTGAGCGGAGATCAGTTGGAAGCAGTGGCGGAATTGTCGGAAAAGTTTGGCAGCGGTGAAATCCGCACGACAGTCATGCAGAACCTATTGCTGATCAATGTTCCCAATGCCAAAACGAATGAGTTGACGAAAGAGTTGGAAGCCATCGGCCTTCGCGTGGAAGGTTCCAGCTTCTGGCGTGGCGCCATTGCCTGCACCGGCACAGAATTCTGCAAACTCGCTATCTCCGAGACGAAGGGTTTTACTCGTTGGCTGGTCGAAGATCTGGAGCACCGCATTCCTGAATTTGATCAGCAGATCAAGCTGAACGTCACTGGTTGCCCCAATAGCTGCGGCCAGCACTGGATTGCCGATATCGGTATCGAAGGAAAGAAGATCAAGCGCGATGGAAAGATGGTGGACGCCTATTACTTCTGCGTGGGCGGCTCCGTTGGGCTGCACCAGAGCATTGGTCGCCCGGTGGGCTATCGCTGCGCGGCGACGGAGGTTCCGGAGGCCATGGAGCGGCTATTGCGCCAGTACCTTGCCGGTCGTGGCCCGGGCGAGAACTTGCGCAGCTACTTTGCGCGCCATAGCGATGAGGAGTTACGCGACCAACTGGCTGGAGCTGCGGTTGAGTCGGTTGCGCGCGACGTTTCTCCGGGGCCCGTCCCGCATGCGGTTGAATGATTTGACATAAATGACAAAGGAAGCGCGATGAGTCTTTTCCCGATGTTTCTGAAGCTGGAAGGGCGAGGTTGCCTGATTGTGGGCGCGGGCAATGTCGCGTTGGAAAAGATAACCAGCTTGTTGGGTACGGGGGCAAAGCTCCGCGTGATAGCTCCCGTTGCTTGTGAGGCGGTTGAGCAACTTGCAGTGGATGGCAAGATCACGCTCGAACTTCGCGAGTTTCTGGAAACCGACCTGGAAGGGCAATCTCTTGTTGTTACAGCGACGAATTCTCGAGCTGTAAATCGGCAGGTGTTTCTGGCAGCGCAGCAACGCGGGCTGCTGTGCAATTCGGTGGACGATCCTCCGAATTGCGATTTTTATTTTGCGTCAATTGTGCAACGCGGAAAGTTGCAAATCGCCATTTCGACAGCCGGAGAAAGTCCTGCGCTCGCCCAAAGGTTGCGACGGGAGATTGACGCCCAGTTGCCGGAGGGCACGGCAGAGTGGCTAGATGAGATAGGCAACTTGCGGCGGGAAATACTGGCAACGCATCCAGCCGGAAGTGAGCGCAAAGCCTTGTTGCATACACTGGCTGAGCGACCGGTCTGTGCTTCCGACGAACGCCCATCCCGACAACTTGTATTTCCAGACGGATCGCAACAAAAGAGAGTTGAGAGGACCACAGCACAAAAGGGAACGGTCTATCTGGTTGGTGCTGGCCCTGGCGACCCAGAATTGCTGACCTTGAAGGCAGCAGATTTACTGGCGGCGGCGGATGTGGTGCTGCATGACGATCTGGTTCCACAGGCGATTCTCGATCGTGCCGGATCTGAGACCCGTAGGATCAGCGTAGGGAAGCGCTGTGGCAACCGAAGTATCACGCAGCAGCAGATTCATGAGCTGATGATTCAGCAGGCGCGAAGTGGCGCGATTGTGGTGCGATTGAAGAGTGGCGATCCTCTGGTTTTCGGACGCGCTGGCGAAGAAATCGAAGCGCTGGAGCAAGCGCAAATTCCGTTCGAGATTGTCCCCGGTGTGACAGCAATGTTTGCCGCCGCGGCTGCGACAAGGAAATCGCTAACCGATCGGCGTAGCGCATCGAAAGTGATTCTGACCACTGCGCACCACGCGTCCAGTGACAGCAACGGCGACCGGCCTGCCCTCTGGCGTGGTCCTTTGCCGAATGATGCCACGCTGGGAATTTACATGCCGGGACGGGATCTTCGCGCGCTCGCATGGGACATGCTCAAAGCCGGTCTGGCTGCCGATCTACCCTGCGTAGTGATGAGCCAGGTCTCGCTGCCGGGCGAAGTAAGTCAGACCACCACACTGGCCGCACTGGGAGAATTGGAGCCAGGCGCTGCACCTCTACTGATCTTGGCAGGCTGGCCGCTCGCAGATCGGGCGGCTGGGGCAACGGCAGATTTTGTTCAGGCCGAGTTTTTTCAGGATGCTGTAAGCCTGGAATGATAGGCCTATGTTAGGTTTCCCAGATTCCTCAGTATCCTTCTGAGGAGGCAGACGTCTGCAACAGGAAACGATCCAGCAAGACTAAAAATCTTAGTGGATGGGTACATTCTGCACAACGCGAGTGATCGCGCCGCTGGGGCTGGGTACGTCCGGTTTCAGGTTGCAGTGAATCGAGAAAAAGAGACCGAGCAGTTGTCCGAAGATGACGTCGAGCGGCGGTCGATATGCGTCTGGAATCGAAACCCGGGACCCGGGTGTCAGAAAAATTTCGCATTCTTCCTGAATTTCTTTGCTAGTTTCTAGTCCGACAGCGACGCGAGTCTGGACAACTCCTTTTTTTCCGATTTCCCGTAGTAAGTCGGCCTCGTAGCGTCGCCGTCTGCTATCGCTGGAGATGTAGCTTACGAATAAAGTTTCCGCGTTCAACGCTGCGAGTGGGCCGTGCCGCAATCCCAGTGTGGATTCGGACATGGACTGGATTCGACCCGCGCTCAGTTCGGAAACCTTCAGGGCACATTCCGTGGCAACGGCCTTCATTGGCCCAGAGCCTACAAAGCAAACCCTTGTGTATGGACCCTCGGCCAGACTTGCGGCACATTCGGGTGCAACCTCAAGGAATTTTTCTCCGGCAGCAATCAAGGACTGGAGGATGGGCTCGTACTGCTCCAGCGTCCAGGTGTTGGCCAGGCATTGCCCACAGACGACCATGTTCGAGTAAGAGCTGGTCATGGCCAGCCCGCGATCGTTCACTGCATCATCCAGCAGTAACCCAAATACGCGCGGATCATTCTGATGGTCCAGAATCATTTTTCCGGCTGCATTGCACGAAACAATGACGTGGGAAATGCTGGGATAATCTTTCAGAGCCTTCTCGAGCACGTTCACGCCTTCAGGACTGTCGCCCGATCTAGAGAAGGAAATCCACAGGTAATTGCGATCGCGGAGGATATAATCCTCAAAATTTGTGAGCAGGTCTGTACTTGGCACAGCGCTCACCTCACACTGCCATTTCTGGCGGAGCAGCGCAACCAGCGATTGACCAATATAATCAGAGGTACCCGCGCCGATCAAAAAAACGATCGGTCTGATGACTGGGGTCTAAGCCAACTCCTTTAGATTGTAAGAATGACTGGATTTCTGGACGACGTTGCTGGAAATTCAGAAATGTCGTCGCCCAAGTATCAGGTTGCTGAGCAATTTCGCTGGGAGTATGGGAAAGCCCGCGCTTTGCTTTTTCTTCTTTGTCTAGATGGATGAGATTCAGCAAGCGGCTCACGATCTATGCTCCTTTGGTATTTGCTGCAGTGAAAACTCGGTTCAAAAAAGCGAGTCGTGACTTGCGATCAACGGTCTACGAACGCAGATTTTATGAAAAATGATAAGATAACAAAACGAAATTGATCATAACTTACAGCGTTCATTATAGCAACCCCTTTTTGATATGTCACAGGTACCGAACATGACCAGTTTAGAGAAAAGATTCGATGTCAGCATAGCTGGTGAAATCAATCTTGATTTGATTCTGTATGGGTTAGCGGAAGCTATCCCGTTAGAACGAGAGATTCTGGCCACGGATTTCCGCTCTACGCTGGGGGGCTCATCTTCCATTGTTGCGCACAATTTGGCTTCTCTTGGTGCCCGTGTGGGGTTCTCGACGCGCCTGGGCAAAGATGAGTTTGGCCGGATCGCCCTGGAGCGGATGGCCGAAAGCGGGGCCGATCTTTCCGAAGTTGTCTACGCGGAGGATGGGACCAGCACAGGCGTTACCGTATTGCTGCCCCACGGCGCCCAGCGCCGAATTCTTACCTATCCGGGTACGATGAGCGGAATGTCGCGCGCCGACCTTAACTTTGACTATTTGGCATCGGCAAAACACTTCCATCTTTCCTCTCTTTTTCTGCAACAGGCGCTGGCGCCGGATCTGCCGGCATTGTTTCGCGATCTGAAGTCTGCAGGGCTCACCATTTCTTTGGATACAAACGATGATCCCGACAATGTTTGGGATGGCGTTCTGCACGAACTGTTGGAATATGTCGATCTGCTACTGCCGAATGAGGAGGAAGCTTGTCGCATTGCCCGGCGTGACACAGTGGAAGAGGCGCTGCTTGTTTTATCGAGCCGCGTGCCCTGCATAGCCGCCAAGTGCGGTCCTGCCGGGGCGTTACTCCAAACCGGAAACAAGCTCTCGCGAGTTCCGCCTATTTACGTCGATCCCGTAGATACGATCGGCGCGGGCGATAGTTTCGATGCGGGTTTTCTGTATGGTTACGTGCGCGGCGCGAACCTGCTGGAATGTGCGGTTGCCGGGAATATTACTGGCGCGCTCTCGACCTTGCGACCGGGTGGCACGGAGGCATTCCGTGACGCAACGTTCCGCGAAAGCTTCCTGCGGAAGCACCATTTTCCATTTTTGAGTCGCGAACAAAATCGCGATAGCCTATCCGAGTTGTCCCGCCCTTAGTTACTACGGGAGGGTACAGCATCGAAGGTGCGTCCTCCTACGATTGCACCTGAATCTGCACTGGATGACCGGCCACAAGCGTGAGAGATTTGCGGTGAAGGAGAAATGATTGCATGGAAGTCGACAGCCGGAAAAAGGAGCTGGACCAGAAAGATAAATTTGTCGCCATGGCGACGGCTAAAGCGGATGTAGACCTGAAGCTGAGCGAGTTTAAGCCTGTCTCCATGTTGGTAACCCCGGTGCATGCGATCAATCGATCCAGCGTTCCCGCGATCGATTATCACAACCACCTGGATGCGTTTGAACCCCGTGAAGTATTAAAGGTGATGGACGCCTGCGGTATTGAGCGCGTGGTGAATATCACGATGAAGACTGGCGACGAGGCCTTGGAATCAATTGACCGCTATGCTGCCATTCCTGAGAGGTTTTCAACAATAGGATGGATGGATTGGTCCGGGGTCGAACGGCCCGACTTTGTTCAGAAGTCCCTCGACACATTTGAACGGCTGCGGGAACGCGGCATTTGCGGCATGAAATTCTGGAAAGACCTGGGATTGTCGGTGCGCGATGCCTCCGGTGAGGTGTTGCGGATCGATGATGAGAGACTTGCGCCGCTGTTCGACAAGGCGGCGGAACTTGGAATGCCGGTGATGTTCCACACTGCGGACCCGGATGCATTCTTTTTGCCGATCGATGCGAAGAATGAACGGTATGAAGAACTGGCAGCCCATCCGGACTGGGGTTTTACTGGTTCTCGCTATTCGAAAGACGAGCTGATGGAGCAACGCAACCGCGTGTTTGCGCGTCATCCCAAGACCACGTTTGTGGCGGCGCATGTTGGTGGGCGCTCAGAGAACCTTGCGCGCGCCTCGGAAATACTCGACAAGCATCCAAACGTTTCCATGGACATGAGTGCGCGTGTGGCGGAGTTAGGCGGCAGCCATACACTGCGCGCGCATTTTTTCTGCGCTATGCCGATCGCATTCTGTTTGGCACGGACCTGTTTCCGGAGATCGACACGTATCGGCTGCATTTCCGTTTCTTCGAAACAGACGATCAATATTTTGAGTATCCATCGCACGCGTCGCGTCAGGGACGATGGAACATTTACGGGATTCATCTGCCGCCGGACGTGTTGCGAAAAATCTATCGCGATAACGCGCTTCGGTTGCTGCGATAAATGCTCAAACGGCGCGAGGGATACCGCGGCTTCGATCACGCATTCGGTATCCATCGTCGATGCGTGGCTTGCGCAATCTTTACACGGAGACTTGATAGACAGGCGACGACTGTTGGCTGGTGTTCGTCCTGCAAATCTCCAGCGTAACCGGGGTTGCCAGAATTTCGGCGGCTCTCGTACCCGCATGGTTCCGCACTGCCGTCGAAGCAGCCGAGAGGGCTTCGACGAGACCATAGGGGAGCAGGCTGGCGCGGAGGCCCTCAATATCCTGCGGGCTACCGATGACTTGAAATGCCACCCAATCCGGGCGAACCGCAACCACCTGCGCGCCCATCGAGGAAATAACCTGCAACAACGGGAGACGCGATTCCTGGTCGCACAGCACGCGGAACAGCGCCAGGGTGCGACAGAATCCATCCTGACAGGCAAAGCTATCGATGGACTGCACGTCATGCAGCCTGCGCAGAAGGTTGCAGGTGCGCAGCGCGCTGTCCTCGTCGAGCGCAGCCATGAAGGTGACACGGGTTTCGTCGCCGATCCGCATGGAAGAGAACGATTGCACCGGGACCATGTGGTGGTCCAGCGACTGCAGGATTCTGGATTCCACCCGCGCCCGATTCGAAGCTGTGATCAAAAACATCCGTTCCATAAAAATCCTCCCGTCGATCCGCCATTCATCGTTCAAGCCAAGAAAATTGGCCAGAAACTGAAAAAGCCACCAACCCGGTCTGGGTGGTGGCTTGTAGTTGCTTGGTTCTTTTCCAGCCTACATGCCCGCACCCATGTGGATCCTAATAATGGACCGAATAATAATGCTGGAAGAAATGCTGGACGCAGCCGACTGGATCAGCAAATTCTGCTGAAAGTCATGCACCGAGGATCCGGAACGGCTACGCATAGTCGTCATCCTAACAGATGCAAGCGGGAACAGGCAAAAAATTCGTCGCACGGAAGTCACCGGTGTAGGCCAAACTCGGTAGGGTTAGCGGGAGGAACACCATTCATGGACGAAGACCAGCAGCACCTTTGCCGCTTCCACCAGCGAATCGATCTCAACGTACTCATCCGCGGCATGGGTATTGCCGCCTCGTGCTCCCCACAGAACAGCAGGAGTGTGGGAAACAGTATGGAAAACATACATATCGCACGGGCCTTCGATGCCGGCCACAGGCGGCACTTTCCCCATTACCCGTGTGGCGCACTTGGCTAGCTCGGTGACGAGAGGTTCATCGGTCGAAATAGCCGAACCGGGCAGCCATCGCGGCGTAAACACAACTTCAGGCGGTTGGGCAAAGGGGCTGCCAGGGGTGCTGGAGAGCGAAGCAATCCATGCCAGAAATTCGCGGTCGATGTCCTCCTGTTTTTCTCCAGGCATCGCCTGCCAGTAAATCTCCAGTCTGCATTCTTCTGGAACTGTGACCGGTTCTTTGGTCCCCCAGGGTGCGGTAATGATTTTGGTGACAATGACCGGGACGGGATCTGCGGCATTGGCATATAGCGGGTGAGGTTTGGTGTTGGCGCGCCTCTGATCGCCAAAGTCTTTGATTTTCGCAAGGAGGAACGTCAATTGCTCGACAACGCCGGGAGTCGGCGCACCTTCATTCAACACTCCGCCAGAGGCCCGCAATGTAACGTGAGCGATACGACCGCCTCGCTGTGCGGGACAAACGCGCAGGAACGAAGGCTCGGAAATGATGGCCGCATCCGCATTGAATCCTTTGACACGGCCGGCAAGGGTCCCGTTCACCCCACCAAATTCTTCGTCAATCACCGTCTCAAACAAAACATCTCCAGCCAGAGAAAGGTTCAGTTTGTGCAGACACTCCATGATGAATAGGTTGGTCGCGACGCCGCCCTTCATATCGTTGGAGCCGCGTCCAAACAGAAAATTTCCTTCAACAGCGCCGCCAAACGGATCTTTTGTCCACGGCAGTGAGCCGACGGGAACCGTATCGATGTGGCCTGATAGCAGCAGCGATCGGCCATTGCCGGTGCCTTTGCGCCGCGCTGCTATATTGGGTCGGTTCGCATAGTCTCGTCCAGCGATGAATAATGGATGTTCCTTCAACCTGGGTACCTGATCAAGGGTGTATGCAAGTGGATCGCAATCCAAAGTCGACAGGAAGCGGGCGATATATTTCTGGCATTCGCCCTCGCTGCCAATGGGCGGAGTATTTTCCGAAGGAATGCGAACAATATCCTGAAGAATCTGAACCAGTCGGTCTGCGTGCTGTTCGACGTAGCTCGTGAGTTCGTTTTCGACTGCGGAACCATTCATTTGAACGTGTCTCCACTCCACTGACTGAGTTTATTCTTAAACCCACGCGTCAGGATTGCCAGATAAAGAATGCCGATCGCCAGCCAGATAAATCCCACAACCTTGGCGTGCGTACTCAGGTTCAACCAAACGTAGATGCAGACACACGCTCCGGCGAGAGGGGAAATCAGGTTGGAGAAAATGGTGCTCGCGCTGCGCTGTTTCTGCCCAATGTAAAAATGCTGAATGACAGAAAGGTTGACGAGAATGAACCCGACGAAGGCGCCGAAATTCAACAGTTCAACTGCGGTTTGAAAATTCATGCAACAGGGCACCCACCAAGGAGGCGGCAGAGGTCACGTAAATGGCGCGGGTTGGTGTTCCGTATTTCGGCGAAATGTAGCCGAAAACGGTGCGGGAAAAAACCCCGTCGCGGCCCATGGCATAGAGCAGACGGGAAGCACCGGCCTGACCCGTAAGGGCGCTGGAGACGCCGGCCACCAGCAGCACAAATGTCAGGATCAGGAACATCACCTGTCCCCCGATTCGATGACCGATATCGAGGATTGCCGTATCGATGTGCGGGAAACTGCCGTAGTTATTCCAGGCCAGTGCGGCGAAATAGACAGTGACAACGCAAATCAAGGTTTGGATGATGCAGACCAGGACGGTGGAAAAGCCAATATCTTTCTCCGGGTGCAGCGTGTCTTCCGCCAACGTGGAGATGGCATCGAATCCGATGTAGGAAAGGGCCGCAATCGATGCTCCCAGCATCATGGGCCGCACAGAGAAGTGGCCTTTCGGAAAGATGCCGACCGGTGAAATCAGGCTGGCCTTGCCATAGTGCAATTCCACATAATGAACGGCGAGAATGATAAAGAGCACCGCACAGATCGTCATTGCCGCCATCATGACGGTGTTGGCGCGGGCCAGAATCCGGATGCCCCGGACATTGATGGCGGTAATTCCGGCGGTAAAGACCAACACCCAGACGAAATAGGGAATCGCCGGCACAAAACGCTGCGCTGTCAACGCCGCATAAATCACACTTTCCAGCGGAATCAGAAAATAGTCCAGGATCATGGCCCAGCCGGCGACAAAGCCGACTGTAGGAGTGAACGATTGCTGGACGTAAGTGTAGGTGGAACCGGCAGAAGGATAAACGGTTGCCATTCTTCCATAGCTGACAGCCGTGAACAGCATGGCCACCATGGCGACCAGATAGCTGAGCGCGGCCTGACCGTGGGAAACATACTGAATGATTCCGTAGACAGGATAGACGGCGGTCGGGCTAAGGATGACGAGCCCAAACAGGATCAAATCCCAGCGTGTGAGCACCCGTCGAATATGCCCTGTAGCCGAGGGATTGTTTGCGGTGGCCTGCGGTGCCGATTCGCTCATCGAAGTCCTCTCCAAACGATTCGTCCGCGGTTGCACTACGTCGAGACAGATGGAAGCGCGAAAATTGCTCCCGGAGCGAGAACAAGGTATCGATCGCAATCGCGGACACAGCATTCAAGGCGTTTCGATAGGTTGCGTATTCGACCGCGCTAGCTGTTTCGAATGTTCATCATAAAGGAAAAAGTGCGGGAGCGCCATGAGGTTGATGCCCCTACAAAATTTAAAGAATATTCGCGGGAAACTCACCGCAGAACTGAAGCAAGCGAAGATAAACCGTTGCCGAATCATTTATTTTGTGAATAATGGGTGTGCAGCGACATCGCCATTCAATTTAGTAGCCAGTTCCATTCGAGGCCAATGTGATGAACAATTTGCAGAAAAGTGGCCGCAATCCAAAGACGGCGCAAAACGACTCGACAGCAACCCCTGACAGTGATCCCATGCTGATTGAGGAACGTCGGCAGCATATCCTGGCGGTTGCACAAAACGAGGGCCGCGTTCGGGTTCGCGATCTTTCGAAAGCCCTTGGTATTTCGCAGATCACAATTCGTAAAGACCTGGACCATCTTCAGGGAAGGGGTTTGCTGCATCGTAGCCATGGAGGCGCGTTGCCAGCGCAGCCCGGCGCATTGTTCGATCCGACCCTGCAGGAGAAGGAAAAAAGCCATCACAACGAGAAGGTACGGATTGCTGCCGCTGCCGCGGAGTTAGTACAGGAAGGGCAATGCGTCATGCTCGACTCCGGCACGACGACCACCGCTGTGGCGCTGGCTTTGAAAAAGTTTTCACAATTGACCATAATTACAAATGGCGTGAATATCGCGGCGGAACTTACGGGGACGCACTTCGATGTGATCCTTACCGGCGGCATCGTGCGCAAAAATTCTTTTTCTCTGGTGGGTCCACTGGCGGAAGATATGCTGGCAGAAATGCACGCGGACATTCTCTTCCTGGGAGTCGACGGTTTCGATATGGAGATTGGGCTGACCACGCCCAACCTGCTGGAGTCCCGCGTAAACCGCGCCATGGTTGGCGCTGCGTCGAGAGTGGTGGCGGTATGCGATTCGACGAAGTTCGATCGCAGAAGTTTGTCCCGCATCGTGCCGGCGACAGCGATCCACCATGTCATCACTGACACGAATCTTTCCAAGGAAACCGCGGAAGCCCTGCGCAACATGAATATCGAGCTGACCTTGGTCTAAAAAAACAGGTTGGAAAATTTAGTTGCTAAGGCAACGAATTCCCACAGATGGTTGCCTAGGCAACCATCTGTGGGAGTAACCGGATAGGGTACTGGGCCGAGCTCGATTACCGCCCTATCGCACCCAATGCAACGCGGGCCTGCCAGAATAGCGGATCGATTTCCAGTGCTTGCTGGAAATCCTTGCGGGCCTGGTCTAGATGGTTGCTGTATTGTTCGGCGGTGCCCGCAGAGAAGTAATCTTCGGCATTGGCGTGTGGTTGTGCGGTGGATTGAATGCACTGTTGCAGCAACTGATGCGCCGCTTCCTCTTGTCCCAGTTTTTGGTACGCGAGCGCCGAATATACTGCGGAAACGCTCGTTTTCCCTTTGCCCTGGTCCGCGGCATCCTGCCATGCGGATTTGGCTTCCGCGCTTTTGCCTTGAGCATCGAGCGCATTGCCAATCCAGTACATTTGCTCCGCTGTATCGGGCTGAGCGGGCCTGCCTGTACCCAGGTTTTCTGGATATTCGAGCGCCTGGCGGAAAGATGCCTCGGCTGCATCCGGATGATGGTCTCGCAGTGCCTGTTTGCCCTTTTCCAAATT
The DNA here is from genome assembly GCA_963719625.1 of uncultured Acidobacteriota bacterium. Taxonomy (GTDB): domain Bacteria; phylum Acidobacteriota; class Terriglobia; order Terriglobales; family Acidobacteriaceae; genus JAKAAZ01. The sequence continues at coordinate 874,956 of CAVRDB010000035.1, forward strand.
GGCGAAGACAAACATGTTGTGCATTGCCACGCCGCCTTCCCACGGCTTGTAGCGATGGTTTAGGGAAATTGTGAGAGCCTGATCGTATTGCCCTTGTTCGATGAAAAACAGCGCGTGACGTGCCCGAACCGTATCCTGATCGAGTATCGCTGGCGAAGCGTTTTGGAAGAGCGCGGTGCGCGCCGCCGTGTCACCCTGTTGTGCGTAAATCTCGTCGAGGTCCGGGTATAGCCGGTAATCGGTGGGACTGAGTTGGATGGCTTTTGCATAGTAGTCAGCAGCGCTCACCAGGTTGTGCTTCACGCGCCACTGATAGACACCAAGGTTGCGTAGCACTACGGCATTGTTGAATCCCTCACCTAGCGCTTTTTCCCACAGCGCCGCCGCTTCATCGTAGCGATTTTGCGCGAACAGGAAATTGCCGAGCGAGTACTGCGCTTGTGCATCCGCCGGGTTGTGCTGCAGCGCTTCTCGCAGCACAGAGACATCCTCCAGGCGATTCGGGAAAGTACTTGTGACGGTCGATGCTGCAGCTTTTCTCGCATACTCATCCGCTTGCTGGTCATGCCCCAGCCGGCGCGCGTTTGAAGCCAGATAATAATCGACCATGGGAGCGATTTCTTTGGCAGATGGATCCGCTTCCGCAGCGTGAAGGATGGCATCCGAAGACTGCCAGGCTCCAATGCTGTGGTACCAGGACGCAATGGCCAGGTAGTTTTGCGGATCAGCGTTGATGATGCTCGTCCAGCTGGTATTCGTAGAGGAACTTGCATTCGCCTTTGCGCCAGAGGCCCCGCGATCCTGCCATTGTTCTGCCAGCGCATACGGCAGCACCGGCATTTTCTGCACAGCTTCTGCAGAATATTGGGCGGCATCATGCAAGTTGCCACTCAGCCGCTCTGCAACTGCAAGGTCTGCGATCGCGAATGCGTCATCTGGGTTATAGCCAACTGCATTCTTCAGCAGATCGACTGCTTGCGCGGCGTTGCCCTGACGGAGGGCGATTTCTCCCAGTTCCACATACGATGCCGCCAGGGTTGGCCCGGGAGCAGCAGCGGCACCATAGTGAATTGCATTCCAGAGGGCATCGTTCGCAAGGGACAAGCGTCCATCTGCCCGATCAATCACTCCCGTGGTGTAGGCGATGGTCGGGTCTTCTGTGTCGCGTGCTGCGGCGCGCGCAATCAGGGATTCAGCTTTTTGAAAATCCGCCGCGTTATAGCTGTACCAGGCTTCCTTCAACAACGCAGGAACATATCCGGAATCCTGCGCCAGAACGCGATCGAAGAACTTGAGCGCACCCAGTTGATTTCCCGTTTTTTCCAGGAAAACTCCCTGGAGATAGAGCTGTTCAATTGGGGTGTGAGCGTTGATTGGGATCGGCTCGGCAATCGGTTTGCCAGCAAAGGGAATCAGGTTAGGGTTTCCGTCAACCGGCCCCACCGCTGACCATTGCAGCAATACTTTGCCTTGCGCCGATTGAATCTGCACATCCAGATTTTTCTTCGCTTCTTCCACGTTCTGCACCGGGATGGTGTAGGTCGCTGTTTGCAACGGTGCAAAGCGGACGTGATGAAACTCGCGCAGCACGTTCGACCCTTGCTTAACGATCACAGTTGCATCGTCAACGTTCGCCACAGGGCTGACGAGCAGCTTGACTTGTGGTTTTTCCGAATCGCTAGCGGGATACACGGCGTTGATGGCCAATTGATTGGTCGCTTCCACAAAACCGCCATCGAGGCCACGGACCGGGTACCAGTATTCTGTCCAGCTCTCCACCCGACGCGGATTCATGAATTCGCGATATCCCTGGGTATAAAAGCGTCCGCTTTGAATCTCGTTATAGGAGCCGTCGTTATCGCTGAGAATATGGTCCCAGATCTTGCCGACCGGAGCGGTTCCCCAGGTCCAAATTTTCTTGCCTGGATCCTGGCGAAAATCTGCCACATGGACTACGCCATAATTGGAGCCGTGATAGTAAATGCCGAAGAAATTTCTCTGAACATCGCGGCCGAATGCGGCCATGGCGCCGGCATCGTTCTTATACCAACTCTGATCGACGCCCTTCCAGACCGGCCAACTCTGCGCTACGGCGAACGGGTCGTCATAAATGGTTTCGCGCATCGGATAAATGTATTGCAGGTCGTCAGTGGCTTTGACGGCGGTGTTGGTCCAGAACAAGTAGAGATGATTCTGCGGAGTGGAATTGAACAGGGTCACGCCTTCTTCCACGCGCGCAGTATTGGGACGCAAGGTGATGGAGATTTCCCAGTGCATATTGGAAACCCAGTCGACCGCGCCGACTACGGAGGTAGCGCTGCCATCGGGATTGTGGCGCAGCACAGAGTTGACGGACGAAACCGTGTCGGTTGTATGCGCATAAGGAAAGCTGAACTCCATGCCGCCAGAGATCCACGCGCCGCGCGGCCCCACAAGACCGTACTTGATGACGTTGTCGCGATACAGCACTTCTCGATGATCGACCTTGTCGTAGACGGAATAGACATGGCCACCCAGGTCCGGGAGAATTGTGATTTTTAAATATTGGTTTTCGAGATAAATGGCACGGTAGGTCATGGGGACGCGATCGTCGGTCAGATCATCCATCATCGTATACGGGTAGATAGGCTCGCGGCTGACGAGCCGAAACGGGGGATTTGGATCGGCAGGGCCAAGCTTATACGTGGGAATCGTGATGGTGCCTTCCCATCCGTGCACCGCCTGGCTGTTGACTGCCGGGGCGGTTGTTGCCTGACTTTGTGCGAAAACAGGTGTCAGTAGAAAAGCAAGTGCAAGGCAGGGTACGGGTGCGCACCGTCTGATTCTCATTTCAGAATTTTCTCCCGAATAGTAGTTTCATTTCTTTACTTTCTGTGGTCTCTAGTTTCCCAGGCAATTGCTGCGCCATACAAATCCAGATTATCTGGTCTATGGATGCGAAGCCGGCGGGTTCACGGGTGCGGAAGTTGCAGACAACGTTTGGTGCACTTTCACGTCGCCTAATCCATACCAGCCATCGGAACCCATTCCCTGAATCGCTAGCTTTACAGCGGGCTCGCGTGTGGCTGGGTCAACGATCGCCACGCTCAATTGATACTCTCCATCAGGCAAGTTTGCTGGAATGAAGACGGAATTGTTATAGAGATTGTCTCCTGGCATCCAGGTACGAATATCGGCGTTGGTAATCATCACCGCACTGGTTTGCTTGTTGCTCAATCGCAACGCGAACGGAAATTTGCGATAACAAGGGGCATCCCCATCATTTTCCCACCACGAAGTGAACGCAATCTTTCTGTCAGGACCGATGACGGCTGGATAAGTAAACCGGCGCAGCGCGAACCGATAGCCCATATTTTTCAGCCAGCGATTGACCTCTGGCCACAAGTCTTTGGGAACCGCCGAGGATTTGGCATTGAACGAAGAGACATGCCACTTGATGGCTTGATCAATGATGTAGTGAACGTCCCAGCCTTTATCCTGCCAATACTGCATTACCCAGCAGGCTTCCATGGTGACCGGAGCTTTTTTCCAGGCATCCTGTAAGCCATCTTCAATCACCGCTTCCGGGTAGTAGTCGGTCATGTGGTTCCACTTTTTATTGAAGCCACCCATATCGCCCAGGCAGTCGGCGCGCCATCCGACATCGGCCTTCGATATGGCGTACTCGTCCGTCTTGGGGTCGGTGGGCTGAACAACCAATGGAGTCTTATGGAAAGAATCCAGGTAGCTGTCCATCAGGCCATGCATCACAGGCGTGGTCAGCAGCGGCGTTCCTGCACCTTCTCCCCACGGCCCGACGATGGAAATATCGACAACGTTCAGGTCGGGATCGCCGTCATAGCGCGCACCCAAAGCACGAATCATGTCGCCGAAGAAATGAACATAGGCAGGATTCATCGGATCGACCATCCACTGGGCTTCGTAGGGAGCCCAGTCCGGCTGACTGCTGGACAGCGGCCGATACCAGGAGGAGTGGCGGCCATCGCCCGGCGCTTTGCGAAGAGCTTCTCCCGTAATTTTTCTGTACCAGTCCGGCACGTCGCTTTCTGGCCCGGTTCCGTACGGGGCGATACGCAGCATCAGAGTCTGGTGCCGTGCGTGTGCGGTCTGTAATGCTTTGTCGAGCAAGTCCCAGTTGTAGACGCCTTGCTGAGGCTCGATAAATCGCCAGTAGATCCGAAAGTAGGCGATGGTCGTCATCGGAAAGTCTTTCGTCTCGAGTGTTCCTCTATCCGGCTGATAGTCGATGGGAAAGCCTTCTGTCCATTTCGTTCCAGCATTGAGGGTATCGCCGTTGAAACGCTGAAACGTCGTGAATCCAATGTCAGGGTTAACCAGCGTTCCATCGAATGGTTTCGGCTTAACGGTGATGATGTCGGATGTTTGTTGCGCGAAGGCGGATCCCGGGATCCCTAGAGAGAAATACCCGGCACAGAAAAGAAGGACGGCCAATCTCAAGCTGCGCATGCGAGCTCCTGAACCAACAAATCCGGTCCCATCCAAGCCTCTCCAAGCTTCTGACTTTGGAACTTCATCGACAATGCAGGAGCCAGAGGCGGTAAGGGCCGTGGGATTACGGTTTGCAGACTATGGTTTTTCGTCGAAACGAAATCAATTACGTATACTTCCGTTCAAGAGTATTCTACTTCTACCAGGAATCCTAACGATTCGAGACAATGGATTGCGAAACCAAGTAAAAACTTTAGTTGGGTGCGAGACTGACAGTTCTTCAAAATAGAGCCTCGGCGTTTTCGGCCAAGCCTCGTGTAGCAACAATTGCATGATAGCCCGGCAATCAATTCGGCGGCGAGTCAATCTCAAGGATGAGTCAGATGGAAACCTGAAAGCCGATGGGTGTCCTCGAGAAACGCAGGCCTTCACACACTTCCGGTTCTCCTGAGAGAATCGGCCCAATCGACAGGGAGATACGCTTTGAATCACAAAAAATATGATGCGAGCCGGAGAGGTTTTCTCCGCAGCGCAGTTGCTTCTGCCATGCTGAGCCCCGCTTTGATGGGGATGGGACAAGCTACCAACGGTTCTCAGGAGGCTACTCCGAGTGGACCGGATGCGATGGTGCTGGGCCGGATCAAGCTCGACCGCGAGCTGGCGAACCAGGATGGAGTGTTGAGCGGGAATCTTCGTTTTCTGCGTGCCGTGTCGGGGCCCGTGGTGGTTCGATGGATTGATAGTTTTGGCCGTGTGAGCGGCGAGCAGCAGCTGTCTGTAGCATCCTCCACGGTGACGGCGCCTTTCTCGTTCAATATGAGGGCGGGCCTGACCTACGTGAACTGGATTCGGGTCACGGTGAATGGAGCGCCGCAAGTGGCTACGGCAAAGTTCATGTTGTCGCCTGAGCCCAAGCCATGGAACGATTTTCACACCATCAGCTGGGCCCATTATCCTGACGGATTTTACGATCAACTGCGCGCGGCAAGTATGGATTCGATCATCGCGTATGTCAATGACGATTTCGACCCGGTTCTCGATAACAATTTTCATTTTTATGTGGAGCAGATGGCATGGGAAGTCTTCTCGATCTACCACAAGAACCAGACGGAGTGGAGGACTCTACTGACCAAGGTCAGTATGGATCGGGAGAACCTGGATTTGTGGGTGCGCGATCCTTGTATCAATGATCCTAAGACCACGGAATATCTTCGCAAGCACATTACGCAGTTCGCCCGCCAACACGGCCCCTATCGACCGCTGTTTTACAACGTCGCCGATGAGCTTGGGCAAGGCGACCAGATTCGGCCAAACGATTTTTGCCACTCGAAATTCTGCACCGAGAAATTCGCTGATTATCTCCGCAAGATGTACAGCCTTCCTCCCAACGTAGGGCGGCAATGGGGCGTAGGGGAGCCCACACACTGGGACGATTCAAAACTGGACGCGTGGGCATCGTGGATGAAGACCGGCACCATGATCGGATATACAACGACGGACCGCGCCTTTGAAGCGATCGCTTTTGCCAGCCTGGTCGCTCGATACAAAACCATCGGACAGCTCAATCAGGCCTATGGCACCGGGTTCCCAGTACCGCGCGGGAACGGCGCTTCTCCACGAGAGGGATGGGAGCCGATCCTCGCGGTGGCGCGAGAATCACTTTCTGTTCCGGTCCTCAATGATGCGTCGTTGGAAAAACAGATGGGGCCGCTCGATCAGGCGAACGCACGATGGGGAGGTCTCGGCTCCTGGGATGCGCCGGACAAGCCGACGACCTTTAAAACCTGGGGAGAAGTGGCCGCGTTCATCCAACGATATTTCAAAGAACTGGGTGAAGTTACATCGACGCACAAGTGGAACGTGAGTGCGTGGTGCGATTTCCGCAACTTTATGGATGAGACGTTCGCCGATGGAGTGAAGCGCGCTGCCGATATCTGCAAGGCGGAAGATCCGTACGCTCTTTGCTCAACCGAAGGCGGACAGTGTCCGTTTGCCTATGGCTGGTACAACTACGAGCAAGTGGTTCGCGCGGTCGATGTGATCGAGCCATACAACATCGGTAACAACGTGGAAGTCATTCGCTCCTTGAACCCAGCGACCATCATGATCTCGACGCATGGCTTTGGCGCCGTGCCGGGACATGCGCTGACGGAAAAGGAAAAAATCGACCAGAAGCGGCAGGTCCGCCCAATATGGTGGGGGCTATTTCATCGTCACAATGCGGCGTTGATTTGGGATGACAACGAAGAGGGGACTCAATTCGTCAATCTACGCACCGGCAAGCTGACGGCTTCAGCAGCAACATTTTCCGATACGTTCCATGAACTGCGTTCCGGAATTGGCAAGCTGATGATTAATTCCAAACGCAAGCACGATGGCATTGCCATTCACTATTCGCAGGCGTCGATTCAAGTGCATTGGCTGCTGGACAACTTGAAATATGCGCGCGAATGGATGATGAAGAGTGGTGGGGACAGCGACAGCGTGTGCGTGGCCGTGCGCAATAGCTGGACCAAACTGGTGGAGGACCTGGCGCTGCAGTATAACTTCGTCGGGAGAAATCAGATCGAGGCCGGCGGTCTTAGCTCGGGAGAATACAAAGTCTTCATCATGCCTCAGTCGGTCGCAGTCAGTGTCGAAGAGGTACAGCAAATTCGCGCATTCGTGCAGGCCGGGGGAACACTGGTGGCGGATTACCGTGCTGCCGACCTGGATGGCCATGGTCGCGATATTGGCGGAGCGAAGGTGGCAGGATATTTTCCGGCAAACGGAAATGCCGACCTGGATGGTCACGGCCAGGATTTTGGCGGAGGCCAGCTGGACGATGTATTCGGTATCGCCCATGGTCCAGCGCGAACCCCAGGGAAAACGGCAGAAGGCGCAGCCAATGAAGGCACCGTGCAATTGGAAGGCAAGCAGTTGCGTGCGTTGCAGCCCGGCGACGCGACCGTCGTGACCGTTTCTGGGAAAGCACTGGCACATAGTGGAGAGGTGCCGCTGGTCATCGTGAATCAGTTTGGTTCGGGGCGAGCCATTTTCTTGAATCTGGAGATTGCGGACTATGCCTATCTGCGCTTGAAAGGGAATTCTGTTTCGAGCCTTCCTGAGCTGATGGAAAGCGTGTTTGAACTAGCCGATGTGAAGCCGCAGGTGCGGGTGCTGGGCTCAGATGGAAAACGCCTGCCGGGAACGGAAATTGTCCGATTCTCCAATGGAGACTGTGAACAGATCGGCATCTTTCGCAATCCGCAGACGGACAATGGCGGATTTGGTTCCTATCCCAAGTTGCTGGCAGACAGTACCGTTCCAGACATCGATCCCAACTTGAGCGAGGACATCGATAATTCGTTATTTGAACAAGAAGAGGAAGTGACGATTCAGTGGACTTCTCCTGGCCAGACCTACGATGTGCGAGGACGCAAGGATCTCGGCCAGACCAGCACCGTGAAAACCACCTTGGATCCATGGAGCGCGCTGGTTTTTACGCATTCGCAACAGCCATGGCCTGCGTTGCGAGCCGAAATTCACGGGGCACGAGCTGGAGAGATGGTCGAAACCGTGCTTACTGCGGAAGGTTCTTTGCCGGACGACACGTTCCGCGTAGTGCATCTGGAATTTCGCACGCCGGCCGGCGATTCCTATGATCTATATGCGCGCAACGTGTTGCTACAATCGAGCCCCTACGTCGAGCGCGTTCCTTTTGCTGTGAATGATCCCAAGGGTAACTGGAAGCTGATAGCGCACGACCTGGCGACGGGACAGGTGGTCGAGGTGCCGTTCGAACTGGCGTAATCGGCGAAGCCTTTGATAAAGAAGCAAGGTGAGTGAAAAAAGAATGTATCGACGAAAATACAATTGGCAGGAAAATTCAAGGAGGCAATGCCTGTGCGTCGGGTGTGGATTGCAGTCGTGGCGAATCACGTGAAGGCGAACCGTGTAAGAAATCTCGGCATCAGATTTGCATGCGTGGCGAGCCTTTGTCTTTCATTGGGGGCCAGCGCGCCAGTTTACGCCGCGCAAGTACGTCCGTCGAAGCCAGCGACCATCCCAGAGCCGGGGCGAAAGCCTGGACAACAGGAACCACATATTGGTGACGAACTCGCGACTACACCTCCGCTGGCAAATCTTTCGTCTGATCTGACTACGGCCGCCGTCGACAAGGCAGTGCGCAAGGTTGGCAACTGGCAGCTGGATTACTCCGAGAAATATTTCAGTCAGGATTGGACTTTCGCCGCGCTGTACGCCGGATACATGGCTGCGGCAAAGGCGCTGCCTGATCCACGATTTCAGGCTGCGATGCTGCGCATGGGTAGCAAATTCAACTGGCAGCTGGACCCATATCTGCCGACAGACAACGACGCCGCCAATTATCACGCCGTTGGGCAAACCTATCTGGAGCTGTACCAGATCTACCATCAGAAAAAAATGATGATGCCCACCAAGGAAACGTTGGACGCCTTGATGAAGGTCCCGGACGTTCCGGGCAAGCCGATCTGGTGGTGGTGCGATGCGCTTTTCATGGACCCTCCAACCTGGGCGCGGCTGTATCAAGCCACCGGCAACCGGGCTTATCTGGACTATATGGACCGTGAGTTCTGGATCACATCGAAGTTGCTATATAGGCCGCAGGAAAAACTGTATTCGCGTGACGCCTCTTTCCTGAACCAGAGAAGCAGGAATGGTCAGCTTGTTTTCTGGTCGCGTGGCAATGGATGGGTTATGGCCGGCATCGCACGAACGCTGGATGCCATGCCGAAGGATTATCCAAGCCGTCCAAAGTACGTGGAGCGTTTCCAGCAAATGGCTTCGAGAATTGCAACAGTGCAAAGCGCGGATGGCCTGTGGCGGACGGATTTGTTAGACCCGGCAGCGTATCCCTCTCCGGAAGTTTCCGGCTCCGGGTTCTATGTATATGCCCTCGCCTGGGGCATCAATCGCGGAATTCTGGATCGTGCGACGTATTTACCCGTGGTGGAAAAAGGCTGGAAGGGGTTGCTGTCGCATGTGTATCAAGATGGCCGGCTGGGTTCGATCCAGGCGGTGGGGGCCGCTCCCGATGTTGTTCCGCCTACCTCTAGTTATGTCTACGGAGTTGGAGCATTTCTGTTGGCCGGAGCGGAATTGCATCAGTTGGCAGAACATCAGCCCTGATTCGCAGCAACCGTCTAATTCGAGTGGCCGATACTGGTTCGGTCGCCGACGTTCTCTTTTCTCTTGGAGCAGTGTGAGGTGCGAATGAAAATACTCCAGATGCCAGATGCAATTCGCTATCCAACGATGACGACGCAACAACTTCGCGAGTCTTTTCTCCTGGAAGATTTGTTTCAGCCTGGTCAACTACAAAATGTGTATGTAGATCTGGATCGAACCGTGATTGGCTCGGCAGTACCGCTGCAACAGCCGCTCACATTGCCAACCTATCCCGAGTTACGTGCAGATTTCTTTACAGAGAGACGCGAGCTAGGCGTGTTGAACATTGGTGCCAAGGGCAAAGTTCGCGTCGACTCCGAGACGTTTGAGCTGAACAATCTCGATTGCCTCTATATCGGGCGGGGCAAGCACGAAATTGTTTTTTCCAGCGAGGATGTGGCGCATCCGGCGGAGTTTTATCTGCTCAGCTACCCAGCCCATGCCGAGTATCCAACTCGGTTATCGAAATGCGCCGAGCTGGAACCTGTTTCGCTGGGAACTTCCGCGACCGCGAATGCGCGCCAGATCCGCAAGCATATTCATCTGGAGGGCGTGCGAAGCTGCCAGTTAGTCATGGGATTTACGGAGATGCAGCCCGGAAGCGTGTGGAACACAATGCCACCCCACACCCACATGCGACGCTCGGAAATTTATTTATATTTCAATATTCCTGCAGATGACCGCGTGATCCATCTGATGGGGCCAGCCGCGGAGACCCGGCACCTTGTTGTCGCGAATAAACAGGTCGCCATTTCACCAGGATGGTCGATGCACGCCGGGGTGGGAACCAACAGCTACACGTTTTGTTGGGGCATGGGTGGTGAGAATCAGGTGTACAGCGACATGGATGCGATTGCGATCAAAGATATACGCTAATGATCTTCGTTCAGGAGTAATACGATGAAATTGATTTGGGGGATGGTTCTGATGACATTGACTGCTGACGACAGCACTGGCACAGGGCGGTGGAGTGAATCATTATTCTGCTGCAGAGCTGCAGAAACTGGCGCAGAAACTTGAGCAGCAGGATAGTTTTCGTACCACTGGATCAGCGGCGGAAACGCTGGATAAATATCCGGGTAGTTTCACCATGCTAACGGTCCGCGGTACCAGCGGCGGTGCCGAGGTGCATGAGCACTTCGCGGACATCTTCTTCATTATTGATGGAGAGGCTACTCTGACGACCGGCGGAACGGTGGTCGATCCTAAGACAACTGCTCCGGGAGAAATACGCGGAAGCGCCGTCTCTGGCGGAGCGCAGCAAAAGCTCGGCAAGGGCGATGTGGTCCACATCTCGTCGAACACACCGCACCAGCTCTTGATTGCGAAAGGGCGAAGCTTGACCTACTTCGTTGTCAAAGTGCAGGAATAACTTTTCTCGCTCGCTTGGCGACGCGATGAGGCTGTTCGCAAGCCACCATTGAACCATGACGACAAGGAGAGAATTGTGCGATCCAGAAATATTGCCGGGGTAGTGCTGGCCGTGGGACTGACAGCCAGCCTGTCGGCGCAGCAGGCGACCGTGGTCGTGAAGCCCGTGGAGATCCACGATGTCCTGGTCAATCCTGGCATCGGATTTATGACGTTTCAGCGCTTTAATGGCGATGCGTTGAACGCTGGAATCAAATGGACCGAGGGGTTCCCGATCGACTACCAGCCGTTTCATGGAACGCTTGAGAACAAGGATTTTCCCATGACGAGCATCGCCTATTTTCGCGTCTACTGGAGATTTCTTGAGCCGGAAAAAGGTGTCTACAATTGGGATCTGATCGACCGAGCGCTACAGACCGCGCATGCAAGGCATCAGACTCTGATGTTGCGCGTCGCGCCGCACGGCACAGACGCGGCGAGCGATGTTCCAGCATGGTATCGGCAGGAAACTGGAGAGAAATTTCATAAAGCTCCCGGGGGCTGGCAAGCGACTACGGGCAAGTGGTTGATCGATCCTGAAAATCCCACGTATGCGAAGGAGTTCGGCGGGTTTGTCCGAGCGCTCGGCGACCGCTATGACGGCAATCCGGACCTGGACCTGGTGGACATTTCGATTCTGGCCGCGTGGGGTGAAGGCGCAGGAACGAACCTACTGAGTGACCAGACGCGTCACGCCCTCGTGGATAGTTATATGGACTCATTCCATAAGACGCCTCTCGTGACTCAGTTGGGCGATGAAAAGACAGTCGCGTATACGCTTTCCAAATCCTATGAAGCGGCTGGTAACAACGCGGCTGCACAGCAACGTGCCGCAAGTCTTGGCGATGCGAGACCCCATGTTGGTTGGCGTGCAGACTGCCTGGGAGACTTGGGTTCATTCAGCAAGACATTCAACCTGATGACGGACATGTACCCCGAAGCCATCATCAACCTGGGTCTTGCCGATGCATGGAAGACTGCGCCAGTGACGATGGAAGCATGTGGGGTGATGCAGGACTGGAAAAATCGAGATTGGGATCTCCAGTACATCATCGACCAGTCCATCAAGTGGCATGTGTCGTCTTTCAATGCGAAATCTTCACCGGTGCCGGCGGAATGGCGTGCGCAGGTGAATGACTGGTTGAATCGGATGGGATACCGGTTTGTTCTCCGCCGGTTCACCTATCCCGCGACGATTGATGCGAGCCGCAACCTAGCGTTCACCTCCTGGTGGGAGAACAAAGGAGACGCGCCGGCATATCGACGCTATCCGCTGGCACTACGCCTGAAGAGTGCCAAAAACTCAGCGGTTCTGATAACGGATGCCGATGTTCGTACCTGGATGCCGGGCGACAATCTCTATAACAATTCGGTCTTTGTTCCAGGGTCTGTGTCGGCTGGTGACTATACATTGGAGATTGCACTGGTCGATCCGTCGACGCGTGAGCCGAAGGTGAAGCTGGCCATCGCTGGTGTGGAACCGGATGGCTGGTATCCGATGGGCACCATCAATCTCAAATAATGCTTGGCTGCCGGAACGTAAGCAAAAAAATAGCGGTCCGCAAACATCGCGGACCGCTCGAGGGGTTCAGCCAAAATTTAGAAAATGAACTTAGCCTGTAGTTGGATCGTTCTGGGGATGGCTTGCGAACCATTGGATCCCTGACTAATTGGCGCCGAGATGATACCTTGACCCGCGGCACCAGCTCCACCACCCGGTAGACCTAGATTCTGGTGGTTGTAGATGTTGAAGAACTGAGCTTCAAAATCAAACACCAGGTTTCTCCAAAGTGGCGTGAGTTTGTAAACGGTTGCATCCATCTGATTGAATCCGGGACCCGTCATGTAATTTCTCGGAACATTGTTCCGGAAATCACTACCGAGCGGATCTGCTTTGACCTCATACGTCTGTCCTGCATAAGGATTTCCAGATGTAGGATTCCAAAGGCTCCAGTCAAACCATTGTTGTGTTGTTCTCTGGCCTTCGGGCAAAATACCAGTCTTGCCGGGGGCCAGGATGATGTTCGATCCGTACGGTGTGTAGTACGGAGCGAAGAAGAATCCGCTGTGCCACAGGAAGAAGGCCGACAGGTTATATCCACTGACAAGTGCATTGGTGAATCCGTGAGCGTTGCCAAGGAATTGTTTGCCGCGGCCGAAAGGAAGTTCGTAGTGACCGTTAATGCTAAACGTTTTGTCAGGAAGGTTGGAGTCGTTTGCATATACGGCGCGCTGGCGATCGGCATACGACGTACCCGACTGGTAGTTGGAGGGTGTGAAGCCTGGCGTCAAAGCTGCCGGAACTACTTCCAGAGCTGCGACTCCCAGGTAGGTGTCTTCCGTCGTAGTCAACGTCCGCTGCCATGTGAAGTACGACTGCAGCAGAAGCCCGTTGCCGAAGTTGTGTTGAATTTGAGCCTGTAGCTCGTTGGTGTTGGAGTAGCCGTCATAGCGGTATAGATCCATGGCTGAGCTGCTGGATCCCTTGAAGAGCGGGAATGAACGGCGCAACAGGGGATTCGCAGCGCAGGCCGCTTCCCCGCCGGGGATACCCGCTTCTCCGCACAATTCTTGCGGGATCGAGGCATTAATAGGATCCAACTGCAGCAGGTTATAGCTATGGTTGCCGATATAGCTCAGCTGAAGGCCATAGTGTCCCGGTAACTCTCGCTCCAAGGTCAGGTTGTACTCCTGCACCGTTGGCGCCTTGTAAGTGGTGAGCATCGGAGCCATGTTAAAGTTCCCGCTCGCGATGTTGGTATCGCTGGGATTCAGAACCAACGTGGAAGAACCCAGCATCCAGTAGTTGATACTGGGGTACGGACCACCGAAATTTGGTGCGCCTTGATACGTATTTGGAGTTGCAATTGGGAACTCAAGTGAGGATGAGTCGTAGCCCGCGAGCGCCGTGTCGTTGTTCGGACCGAAGGCGATCTGGGATTGTTGTGTAAAGCTGAACGGAGGATTCTTGCGTGTTGCCTGCTGGTATTGTTGCAGCGGCATCACCCAGTGGTACATGCCGAAACCACCGCGCAAGACCGTCTTGTTGTTCAACTGATAGGCGAAGCCGACGCGTGGATCCCAGTTGTTCTTGGGCATCGTCCATAAGCTGGTGGGGTAGTGGGCGGCAGCAGCGGACTCGATCGGCAGGCCGGCATTTTCCCAAGCCGTCAGAATGGCCGGAGGAGTTTGCGCTGGAGCACCGGAGCCCTTATAAACAACCTCGCCTCCCGCAACGCTGGGGTCGAGGGTGGATTGCAGGCCGGAAGCATCATCGAACGGCGTCCAATAGGTGTAGCGAACGCCCAGATTGAGGGTCAGGTTCTGCGTAACCCGCCAGTCGTCCTGGACGAAGCCAGCATACTGGGTTTGCCGAGTGTGGTAGTTGGGATAGACATTCAAGATGACGCCGTCACTATCGCCTAAAATGAACTGCCCGATGGCTGCGCAACCAGTCGAATTGAACGGTCCATCGCCGAAGCCGTCGCAGTTACCACCGCTATTTGGCAGAGCGGTGTTGTAGACACCCGTTGCTGCCAAGGCGAGGTTCTGTTGCGCGGTCACGTTGCCGAAGAATTCATAGGAGCCGCCGGGCTGGCCGACTTCAATGGTGGTGAGCCGGCTATTGCTAAAGTTGAAACCGGCCATAAATTGATGGTTGCCACGGTTGTAGGTAAATTGGTCGCTTGCCATTATGTTCTGGTCGGGATACTGCTTCGGGTTGGTACGGTCGATGCCGCTTAAGCTGCCGCCGTATCCGTCGTAGTAGAAGGCTGGCCAAGCGATGCTGTTCTGGTAATTGGGCAGACCTAATTGGGTTGGAATGGACGGGAGGATCGGCACCGGTCCGCTGATGTGCTGGGTGTATTGTCCGCCAGCACGCACTACGTTGATAGCTCTTGGGCTGATGACCTCTGTAAATGCAATCGAGCCGTTGTGTGCGGTGGTTGCAATTGTCTCCGGATTCAGCATGTAGTAAGGCGGTTTAATTTGATTACTGTTGGTGTAGGTGTACCGCATCGCCAGGCGATTCGGGCCAAACAGCTGATCAACCTTTCCTGTGTACAACTTGGTGCGAGTGCTTGTGCTGGCATTTGGATCAATGTAATTCGGTACTCCCGGAATGTCGTACGGAGCACCCGGCACGTTAGGAAGCGGAATGAAGGTAAATATCTTCGCCGTGACGGGATTCACTGGGATCTGATTTCCAGGGAATGGTTGACGAACATAGCCAGTGCTGACCGGATCGTACGTGGTGGTACTGGGATCGTAGAAGGTGATGGGAGTTACGCCGTCCGGGCCGGTGAATCCCGCCATATTGCCGGTACGGAATTGAGCTGGAGGAACTGTGAACTCAGAATTGAATGCCAACGCATTCTCGCGGATCCATTCAAAGTCGACAAAGAAGAAGGTCTTATCTTTCCCGTTGTAGACCTTAGGAATCCATACAGGGCCGCCCAGCTGTGCACCGTATTCATTGTGTTGCAGGAAGGGTACGATGCCGCTGCCGGAGTTGAACGTTTTGGCTTGCAGATGATTATTTCTATTCAATTCAAATGCTTGTCCGTGAAACTGGTTGGTCCCGCTCTTGGTGACCATTTCCACCACGCCAGGGGTTGCGTATTGCGCGTCGCCGTTGGAAGTGATGACCTTGGATTCCTGGATCGTCGGAGTTGGCTGCGGAGTTGCAACCAATTCGTTGCTCCACTTGGTCGCCATCGTCTGTCCGTCGACAAGGTAATCCATGGATCCGCCGGGGATACCGTTCACGCGCGTGTAGCCACCACCCGAACCACCGTAGCCGTTCGCGACAACGCCCGGACTGAAGGCCAGGACACTGAGGATATTGCGGCTGAACAGCGGCATGGTCTCGATGCGGGTCGCTTCCTTCACATCGGAAAGAGTCGGGTTCACCTTATCGATGATTGGTGTCACGTCATGCACGGTGACTTGCGTCGCTACACTGGCGGCGTTCATTTTTGGATCCACTTCCGCCGCTTGCGAAACGCGTAATGTGAGCACACCAGTCCAGTCCGCAAACCCCTGCGCGGTGACGACCACTTTATAGTTCGCGGGAGACAAATTGGAAAACGTATAATACCCATCCGCCGCTGAAGTCGTGGTCGACTGTTGGTTGGTGCCCACATTGGTAAGGCGAACGGTCGCGCCGGAAACCACTGCGCCACTGGCGTCTAACACGGTCCCCTTAATTGTAGAGTTGGTATTTTGAGCGAACGTTGCTGCTGCAAACACACTGCAGAGCAAGAGGACACAAATTTTCATGAACCTACACGTCATTGACTGGCTCCTTGTTCAAGGCGAAACAATTTCATATACATCGAATCGAGGATGACTTTTCCGGGGGTGAAAATCTGACCTGGATTCGCTTTCTTGAACGACACTATTAAAATCGTGATTAGTTCTTCGCGAAACAAAACGATGCTGATAGCAATGCATTTCTGGTGCAATTCATAGAACTCGAAACCTTGACATCGGAATTTTGAGCCCTAAGGTTAAGATTGCCCGCAATACGGCATTGAAATCTGTAATTCGGATAAGTGTCTGTCAAGAAGGTTGGGATTGTCAATAAAAATCTTTGAATTGTCTTAGTACGAAAGTCTAAGGGTTCCGAATTGTTCCGGTACATGGAAACTCGACTGCAGGGGTGGCTGCCAGGCCAACTCCACGGGCTTGGGACCCTGGCTGCGAAAGAAGTTGATGCGGAGAACGGTGCCGGCCAAGGCTTCGCCAGCTTCAATCGAGGTGTAGGGGATTTGCATACATCCATACCAGGTTTTCCGGTCTTGCTGTATGCGGGCTGTAACCAGAAAGCCCGAAGTCCACGCGGTTTTGGCAACTTTGTCTGGCTGTTTCAGGTCGATATCCAGATCGAGCCATTCCCCTTGCGGGGACAGTTCAAACTCCCTGTATCTATGCATGGGATCACTCTGGGATCCGATGAAGATTTCCGCTACGTCCCAGTTCCAAAGTCCAGGCGTCTTCTCAGTCAGTAGAGGGGCCGGTCTGAGATGGAGCTGTTCATAGGGGCAGATAAAAAGGAAGTACAAATTGGCGGCAGTCCACATGGATCGCACCTCTGTTGCGTGTCCTGCAACTTTGTTGCCCTGTGCATCGTCCACCAACCAAACACTTGGGGCGCTTTGCCAAAATGCTGAATTTGGATCGGTGTCAGGGGCCGAGTCCTGTCCGGCTAGTTTCGAGATTGCCTGCGGTCGATCACTGCTCATGCTTCGTCTCCAGTTCTGCATCTCTAGGTTATCGTGTGTTATGAAAGAGACTTCCGCTTTGAAGTATTTTAGGTTGTGTGTTGCGTATCATTACGGATGCAACGAAGCTGGCCGTGTGCCATTGCCATCTCTGGTGCGCACATCGAAGGCGGAACGCCGCGTACTGCAAGCCTCATTCAACACTTTCAAGAATTATTTTTGGAACGCAGATGAGTCGACAGGGAACGATACTTGAGAGGAAGAGAACATTTAGAAGGCGGTTCGTCGGGCGTTTCATTTCTCATTTCACCATATATAATCGTTTCGATGTTCTAGGGTTGCCTAGAAGGCCCGCGGAAATTCCTGCAGATGTCCTTGAAATTTATTTCTACGCAGCTCGACGCAAGATCTGGCAGGTGCGAACACAAAATTGGACCGAAAGAGAGAATCAATGAAGTCGCTGCTTCTTTTGCTTGCAATGGTACTTACCCTAGGAACGCCGCGATGCCATGCGGCAGACGTTTCCGGTAAAACCTCAAAATCTGCTGCCATCATCGTATCCGAAGGCGATATCACCATTCCTACATACGAGCAGGTGGGCAGGTATATGCAGCCGCCACTGTTCTCCGATTCGACCTTGAGGGGACTCTATCCCTTCACAACGTTCAAGAGACAGTTCAAGGATGGCAGTCCGTTTCCTGAGAAGTATCATGCCATTTTCGTCGAGAACGAATATTTCAAACTGACATATATCCCAGTACTGGGCGGCCGGTTTTTCTCTCTGTACGACAAGCTCCATCATCGGGAAACCTTTTATCGGAACGATGTGATCAAGCCGACTGAGTTCAATCCGCGATTTACCTGGCCCCAGTCTGGCATTGAGTTGACCGGTCCCTATGATGCGCATTCCCTGACCTGGCATGGCGAGCCCTATTGGTCACACGCTGTCTTGAAACACAAGGATGGGAGTGTTTCGGTCATGTTGGGAGACGTAGACCCCTTCTACCACATGAATGTGACGTATACCGCGACCCTGTATCCCGGTGTGGACGCGCTTGAGATCAGCACATTTTGCTACAACGGCACGGACGGTCAGAAACCGCAAATGTTCTGGTCGAACGCCGCCTTTCCTGTAACCGCCAAAACGCGTTTCCTATATCCGATGACGGAGACCGTAGGTCATACGACGGGAGTGGTCTCACCATGGCCGGATTACAACGGAGTGGATCTTAGCTGGGCCCACAAAAACATGCACATGCTCGGTGTGTTTGGGATCGACAGCTATGACAACTATGGCGGCGCGTACGAGTTTGATCATGACTACGGTGTCTTCCGCTATGCCGATCGTAGAGACGTGCAGGGCATGAAGATGTGGACCTTCGGCTTCGGACCGGGTTCGAAAGAAACGGAAAATGGCTATACCGATAAGGCGGGCCCATACTTCGAAGCGCAAAGCGGACGCATGGTTTGGGATGGTCATTATGAATGGGTCTACCCCCATCAGATTGAGCATTGGCACGAATGGTGGATTCCGGTGGCCGGCATCAACGGCTTGACCACATTGAGCAAGGATGTGGCGCTGAACCTGGAGGTGCATCCGGATTCCGCCGGAACCAATTCCTCTGTGGATGTAGCCCTTTCGCCAGTTGTCCCAATCCACAATGCGAAATTAATCGTGAAAGCCAAGAGCGGCGAGTTGCTGAACACTTCTGTGGATTTGATCCCAGGAACACCCGTAAAAAAGACTGTTGCGGGTATCCATGCGGACGCCGCTGGCCTGGAAGAGATGGAAGTGCTCATTACGGGAACGCATGGTGAAGTCCTGATGGACTATCACCGCCCGGACAGCAATCCCGGCGGCAACATCACACCGTTTGCAAAAGATTTGATGGAAGCGCCAATCCCGCCCGAGAAGATGACGACAGAACAGTTGGTGCTGGCAGCTGAGTTCAAGCAAAAGGACCTGAATGTCGACGGCGCCACAGAACTGGCAAAGATGGCGTTGAAGCGGGATCCGGGATATTCCGAAGCCCATCAGTTGTTAGGGATTCTTGAATTCAATCAGAACCATTTTCAGCAAGCAGCGGCGGAATTTCAGCAGGCAGTGGATCGCAATCCCTATGCGGATGCCAGTTGGTACTACCTGGCGACCAGTGAGATGAAGCTGGGCGAGGAAAAACAGGCGGAGCGGAATTTTTACTACATCTGGCCGCACAGCGGATACTATGGCGCGCGGGAATATCAGTTGGGACTGCTGAATTTTCTGCGACATGACGACGCGGCAGCGGCGCAGCATCTGGCCGGAGCCATCAATTCCAATGGCCAGGACATCAAGGCACATCTGTTGCTGGCATTATCGGAGCGCGACCTGGGCAATAAAGATGCGGCGCTCCAGGAACTCGCCAAAGTAAACGTCATCGATCCAATGGACCGTGTGGCACAGGCGGAGCAGTATTTTCTGACAGGCGATGCGGCAGCAAGAAACAAATTAATCGAATTGATGGGCGACCAGACCCAGAGCGCGATGGAAGTTTCAATCTTCTATAGTTCGCTTTCACGTTGGAAGGAAGCAGCCGCGATTTTGAAGATGGTCGAGCCGCCGCATAATAAAGATCCGTGGGGGACCCCGCCCGTCTATTACTACACGCTGGCGTATGCCGTGAAGCAGGCGGGCGACTCTCAAACTGCAGCGGAGTACCGCAAGAAGGCGCAAGCTGCGGCGGGCACCGTGGAGCGTTTCCCATATCGACCGGAGACTGAGGCGCCCCTGGCCGATGCGGTGAAGGACAATCCAAATGACACAGTGGCGCGGTTCGATCTTGGATGCCTGCTCTATTATTGGGGTCGCAAAGCCGAGGCGATCGACCAGTGGGAGGCCATCAACCAGGTGAATCCGTCCGACTTTGGTGCGCGGCGGGCACTGGGGTTGGCGTACGAGGAAGACGGCCAACTCGAGAAGGCTGTCCCAGAACTACGAAAAGCAGTTGCTTTAAGTCCCGACCAAATCGACACTGTGGACGACCTTGCGGACCTATATGCGCGAACCGGTAAGTTCGCCGAGCAGACTGCGTTGCTGCAAGAGGCATACGCACGCTATCCCAAAAATGATCGGGTGGCCCAAGGCTTGTTGAGCGCATACCTGATCGAAGGCAAATTCGATGCGGCCCAGGACATCGTCGATCACCACACGTTTCTTCCTGTTCATAGGACCTATGATCTGCGTGACGAATACCGTGAGCTGAAATTTGGTATGGGCGCACAGGCATTTAACAAGGGAAATTATGAGCAGGCACTGCAGTTATTTCAGGCAGCGTTGAAGCCACCAACCTCTCTGGGGATGGATGACTTTGAATTCCAATCGACGCCTCAAATCCACTACTATATTGGCCGCGCTCTGGAGGCTTTGGGGCGGAAAGACGAAGCAACCAAGGCGTATGAGGAGAGCGCCGATGGCGCTGATCGCCTTACGGGTGACAGTGATAGCCTGAGCAGCGAAAACTTTTACATGATCTTATCGTTGGACAAACTGGGTCATCACGAGGAAGCGGCAGAACTGCTGAAAAAATTCCAGTCCTTCGCAGAGCTGCGGATCGACGCGAACAATCCTCTATTCCGTGCCAAGAGCAATTACATGCTGGGCCAGATCGACCAATATAACGGACAGCCTGAGCAAGCACGGAAGAAGATGGCGGAAGCCGTGCAACTCGAACCGGACTACATTGGGCCGCGCTTCGAATTGCGCGGCGATGCAATCGATCCCGCGGTGCATTGACCGAAAGCGTTTGCGTGGGAGAGCGAAGAGCGCCGATCTCCCACACGGAAACTTATTCATAAACGACGATAAGCCTCTGATCCTGCGTTTTATGCCGAGGAGTGACGTCTACAGTCATTCAACGAATTCACGTACTTCTAGCAATCATTGAGGAAAATTTCCTGCCCGGAGAGCAGCAACATGAGGAAATTCAGCGCAAGTGCGGTGATGCTATTTTTTGTTTTCCTTGCCTGCTGTAGGGCATCCGATTTACTGGTACTTTCCGCGTACCACCGCCCCGATCCCTTCGGAGGTATCGTGGCGAGCGATCTTCCCCAAGCAAGCTGGAATCATGCCATCCAACTTTCCGCTGCGCGTGGCGGATATGTTTCCTTCCAGTTGGTCGTAAAGTCGGATCGACCCTGTAGCGACTGCAAACTGTCCATCGAATCGTCGCAGCCAGTGGATGTGTATCGGGAGTGGTTCCACTTCAACACACCCGATAAGCACTACTATCCGGATGCGCTGATTCCCGTTCATCTTCCATATAGCTTTCAGATGCCCGATCCAGAGAACGCAATTCAAGGACAAAAGGTTCGCGCGTTCTGGGTGGATGTGTGGATCGCACGTAATGCAAAACCTGGTGTGTACCATGGGCGTGCGCGATTGCTGGATGGTTCGGCGCGCAAAACGGTTCCGTTCACCATTTCCGTGCTACCCGCGCAGATACCCGCGCAGGATGTGATCAACATGGATTCGAATTCCTACGGCGTCGGATGGTTGCATCAACAATATCCGAAGGCACTGGCGGATTCGGGTCGCGCACAGGAAGATGCACTCTATCAACTGATCCACGACTATCACCGGATTTTCTACGAAAATCGCGGTATCTATCATCAGCTTGCCTATGGGCATGCTGGATATGTCGATACTGGATTCGCCCCTGAGCTGGCGGGTACGGGCGATCAAAAACATATTGTCAGTTGGGATCGATTTGACCGATTGTTTGGACCGCTTCTGGATGGTTCCGCGTTTGCCGGCACCCGGCGCGGACCGCAACCCATTCCATTCATGTATCTGCCGATCAATCCAGAGTGGCCCGCGAATTATCTGTGGTGGGATGAACCGGGATATCAGGCGGAATTCACAAACGTTGTCGGAGAAATGGAACGCCATTTCCGCGAGAAGGGCTGGACAACGACGAAGTTCGAGGTCTTCTTCAACCAGAAGAAACGATACAAAGGATTTGAGTGGGATGGAGATGAAGTGCGGTTTCCCAAAGACGACCGCTACTTCCTTGCCTATCACGATCTGCTAACGAAAGCGTTGCCCGCGGATACTCCCGTTCATTTTGTAATGCGGGCGGATACCAGTTGGACCATGCGGCAGCAGATGCATTTGCTCAAAAACGCGATTGGCCTATGGTGCGCCAGCGGCGGAATGTTCGTCTGGAACCTGGATGAACTACCCGAGCTCAAGCAGCGCGGCGATACGGTTTGGAACTATGGAGGAACACCACCGGTCCAGGATGTTTCGTCCTCGATAGCATCCGATCCGCTGCGAGCGTGGATCTTCGGCGTGGATGGTTTTGTGCGTTGGCTGGCGGTCAGTCCCGGTCCCCATCCGTTCAAGGCGCTTTCCGACGGCGGCACTGAAACGCTGGTGTATTCCGGTGAGCGGTTCGGTCTTGAAGAACCTATCCCGAGCATCCGTTTGAAGCTACAACGAAATACAATTCAAGATCTCGACCTGCTCGAAGAGGAAGCGAAGCAAGGCTCTCGCGAATCCATTCAGGCGCAGGTTGTACATTTGTTTGACAACACCACGCTCGCGCAATGGAAGCATTCGCCACTGCCGCCACCCGCGGGCCAGCCTGTTGACTGGAACAATACTGACATCGGCGATGCGCTGAAGCCCTATGATGCGCAGTTTCCAACTCCGCAGCCAGATGCATGGCAACGTGTTCACGAGTTCGCTTTGAAGCAGGCCGGGGGTGCGCGATGAAACTTGCCGTTTCTGTGCTTTTAGGTTTGCAACTTGCCGTTGTGTCGGCCTATGCGGGCGTTCCAGCTGTCGCGACGACCGTTTCCACGATGCCCGCAGACAGCACTGCTGCGCAGCAGCGGGATTTGAGGGAGATTGCGCGTGTCGCAACAATTATGATCGACGGCGATGTTTGTCAACGAATTGTGACGCCGCGTGCATTGGCGCATATGTTGCATCCGGATCCGCGTGACAAGTGGCAGGCGGGCGACAATTACGACGTCAACGACGGCACATTTATCCAGACGAAAAAAACGTTGATACGGCTGGCGATGATGGCGCCATATCCGGTGGACGTGAATCTGTGGATGCCTGTGCCTACCACGCAGAATATCCAGCTGGTAATTCGCAACAAATATGACCTGAGCCAATTCTGGAACGGGGAGTTGCAGCAAGCGATGCCACCAGAGATGCAGGAAGTCTTGAAAACTGGCAATACGTTGACGATTCAAAAGACGCCGGAAATGCTCTCCGTGCTGGCGCCGGTCCGCAACAGCCTCGGCCAGATTGTGGGATTGGTAGAAGTAGTCAGCAGCACTGTAGCGCCGCAACACGACGAGCGATAGTGAGACCCATAAGGAGATCTATGAACTGGATGAAGGTAGATGGCGCGAGAATCTGGGGCGTGAAGGCCTCACGGAATTTACAGACATATTGGACATGCCTGTTCCTTGCGGGCGCGATGTTTGCGATTACCGTTCCCGCATTGGCGGCGCCGGGCGATGCCTGCACGCCATCGAAGCCCGGCCTGCCGACGGCCGCGCCGCAGGCCCCGGTAAACACGTCGGGCGATGCTCGCTGGCCATCGAAACTTATCTTGCCGTCGGCCACTCTGGCGCGAACAGGCGAAGTCCCAGTGGTGTATCGCTTGAGCCAGGGATTTACTGGCCACGCGATGCTCCATGTTTGCTGGACCGACAGTATAGACCGCGTGGTGGAAGACAAAACCGTTCCTGCCGATTTGCTGGATGAAACGGACATCACGTTTCCGATCGATTTATCGCGCGCAATCGCAATGAAGAACCATCTTCATGTTGACTTATCGCTGAATGGAAAAGACATCAAGGGCGCACCCTACAACCAGACCGAAGCAGCGGATGCCGACTTTGTTGCTCAGCCGCCATTTACCGGGTGGAAGGACTACGTCATCATGATGTGGCAGAACTACCCGGCAAATCTTGTTCCCGACCTGAAAAAACTGGGGATTAACGGAGCGACATATTCGAGTCGCAATATAGCACTGCCGGATTTCTTGATTGACAACAACATGCGCTGGTACTCGGAGAGCCTCGCTACCGACTACTATTCCGAATATCATCGCTGGCGTCCAGATCGCGCTGTGGGATGGTCCTTCATTCAGGCCAAGAAGCTGTACCAGGAAGATCCAACCAGTCTGGCAGCCTTCAAACGTCACCCTAGTTTCTGGGACCCATATTGGCGCAAGCTGATCCACGACCGCGGAGTTGCGACCGCAGAGCGGCTTGTACCCTATCGCCCCTATTTCTACAGTCTGGCCGATGAATCAGGGATTGCGGAGTTGGAAGCTGCTTGGGATTTCGATTTCTCCGATGAATCGCTGGTGCCGATGCGCCGGTGGCTCCAGTCGCAATATGGCAGTCTGGGTGCGCTGAATCAGGAGTGGGGCACCAACTTCACCAATTGGAACCTGGTCATGCCGTTAACGACAAACCAGGCCATGAAGCGCACCGATGACAACTACGCTGCATGGGCCGACTTTAAGGAGTGGATGGATATCTCCTATGCGGACGCTTTGAAGATGGGGGTGGATGCGATCCACGAAGCGGACCCGCATGCGTATGTAAACATCGGTGGCGGCCAGATGCCAGGATGGGGTGGTTACGACTACTCCCGCATCGCCAAGGTTTTAAATGCAATCGAACCCTATGATATTGGGCGCAGCGTCGACATCGTTCATTCGCTGAATCCAAACATGGTGATCATGAGCACTAGCTTTGCCGCAGGTGATCGGGAACGGCAGCGGGTCTGGTATGAACTGTTGCATGGCAATCGTGGGTTGATTATCTGGGACCAGGGTGAAAAATACATTCAAAAAGATGGTCAGCCCAGTGACATCGGGAAGCAGGCTGGTGATCTCTACCACGCCGATTCGCGATGGAGAGGGTGCGCTGATTATCAACAGTCATCT
The DNA here is from genome assembly GCA_963719625.1 of uncultured Acidobacteriota bacterium. GTDB lineage: Bacteria > Acidobacteriota > Terriglobia > Terriglobales > Acidobacteriaceae > JAKAAZ01. The sequence continues at coordinate 900,193 of CAVRDB010000035.1, forward strand.
GGTAAATGACCAGATTGCGATCCATTATTCGCAGCCAAGCTTGCGCACTCAATGGATGCTCGAGCGAAAACCGGACGGCGATGCGTGGATGACTCGAAGTCCGTCGTATGAGCGCTCGACGAACGACTTTATGCGGCTGCGCGAGTCATGGTGCAATTTGATCGAAGACGAAGGGCTGCAGCCGAACTTCGTTTCTTACGATCAGGTAGAGCAGGGCGAGTTGCTGAAGCATGGCTACCATGTGCTGGTTCTTCCTGAGTCTAGTTCGCTATCGCAGTCGGAATCGAATGCGATTCGCGAGTTTGTTGCTCAGGGCGGCGTCGCTATTGCGGATGGAATTCCTGGCACCTACGATGAACATAGTCGCAAGCTGCCTGCCTCCTCGCTCGCCGATCTATTTGCAGGTTCAAATGCGGAGCAGGTGAATGTCCATCCCTTCGGGAAAGGCAAAGCCATCCTGCTGAATGTTGATATTGTCAGCTACCTTCAGAATCGCCTGGATGGAAAAGAGGGACCCGTCCACCAGCTTGTCGAGCAACTGCTGCGCTCAAACGACGTCCAATCCGGGCTTCTCTGCGGAGGATGCCGCAGGTCACTCCATCGTAGGGATTGACGCGCACGTGTACGCCAACGGAGGAGCGAGAATTATTGCGCTCCAGTCAAATCCGCAGCTGCGCGTGAATGAGTTGGGGCCGGCGGATTTTCGCTCCAATGAGCGATTCACTAAACCCACCACAGTTCGCCTGCATTTGCCCAGTCAGATGTTTTTGTACGACACGCTGGCGCATAAGGAGCTAGGTCAAAAGAAGGAAATCACCCTCACCGTCGGCCCGTACGATCCAACCATTCTGGTCGCGAGCGACACTCCGCTGCCGGAGATGCATGTATCAGTCCCAGAGAAAGTGCAGCGCGGGTCAGTTGCGAACATTGCCATTCATGCAGAACCATCGCAGGTGGATACCAGCATCTTCCATGTCGATGTTCTCGATCCGCAGGGGAAGCAAGTCGTGTACTACTCGGGGAACGTGATCGCCAGGCAAGGTGCTGGGGTTAAGTCTATTTCGTTTGCGGCGAATGATGCACCCGGCACATGGACTGTGGTGGTTCGCGATGTGCTCAGCGGACAAGCCGTCACCAACACGATGAACGTTGAATAAGAACTACTCATCCAAGAAAGGCAATCGATTGAGACAGAAAAAATTTGTATGGATGGCCATGGCCGCTGCAGTACTGGCGATGGCCACACTCGGGACCGCGCGGTCTATGGCTCAGCTAACGCTCCCGTCGTCGACATTGGATCGTACGGGCGAGGTTCCGGTGCTATTTCACTTGTCTCAGGGGTTTACCGGTCATGCCATCTTGCATGTTCACTGGACAGATAGTTATGGGCGTGTTGTCCAGGACAAGACAGTCTCGGCTGATTTGCTGGACGAAACACAGGTTGCTTTTTCGCTGGACCTGTCGCGTGCGATCGCGATGAAAAACCATCTTCAGGTCGATCTGTCGTTGAACGGAAAAGATATCAAAGGAGCGGCCTATACCACGCAGGAAACAGCCGAAGCTGATTTTATTGCCCGGCCCCGCTACACGGGTTGGAAAGATTACGTCATCGTAATGTGGCAGGACTACCCATCCAACCTTCTGCCTGAACTGAACAAGCTGGGAGTGAACGCAGGGATCTGGTCGGGTTCCGGGAAGCAATTGGGGCATCCGGATTTTCTGATCAACGACAACATGCGCTGGTATGTGGAAAGCCTTGCGACGGACTACTACGCCGAATATCATCGCTGGCGCGTTGATCGTCCTGTAGGTTGGTCTTTTGTTCAAGCCAAAGAACTCTACAAAGAAGATCCCTCCAGCTTGGAGGCGTTCAAACGTCATCCCAGCTTCTGGGATCCGTATTGGCGCAAGCTGGTTCATGATCGCGGTGTGGCGATCGCGAAGTTGAACGAGCCGTACAGGCCGTACTTCTATAGTCTTTCAGACGAGTCAGGGATAGCTGAACTGGAAGCCGCATGGGATTTTGACTTCTCGGACCAGTCGCTTGTGCCGATGCGTCGATGGCTCCAGCAGCAATACGGTAGTCTGGGCGCGTTGAATCAGGAGTGGGGCACGAACTTCACCAACTGGAACCTTGTCATGCCTCCGACGACCAACCAGGCCATGAAGCAGCCGGGAGATAATTTTGCCTCGTGGGCAGACTTCAAAGAGTGGATGGATATCTCCTATGCCAATGCGTTGAAGATGGGGGCGGATGCGATTCGCGAAGGCGATCCTCATGCATACGTGGCCGTTGGCGGCGGCCAGATGCCGGGATGGGGAGGATATGACTACGCACGTCTTACTAAGGCGCTGACAGCGATCGAGCCCTACGATATCGGACGGAATATTGACATCATCCACTCGCTGAATCCATCCATGCCAATTGTGACCACGAGCTTCGCCACGGGACCTTGGGAGAAGCATCGCGTGTGGTATGAACTACTGCATGGCAATCGCGGGCTGATTATCTGGGACAATGAAGATCCAACAAAAATGTTTGTGCTGAAAGATGGGGAGCCCGGCCCAAGAGGGAAGGAAGACGGTCCATATTTCAACGAGATCCGCGACGGAGAAGGCGCGCTGATCATCAACAGCCATCGGATCGATAACCGGATTGCGATTCACTACTCCCAGCCTAGTTTACGCACCCAGTGGATGCTGGAACGGCGTCCAGATGGCGATGCATGGATGACTCGCAGCCCCGCCTATGAGCGGTCGAGCAACATCTTTATGCGTTTGCGCGAGTCCTGGTGCAACCTGATTGAAGATGAAGGATGGCAGCCTGATTTTGTTTCCTATGATCAGGTGGAACAAGGCGCGTTGCTCAAGCGCGGGTACCACGTGCTGGTATTGCCGGAGTCCAGCTCGCTTTCGCCTGCGGAAGCCAATGCGATTCGCGAGTTTGTCGCCGGGGGCGGCGTTGCCATTGCAGATGGAATGCCCGGTACCTATGACCAGCACAGCAAAAAACTGCCCGTCTCATCACTTGCAGATCTGTTTGGCGGGCCGAATTCGGAGCCGGTCAATGTCCATAAATTTGGCAATGGTAAAGCCATTTTACTGAATACAGATATCACCAGCTATCTTCAAGACCGCTTGAATGGAAAAGAAAAATCGGTGCATGAGATGGTCGAACAGCTATTGCGATCAAACGGTGTCCACCCGGACTTTGCCGTGGAAGATGTGACCGGCCACAGCGTCGTGGGAGTGGATGCGCACGTGTACGCCAATGGGGGTGTGAGAATTATCGCCCTTGAATCCAATCCGCAATTACGCGTGAATGAACTGGGTCCAGCGGATTTCCGCTCGAATGAGCGATTTGAGAAGCCGGTCACGGTACAGCTCCACCTGCCAAACGCGATGTATCTGTACGACACGCGTGCGCATAAGGCATTGGGCGAGAAGAAACAGATCGCACTAACTGTCGATCCGTATGATCCGACCATTCTGGTGGCAAGCGATACACCTCTGCCAGAGATGCAAGTCTCCGTTCCCGACCATATTGAGCGCGGCTCAGTTGCCGATGTCGCGGTTCATGCGACACCAGCGCAGGCGGACGTGAGCATCTTCCATGTCGATGTTCTCGATCCGCAAGGCAATCACATTCTCTACTATTCGGGGAACTTAATTGCCAGGCAAGGCGGCGGAGTTCACTCGATCCCCTTTGCGGCAAATGACATACCCGGAAAATGGACCGTGATAGTTCGAGACCTAATGAGCGGGCAGAGCGTCCAACAAACGGTAAATGTCGAATAAAGTAGCGTGTACTCGAAAAGGAATCGCTCGATGCAAAAAAAGTCTGTTCTAACGGTTGTCGTCGCTGCTCTGGTGGTCGCGGGTTCCCTCGGATTGCGGGCGCAGGTGTATTCTCCGGAAATCACCAAGGTGGGTCAGGTGGATACCAGCAACATGAAAAGCCTAGTGCAGGGAATCTACCAGCAATATAACGCCAAGACCGACCGCGAAAAAGCAGAGGCGATCTGGCGCTTCTATCTGACCGATGGCAGATTTGTAAAACCGGGAATGTTTTACCACATTCCCGGATGGGCATACGAGGAGCCGGTAGGACAAGTACTCGATCCCATCAAGCTGCTCAACAGCTATGGATTCGGGCTTTGCTATCAGGATGGGCCGCTGATGGCGGCTACTTACGATGCGGGAGGGTTCAAGAAATCGCGCGTCTGGTTTCTGACCGGCCATACCGTCGCCGAGGTTTTTTATGACGGTGCCTACCACATGTTTGATTCTGACGAACTGGGGTATAACCCGATTGGAGACGGCCCACTGAAGCTGCGAGATGTTGCGTCCGTGTGGCAGCTTGAGCACGACGGAAGCATTATTACCAAGAACGTTACTGGGCCGACGACGTCAAACCCGAAGACTGTCGATACTCCGTGGTATCCAGCGGATGTTCGCGCCGGCGATATGCAGGGACTTGCGGAGCTGTATACCACGATCGACGACAACTATCTTTATGCGTATCGACGCTACCCGGAAGGCCACACCCTTGACTTTGTGCTGCGACCCGGAGAGCGGATGATTCGCTACTTTCGGCCAACGCCAGCCGGGACATTCTATCTTCCATATACGTATGACGGGGCAGATTGGAAGATTCTACCGGATTTTGCACAATTCGAGCTTTCCACCTCTACGGGCCCTCGCAGCGAAAAAGATGAACGCATCTGGGCCACAGGAAAGATCGAGTATCGTCCCGCGGACATTACTAGTGGAGTTACCACTCGGGACGGCAGTAATGCGACGTACACATTTTCCATGCCTTCGCCGTATGTGATTATCGATGCAAACTTTTCCCTGCAGGCTTCTCTGCCTGCTGTGCAAGACAAACTGACCGCGGAAACTTCCATCGATGACGGCCACACATGGACGGAAAGCGCGTCTCTCGCAGGACCATTCAACGGGCCCTGGAAGATCCATGCGACACAACTGCCAGCCGAGCATGGAGACCGCAATGCAGTTTCTGGTACGTATGGCTATCTGGTCAGGTTTTCGCTGCACGGAGCGTCGAAGCAAGCTCCAGCTTTGAATAACGTGCTACTGACCACGGTATTTCAATTGAATCCGCGCACATTGCCGGCCCTTACGCCTGGAGAAAATGAAATCCAATACCGCGCCGGAGCGGATGTAAGGACTGAACTGCCTGTGCGGGCAGAAGATTTGAAGCAGTTCGCATCGACGGTGACGAACGCCGAGTATCAGGCGCAGGATGGACAAGGCTATGTCGTCAATAAGGGCGATAATGCGGGAGATGTGATCTTCGAAGTCGCGTCCAAGCAAGATAATCTGACCGGCTTCGACGTAGGCGGCAGATTTCTTGATCTGCGGAATGGGATTGCACCCAATAAATTCACAGCCGAAATACGGCACGTAACCCCGTGGCCTGCCCATCCGAAAGGGCCCGGTATGGCCTCCATTGCATGGTCGACCAACAGCAATGGTCCATGGACAACATTGTGGACGTACGATCCAAAGCTGACGTGGCTCGACGGTCAGCCAGTTTCTCAGGTCCTTCGCTGGCCAGAGGTAGACCGAAGCGTGCGAGATTTACCCTCGGGAACCCAGCGCGTGTATGTTCGCTATCAATTCAAGGGGCTCGCAATTGATCATTTTCGACTTGCCAGCATTCGTCAGGAAAACCTGTCGGCGACCCAACATCTGAAGATAACGCAGATATGGGAAGAGAATGGCATGCAGCAGGAGTTCCATAAAGATATCCAGAACGCAAATGTAGCCCAGCAGTATCAGATCTCCATTCCCAAGCAAGCGGATGTAACCAATGTGGCGCTTATTCTCGACTGCCCACCGAAATGAAGCGAGTCGCCTTACCATGGAAGAAGGATGAAGCGTTCCGGATTTGCCGAATTGCCGCTGCATGGCGGACGCGTTCCAGCTTGGCTGGCCGAGCGGATGGTCAAGCTGGGTGCTGCCATTTCTGAAACTATCGTGCACGAATATGGCGCTTCAGAATTTCTCACTCGACTGAGCGATCCATTCTGGTTTCAGGCGCTGGGATGCGTGATGGGGATGGACTGGCATTCCTCCGGCATTACAACTTCGGTGATGGGTGCGTTGAAGCGCGGAATTAACCCGCAGTCGCATGAGCTGGGAATTTTTATCTGCGGCGGACGAGGGAAACATTCGCGCAAAACACCCGACGAGCTTCGCGTGTACGCAAATAGCTGTCAACTCGAAAGTGAGTCGCTGGTGCGCACCAGCCGCCTGACTGCTCGGGTCGACAATAATGCGATTGCCGATGGCTTCCAGCTATATCTGCATAATTTTGTTGTGACAAAGAGCGGCGAATGGGTGGTGGTGCAGCAGGGAATGAACGTCGGGAGCAAGCTGGCGCGGCGCTACCATTGGCATTCGAAAACAGTTCGCAGCTTCACCTCGGATCCACATACAGCGATCGCTGGCGCACACCAGGGAACCATCATGAACCTCGTTGACTCGCGCGCCACTGCGTCGCAGAATGCGATGCTTGAGATTGTGAAACAGCGTCCGGAAATTACCGTATATGATGTGCGCAGGCTGCGCCTGCCCGAGCATCATGCGGTTCACGCGGAGGATGTCGATCTGCGCAGGCTAGGAGGCGTGCTGGCGGTTGCGCACGATCGCGAATTTCACGATTTTGCTTCGCTGTTGCTGCTCGAAAAGCTCGGTCCGCGCACGCTGCAGACTCTGGCGCTGATCGCCGAAGTGGTGCATGGCGCTCCGAATCGATTTTCGGATCCGGCGCGGTTTTCCTTCGCGCTGGGCGGCAAAGACGGCCACCCCTTTCCGGTCCCTTTGAAGACCTACGACGCCTCTATCTCCGTTCTACGCCGCGCGCTGGATGCAGCGAAACTTGGTCATACCGAAAAGGTCGACGGATTTCGGCGTCTCGATCAGTTTGTGCGAATGATCGAGGAACGCACATCTCCGACGGTTGATTTTTCTGAGGCGGTCGCGCGCGAACATGCGATCTCAAAGTATCTCGATGGAAGAACAGTGTTCGACGATCGCCAACGGCAAGTCCTGCGTGAACCGAGGCAGCAGCTAACTTTGTTTGGAGAGTGAGCCATTGGTACGCTGTGAAGACAGCTATGCGTACGCATAGTCATCTATAACACTGTGGGATGGATCGATGGAATGCATGATTGCGATGGTATAAAGGATCGGCCAGTGTTTCTTTTACAAGGAGTGTTCTGAATGTCGTATTCGCGTCGTCATTTTCTTACTGGCCTCGGTGCAGCTGCCGCTGTTGCTTCCGTTCCGGTTCCTTGTGCGCATGCTCTCGCCGGGCCCACATTGTTATACCCACCTGCAGATTTGTCCTATTTCGATGCGCCATTGCATCGCGGCCCGATGGAAATCCGGATCGGCTACGCCAGTATTACCTGGAATGGAAAGGACAACCAGGCGATTGAGGACATCGCCGCGCTTGGCTATCCAGGAATTCAACTGCGCGCCAACATTTTGGGCGAATATCCTGATCCGCATGCGCTGAAAGACATGCTGGGAAAGCACAATCTTACGTTTGTAGCTTTATCCAGCGGAAATGCTCTGCTGGACCCGGTTCAGGAGCGAACGATGCTGCAAACTCACGCTGTTCATGCCCGGTATCTGCATGAAGCTGGTGGAAAATATCTACAGATCGTTGGGACATTCGCCCAAAAAACATATACAGCCAGCGACTATAAGCGTGAAGGGACGTTGCTGACGGAAATTGGCAAGCGTGCTGCGGACTATGGAATCCAGACTGGATTTCATAATCACATGGGTTCGATCGGCCAGACGCCCGAGCAAGTGGATGCAATTCTCGACGCTGCCGACCCACGTTACGTCAAACTGGAGCTCGACACCGGGCATTACGCGCAAGCTGGCGGAGATTCAGCGGCCGCGATTCGCAAATATGGCGATCGTTTGTTATTCCTTCACCTGAAAGATGTTCAAACCGCCTCCACACCCGATGGCTTTCAATTTGTCGAGCTGGGTCAGGGAAGAGTGAACTTTGTGGAAATATTCGACGCGTTGCGATCAGTCCATTTCCGCGGCTGGGGCGTGGTGGAATTGGATGGCGAACGGAACGGCGTGAACCGAACACCGAAACAGTCGGCGGAATTAAGTAAGGAATATCTGATCCACAAGCTAGGAGTGCAGGTATGAGCTGTCCATTTCGACTTGCTGTCATCAATGACGAGATCACGCAGGATTTTGGCCGCGCTTGCGAAATCGCTTCCAAGGATTTTGGTTTGAGCTGGATTGAGTTACGTGGGATGTGGAACAAAAACATCGTTGACCTTGACTCCGCGGAAGTAGCGGAAGCGCGGAAAATTCTGGAGAAAAACAAGCTGCGTGTGACGGACATCGCCAGTCCATTGTTCAAAGTGGATTGGCCGGGGGCTCCTCTCCCTAAAGGCAGACAGCGCCGCGACCAGTTTGGCGCCGAGTTCGATTTCAAACAGCAGGACAAGGTACTGGAGCGCTGCATTGAACTCGCCAAAGCATTTCAAACAGACCGCATACGGTGTTTCGATTTCTGGCGGCTGGATGATCAGAAACCCTATCGAGCCGCCATCAACGATAAGCTGCGCGAAGCCGCAGAACGCTGCGGGAAGAGCGGCAAGATTCTGCTGCTTGAAAATGAAATGTCGTGCAATACGGCAACCGGTGAAGAGGCGGCCGCTGTCCTGCACGCAATTCCTAATCAGAACTTTATGCTGAACTGGGACCCAGGCAATGCTGCGACCTTGGGTGGCACTCCTTATCCAAACGGTTACGATCTATTGCCGAAAAAACGCATTGGCCACTGCCATTGCAAAGATGTTGTGCGCAAGCCGAACGGCGGATATGAGTGGGCCCCTGTCGGTGGCGGCACGGTTGACTGGGTGGGGCAGTTCCGCGCGTTGAAGCGGGATGGGTATCACGATGCCGTTAGCCTGGAGACGCATTGGCGCGGTGCAGGTACGCCGGAAGCATCCACGCGCATCAGCATGAAAGGCCTGAAGGCGGCGCTTGAAAAAGCCGGCATCAATTGCTAGCAGTTGATACTCGACGACGCGGCTAGTTCAACACCGGGAGCAAGGAACTGCGTCCCGCGAGAAATATGATGCCCATGGCCAGGCTGTAGATCGCCGTCAATGCGGAAACAACGCGCAGAAATCGTGGACGGTGCCTCGACATGCCGAACACTCCGGCGGCTGATGCAGTCATCACGGCATTCATCGTCAGCAGGCCGGCAAGAAACATGCCCAGGCCTAACATGCCGAGCGCAGCCCCGCCGAGATTCGCAGCCAGCAGAAAAATCATCAACTGACTTGGCGTTTCAGCGCCGAGTCCGTGGATGATGCCAATCACAAACACAGAGCGTCCGTCGAAATTCTTTGGGGGAGCATATTCTTCCGCAGGCGCAGCCTTCTTCGCGCCGTTTGAGCGCCAGTCGCGCTCGATGGTAGCCCGCGTGGAGCAGCATGTAACGGCTTTTCGGCAGCGTGTCATCCGGTCGAAGTACCAGCGTTCCCAGGACATAAATTCCGAGAAGCAGCAACGTAAAACCGACCAGGCGCTCTGCCCAGCGATCGATGCCCGCAGGCAGGCTGATGCCCAGCAGGATCACGATGGAACCCAGGCCCGCCACAGTGAGCGCGTGGCCCAGGGCATACACCATGCCCAGTTTCATGGCGACGCGTTTCGATGATTGCACGCTGACCACATCGGTGATCGCGGCAATATGGTCGTAGTCGAAGCCGTGGCGAAAGCCGAGTACGGCGGCGGTGAACAGGGCTGCGTAGAGCGTCGTATGCGTCGTCAAAATGTCTTTCTCAACTCGTGGCTAGGATTGCGTCAGCTCGACGCCAACTCTTTGGCCCGTTGTGCGGCACGCATGACGGCTTTGATCAGCGTGACACGCAGTCCGCCTTCTTCCAGCTCCAGAATGCCGTCAATGGTGCAGCCCGCAGGCGTGGTGACGGCATCTTTCAACAGAGCAGGGTGGCTGCCGGTTTCAAGCACCATGGTCGCCGCGCCAAGCGCGGTTTGCGCCGCCAGCAATGTGGCGATGTCGCGTGGCAAGCCAACCTTGACGCCACCCTCCGCCAGCGATTCCAGAATGATGTAGATGTAGGCAGGGCCGCTGGCGGAAAGCGCGGTGACGGCGTCCATGTGTTTTTCGTCCACGGTGACGGTACGGCCTACGCTTGAGAAAACGCGTTCGGCAAGCGCAAGTTGTTCATCCGTCACGAATTTTCCGCGGCAGAGTGCAGTGGCTCCGCAGCCCAGCAGGGAAGGCGTATTTGGCATGGCGCGAATGACGGCCAGATCGACGCCAGCGGCCTTTTCGATGGCGCTGGTCTTGACCGATGCCGCGAAGGATATGATGGTTTTTTTCGCGGTCAGCGCAGGACGAATCTGCGCGATGACTTCAGGAACCGTCTGGGGTTTGACGCCCAGCAGAATCAGATCGCTGTTTCGCGCAGCTTGCAGATTGTCGGTGGAAACAGAAACTGCCCACTGAGAGGCGAGCTGCTTCGAACGTTCGACGTGCTGCACCGTGGCCCTGATATTTTCCGGGCGAAACAGATGTTTTTTCAGGAATGCCTGCAGCAGGATGCCACCCATCTTACCCGCGCCCAGCAGCGCAACCTTGGTATCCGACGTGAACGCGTGCTGTTGCGAGGCTTGCCCCGATTTTTCTTTTTTCTTTGCCATCAGTCTAGTTTCCTTCCATCGTTCGACTAGAAACCACGTGGGCCGTAGTTTGGCCAGCGGATTTTTGTTGTTCCTGCTTGATCCACGTCTCTACGCGCTGCTGCAAAATATCGAGCGGCAATGCGCCGGAGTCGAGCACCTCATCGTGAAATGCGCGAAGATCGAAATCTCTTGCCCAGCGCTTTCTGTGCCTCTGCGCGCAGCTCGAGGATTTTCAACCGGCCTATGTCGTAGGCAAGGGCCTGGCCCGGCCACGCAATGTAGCGATCGACCTCTTCCTGAATGGTAATGTCATCCATCGCGGTATGGTCATGGAAGTATTGGACCATCTGGTCGCGCGTCCAATGTTTGGAATGCACGCCCGTGTCGACAACCAGGCGCACGGCGCGCCACATCTGATTTTCCAGCATTCCATATTCACTGTACGGGTCTTGATAGAAACTAACTTCCTTGCCGAGTTGCTCGCTGTAGAAAGCCCATCCTTCGACAAATGCTGTGTACATTTCAAAGCGGCGAAAATCCGGCAGACCGGTCTGCTCCTGTGCCAGCGAAATCTGCAGATGGTGCCCCGGCACGCCCTCGTGATACGCAATCGCTTCCACTTGCGTCAGTAGACGTTTGCTGGCGTCGCTGGTATTCACGCGAATCTCGCCTGGGCGAGAACCGTCCGGTGTTCCCGGCTGATAGTCCGCTGGGACTTGATCTGCGGAGCCAAAACTCGGCATGGGAACTACCTGTAGCGGAGTCTTTGGAAGTTTCGTGACAAGATTCGGCAGCTTGGTTTCCATTTGGTCTACATAGTGCTGATATAAACCGATCAATTGCGCGCTGGATTGCGCGTGCTGTTTTGGGTTGTTGATCAGCGCTTCGTGAAGGCTGCGCAGATCCTTGTACCCAAGTTGATGCACGACGGCGAGCAGTTGCGGTTCAATCCGTGCTACATCCGCCACTCCAATTTGATAGACCTGATCTGGCGTCAGTTCTGTCGTGGTATAGCTTTGCACCAAATAGGCATAGCACGCATCGCCATCCTTCGTGGCCCAGATGCCCGGTTGCTTGCGCGCATTTGGAATGTATTGGGCGGCAAGATATTTTGCGAAGTGAGCATAGGCGGGTTGTACCTGGGTGCGAATCGCCTTCAGTACAGTGGCGCGAATCTGAGCCCGATCTTCAGCTGAAATGCTGGCAGGGAAACGCTGCAAGGGGCTGGCGAATGGGGTGTCTTCGGGCTTCGCCGAAGCCAGGGTATTGACCTGCGCCAGCACTTTCTCCATGATGGACTGCGGCTCGCTTCGGCCAACTTCTTCGCCCAGCAGCATGTCGGTGCTGATCTGGAGCATCGCCGCAGGTACTTTGTTCAAGCGCGCAACGTAGTGATCATAGTCGGCGGCGGAGGTGAAGGTGAGCATCCCGGCGAGCATTGGCAGGTCCACTTGAATGCCGGAAAACTGGTTTATCGGTGTCTGCCAGGGTTCGCATACGGAGGATTCCTGTTGATCGACCAGATCATGCACAAGAAGGCGTTTGCTCAACTGCTCCTGATCGGTCATGCCAGTGGTGTCAATTGCGCCCAGCCGCTCAATGAAGCGTTCGCCGCGCGCCAGCGAGTCGTTGTAGGCCTCGGCAGAATAATCGGAGAGCTGATCGTCGTATCGCTTGTCGCCAATCGTCGAAGCCATCTCCGGCGAGTGCTTCAGCGTTTCCTCCCAGTAGTCATGGAAGACCTGATTCAGCTGCTGAGTGCGGGTCTGCAGCGAGTTTGTCTGCTGTTGCGGCGCGGGTGCGAGATCTTTTGCTTTGAAGGACTGTGACCAAGCGACGCACGGGATTAGCAGACACACGCCAAGAGCTATCAGAAAATAGCGCGCGTATAGCGGGCATCAGACCGGTGCCAGTGAGGCGCATGGATTGTTGCGAGGGGCATGGCATGAGTGTAAATGCCAACGAATGCGATTGTAACCAAGCGGGTGGTAACGGCGCAGCGGTTTGCAGGCAGAAAAACGGCCCAGCCGCGGCTGGGCCGTTCGCGTGCAATGCAGTCGATTCGAGAGAATCTAGCTTTTCATATGCAGCAGGATTACGGTTGCTTTCCCATGTTTTGGCACCGTGATCGTCAGTCTGATTGCCGTTACGTTCTGGGGTGACGGACGTTTTTTCTCCCAGATCTACGGAATCGACTTCAACAGACTGGACTGCAGCTGCATTGGGTAGCCGGGCGATCACTTGCAGGTTGGAATCGAATCCGTCGGCGTGGTTCAGCGCCCGCCATGCGGAGACCATCGTGATCATGACATCGCCATTTTTCAATTGAAAAATATTGCCGTAAGTATTCTCTGGCAGATCGAGAGCGTGGGGATAGAAAATCCACTTCTTGCCGGCAAACATATTCACGAAAGGCTGATACATATCGTGAAGTTTCTGGTTATATGCAATGGTTTGCTGCGGTAGCGGCGTGCGCTTTCTGCCGGTGGTGTCCGACACCAATGAATTAAACGCGCCATACCTCAGGCAATGGAGGTAGAGAATTTCCTGGTCAGCACCATCGCCGTCGAGAATCATCACATGACGGGTGAGGCCCAGATAGCTTTGTGTGGTAATCCAACCGGGGCTCACCTCGTAGGGCGCATTTTCCATCATCATGATGCCGTCGATCCCGCGTGTGCTCGCTACAGTGACCGGCTTGTTGGCGGTAATGGTCATGCCGCGGTCGTGCAGCAATGGGCCAATGTACTGATCCAGCAACCGCCGATACATGAATTCCGGATAGTAGGCTGGCTTATTGTCCACCATGGTGATGCCATCGTCATGGGCGAAATCGAACATGTAGCTGCGGCCAAAGACATCCCAGAAAAAGCCTGCGGCATCCGGGTACGACTGCACCATTTGTTTCGCGTCGTCGATCATGTGCTGGCCAAACCCGGTGGCCGGATCGGAGTTCATCAGCCAGCAGGCGCGCTTGCTGGGATATTCGAGCCCCTTCCATGCGGCGATGGTTTTGTCGTCTTCGCTCTTGGCGATGCTCTTGGAGAAGTTTTGCTGCGCGTACCAGTATTCTGACTCCGTGCTGTTGTAGTAGAGGAAGGTGCCAACTCCGGCCTCCTTGCTGAGGCGGCAATGCTCCTCAATCCGCGCGCGGGTCAGCGTGGGTCCTCCAGGATCCGAGATATCCACCCAACTCTTCAAACCAGGGGGTGGAATCATCTCTCCATAGAGATGGTATGGGCTGTGGTATTCCTCCCAGCGCACGCCCAGCGCGTACCGCTTGGCATATGCTTCGCTTACTTGCTGCGGAGTCAAGGACGGATCCATCAGGTCGTCGCCACCCGTGTAGGCTCCATCCCATTTGTCGAAATTGGGATTGGGATCGAAGTACTCTTTGTATTTGGAGTAGAACCAGCCGAGTGCGGGACGCCAGTTCGCCGGTTGCGCAGAAATCAACAAACTGGTCTGCAAGTCCCGGGTTTTACGCAGGCCGAGGTCCTCATTGCTGATTTGAAAGTAGGGTCGCTCGCTAGCCGGGTATTGACGGGAGTTCCAATAGAAATCTGAGGTGGCGCTGGTATTGGTAAGGAAGCGGATGCGCACTGCGGGAACTTCCAGCGGCGATGCGATTGCAAGCGCGCGGTCCGTTCGCTTTGAGTAGAAGACCATCAGCGGCACGGTCGTTCTCCACTCGCCTTCGCCGATGGCGCCGGAAGTAGACTGGCCATAGTCGATGGAAAATGGCAGCCACGGTTTCACACGAAATGGCGCGTTGGAGATGGGCGCCCAGGCCTCACCGCCTAAAGGCAACGGAACATCATAGATGACGCGCACTGTGCGATCTGGCCCGGAAGTCTTTCTGATTCGCACGTTCCATCGCACATCTTTTGGTCCTACCAGAAATGTTTCGTGGACTACGAACTCCGCGCCTGGATACTGCTTATCGAACGATAGGGTAGATGTGTCGCCATCTTTTGACTGCTTCAGATTGCTGATAGTTCCGGGGCTGGAGACGTCGCGAAATGTACGATCGCGCAGCTCGTCATAGAGTGTGAGTCCACCGATACGTTTGCCTACTGTGAAAGTGAGGCCGCGGTTGCCGTCCGTGTCAGAGGTAGCGTCGGCGAGGGTCTGGTTGCAATAATCTTCATGGCTGACCTGATCTACCAGATGGTCGATAACGCCTGTCGATTTGTCGACCGACAGTTGGATCGAGTCATTCCCGGCAACCCATTGATTGTTTTGAGAGTCGGAAGCAGGAAGCTGGTTCGCAGCGAGGGGAAGCGTGCTCGCCAGAAGAAACGTTGCAAAACAAATCTGCAGAATTTTCATGTTGCAACCAATGTAATTAGGTTGAGGGGGTAGGTCAATGCTTTTAGGTTACGCAATCTTTCGTTCTCTATCCTCGACTGTCCGTTTCCAGACGTAACGGCGCAGTAGTGCTTGGAAATGTGAGCGGTGGATTTAGGATATCGTGATGATTTGAATTTAGTTTCGAGAGGCCATGAAGAAATCTTCCTTATTTTCTCGCCTGGTGATTGCCGCTTCCCCCGTTTTGCTGATGACCGCTGCGGCCATAGCGCAAACACAGACGACCTTGACGCGCGCTCCGCAGGCTGAAGTGACCACGTTGACTGCTCCGGGTTATTTCAGCGAGCCATCCGTCGCAGTGAACCCCGTAAATCCGCAGCAGGTGGTGGTTGCATACCAGGTGCCGGCAAGCATCGCTTACTCCACCGATGCGGGGGAGCATTGGCAGCACGCAGCGAATACCGCGCCGAAAGATTTTAAAGTTTCTGGGGATGTATCGGTCACTTTTGACAACCAAGGCCATGCCATCCTTTGTTCGATCGCCTTCAATAAGCTGGGCACCTTCAATTACTGGGGCCACGCAACGGAAACAAATGGCGTTTTTGTTCGCCGCTCGCTGGACGGAGGAAAGACCTGGGACCCTGCTGCCACAGTCGTCGCGTTGGAACAGAAGCCGTCCGGGATTCCGTTCGAAGACAAATCCTACATCGTCGCGGATACGTCACATGGGCCGCACGCAGGCAATCTCTATGTTGCCTGGACGCGTTGGAGTTTGGTGGATTCTCGAATGGTACTGTCACGTTCGACGGACGACGGCAAGAGCTGGTCCACTCCGACGGAGATCGATCAGCATCCTGGCTTACCTCGTGACGACAATGGCGCACTGGAAGGCTTTGACGGCGCCGTGGGGGCTGATTCCACACTGTATGCCGTGTGGTCGGCAGGCGACAATATCCAGTTCACTACTTCCCGCGATGGCGGCAAGTCCTTCGCTAAGGTCAAAAATATTCTCCATACTACGCCGGTAATGTTCGCAGTGCAGGATTTTGATCGCGCCAATGGATTTCCCCAAATCGCTGTCGATGCGCATAGCGGCGATCACAGACACGCTCATCTGTATGTCACGTGGAGCGATTATCGCAACGGGGACATCGACGTGTTTTGTGCGCGCTCCGTGGATGGCGGGAAAAAGTGGAGTGCGCCCGTCCGGGTCAACGACGATCCGATCCATAATGGCAGCGATCAGTTTTTCCAATGGCTCACGGTCGATCCGGTAACAGGAGCGATTTCCATCATTTTCTATGACAGGCGGGAAGATCCAGAGAATCACAAGACACTGGTAACGCTGGCGCGTTCGACCGATGGTGGAAAAAGCTTTCTGAATTACGCGTGGAGTCAGGAGCCCTTTGTTGCCTCCCAGGAAGATTTTATGGGGGATTACAGCGGCATCGCATCGTTCAACAACAGGGTCTATGGCGCCTGGGCGGAAGATACTCCCGCAAAAAAGGCCGCCAACGGAGCCAAAGAATTCCTCAGAGAAAAGCAAGGAAGACCATACCACCGATCACACGATCGTACGTGTTGGCGTTGCCGAGTTTCCTCAGCCCTTACTCTCAAAACAGTAAGCGGACGAAAGGGCCATTGAGCCGGGTATAGAAGTATTCATTGGAGACCGTGGTTTTTTCTTTGCCGGAATGCTACACTCTGCTCCTAAATTTATGGGTCCATTTTGAACTGCTGTACGTCCAACCAGAGTAGGGGGAGTTAAGGACGAAGTTTCCCGGATTGGGATACACTTCGCTTATATCGACGATCCAAAGTAGTCCTCGATAAGTTCCACGAAATCTTGAGATGCAAGAGAGAGTTTTTGTGAAGCCAAAGATATTGGTGGTCGATGATGAGCGCGTGATTGCCGATACGCTGGTCATTATCCTGAATCGAAATGGGTTTGAAGCAACGGCTGCTTATAGCGGCGAATCGGCTGTCGACCTGGCCCAGTCCATGCAGCCGGAAATGATCATCAGCGATGTCATTATGAACGACATGAATGGCATTGATGCTGCCATTCAGATTCGCAGTTTATTGCCGAAATGCAAAATTCTTCTGTTTTCTGGCCAGGCAGCAACAGCCGACCTGCTGGAGAAAGCGAGGACGCAAGGCCATGAATTTGAAATCCTGGCCAAGCCCGTCCATCCGCAGGATCTTCTGATGCACTTGCGCTCATAGCAGAACAGAAACGGCACGCTGAGATTTCCCAAGGATAATTGTTGCTGAAAAACTGGCGGCGGATGAGCGCGTCCGACCGATGCGATTCGTTCAGATCTCTCTGCGACCTTCCATAGCGCGTGTCATCGTCACCTCATCCGCGTATTCAATATCGGCTCCAGCCGGGATGCCAGTCGCAATTCTGGTGATGCGAACCGACATTCCGCGCAATTGCTGCAGCAGATATCCGGCGGTCGCTTCGCCTTCTACCGTGGGGTTGGTTGCCAGGATGACCTCCTGTAGCGCGCCATTCTGCACCCTCTCCAGTAGACTATCGATGCGAAGTTGATCCGGCCCGATTCCGTTCAGCGGTGAAAGCGTTCCATGCAAAACATGGTAGGTACCGTTGAAGTGCTTGGTCCTTTCAATGCTGGCGATATTCGATGGCTCTTCCACCACACAGATGACGGCCTGGTTGCGCGATGGATTGCTACAGAACTGGCAGGGATCGACATCTGTGATGTTGTGGCAGATGGAACATAGATGCAGCTGCGCCTTCAGGTCTCGAATAGCATCGGCCAGCGCGAAGGCGTCCTGTTCCGTGGCACGCAGAATATGGAAAGAAAGGCGCTGAGCCGACTTTCTGCCAATTCCGGGCAGTTTCGACAATTCATCAATCAATTGGGTCAGTGGTTGGGCAAAGCGCGACACTGTTTTTCCTCAGAAATTGAGTTGAAAGATGCGCCAGGAGTGACGTTCGAAGCTTGGCGCTGCTCGCGTAGGGTCATTGGCCCAGCATGCGCATCCACTCCATGCCACCTAGCATTCCAGAAAGCTTTCCCTGTAGCGCTTCATCGACCCGGCGCGAGGCGTCGTTGACCGCTGCGGCAATCAGGTCCTGCAACATCTCCAGGTCCGCCGTGTTGTCTCCAGGACCGGTGCCGACGGCAGCCGCCGATGGGTCTACATGTACTGCGAGCACCTGTTTTTTCCCATTCATCCGTACCGTGATCGCACCGCCGCCCGCTGAGCCTTCCACCTGGGTCTGGGCCATGGTCTGTTCCATCTGCTGCTGCATCTGCTGTGCCTGGCCCATCATTTCCTTAATTTTGTCCATGTCCATCGGGAGCCCTTTCCACTTGAGATTTCGATGCCTGGGGATCGCGTAGAGAAACAACGCTGCGTATCTCTGCGGAGAAAAGTTGTTGCGCATGGCGAATCAGAGGGTGGTCCTGGGGGCGCGTTCCGCTCTCAGTCGTCGCGATAGACGCCGGTTTCACACGCGGCTTCTTCCCATTTGCCAGAGACGGATCGCCAGGTTCCACACGGACTGTGCGGCCGGGGCCTGCGATTTGTCGAAAGGCCTCGCGTGCTAATTGTTGCGCCTGCGCCGGGTACATCATCTCGAACAGCGTTTTCGACGCGCCGACACGAACGCATAGTTCGTTTTCACTCCATTCCCAGGTTCCTGCTTCGAGCAGGTATCCGGCGGTTTCATGGCCTCCCTGGATCAAGGCTTGGCTCACCGCAGTTCGCAATGCCTCAACATCGATGGCGGCATCCGGAGGCAGGTTTGTGGGCGATGCTTCGGGAGCTGATGTTTCGGTGGGTGGGTTCAAGGCTTCCGCCGCAGCCTTCTCGGTATGAGCGATCGGCGGAGAGGTTGAAGTGGACGGCAAGGCGACACGCGTCTCCGCATGGCTGGCTGAAATAAATTCTGGCTTAGACTGTGAAACCGATGCGTCCCGTGTGTTGGATGTCTCCGGCATGGTTGGCGGTCTGGAGGCGAACACTGCCGCAGGAATAGACGTGGAACCCGAAGCCGTTCCGAACATACCCTGCAAAGGATGGGTCTCCGCCGTTACTGGCGAGGCCGTTTCGCTGAGCGGGGGAACAGTCTGCTTGAATTCTTCTCG
This sequence comes from uncultured Acidobacteriota bacterium, assembly GCA_963719625.1. Lineage (GTDB taxonomy): Bacteria > Acidobacteriota > Terriglobia > Terriglobales > Acidobacteriaceae > JAKAAZ01. The sequence continues at coordinate 919,356 of CAVRDB010000035.1, forward strand.
AACGCCTTGTCGAGTGCCAGGAGTTCCAGTCGCAATGGAAGCATTTAACCGTGGCGCCGAAGTTTCCAATTGTCTGGGCGCACTACTCGCGCCTGCGAGTCGCGGAGTGGGACTGCCCGAACTTCCAGTCGTTCCCGAGGGCAGAGAAAGCTGGCGAAACAAATCCTCTAACGGTAGAAGGCGCTGCATGTGGACCAGCTTCAGCAGTCCCAATTCAAGATGGAACCGCTGTTCCTGCCGATAGCCGAGATCGTCAAAGGTCCGCAGCATGGAATTCAGAAAACGCGTCAGGTCCTCTTCGGAAAAAACGGCAGCTACACGCCCGGCGCGCGCACTCTCTTCATCGGAAACTTGTAGCAGGTCGGAGTTCGTCCCCGCTAAGCGGGCCATCAGGCAGTTGCGCAGAAAGCGTACCATCTGACGCGCGATTTGTTGCGGACTGTTTCCTGCGTCGAGCAGTTGCGCAGCCTGTTCCAACATGGAGGCTGCGTTCTGTTCTTTCACCGCGTCCATCATGTTCTCAAAAATCTGATTCGATACTGTTCCCATCAAGGAACGGATTTGCGACGCCTCCAGCGTGTGTGCGCCATTGACCAGCGGTGCGCTCGCAATCGCCTGATCCATGATGGAGAGCGCATCGCGCATCGAGCCATCTCCGGCCTCGGCCAACAGCGATAACGCAGCTTCGTCGACCGCTACGGATTCTTTTTCTGCAATGCTGCGCAGCTGGGCAACGATCTCTTGAAACCGCACCGCATGGAAACTGAAGTGCTGGCTGCGCGAGCGGATCGTCTGGGGAATGTCTTCCGGTTGCGTAGTCGCCATCATGAAGATAACGTGCGCTGGGGGTTCTTCCAGCGTTTTCAACAGTGCGTTGAATGCGGCATCCGTGATCTGGTGGGCTTCATCGAGAATGTAGATCTTGTATCGATCCCGGGCCGGGCTGTACCGCGCGCCTTCCCGCAGCTCTCGAATTTCGTCGATCCCACGATTGGTGGCGGCGTCAATCTCAATGACATCCATTGCATTGCCAGCGCGAATCTCTGTGCATGCGTCGCAGATCCCGCACGGCTCCGGCGTTGGCCGTTCTGGCGTTCCCTGAGGAGTGCGGCACTGCAGCGCCATGGCAAGAATGCGAGCGATTGTCGTTTTCCCAATGCCGCGGTGCCCGCTGAAGATGTAGCCGTGCGCAATCCTGTCCTGCGCCAGCGCGTTCAATAACGTTTGCGTGACGTGATCTTGTCCAATGACGTCTGCGAAGCGCTGGGGGCGGTATTTACGCGCCAAAACCTGATAAGCCATAGGGTCGTCTACAAGGAATGCTGCGATGTGCGTGGCCAGTTGACCTGCCCTTTGATTGTAGCGCTTGCCCCAACCTGCAGGGTTCAGGCCCTGTACAGCACGATGAGCAGATCCCGGCAATTTGTAGCGCGGAAATCGACCTCATTCGCAGCCGTCTAGCGCGGCTTGTTGCCTACCTTTTTCGCATTTTTACTTTTTCCAGTGGATTTACGTTGCCGGGCATCCCGCATAGTTGATTTTCTGTCATCTTCTTACCCTCTGTTTTCGCGGCCTTGGATTGTTTCGTCAGCGAGGGGCTGGCTTGTACCTGTTTCTTTTTTGCGTCAGGTTTTAGTGGCTTGGTTTTTACAGGTGCGCGATTTCGCGTTTGCTTTTGCGCCAGCCGTTTTTGTCGCCGTAGTTCCTCGACGGAATACATGGAGCCGCGGCATTTTCGCGCACCGCAGTTACAGGGGGCCTCCTCATCTCCGCCATCGTATAAGCAATAGTCGTAGCAAAGTTCCTCGCCCGCAGCGATGTTACGTATGGCCATAATCCACACGTGGCCGTCAATTTCTTCGGTCTCGCAATTCGCATCGCAGGAATGATTGATGAACATGGCGATTCCGTGACCATCAATGACCCGGGAGCCGTCGCCGATGCCGAACAGGTAGGTGATTGGTTTGTTCTCATAACGGCGGTCGGCTTCTTCTTTGTCAATCAACGGGCCTGTGTATTCGACCACGCGCGTACCTTTCGCGATGGGCGCGGTGGTATAGCAGCCGGCGGCGTGGATTGAAGAGGAGCGAACGATGAGACCCATACTGGTGTTGGAAGCAGAACTTGGAGTATAGCAGCCAATGCAGCCCGAATTTCTACAGACTCCAGCTAATTCATCTATCCAAATGGACGAAAAAACGTCCAGAATAGTGAGTATGGTGTTTTCAAGCAGGATCCTCCGCGTTGTTCCCATGTTGCTTGGTTCGCTCTTGCTGGTAGGTACCTCGCGCGTGCTAGGCCAGCAGAGCAGCCAGGGTCCCCCGCCGGATGCGCCGTCTGCGAATGGACAGAGCCAGACGGGTCAGCAACAACCCAGCAAACCAACCTCAGGACACACACCGTCCGGCCAGTCGAAGACAGGGCAGGCGCAGGGTTCCGCGAAGACCGGCTCCGCGTCGCCGCAGGATAGTTCCTCCACTAGCAATCCATTTCCCATGGCACAGTCGGAGGCAGCGGCGAAGGCTAACGCGCAACAGAACACTTCGCAGTCCTCGCAGCCGATGCGGAATGACTCTTCGCCATCAAATCCAGGAGTCTCAAATTCCGCAACCAGCACTGCGAAACGGAAATCCGGTCAATCTTCCCCTGCGCAGGACAATCCATTTCCCGAAGCGCAATCGAAAGCTGCAGCTAAATCGGACGACAGCCAGGGTAGTGCAGCGGGCTCGGGAAACGCACGCAGTTCTGGAAATTCGCAAGCAGGTTCCTCCTCCTCCAAGGGTGGATATAGCTCCAGCGATGCACATCTGCCTGAGCCGGATCTTGGAGAGGGAAATCTTGGCACGCATCCAAAGATGGATTCCTATACCCGCGACCAGACGCCGGACGGCCGCGAAGACGACGATCTGAGTGCCGCCGATCTTTACATGGAAAATGGGAATTATCGCGGCGGATATTTGCGATATCAGGATGTGCTGGAATTCGATCCGCAAAACGATACGGCACTGTACGGGACTGCCGATGCGTTGTGCAAGGAAAACTTAACCAGCGAAGCCATGGCACACTTCAAGAGCTACGTGACGAGCAATCCACAGGGAAAATTCGCAAGGCAAGCCGAGAAGATGCTGGCTCATCCAGAAAAGTGCATGCACAACCGCTGAGCTAATGAAAAGTTGACAAATACCATGTGATCGCAGGCTTCCCCACGAAAACGGCAAGAATGCCAGCAGCTGCAAGAAAGCTGCCAAAAGGGATGCGATCAGAGCCACGGGCTTTGCGGCGTGCCAACAGCACAATGGCGAACAGCGCAGCTGCCAGCACTCCCATAAAGTAGGCGAAGAGGGCGAGCGGCAATCCCATAAAGGCGGCGATCATCGCCAGCAGTTTCACATCACCTAAACCTAATCCATGACGGCGGCGCACGATGCGATATAGTCCCCAAACTAGTAACAACAGGGCCCCTGCAATGGTGGTGTCTTCGATCGTTTGTATTGCAACCCGCAAACGAAATTGAATCGCAGGAGCACACACTTTCATCAAAAGCGCTACTCCAATGCCGGTCAAGGTGAAGGTGTCGGGTAACAGCATCGTCTGCCAGTCCATGACCGCGAGGCCGAGTAAAAGAAAACAGGCCACTGCATTGACCAATGTTTGCCAAGTTGCGCCGGTATGGAGCACGCAGGCGACAAACAGCACAGCTGTGCCGAGTTCTACCAGCGGATATTGCAGCGAAATATGTGCCTTGCACGTGCGACAACGGCCTCGCAGCCACAGCCAGCTAATCACCGGGATATTGTCGCGCGTTTGGATAGGTGTGCCGCAGCGGAGACAATGGGAGGGCGGCGCCACAATCGACTGGTGGGTGGGAAGACGGGCGATGCAAACATTCAGAAAGCTGCCAAACACCAGACCGGTGAGCAAGGCCGCTGCGACGAGCACCCAAACGGGAATAGAAGCGAAAAGGGACACGCAGCCGCAGTATACGCAGTGGAGTCACAATCTACTATCATTTGCGGGAGCAGTCTAAGATGTGGAACATGAACCAAACGTCAAATACTCTCTCTGCCGCAGGCACTCTAATCGCATCACCGTCCTCACCATCGCAGCCGGATTCGCTGGAGAAGTCTTTTGCGCGTGCGGTCGCGATTATGGCGCAACTGCGCGGGCCGGGCGGATGCCCTTGGGATCGCGAGCAGACCTTCGATTCTATTCGCAGATACACACTGGAAGAGACGTATGAAGTTCTCGATGCCATCGAACGAAAAGATTGGTCAGGGCTCAAAGATGAGCTCGGGGATCTATTGCTGCAGGTGCTGTTTTACGCGGAGATGGCGCAGGAAGCCGGACATTTCACGCTGCAGGATGTGACGGACAATCTCAGCGAGAAATTGATTCGCCGGCATCCGCATGTATTTGCAAATCGAGAAGGAGTGGAAACCTCGGCGCAGGTGCTTCAAAATTGGGAAGAGATCAAGAAATCTGAGCGCGCCGGAACGCCACATGCAAACGGGACTTCTATGCTGGATGGCGTGCCACGATCGCTACCGGCATTGATGGAGGCAAGTAAGCTGGGCAGCAAAGCAGCTTCGATCGGCTTCGACTGGAACAGCGCTGCACCTGTTTTTGACAAGCTGCAGGAAGAGCTGAATGAGCTGCGACAGGCCATTGCGTCGGACCGCAGCGAGGAAAAGGAGGAAGAATTGGGCGACGTGCTATTTACCGTTGTCAATCTAGCCCGCAAGCTGGGTGTGCAATCGGAATTTGCATTGCGTGCTTCGAATGTAAAATTTCGTCGCAGGTTTGCCGCAATGGAGGCATCCGCTTCGTCGACGTCGTCGATCGCTGAGCTTGCTCCTGAAGAATTGGAGAAACTGTGGGACCGCGCCAAGGCCCACGAGCGAGAGGGCCCCGCCAGTGAGTGAGCCAGTCGAGAAAATTGAAGTTCGAAAAATCGTTTCCATTCCGGAAATGGAAGCCTGTGTCCAATTGCAGCAATCTGTCTGGCAGTTTCGCGACCTGGACATTGTTCCTCGCAGAATGTTTGCAGTTGCCAACGCGGTTGGCGGTCAGGTGTTGGGCGCATGGGATGGAGAGAGTCTGATTGGCTATGCTCTCGCCATTCCCGGTCTACGTGAAGGGCAGCCATATTTTCATTCGCACATGCTCGCCGTTGCGCCGGAATATCGCAATCATGGCATCGGAAAAATGTTAAAAATTGCGCAAAGAGAAGATGCGCTGGCGCGTGGAATTGAGTTGATTGAATGGACGTTCGATCCGCTTGAGATAAAAAATGCTTATTTCAATATTGAAAAGCTGGGCGCCATCGTTCGGCGCTATACGGCTGATTTTTATGGCGCTTCCACCTCTCCATTGCATGGCAATCTCCCTACCGATCGATTGCATGCCGAGTGGTGGTTGAACTCCGATCGGGTACGGTCGCTGATAGCAGGGAATGATCTGCCGAATTATCCAATAAAAGAAACTATCACTGTTACATATCCACGTGCAGGATCTGGTGGTGGTACACTCCATCCACTCCCCACTTTAGCGTTAGAATCACTATTGAAAGTACGGCATGAATTTTCCATGGCTTTTTCTGTGGGGCTCACCGTATTACGGTTTCAGAATTTGTCTGGCGAATCGGCTTGCTATCGACTTGGCGACTGGAATGAATTCAGCCGTACGGTACGACGTGTAATCGAGCGAAGGATTGCATTGGGGTTCGATACTGTTGCCATTGGCTTTGAATTTTTGGGGAGGATGGTTTTGTGAAGATTGAAAGCGTAGTCTTGCGCGAAATACGGATGCCGCTGCTGCAGCCGTTTGAAACGAGTTTTGGGTGCACCACCGAGCGGCGCATTTTGCTGGTGGAAGTGCAGTCTGAAGGAGTGACCGGGTGGGGAGAATGCACTGCGGGAGAACATCCTAGCTTCAGTGGCGAATGCACGGATACAGCGTGGCTGATACTCGCCAACGAGTTGATACCCGCGTTGCTTCACGCGGAAATTGATTCTTCTGGCATGTGCCCAAAGGCCTTCAGCCATGTGCGCGGGAACCGGATGGCCAAGGCTGCGCTGGAAAACGCTGTGTGGGATGCTGAAAGCCAGCAACTCGGGATTCCGCTGTGGGAACTGCTAGGCGGGGTACGTCGAAAGATTGCATGCGGAGTTTCGCTAGGCATTCAGCCCTCCATCGAAAAGCTCTTAGATATTGTTGAAAGGGAATTGGACGCTGGGTATCAGCGCATCAAACTGAAATGCAAACCTGGACATGATGTTCAGCTGTTCGAGGCGGTTCGCTCGCGCTGGCCGGATATTGTGTTGAGCTGCGATGCAAACGGCTCATATAGGCTGAAAGACCAGGAGATTCTGCGCTCATTCGACGTATTTGGCCTGCTGATGATTGAGCAGCCACTCTGGCACAACGACTTTTATTTCCATTCGCTGCTGCAGCGTCAATTGGAGACTTCGATCTGTCTGGACGAGTCGATTCGTAATCGGCGCGATGCGTTAGCGGCCATCGAAATGGAATCCTGTCGCATTATCAATATCAAGTTGGGCCGCGTCGGCGGATTCAGCGAAGCCATCCGCGTGCACAATGTGACTGCAGAGCGTGGCATTCCCGCCTGGTGCGGAGGAATGTTGGAGACGGGCATCGGTCGTGCGCACAATATCGCGCTCTCTTCGTTACCAAATTTTATTTTGCCGGGCGATGTTTCCGCCTCCGCCCGTTACTGGGAAGAAGATATTATCGAGCCCGCCGTGGAAGTTTCGCGGAATGGGGAAATCAGCGTTCCGCAAGTCGCCGGCCGCGGGTTTGAAGTGAAACGGGATCGTATTGAGAAACTGACCGTTCGCAGCGAGCGCTTCCATGCACGGAACAAGGCCCATGCCGAGGCTGCTGGGGCGATGAGGGCACGGGCTTAATCCGAGCCAGCGACAGAAGTCCGACAGGCCATGTGGGCAGATGCGAATTGATCTGTCGCAAAACTGATCGTTATGGGTCGATCTGCGCAACGAAGTTTGCTGGCATTTGCAGAAGCCATTGAATTGCATCTGTATATTTCCACCCGCTCGGGACGGGGTGGTAATCAGTGGCGAATTCGTCCAGCTGGATGTGCAGCGCCTTAAAGAGGAGTTCTTTTCCAACCAGATTCAATTTGAGATGCGCCAATTGCCAACCGCAGTCGGCTGTTTTGGTTTGTTCAATCCTGACTGTTCCTCCGGGGTAGAGCGTACCCAGAATGCCCCAACCATAATCTACCGTTCGATAGAGCTGACCGTCGATCCGAACCACACGCAAATCCTGGGCATCAATCCATATGTCTCCATGGATCCCGGTCAAGACGCGCGATTCCAGCGTCGGCGGCGAGAACCTCGGATTGGGCGTAAAGCTCAACCAGATCAGACCAGTTGAATTCTCAGGGCTCTTAAGCTGGTACAGGAACGCTTCTGGAAGCAGATGCATCACTTCTGCGATCCGTGCGGCGTCACGTTCTTCGCTGCGTCGTCGATGTTCCTCGCTTGTTCGATCGGTGCTGAGTGTGCGTAATCGTTCGATCTCCACCTGTTCTTGCGCATTTGTCAGGGGTCTGTTGCGGATTGCAATAAGACGCGCCACGCCACCATTACGGGTTTCAACGATCAGTTTGGTGGTGTCGGATCTTTGTGTTACTTTTCTCACCTGGTAGCGCAGTGGCGGACGATGGCCATAGGAATTGTTGAATTCATTTTTCGTCGCGGCTCGCACCAGAGCTGCGGGGTCCGATTGTGCCATGCTCCATGCGGAAACGCTTGTGTTTTTTCCAGGGGAATCAAATGTAGCCTTGGCTGAGGGGGAACACGGGATCGTAGCAAGGGAAAGCAGCCATAACAAAAAGGGTTGAGACAAATGCCACCGCGTCAGAGCAGGCCGGATAGGCTTGAGTCCGTCACGGTGCAGTTTCCGGCGATTTGCTCGCAGCCCAGCAGCAGATACAGACACGGTTTCACTGCGGTCGGCAATCCTCAAGAGCAATGTCACCTCAGCTTCTGACAGTTTACGATATACATTGGAAACAAATGAATCGCGAAGGGACATATTCATCGCGAGTCAAGCTCGGAATCCAATCTGTAGGAGTATTGAGAAGCAGACAGATTCGGATTGCGGATGTGAAACAGAGATGAGGTCGAGATGAGCCCATTGTTTCAACGTGCTGCGGGGCGCAAAGAGCAAGGCAGCCATGGTCATGGACCCGCGGGTCCACGCGTTCCCCGGCATTCCAGCGCCTGGATGAAAATTCTAGCTCGTCTGAAAGCAGAGCAGGGCTTGTGTGTCCTGGATATCGGCCCGACTTCCCCCAACAACATCAATTTTTTGACCAACCTGGGCCATAGCGTTTACATGGCAGACCTCGTGGAAGAAGCCGTCAAGCCGGATTGGCTGTTGCCGGCAGAAGAAAATGAAGCGCCCGGATATAACGTGGATGGGTTCATAGCGCGGCATATGGATTTTGGCAATCGCGAATTTGACATCGTTCTTTTATGGGATGCACTGGACTATATTCCTAGCCCACTAGCGGATGCGATCCTGAGAAGACTGAAATTTGTGATGCGTGAACACGGTCAGGGTCTGGCATTTTTCCACTCTCGAATGACCGGTCCGGAGACTGTGTTTTGTCGATACCACGTGATGGATGGCGATACCGTCGAAACCCAACAGGGACCCGTCCATCCTGTGCTTCGGAACTATCAAAATCGTCAGATTGAAGCCATGTTTCAGGAAATGGGTTCATGCCGTTTCCTGTTGGCGAAAGATAACACCCGCGAAGTGATCGTTACCCGTTGAAGAAGCATTGGATTTCCTCCAGCGATTCCTGCCTGCTGGCTGGAAGAAATTAGAATGAGGAAATGAACAGGACAGTTGTGGTCGATGTGGCCATCGCAGGTGCGGGCATTATCGGATTGTCTCTGGCATTGGAATTGCGGCAGCGTGGGCTCTCGGTCACGGTGATGGAGCGAGGACAGGCCATGAGTTCCGCCTCCTGCGCAGCTGGAGGGATGTTGGCGGTGAACGATCCGCAGAACCCTCCAGAACTGTTGCCGCTTTGCGTTCGTAGCGGGGAACTCTACCCAGCCTATCTGGATCGTGTCGAAGCGCTTTCTGGTCAGCGCGTGCCGTTGCGAACTCGACGAACCTTGCAAGAAGTAAATTCAGAAAGCAGCTCGCCCCACTTGGCGACGGTGGCGGAAATCACTGAGCTTGCGTCGGGGCTGGACCCCAGGGGCCACTGCTTTGAATGGCTGGAGGAGAGCAGCATCGATCCCAATGACTTGCGCGATGCTTTACCGGCAGCGGTGCGTCTAGCGGGCGGAATCTTGCTGGAGGCGACAGAGGTATTAGGCGTCGAGACTGCGGCTGACGGGGTTCGGGTGCAAACCAACCGCGAGCGCATCGCTGCCCGCATGTTTGTGAATTGTTGCGGGGCGTGGGCTGGCAGTCGGCGATTGGGCGGCGTACCGGTAGAGCCAGTGAAGGGTCACATGGCGAATTTGCAGATGCCAGCCGGACCGTCTGCATTGCGTGGTGCGTACGCCGACGGTGTACCTGGTTCCGCGGGGCGACGGTCGCGTGACCGTTGGCGCCACAATCGAGCATGCTGGGTTTGATGAGACCATCCACGAGTCGCAGATCAAGCCGGTGTTGGATTCCGCGCTTCGCCTTCTACCGGAAGCAATAATCCCGTCGCCACTGGACGCCTGGACAGGATTGCGGCCGGGCACGCCGGATGGGCTCCCCATTCTGGGCGCTGCGAAAAATGAGCACTGCTGGCATGCAACCGGACATTACCGTGACGGAATTCTGCTTGCCCCGGTGACCGCACGCGTGATGACACAGGTGATGCTGGGCGAAGCTCCCGATGTGCCGCTCGAACCTTTTTCTCCCGCTCGATTCGAGTCAAACTGAGCAAGTTTTCCATGGAAGCCTGTCCGCGGTATTTCTGTCATCTTCTTGTCGCCGAGATAAGAACCCCATCACGAGGCCGAAGAGAAATTTGCGCGCTCAATGGAAGTTCTTTCGGGGTTGGGCCAGGAAACTCAAGGCGCCAGTTGCGAACGACGCTGGCAAGCACCAGAACTGCCTCCATCCACGCAAAGTTTTCTCCAATGCAAATGCGCGGGCCGGCTCCAAAAGGGAAGTACGCATAGCGCGGACGCGCTGCGCTGACTCCTGCCAGAAAACGATCCGGGTTGAAATGCAGGGGTTGCGGGTACCAGCGTGGGTCGCGGTGAATGACAATTTGAGGAAGCAACAGCAAAGACCCTGCTGGAATCGTTAAACCGCGATATTCGTACGTCATCGCCGCCATTCGTGCCGTGACCCAGACCGGTGGATAGATTCGCAGAGCTTCCGACACGACTCTCTGGGCGTACGGAAGACGCTCGTAGATTTCAGTGGCGTCCCGATGCGAACCAGAGGTGGTGTTTTTTAATACTGTAGACGCTTCGGCGAAGACTTGTTCTTGCACATCGGGATGCTGCGCCATTAAGAAGAAAATGAAACTCAGCCCATTCGCTGTCGTTTCATGCCCTGCCAGCAGCAGCGTCAGACACTCGTCACGGATTTGCTGATTGGTCATGCCGGCCGTGCTGCCTTCTTCGTTCTGACTGGCAAGCAACATGGAAAGCAGGTCCCCATGATCGCGTTCCGATTTTCTGCGATCGGCGATCATCGCATAGATCAAACTATCGAGTTTCTTCTGGGACTTCTGGATGCGACCTAGAAAGCCAAAAGGGATTTTCAGTAGGAGGTGTGGATATGGCAGAAACGCCAGAGGAAGAAATCCCATAAATGCAGTTACAGAATCAGAAATAGTCTTCACTTCGGATTCCACATCACTATCGAACAGGCATTTACCCGTAATACGGAGCGTCAGTTCAAGCATGGAGTGATGAATATCGAAGGGGTCTCCGTTGCGCCATCGCTCCGTCATCTCTCCGGAAAATTGCAGCATGATCTCACCGTAAGCTGCAATTCTCTGTCGGTGAAATCCCGGCTGGACAAGCCTCCGCTGGCACATATGGGTGGGCTCTTCGCTAGTCAACAGTCCTTCACCTAAAACAAACTTCGCGCGCTGCATCACAATGCCGCGGTGCTGCATGGCCGCATCGCGAACCAACACCTCCTGCACCATGTCAGGGTGATTGAATTGGAAGACGTGGCGACCAAAAGCCCTATAGTGCACAAGATCCCCATAAATCTTGGAGTTTTTCTGGAGGAATTCATGCGTGCTCAGACGCAATAACCCTGGATCGCGTAAGCGGTCCCAGTAACTTGGGCCAGGAGGATAAGGAGTGCGGGCAATCGAGGTCAAGGGAAGAGAAGCTTCCTTTCGAGCTAGGTTCTAGTCAAATCCAGTCTTCCACGGCACGCTGCATCTGACTAGAAAGACGTTTGTGACAAAATCAAAATATTAAGGAGGAAAAGTCCATGCCTCATTTTCACGGGATGACATTGCATTGGCTGGGTCATGCTACGTTCCATCTTCAAACGGCCAAAGGTACGTCGATCTTGATTGATCCGTGGTTGGAGTCAAACCCATCATTTCCGAAAGGCTGGAAAGCTCCGGAAAAAATCGATCTCGTACTGTGTACCCACGGCCACGGCGATCACTTGGGAGACGCTTTGTCTGTGAATCAACGGTATCACCCAACCTTCGTTGGAATCTATGAACTAACTGGTTGGTTAGCATCGAAGGGAGTGAAGAAGACAGTCGGGATGAATCTCGGAGGCTCGTTCCGCTTTCAGGATGTCACTGTCTGTTTGGTAGAAGCGAAGCACTCATCGAGCATCGATGACGACGGAGTTACGATCTATGGCGGAGTTGCAGCGGGCTACATCGTACAAGTGGACGGCGAACCTACGATCTATCATTCAGGAGATACGGCCCTATTTAACGATATGAAAGTTCTACGCGAATTGTATGCGCCGGAAATTGCCTGTCTGCCCATTGGAGATCACTTTACGATGGGGCCGCGAGCAGCTGCATTTGCAGCGGAATATGTGGGATCAAAAAAGATAATTCCCATGCATTACGGAACATTTCCACAGCTGACTGGAACACCAAAGGAATTGCGGGACCATCTGCGTGGAAAAGAAATCGAAGTGGTGGATTTGCAGCCAGGGGCGAGCTTGAAGTAACGTATTGCCCCGCGGGTATCATTTGCACGTAGTAAAGGCGGCCAACTGCGCCGCCTTTATTACCAACTCTTGACTTACCTGGACCCTTGTTGTTTCTTGCGTTCTGCCCACCGCTTCCGCATCGCGTCAGCAATGCGTTTACGTCCTTCAGGAGAGAGGCGGCGCTTGTGTTTTCCTCGCTTGCTGCTTGCACTGGCCGCAGCTTTATGAGGTGCTGCGCCAGCTTTCGGGCGTCCTGGACCTCGTTTTGTTGGTTCCCCTGTTAATAGCGCGCGGGCTTGTTGAAGCCGCGAAATCTCTGAATCAATTTCATGTACGAGTCGATGAAAATCCATAGTACCTCCAATATTTCTCTTGGGAAAAATCCGCCACACTCCCACGCATATTTAAGTAGGTCGCGGAAACAACTTACACTATAACATTACCTAACTCATGGGATGGATAGCAAATCGCGAAGAGAGGATACAAGAGCTATCAAATAATTTCTGCAGATAAATTTATCCGTCAGTCTTATCTGTCGACTGCGTTTGTTCTTCGGCACTCAGTATCTCCGGAGGAGTAGAAAGATCTGGCGGAAGCAGCGGTTTCTGATTCTGATTCTCCATGACGAATTGACTCCCAAGTGACTGACTCGAATCTACAACAGATCGCCGCAAACCACGGAGAGCTTCCTGCGGATCTGACTTATACTGCACCGCCAGCCGGTCTAGAGCATAAGTGACAATATCGCTATGGTGCAATTCCTTCATCGAAGCGTCGCCGCGAAATCGTAGCCATAGCTGGTGCACTAACTCGATATCCTGGGGCTGTAGAGCCGGAGCGTGTGGTCCTATATGGAAGGATTTTGCCGTTCCATCTGGCATTACCACATAGAAAGTAAACTGGCGCTTCGGTTCAGGAAGAGCTTCCCAGGCGCGTCCGGAATAGAAGGCTTGTTCTTCGGCTGTCATCCGCGTGGAAAGGCCCGCCACGACCGTGGCAGCCTCCAGCGAATTTGCCGTTTGCACCAGCGCGGAAAATGGATCGCCTGCAGGAACTACCAACAATGAGATATGGCGGCCAAAGCTTTCCGCAACTGATACTGCCTGAGTAAAGATCATCTGCTCGTGTTCAGTAAACGCCAGCTGAGAGGCATCAATATATTCCGGGCCGCCTGCTCCCATCAAACGGGCTGTAAGCAGAACCACGTCCTGGCTGTCTCCGGAACTGTGCGAGAGCGCCCAGCGAAGCGCGCCGGTCGATCGAATATCGCGCATGGTAACCACAATGCAGCCGGGGCGGATTCGCAAGCTCTCTCGACTTACGCTATCGTCATTTTCCAGTTGAAAATGCTCTTTCATTTCACGTGCTGCCAAAGCATGCCGTCGGGCATTGTCCTTCTCTGAGAGCGTGAAGATGACATAGAAGGTGGCGGCAAAAACCAGTCCGCTGATGGTTGCTACTTCCTTGGTAAGCAGGTTGACGATTGCGGTGCTGAAAAGAACCAGGAACACCGAGAATAAACCAATGGGAAGCTCGGTATTTCCAATACGTAAATTTATCGGGACTTTCCAGCCGCGCTCGCCTCGGTAGCGATAGCGCAGCACCAGCATTGCTAGCCCATTGAAGGTAAAACTCCAGATCACACCAAACGCGTAGGCTTCGCCAATCACAATGATGTTGCCGCGACTCAGCAGAATGGTAGCCAGCTGCAGCCCGGTCACCAGATTGATGATGCGCGTGGGAGTACCAAATTTTCGTTGTGGCTTGCGAAACCAGTCATGCAACACGCCATCTTCGGCGACGCGCATCAGCACGCCGGTCGAGCCGATGATGGAAGTGTTGATTGCGCCGGCAAGGATCAGGAAACCCACGATGACCACAAAAATGCGAAACGCGACGCGAATGGCGAGTGGGCCGACCATGTACATCGCAATCCCTGCAATCACATTGTCGCCATAGACAGGGACGCGAACCTGATCCGGAATCAGCATGACCGCCAGCAGGGAAGCGCCTCCGGTAAAGATCAGGCTATAAATGGCAATGACGATGGCAGCGCGCTTCAGATTTTTCAACTTGGGATGCTGAATTTCACGGTTGACCTGGGCGAGAGTTTCCTCGCCGCTCATCGCCAGCACGGTGTGGCCAAAGGCCATTAAAATGCCAAACAGCCCAAAGGTCTTCATCAAGCTGGTGTGCCGCAAGAAGCCGAAAGAGCTGGGAGTGAACTTCAAATTTGAGGGGACTGGGATGGGGGGCAGATGCGCTCCCTTGTATACGATGGAGAAAATTCCCCACACCATCATGACGATTACCATTAAGGTGGTAATTTTCATGACGTCGACAGCACGTTGGCTGGAAGCTTCGATTCCTTTGACGTTTTGCCACCAATAAAACAAGGTGACGATTACTGCAACCATGGCCGCGGTTGTGTTGACGGGCAGCTGCATGGCACGGCCCGGGGCAGCGAGCAGAAGGCCGCCTAGAAGTTGATGCGCTGCGCAGATTCGCAGCAGCTCATTCAATAACCCAACAATGTATTGGCCGGCGGATACGCCCGACACTGGGCCTGTCAGCACATAGTCGAACATCAGCGCGGATACGCTGACTTTGGCGAAGGTGCCACCCAGTCCTTCTTTCACGATGCGGTAGACACCGCCGCGTGTGAACATCGAGCAGCTTTCCACGTAGACGGCGCGCACCGCAAACGAAAAAAGCATGACGCCAAGAACAATCCAGGGCGCCGATTTCCCGAAATCCTGCTCGGCAATTCCTACCGCATAGAACGCGGAAGAGGCCAAATCATTCAGAACAATTGCAGCTGCGCTCCAAAACGAAATAAACGTCAGCATCACGGTGGATGCAACGACGATGCGTACACGGTTGGCGGGGGATGGCGCGGAAACAGTCTGCTCTGGCATGGTCGCTGGTCTTACTTCATTTCATGGTTGAAAGCTCGTGAATCCCTTGGCGAGCTTCGATCGAGATATTGGGTTTCAGCTTTGAATTGGTACCGATCTCCCATGATATTGCAGTTTCACGATTCTTAGGATCGATCTGCGGTCAACGGGCTTCAATCATTCTTGCTGAAGAGCTCGTGCATATCTTCAACAAAACTGATGACAATCACAAAAGCCGAACCAAATCCGCCAATCAGGAACATCGCCACTAGCAGGTGGTCCACGACCTTCAGAAGAATCTGCATTCCAAGAGTGTACTGCCCAGTACTCTGAATGCATAGAATGCTTCCATTAAAAATGCCGCGCTTCGATAGGATGGTAGACTGCACACGATGCGCGCTGGATCGAAGTTGAGCTGGGTGCTCGCGGCAGAGAGCGGAGTTCTGCTTGTGCTGCCGTTTCCCGTGGCGGGTCCGCTGCCCCATTGGCGTGCCGCGTTGGCATGGATCGCGTTCATCCCATTGCTGATTGCACTTCTTGTGCCGCGGGCGGGTTTCGGATGGCGGCGCGTGGCTCAGAACACTCTGCTCGGCTATTTCTGCGGAATCCTTTGGTACTGCGGTACCTGTTACTGGATTGAATCGACAATGCGGCTGTACGGGAATCTTTCTCCATTCGCGGCCAGCATCCTGCTTGTACTATTTTGTCTCTACCTTGGTCTCTACTTCGCGTTGTTTGCATTCCTCGTCAGTCTTAGCCAGCGCGCTATAGGAAATACTGTCCGGACGCTCATTTTAATTCCCGTGTTATGGACTGCGGTGGAGCTTGCCTGCGCGCACATCACAAGTTTTCCCTGGAATCAGCTCGGCGATTCCCAGATAGATAATCTGCTATTGACGCGGCTTGCCCCATGGGCAGGGGTATATGGAATTTCGTTCGTGCTGATGGCAGGGAACTGTGCCATCGCCAGTTTCTTTCTTTTTCGCGGATGGCGGGCGCGCCTGATTCCATCAGTTTTAGCAATCGTCGTGGTGGCTGGATTGTCGAAGGGATATAACCTGCATGTCGCGCAGGAACCTACCCACGCCACTGCGATGTTATTACAGCCGAACCTGGATGTGAGTGGCGGGAATATCTGGATAGGCGATGTGTTCGACAAGCAAATGCAGCACTTCGCCGCGCTGAGCGAAAAGATCTGCAATCCATATTATGCCGGGCTACCCCAGCCACGTGGGCCGGAGATTGAGCCGGATTGTAAGCCTCCCCGCCCCGCGATCAATGTGATTGTCTGGCCGGAATCGCCGGCGCCGTTTGAGGACGCCGATCCGCGATTTCGCCATTGGATTTCAGCACTGGCAGAAGATGTCCATGCGCCCATGATCGTTGGTGATATTGCAGTGGATCGTGAAGCAGGTCAAGCCAGACCTGCGACGTACAACTCTGCGGCGTTCGTTGCTTCAGATGGAACATTTGTCGGCCGTTACGACAAAATGCATCTGGTACCGTTCGGCGAGTACACACCGTTCCCAGAATTATTGTCCTTTGCAAGTTCGCTGACGGACCAGGTGGGCCATATGACACCCGGCAAGCGTCGCGTGGTATTTGCGGCCGATGGACATAGCTACGGCGTCTTTATTTGTTATGAGTCAATTTTTGGCGATGAAGTGCGCCAGTTTGTGAAGCTGGGTGCGGATGTGTTGGTGAATGTTTCTGATGATGGCTGGTACGGCGATACTAGTGCGCCGTGGCAGCACTTAAATATGAGCAGAATGCGCGCCATTGAGAACGATCGCTGGTTATTGATCGATACAAATAGTGGTGTCACCGCAGTCATCAATCCCTATGGACAGGTAGTGCAAAGTGCGCCACGCCATGTCGAAACTTCGCTGCTGACGCGCTTCAATTATTTGTCTCGAGACACGTTTTATACACGTCACGGCGACCTGTTTGCGTGGCTCTGTGCCATAATCGCAATAGTTCTCGCCGTCGATGGAGCTGTTCAAAATAACTATCGACGAGGAATGAAAATCCATTTTTGAAGACTGGTCGGTTCATGCTCATTGACTTAGAGTTTGCCTATAACCCTATAGAGCAAAAAGTTCGCGATCTGCAGGAGTATCTTTGACGCGGAACGCCTGCGCAAAGAACTCAGTTCCATTGAACAAAAAGTAGCCGACCCAGCTATCTGGGCCAATCCTGCCGCTTCGCAGCCTCTGATGCGGGAGCGCAAGCGTCTGGAATCTCTGTTGGCGGACGATACGGAGCTGCGCCGGCGCAGAGACGATATCGCAGCCTATTTTGAACTGGCCCGCGAAGGGGAACAGGTTGAACCAGACCTGGTGCGAGAGATCGAAGGATTGCGGGCATTTTCCGAAGCGCTGGAATCCCGCACCATGCTTTCAGAAGAGACCGACCCGCTGAATGCCATCGTGACAGTCCATCCCGGAGCAGGTGGTACCGAATCCCAGGACTGGGCCGAAATGCTGCTGCGCATGTACCTGCGCTGGGCGGAGCAGCAAGGTTTCAAGACCGAGATGAACGACTATCAGACGGGCGAGGAAGCGGGCATCAAATCCGCTACGTTCACCGTGACCGGCGACTATGCCTATGGGCTGCTTTCCGGCGAAACGGGCGTGCATCGCCTGGTACGAATTTCTCCGTTTGATTCCGCCAAGCGCCGCCACACGTCCTTTGCCAGCGTTTTTGTTTCTCCCGAGATTGATGACTCAATCGAAATCGACATTAGACCGGAAGATTTGCGGATCGATACCTATCGGTCTGGCGGCAAAGGCGGCCAGCATGTAAATACAACGGACTCCGCGGTGCGCATGACACATCTTTCGACCGGAATTGTCGTCTCCTGCCAGAACGAACGATCGCAGCATAAAAATCGTGAGAAGGCGATGAAAATGTTGCGCTCTCGATTGTATGAATATGAACTGGAGAAGCAACGTGCGGTTTCTCGCAAAATTGAAGATGCGAAGCTGGAGATCAATTTTGGTTCCCAAATACGCTCGTATGTGATGCAGCCGTATCGTATGGTGAAGGATCTGAGGACCCGCGTGGAAACAGGAGATGTCGATCGTGTCCTGAATGGCGATCTGGACATGTTTATTCGCGGATTTTTGCGTTTGCGGCGGGAAGGGAACTATCCCGCCGGCCCGGTGGAAGACCTCGACTGAGACCATCGTCTTATTAACTGAATCGAATTACCTGGAGCCATGATGAATGAACCGGAAGTGATCGATGAAATTTTGGAAAAGGCGAAAGTCATCGCCGTCGTCGGCATTTCCGATAAACCAGACCGGGCCAGCCATGGAATTTCGGCGCAAATGCAGCGGCGAGGATATCGCATCGTTCCCGTCAACCCAGTGCTGAGTGAGGTTCTAGGAGAGGACTGCTATCCGACGCTCGCGGAAATCCCATTTCCGGTGGACCTGGTAAATGTTTTCCGCGCGCCAGAATTCGTGCCGAAGATCGTGGAGGAAACCATCGCGATCGGTGCAAAGTATGTATGGCTGCAGGATGGGATCGTGCATCCAGAAGCGATTGCTCATGCGGAAGCCAATGGGATTAAAGTGGTGGCAGACCGGTGCATTTTCAAAGAGTATTTACGATGGTCGGCGGACAAGGTTGCCCGCTGAAATTCCTCCGCGCATGATGGACAAGGGTGCTCCCATGTCGAGAGATGAACGCGTTTTGCGTCGTAGCTCCTTCTTTCTGGCGATGGCGCTCGCATGTTCCCTTCTGTTCTGTGGCCATGGTCTTGCCCAGCCGATACGAACACAACACCTTACCGTTGAATTGCTAACGGAAACGAGCAGCATCGCTCCCAATCATGACTTTCTTGCCGGCCTGTATTTTGTGCTGGACCCCGGATGGCACATCTATTGGATCAACGCCGGCGATGCCGGGGAACCGCCGCGCGTCGACTGGCAATTACCCGCTGGAATTACTACGGGTGACTTGCAGTTTCCGGCGCCGGAGCGCCTACCGCTGGTTCCGCTGATGGACTTCGGCTATCAGCATGAGGTGTTGTTGCCCGTTCCCATGCGCGCGGATGGCAGCCTTCGGCCAGGATCGAAAGCAATACTGCACGGCCATCTGCATTTTCTGGTGTGCAGCAACGTCTGCATTCCCGGCAAGGCGGAGCTGGAGCACACAATTCCCGTGACCAGCCAGCCGGGTGCGCCCGATCCAAATACAGAGCCACTGTTTCTCGCCGCCGAGCGAGCTTTGCCGCAAACCTTGCCTTTGGGCGTGTCTGTGCAGGTCCAACAAACGAAGACCTCGTTTGTCATTCGACTGACGGGTCGGCGCATCGCGAATGCTGAGTTCTATCCGTATGACCAGAATCTGATCGCCAATGCGGCCCCGCAGGCCCTTCAGCCGCAGCCCGATGGCCTGTGGATCACGGTAGAAAAAGCGCAAGGGTTGCAACAGATTCCAGCGACGTTGCATGGCTTGCTCAAGCTTCCCGATGGAACGGCGTATCAATTCACCTCCACCATCGCCACTGGTTATGCCGCGGGGCCGGGCGCGCCTGCAACACCTGGCGGCGGTCTACTGCGCGTGCTGGGTCTGGCATTTCTCGGCGGATTGATTTTGAATCTGATGCCGTGCGTGTTTCCGGTGCTCTTTATCAAGGGGCTGTCGCTGGTGCAGTCCTCGGGTCATGAGCGTAAGCGTCTGCGCGCTCACGGAGCCATGTACGCGCTGGGAATCCTGGTGTCATTTTGGGCAATTGTTGCGCTGCTGTTGCTGCTGCGCGCCGGTGGCCATCATCTCGGTTGGGGATTTCAATTTCAATCTCCATATTTTGTCGCTTGCATGGCGCTGCTGTTCTTTTTCCTCGGACTCAGCCTCGCGGGCCAGTTTGAGATTGGGCTCTCCGTTACCAGTGTCGGCGGCGAGTTGGCCCAACGCGGCGGCTACAGTGGCAGCTTTTATACTGGTGTTCTGGCCACGGTTGTCGCTACCCCTTGTACGGCGCCCTTTATGGGTGCGGCCATTGGCTTTGCGCTGTCGCAAAGCGCACTCATCACCTTTGCCGTGTTCACCCTGCTTGCATTGGGCCTGGCAGCGCCGTATGTGCTGCTCACGTTGCAGCCGGCGTGGATACGCTTGCTGCCCAAACCGGGTGCGTGGATGGAGTATCTGAAGCAGGCCGTATCGATTCCCATCTTTGTCGCGGTCATCTGGATGATCTGGGTGTTTGCGCAGGTAGCTGGCAGTAACGGCGTCGCTGCATTGCTTGCAGGACTGTTGTTGACCGCTATCGCCGGATGGGTATTGGGGCATTGGCCGGCGAAATGGGCTTCCACGCTGTTCGCAATTCTTCTGCTGATTGCGGCGATCGCGCTGCCTTGTCTCGCGGCAAAAGAACTTCCTGTGCGGGGATCTACGACTGAAACGTCCTCACAAACTTCGACATGGCAGCCATTCAGTCCGCAGCGACTGGCCGCTCTGCGTGCACAGGGCAAGCCTATCTTCGTGGATTTTTCCGCAGCCTGGTGCCTGAGTTGTCAGGTGAATGAACGGGTCGTGCTCGACCGGCCAGACGTGGAAGAAGCCTTCCGCAAAGCTGGGGTAGTGATGATTCGTGCCGACTGGACAAATCATGACGACACCATCACCGCAGCACTGGCGCAGCTTGGTCGCAGCGGCGTGCCTACGTACGCGCTCTATTCTGGCGGGCCGGAAACCGCGCCGCAGTTATTGCCGGAGGTGCTGACCACGGGAATTGTGCTCGATGCGTTGAAGGGATTGCAGGCGAAGTAAGAGGATCCATTAGAAACGTGCCAGCTATTTGCGATTCTGCTTCCGTAGCTGCTCAATTTCTTCCATGCGCTGTTGCAGCATTTTTTCCCGGCCTCGATCGGTCGGCTGGTAATACTTCCGCCCAATCAAGCCGGGTGGCAGGCAATCCATATCGGAGACCGCGCCGTGTTCGTCATGCGCGTATCGATAGCCCTTGCCGTAATCGAGTGATTCCATCAGCCGCGTGGGTGCATTGCGCAAATGCAATGGCACCGGCTCCGCCCGCGTCTGTTCCACATCGCGAGTGACCACGCCGTACGCTGTATAGAGCGCGTTTGACTTGGGCGCGAGCGCGAGATACACAGCTGCCTGAGCCAATGCCAGGTCGCCTTCTGGACTTCCGAGAAAATCCATGGAATCGCGTGCGGAAAGTGTCAGGTTCAGCGCTTCCGGCGCGGCCAGGCCAATGTCTTCGGACGCCATCCGCACGAGCCGTCGCGCCAGGTACATGGGGTCCTCGCCGGAGCGCAACATGCGCGCCAGCCAATACAGCGCAGCATCCGGATCGCTGTTGCGAATGGATTTATGCAACGCGGAGATCAGGTTGTAATGTTCTTCGCCGCTCTTGTCATACAGCAGCGTTTTCTGCTGCACGGCGTCGGCGATCAGTTGGCCATCGAGGCTGGTTTGACCCGCACTCGCAGCCAGTCGCGTCGCCGCTTCCAGCACGTTGTAGGCGCGCCGCACATCTCCGTTCGCATATCCCGCAATTACCTTCAGCGCATCGTCTTCAGCGGTAACGTTGAAGCCGCCCAGCCCGCGTTCCGTATCCGCAAGCGCCCGGTGGAGCAGCGCAACAATCTGCTCATCGCTCAATGCCTCCAGCACATAGACGCGGCAGCGGGAAAGTAGCGCGGCATTCAACTCAAAGGACGGATTCTCGGTCGTGGCTCCAATCAGCCGAATCGCACCGCGCTCCACATACGGCAAAAAAGCATCCTGCTGACTGCGGTTGAAGCGATGAATTTCGTCGATAAATAATATTGTCCGCATACCGGCGGAAGCGGCCTGATCGGCTTCGGCCATCACCTGTTTGATCTCTTTGATCCCGCTGACGACGGCGGAAAATTCGATAAAGGTGGCCTGGGTGGTGTGCGCAATGATCTTTGCCAGTGTGGTCTTTCCCACTCCCGGCGGACCCCACAGGATCATCGACGTCGTATCGTCGGTCTCCAACTGCAGACGTAGTGCTTTTCCCGGCGCCAGCAGATGTTCCTGGCCGACGAATTCATCCAACGTGCGCGGGCGCATCCGTTCCGCCAGGGGTCGCTGACGCAAATCGGTTTGCGAGCTTTTCGAATAGGCAGGATCACCCGGCAAGGCGTCGAAGAGGCTCATGGTTTGCCTTTGAGGGATGCCGTCGTGCGCTGACGCGATGCCTCGTACAGCAGAATCGACGCTGCGATGGCGGCGTTCAGAGACTCTACATTTCCCGGGCATGGAATATGGAGAGTGCCCGTGCAGAAGTGCAATATCTCTTCCGGAATTCCCGCGCCTTCGTTGCCGATCACGAAAGCCGCCGGTCCGCGCAGGTTGGCTTCGAAGACAGAAATTCCAGTGTCGGCAACGCAGGCGTAGATGGGAATTTGTTTCTGTGGCAGCTGTCGCAGCAGCGCGTTATTGGGCAAAGAAACGATGGGCATGCGAAAGCTGGAACCGGCAGCGGCTCGCAGCGCTTTCTGGTTCCACGGGCTGGCGCTTCCCTGCGTCAGTAGAACCCCGGTGACGGCAAATGCTTCGGCGGATCGGATGATGGTGCCGACATTGCCTGGATCCTGCAGTCCTGCCAGGATGACCAACCTGGGAGAGTCCGTAAGGAGCAGCGATTCTAGTGTCCAGCACGGAGCTTCCACCAGCGCCGCAATGCCTTGCGGAGATTCAGTCGCGCAGGCATGATCGAAGACATCGGCGGCGACGGTAAGAATTTTCGCCGTGCCGGTGACAGGCCAAGTATTTTGTGAAATGCGGTCTTCGCGCAGGAACAACGTGTCGAACCGAAGACCGCTGCGCTGTGCTTCCTCGATCAGATGATCGCCTTCGATGGCGATTAGTCCATCCAAACCCACGTCAGAGATCTGCAGCCGCTGGCGCAGGTCCTTCAGCCGTGTATTCTGGCGGCTGCGAATCATTTCGGCGGAAGCGGAGGCCACAAAGTTCGGCATACTTGGCGATTTTACGCTGTACTTGCCGGCCAGACCTCCACGATAATCGGTGGATCGAGTTTCACGAAGAGGGGTTCAAAATGGAGCCGGAAGCTGCCGCTTCGGAAACGTTGGAAACCCGTTGCTGTATCGCTGGCGGTGGGCCGGCGGGGATGATGCTCGGTTTCCTGCTGGCTCGCGCAGGAGTCGATGTGGTGGTGCTGGAAAAGCACGCCGATTTTCTGCGCGATTTTCGCGGCGACACGATTCACCCCTCGACACTGGAACTGATGTATGAGCTGGGTCTGCTGGAGGAGTTTCTACAAAGGCCCCATCAGCAGGTATCTCAGATTGGCGCCGAAATTGAAGGCTTCGCAGTAACGATTGGCGATTTTACTCATCTTCCGACGCATGCAAAATTTGTCGCTCTGATGCCGCAATGGGATTTCCTGAATTTCATTGCCGAAAAGGCGAAGCCGTATCCCCATTTTCATTTGCGCATGGAATCTGAAGTAACGAATCTGCTGAAAGAAAATGGTCGCGTGCGGGGTGTGTTGGCAACGACACCGCACGGAATCCTCAAAGTGCATGCGGATGTGACGGTTGGTGCGGATGGAAGGCACTCCACAGTCCGCAAAAACGCCGGGCTCGAGGTGATGGATCTAGGCGCTCCCATTGATGTGCTTTGGTTTCGGGTTTCCCGGCAGACAGGTGACCCGAACCAAACCCTGGGACGGTTCCGTGCGGGAAAGATTCTGGTTACGCTGGACCGCGGCGAATATTGGCAGTGTGCTTACGTAATCCCCAAGGGGGGGTTCGAGGCTCTCCAGCAAAAAGAGTTACCGTCTTTCCAGCAAAACATCGCGGACATCGCCCCGTTTCTGGCTTCACGCATGTATGAAATCGCTGACTGGAATTCGGTCAAGCTGCTGACCGTCGCAGTTGATCGCTTGCATCATTGGTCTCAACCCGGACTGTTGTGTATCGGCGACTGCGCACACGCCATGTCGCCAGTCGGAGGTGTTGGCATCAATCTTGCTATTCAGGATGCCGTTGCTGCGGCGAACATTCTGGCATCTCCGTTGTTAGTGGGTATTGTCAACAGCCATCATTTGAACCAGGTACAACGCCGCCGCAGCTTCCCAACGCGCATGACACAAGGCGTCCAGGTTTTTATGCATCGGAAGTTTATCAGTCCCTCCCTGGGCAATCAGACTCCGATTCGACATCTCCCCATGCCGCTCAAGCTGCTGCAACGATTTCCCTGGCTGCGTCGTGTTCCGGCGCGGATCGTGGGCCTTGGATTTCGACCAGAGCATGTTCGCACGCCCGATTCGCAATCGAAATCCGTGCGCTGATTTCAAAACTTTGCGAGAGAAATGCCCCGACGGCGTATTTGCGTTCTTCGAGGCTTCGGCGAACGGGTATCATGGTGCAAGCTCGAAGATATATGAGACGCCAACCCTTCGAGCGATAACTTGCACCTGTGGAGAGACCAGTTTGTCAGCGGAAATACTGCGCGTGCAGCCGGATGAGCCGGAGCCGGACAAGATCGAATACATTGTGCGTTGCCTGCGGGCGGGCAGTGTCGTCGGAATGCCGACGGACACGTTTTATGGCTTGGCTGTAGACCCGGTCAACCTGCACGCCGTCGAGCTGATTTACGACATCAAGATGCGTCTGCGGCACAAGCCGCTATCGTTGTTGCTGGCCGATGTCGCGCAGGCCTATGAGATTGCGCGCAACCTGGACTCGCAATTTGACCGGCTGGCAGAGCGCTTCTGGCCCGGCCCGCTGACCGTGATTGTGCGCGCAGGAACGCGGTTGCCGTTGCGCGTGACCGCGAACACTGGAAATGTCGCGCTGCGTGTTCCTGACGCCTCTATTCCGCGCGCGGTCGTGCGCATGCTGGGGCTTCCGGTGACGGCGACCTCTGCCAATGCCTTTGGCGCGCCAGAATGTACGCATGCGGTAGGAGTTCGAGATCAACTTGGCGATCGCCTTCCTTTGATCGTCGATGGAGGTCCGACCGGGCGAAGTCTTCCGACGACCATTGTCGATCTCTCCGCCGGGCCCGGAACCTGGCAGATTCTGCGCGAGGGTGCAATTCCAACACACGAGATTGCCTTCGCGTTGCAATAGTGGGGCCTCAAGCGATGCGCGATATACAAACCGGAGAACGTGACTGGGAAGACACGGATGACTGGAAACCCGGAAGAGCGCGCAGCATCGCGCGCCGGATTCTGCGCGGCATTGTCACCATCGTGCTGCTGGTTTGCTTCGCCTGGTTCTGGTGGCTCTTTATCGAGATTCGGGAAACCTCTTATACTATCCAGACTCTGCCGGCCGATGCCATCGCCGTTTTTGGCGCCGCGGAATACAACGGACGTCCTTCGCCGGTGTTGAATGCGCGGTTGGAGCATGCGCTCGATCTTTACCAGCGTGGACTGGCCCCGCTGCTGATTTCCCTGGGTGGCGGTGCCGGTTCGCAATATGATCCACAATCCAGCGAGGGTGCCGTGGGCCGCGATTTCTTCCTGACTCATGGCGTGCCAGACCGCAGAATCATCGCAGAAACAACCAGCAGCGATACCGAGGAGTCTGTTGACCGATTGGCAGCCATCGCCCGGGAAAATCATCTTCGAACCATTTTGGTTGTCAGTGATGGAACCCACATGTTTCGCATTCAACAGTTGTGCCAGGCCCAGGGTTTGCATGTTCTGCTTTCTCCGCGAGAAACTGGCAAGTCCGTCAGCCAGCTGGAGATTGCGGAACGCTACGTGCACGAGATGGCCAGTTACACCCTTTGGCGCCTGCACCTGCACTGATCCGCATGGCATCGATCGCCAGGGGATTTTTCTGCTCGGTAGAATGCGGAGCTGTAACTTCAGAGTCCGCAGGAAAGCTGTACTTGAGACCGCGAAAACAGCAACGCTGATTTACAATCAGTGACAGCTTCAGTTGATTGATGGAAACCACGGGGTATTCACGAGTGTTGTCAGTTTTTGGGCGAAGAAGGCCCTGGGAACTAGTGGGATCGAGTCTGATATTGGCCTCCATGCTGGGCTGCGGAAATATTTACCGTCCTGTTGTCACGAGCGTACCTCCGGTCCAGCCTTCGTCTCAGCCGAGTAAGTATGCGATCGTGACCACCTGCGGTAGTGACACCAATGTCACCGCCCCCACCATCGATCAGGTCTGTGCCGATAGCACTGTGCCAGGGCTGGCATCGCTGGTGGACTTTGCCGGGGATTCTCTGGCGATTCGCTTGAACCTGGGCAATGGACCGCGCTGGGTGGCACTGGCTCCCAACAGCAACGGCAGCGGGGGAATTGTCTACAATACGAACGCGGATGGTACGATCACAAACTTCACCATCTCCACTACGGTGGAAAGCAATCAGGTGTATTCGAGCACATTGCTGGCGAATGCTGACCCGAATACGATGCTGTCGACCACGAATTATCTATATGTTTCGCAACCAGGTCGAAGTTCCATCGCCGTGATGAAAACCAGCAATGGTGCACAGGCGCCAGCAGCCTTCCTTGAAATTCCGCTCATTGATTCAAGCAATCCTTCCGCCGCGCAGTTTCCTGTCAATCTGGTCGGCAACGCTGGCGCACAGCGTATTTATGCCATCAGCTATGACGATAGCCAGACACCTCCAGCGGGCAGTTGTCCTACTACCAATTCTCAAGGTACGGCAACCGGCATTGAGACATCGACCAACACACCCTCTTCCAACTTGGCCGTGGGTCTTTGTCCGATCTATGGCGTGATGAGTCCCGACAGCCGGCGGGTATTCATTCTGAATCAGGGTAGCGGTACAGTTTCAGTGATCGATAGCCAGCAGAACCGGATCGATACAAACCCGAATTTGGCCAACGGACAAGCGGGGATACCGGCCGGCCAGATTCCTGTTGGACATGGCCCCGTCTGGGCGGCCATTTACGGCACGGGAGCGATTCTTGCTGTGGCGAACTCGGGTTCGAACACGCTCACCCTGATCAACATCAGCGAGGATGTGTACGGTAACGACAGCCCTAACTTCGGTAAGATTATTGCCACAGTGCCAGTGGGCAGTAATCCGTCTTCCGTCTCGATTTTGCAGGATGGAACGCGCGCGTATGTTGCCAACCGCGGAGACGGAACTGTCAGTGTTGTCAGTTTGATCAGCAACACGGTGACCAAGACTATTCCGTTGCCACAGGAACCATGCTCGGCGGGCAATCCAAATGTCCTCTGCACAATTCATCCTATTTCGATTGCGGCCACTACCGGTACTCCCACAGGCAAGGTATACGTCGTCTCCCCAGACACGAATATGCTGACCATCATTCAGACCGTCGACGACACCATCGACACAAATCTGCCTCTCACGGGCAATGGTATCGAGGTCTACCTCACAGGTTCCTGATTCCGACAATATGCCGCCGGCAAGAACCGTGAAGAGGCCTAGAACGGTGCAGGGATGAAGCTTCGTCTGGATAAGCTACTGGTGGGTCAAGGTTTCGCGGCAACGCGTACGCGTGCCCAGCAGCGTATCTCCGCCGGCCACATTACAGTCGATGGCACGATCATTACCAAGGCCGGGTTTGTCGTCGACTCCCAGCAGGTGATCCAGGCGCTTGAGGAAGACTTTCTGTATGTGAGCCGCGGAGGAGCCAAGCTGGTCGCCGCGCTGGATGCCTGGAAAATCGATATTTCCGGGCGTACCTGCCTGGATGTGGGCATATCCACTGGAGGGTTCAGCGATTGCATGCTGCAGCGAGGAGCGGCGTATGTCGTCGGGGTGGACAGCGGCCACGGCCAGCTGGCGGAGAAACTTCGCGGGAACCCGCGATTGAACCTGCTGGAACGTACCAATGCACGCCGTCTTACGGTGGAGATGCTGCCTGCCGGGATTCGTTTCTTTACCGTTGACGTATCGTTTATTGCGGCCTCGCTGGTGCTCCCCGCTGTAATTGCTGCTGCGTTTCCAGGGGATGCAAATATTCCGGACAGCCCCAGCCGCGAGGCGGTCATCCTGGCCAAGCCACAGTTTGAGGCAGGCAGGCAATTTGTTGGCAAGGGTGGAATCGTGCACAGCGCTGCTGCCCATCAACGTGCCATCGACAGAGTGAGAGAAATGTTGGACGCCAACGGGGCTCTCGAGACCAGGGTGATGGACTCGCCATTGCCAGGTGGCGATGGAAATCATGAGTTCCTGATATACGCTCGGTTTTGAGGAGAGAACGCATGCGATCGATCGCAATCATTTCCAAACCGCAAAAACCGGAACTGTCAACAATCCTGCCAGAGCTTGCGGTTTGGCTGAAACAGCATGGCTATGCGTCCATCCTGGACCCAATCAGCGCCGCCTATCTGGGTTCCGGAGAGGCAACGCCGCGGCACTTGATGCATGAGCATCAGCCGGAGCTGGTGATTGTATTGGGTGGCGACGGTACTTTGCTGGCTGCAGCCAGGGCATTCGCGCGCACCCAGACGCCCATACTAAGCGTGAATCTTGGCTCACTGGGTTTCCTTGCCGAAGTGCCATTGGAAGAACTCTTCACCACATTGGAATCCTGGCGTCAAAATGGTTGCACCATCGATGAGCGTGCCATGTTGCATGCCGAGGTACGCCGTGCCGGCCTTGTTCATCACGAATTCGAGGCGCTCAACGATGTTGTCATTACCAAGGGCACCATTGCCCGCATGGTCAACATCCTGGTCAAGGCAGGTGACCAAATGGTGGCCCAGTTCAGAGCGGATGGGGTGATTGTGGCGACACCCACGGGATCCACGGCATACAATCTGGCCGCTAACGGTCCCATCCTTGCGCCCGACATTGACGGCATGATCATTACCGCCGTGTGTCCGCATCAGTTGACCGTGCGCCCGCTGGTGGTGCGCGGGGACGCGAAAATTACGCTGAGCATTGAAGGAATGCCAGAGCAGATTTATCTTACGGTCGATGGTCAGGAAGCTGTCGAATTGAAGCTCGGAGACGAACTTCACTGTTGCCGCTCACGGTATATGATTCGCCTGATTCGCAGGAGCGGCAACAGCTTCTTCGATGTACTGCGTGCCAAGCTGAAATGGGGCGAGCGATAGGGTTCCTGTCAGTGCTTGACTGAATCTCTATGCGGTTACTTCAACAACTCATCGATCAGAATTTTTGCTTTGTTTGCCAGCGTCTGTGCACCCACCACATCATTCGTGCTCAAAGCCTGCCTGGCTTGCATCAGAAAAGAATTGACCTGAGCGACGGCGTCCTTATGTGCTGCCTGCTGCTGGGTTGAAAGCTTCTTCAGCTGAACTTCGGTGGAATCGATGAGCCGTTTGGTTTGCGCGGCCTCTGTCGGAGTCGCGGTGGAATCATCGGCAGAGAGCTGGCCGATAAGGGTTGTCGTGCTGGCAGGCGGGGGTGGGACTGTGGCTGGAGCCGCTCCAGTACCAGGAGTGCCGGTAGTTGCAGGTCGCGTTTCGGTCGTCTCAGTTTCGGGTTCTGTCTTCGGCGTCGTGCGGTGACGACGGACTTTTGCCGGATGTTTCTTAGGCGGTGGCGCAGTTGTAGCTGGCGGCGGAGCGGGTTGCGCCGGTGTAGGTTGAGCCAACTCAACAGTTTGCAGTGTACGCGGAGGCATTGCTGGAAGGGTACTGATGATCGGGGCTTGCGCATGAGGGGGAGGGAGCGCGCGCTCAGGCTTGCGATGGCAGCCAGCGATCAAAAACGTCAGCAGAAATGAGACAAAAAGTAGGCGCCAATACCGCATTCTTCCCCTAGCATTTCTTTGACGCGTCAATCTTCGTTCTTCGTTGATAGACCCACGATTCACTCGCGAACCTAGCTAGCAGTTGTACTTACAATCGATTTTGTTTCCGGCAGGGAAGCCACAGGAAGCCGGAGTGTGAACTGCGTGCCAACGTCCACCTCAGATTCTACTTGAACTGAGCCATTGTGGAGTTGCAGTATACGATAGGTCATTGCCAGGCCAATCCCTGTTCCATCCCGTTTTGTCGTGAAATAGAGATTGAAGATGCGGCTGAGAATTTCGCGTGGAATGCCACAGCCCTGATCGCGGATTCGCAGGCTTGCCTCGTGGCCGTGCTGCTTTAGCTCCACGTGCAGTTCGCCGCCATCCGCCATCGATTGCGCGCCGTTTAGCAGTACATTCAGGAGTGCCTGCTGAATCATGTCCGCATCCACTCGTACATAGACCGGAGAACTGGGCATGACGCGGACGACCTGGACCGAGCGTTGCGCTAAATCTGGCTCGGCCAGCGTCAGTACGGAAGTAACTATAGAGCGCAAATCGTGCATGGCCAGGTCCAGTTCCACGGGCCGCGAAAAATCGATCAACGTTTGCACCACTCGGTCGAGGCGCCGAATCTCATTGTGGATTACGTCCACGTGGCGTTCGGCGCTGCTATCGTTCCGCGCCAGCTTTTCACGCAGCAACTCCAGATGCACCACGATAGCATTGATCGGGTTCTTTACCTCGTGCCCCACACCGGAGGTCAATCGTCCAAGGTCCGCCAGGCGTCGCGAGACTTCCAGTTCATTCTCGATCTGCCGCATGGATTCGCTGTCGTGCAGGGTCAGCAGCGCTCCCAATGTGTCAGAGGGCGTAGTCGGGTCTTCGCTGTGGATAAAGTCGAGCGAGACCTGGATGCGGCGGCCTGTTTCGGTAATGACTTCTTCCTGCATCAGCATGAGCCGAGCATTGAAGGCCCGGCGGACAACCTGGCCCAGAGTCGACTGGCGATCGAAAATGTCATGCAGTTCGACGCCCAGCATCTGTTGCCGGGTCATGCCCAGGAAGTGTTCGACAGAATCGCTGACCATCACCACGCGTGCGTCCTGCGTGAACAGCATCACGCCGTCCTGCAGGTTCTCCAGGACCTGGTCCAGGTTCTCTTTCAGGGCCGTGAAGACTTCTTCAACACTGCGCATCCGTTGTCCGATGCGCTCAATTTTGCTGGAAACACGGGAGATTTCGTCTGATTTCGCCAGCAGCAGTCCTGGCTCCGAGACAGGCTGTGGCTCTGCCAGCATGAACTGATCGAGCCGGTCGCTGATGACCTGCAGTGGATGCAGTGCCATATTGGAAAGCAATGCTGCCAGCACAATCGTGAGCAGCACGGAAAGGATCACGATAATAAGTTCCGCGTGCAACCAGGGAGCCAGCTGGCTGCGAAGAAAAGTTGTTCTCACTCCTACCCGCACGGTAAGGAAGGGAACACGATTGCGGTCCAACCTGGCATCGACGGCATACACTGCGGGGGGTCCAAACACGATGCGAAATTTTTGCCACGCGGTTTGTTGCTGCAACGAAACAAAGCTCGGCTGGTGAGGCATCGCATGGCCTTGAGACAGGGGGTCTGTGCTGAGCAGAATCTTCCCTTTGCTGTTGGCGATATTGATGTCGTAGATGGTCGGCTCGTAACGGATAAAAGAAGCCAACATCAGCCGCAGCGCTGCATCCTGCTGCAATGCACGACTGACAGCGTCGTCGAACGCGTTCGGATCATTGGCTGGTACGGGAACTTTGTTGAGTCCGTGCTCGATAGCGGCCTGTACTGCGAGCAACAATTGGTGGGTGGCAATGTCGGTATGTTGATAGCTTTGCTGAATACGTTCCGATAGCAATTGCGATAGATAAAGAGCCGACAGCAAAATCACCATGGCGGATACCATGCCGGTGATTGCCAATACGAGTTTGAGACGGATCCTCATGGCGGTTGCTGAATTGCGGAATCGTTTCCTGGGTTATAGCTGCGGACTCGATCCTTAGTCTTGCCGCAGAATCTGGTTGGCTATGCAACCCTTTGTTGTCGCCCGCCAGCGTCTAGTCGCTACTCTCTGCCGAATTTCCATATTCCTTCAATTTATTGTGCAGCGTTTTTAGACTGATACCAAGGATCTCTGCCGCACGCGTTTTATTATTCCCAGTGGATTCCAGCGTGCGCAGGATCAGCCGTTTCTCCGCCTCATCGACGGTGGTACCGACCGGCATCTGTACCTGGGCGGAATCACTTACGGTTGGGATGTGGACCAAGCCAAAACCGGGCGGCAAATGCTGTCGGCTTAGAATTCCACTGCCGCACAGCACCACAGCCCGCTCCAGAACATTGCGCAACTCACGCACATTTCCCGGCCAGTCGTAGGATTCGAATTCCTGCAGAAGGTCGGCTTCGATGCCCGTTACCTGGCAGCTGTGGCGTTCGTTCATGGCATGAACCATGGCATCGGCAATCATCGGAATGTCTTCGCGATGCTCGCGTAGCGGTGGCATGTCAATATTGAATACATTCAGCCGGTAGTAAAGATCGTTGCGCAGATGTCCGTCCGCGATGGCCGTTGCAGGATCTTTGTTGGTTGCCGCAAGCACCCGCACATTGATCTGCGTTTCCACCTTGCTACCCAGACGCCGCAGCGTACGATCTTCCAGGACCCGCAGCAGTTTGGCCTGCGTTGCAATTGGCATTTCTCCAATCTCATCCAGCAGCAACGTGCCTTCTTCCGCCAGTTCAAAGCAGCCAGCCCGTCGCTCTACGGCGCCTGTAAACGCGCCGCGTTCATGCCCAAAGATTTCGCTTTCAATCAGAGTTTCCGGGATGGCCGCGCAGTTCACCGCGATGAACGGCTTGCTGCTGCGTCCGCTGAGTTCATGCAAGGTTCGCGCTACCACTTCTTTACCGGTACCGCTCTCTCCGGTAATCAGGACCGATACATTGTTGGGTGCAATTCGCTCAATCAATTGAAAAATTGCCTGCATAGGAGCGGATTTGCCCACCAGGGAACCAAGCACACCGGTTTCCTGCACCTTGCGGCGGACGTTCTCAATCTCGCGTTCCGCCTGTTGCTGCGCACCGGCGCTGGCCAGCAGTCGCTTCAGGCGGATCGGATCCACCGGCTTCTGGATGTAATCGAAAGCGCCCAGTTTCATCGACTCGACAGCGCTCTCGATGCTGCCTTGCGCGGTCAGCATAATCACGGCCAGTTTGTCCTGCAGCTTGACCAGCCGCGCTAGTAGCGTAAGCCCATCCATGCGCGGCATCTTCAAGTCAGAGACAAGAATCGTCGGGTGCCAGTCCTGGATGCGTTCCAGTGCTTCTACTCCATCCTCAGCTACTTCCGTGGCGTAACCCCAGCCCGAAATCAGTTCCGCCAGGCCCATACGGGCGTTGGGTTCATCTTCGACAATGAGAACTCTTTGACTCATAGATTCAATTGGTGTCGTTGCATGTTGTCACAGGAAAAAACATGCCTCTGGCACACGCACCATACTGGTCGCCTATCCTGTCCTGTTTGTACCATGGAGCCCGGTTTGCCGTTTGCTCCCAGGCCTTCGCCGGGCATCACGGATGACTCTCTCAGCTGGCCCCAATGTATTCTGGAATCTCGTATGGAACTTGAAATTTCGATCCAGGAGTTTCAGGAGAAACTGAAACTCCTTCCTTCCAGTCCCGATGCCGCGCCATTTTGTTTATTGGACGTGCGCGAGTCATGGGAAACTGAACTCTGTCTGCTCCCAGGATCGCTGCTGATCCCTATGGCGGATTTGCCAGACCGTGTCCATCAGGAACTCGATCGAGACGCGCACATCGTGGTGGTCTGCCATCATGGAAATCGCTCCCTCGTTGCGGTACTGTGGCTTCGTGAGCAGGGGTTTCACCAGGCACAGTCGCTCGCAGGCGGTCTCGAAGAATGGGCCTCTACAGTCGATCCCTCTATGGATCGTTATTAAACTACTTCCCATCCAGGTTGTTAATTCCGAGGAATGTTCATGTCCAACGAAGCTCTCCAATTCGCACGCCAGAATCAAAGCCGGTTTCTCGATGAACTCAAAGATCTGCTGCGGATTCCTTCCATCTCTACCTTGCCCGAACACCGCGGCGATGTTCGCCATACAGCCGAGGTTCTGGCCGCAGAACTGAAGCGCATCGGTCTTGAAAATGTTGAAATGATTGAAACCAGCGGCCATCCGTTGGTCTATGCAGACTGGCTGCACGCAGCGGGCAAGCCGACCTGTCTCTGCTATGGCCATTACGACGTGCAGCCTCCTGACCCACTGGACGAATGGATTAGCCCACCATTCGAGCCGACCGAGCGCAATGGCAATCTCTATGCTCGCGGCGCCGTCGACGACAAAGGCCAAATGTACATGCACGTTAAGGCGCTGGAAAGTCTGCTGCAGGGAGCGAACGGCAAATTGCCGCTGAATGTACGCGTGATTCTAGAGGGCGAGGAAGAGGTGGGCGGTGAAGGAATCGCCAAGTTTGTGCAACAGCATCCGGAACGCCTACGGGCAGACTTTGCATTGATCTCCGATACTGAAATGTTTGCGCCCGATCTGCCCACGCTTTGTGTTGGATTGCGTGGCATGATCTACACCGAGATTGAAGCTCACGGAGCAGCTACTGACCTGCACTCCGGCATGTACGGCGGCGCCGCTCCCAATCCATTTTTTGCGCTGTGTCAGGTTCTGTCCCAGTTGAAGGACGCAAACGGACGCATCCTGATTCCCGGGTTCTATGACTCTGTTGTGCCGCCCTCTGCCAGAGAGTTGAAGACATGGCAGTCTCTGCCTTTCAGCGAAGAGGAATTTATGCGGAAAGAAGTCGGTTCTTCGGCGTTGACCGGCGAGCCCGAGTATTCCGTTCTGGAGCGCCTCTGGGCGCGCCCTACGCTGGAAATTCATGGCATGCCGGGCGGCTTTATTGGCGACGGGGCGAAGACCGTGATCCCGGCGAAGGCAGTCGCCAAAGTGTCGCTGCGCCTGGTTCCGGACATGGAGCCGCAGAGAGTATTCCAGCTCTATAAGCGGTATGTGGAGTCGATTTGTCCCAAGGGAATTTCGCTTGATGTGCGGCTTATTCACTCGGGCCATGCGATCGTGATCGGCGTGGACAACCGTTATATCGAAGCCGCGACCGCCGCATTGCATGACGTTTTCGGAAAGGACACCGTTTTTGTCCGCTCCGGTGGTTCCATTCCGATCGTGGGCGACTTCGAGCGCAGCCTGAAGATTCCCTCCGTGATGATGGGTTTCGGATTGCCGGATGACAACCTGCATGCTCCCAATGAAAAGTTCTGCATTGCCAATTTCTATCGTGGCATCGAAACTTTGATCCGTTTCTTTGAGAAACTCGGCGGGGAGCAATAGTGCAGCCTACTTCGCCTCTCGGTGGCGGTTATCGAGGAGGGGCGACAGATGTTCGTGCGCGAATCTCCGGATTTGTCCTGGCAGGCGGGCGCAGCAGCCGATTGGGCCAGGATAAGGCGTTACTACCCTGGAATCGCGAAGGGAACAGCCAGACGCTACTGGATCATGCGATCACCCGACTCAAACGGGTCTGCAACACAGTTTCGATTTGTGCCGATCGCGACGATCTTCACCGCACCGAAGCCGTGATTCCAGATGCGCTACCAGGCAGCGGACCACTCGGTGGAATTGTGGCAGCATTGGAACAATCAACAACCGAATGGAATGTCTTCCTTGCGGTCGATCTGCCGCTACTGCCAGTCGAGGTACTGGAAGCGCTGGTGGTCCGCGTCCAGCCTACAGAGCAGAATGCAGCTTCTGCCGGCTCGTCGCCGCTGGAGCATATCGTGTGTGTGATTCCTCAGTTGGAAGACTTGCCACAGCCGCTGTGCGGCCTCTATCGTCGCACACTTGCTCCCGGTCTTCGTCGAGCGCTGAAAGCAGGGAATCTTAAGATCATGGCGGCGCTTCGCGAGACGGTACGAAACCTCGCGTCGCGCTCAGAGCTTCAGTCCGAAAACCCTGCGCTCTGCATCGAACTGTGGGATGCAGCGGGGTTTTCCGCAACCATGATGCCATCCCCCTCGCTCGATCCCAGCGAATGGTTTCTGAATGTGAATACCCCGGAGGATTGGCAACGGGCACAACAGCATCGATTCGAGTAGTTTTCGGCCGCCAGAATTCAAAGCAATCTATGCCAACTTCGGCTATCTTCAAAAGAATGGTAGATCGCGCCTCCACGCCAGTCCAACCGTTCATTGCCTTCGAGCATGTCTGCAAGCGGTTTGGCGACAACGTTGTTCTCGATGATGTCAGTTTCTTCGTGCTTCCGGGCGAAACTCTGTGCATTATCGGGCGAAGTGGCGTCGGGAAATCGGTTTCGCTCGAAATTATCATGGGATTTCTCAAGCCTGACGCGGGCCGAATCATCGTCAAGGGCGAGGACGTGACCGACTTTACTGAGACTCAGATGGAGCCCATTCGGCGCAAGGTGACCATGGTCTTCCAGAGTGGCGCATTGTTCGACTCATTGAGCGTCTTCGAGAATGTTGCCTTCCCCTTGCGGCAGCGTGGGGAGTTGAGTGAGGACCAGATCGACCAAATCGTGAATGGCTTGCTGGGAATGGTCGGCGTCAGTGAAATGGCGCATGGTCTGCCATCGGATCTTTCCACCGGAATGCGACGAGCGGTTGCTATCGGACGGGCTTTGGCGGCTCAGCCTGAGGCGATCCTGTATGACGAGCCCACCACGATGGTCGACCCCCTGATGGCGCATCTGATGGGAAATTTGATCCAGAAAGTGAAGATTCAGCTGCATCTGACCAGCATCGTCGTCACCCACGATATGCAAATTGCCGAAAAACTCGCCGATCGCATCCTGTTTCTGCACGAAGGAAAGGCGCAGTTTTTTGGATCGGTTGAAGAACTCCGCCAGACCTCAGACCCGGTTTTACAGGAATTTCTGCGGTTGGATGAGCGTACGCTCCCCAATCCCGCGCTTTGGAAATAAAACTACAATCCCGGGTGGGTTCGCTTAACCCATTTCTTTAAATAAGTTTGTAACAGAATACCTTCGTGCGCCCAAGGTCGCAATTTCGTTGCAATCTGGCTCCCGACCATCTACCATCGTTGAAATGCTGGTTGGAAAATCGCTAGGTGACCGTTGTCAGGTCGGAAGCATCTAACTCCAAAGCCGCAACATCTTTCAGGTTCCTGGAATTGGGTACAGTTGGATTGCTGATATGGCCATGGTTCCCTGGGACGGTAGTTGAATTGTTATTCTGGGTTTGCTTTCAGGCAAGTGACCACTCCGAAGATGGCCCTGACCTGTTGACTTCTTCTTGAGCACCATTTGGAATTCCATCTGCCTGTTGTGGCGACTCACAAACGCAAGTAGAGAAGACACAGAATGGCTTCCCCTGATCTAAGTCATTGGTTTCCGGCTCGGAGCTCGGATAATTTTGTCGAGTTGCGCCCTCGGGTGGGCGGATTCGGCCCCGCTGGCCGTAGCCCTTCCCGCACCGTAACGTTGCTGTGGATGGTGGTCGACATCCTTACTGTCGTTGCGGCCGCCGCACTGGCCACTCACTTTCGCAAAACAAATGTACTTTCCTACTTCGATAATCGCGCCCCGCTCGCGGCAAATCCGTCCTCTCTCCTGCTCTACCTTGCCGGCTTTTCACTAATTCTTATTCTGGTGAGCCGAGCTCACGGCCTCTATGGGCCGCTGCAGGCATTTAGTGGATTGAGAGAGCAGCGGCTGACGGTGCAGACCTGCTTCACGGCCAGTCTGATCCTGGCGGGTGCTTTATACTTTGGGCGCGCCGACACTATTTCTCGCGCCGTCGTCATCTCCACCCTGGTAGGAACTACGTTTTTTCTTTGCCTGAGGCGCGCCGTCTGGCGTCTCACACTGTACAAGCGGTATGAAAATGGTCTCGATACCAGAAATGTGCTGGTCATTGGGACGGGTTCCTTGGGAGTGGCAATTCGTAGCCATTTACAACGAATTCGCCATCTCGGTTTCACATTCAAGGGGTTTGTTCAGATTTCGCACGAAGGAAGCGACATCGGGAATCTTTATCCAGATTCTCAGACTGAAGAACAGCCGCTGGAAGTCTTGGGGGATTTACCCGAACTGGGAGATCTGATCCGCCGCCATTTTATCGATGAAATTTTTGTGACGGGTCCATGCGAACGTGGCGTAGTCAAGCGGTTGATCGCGCAGGCTAGCGTCTGGGGTGTCGATGTGCGCGTCGTTCCCGATCTCTACGACGGTCTGGCCTGGAGCGCGCCGATTGAGTATGTCGGTCAATTTCCTACCATGCCGTTGCATCGCCATCACATTCCAGTGGCGGGCCTGCTGATGAAACGGGGCTTGGACATTCTGGTTTCCGTTTTTGCCCTGATTGTTCTTAGCCCGCTGGTCTTGTTCATCATCATCGCGATACGGCTGGATTCCCCGGGCCCAATTTTTTATGGGGCCGAGCGCATTGGGAGGAAAGGCCGCACATTTTGCTGCTGGAAGTTCCGCACCATGGTCGTCAATGCGGATAGGCTACGGGAGCAGTTTGACCACAAGAATGAGCGCGATGGTGTGTTGTTCAAAATGACCGGTGACCCGCGGATTACACGGCTCGGCAGGATTCTGCGCAAATACTCACTGGATGAGCTGCCACAATTTCTCAACGTATTGGGCGGCCACATGAGTGTCGTTGGACCTCGACCTCCGCTGGCTGGGGAGGTTCGCCTGTATGAATTGCGGCATCTCCGCCGTCTGGAAGTATTGCCTGGCATCACTGGCCTCTGGCAGGTACAGGCGCGCCAGGACCCGTCGTTCGATCAATACATCTCCCTCGACACCGCCTACATCGACAATTGGAGTCTCTGGCTCGATCTCAAGATCATGACTCGCACTGTGGGCGTCGTTCTCAGCGGAACCGGAACCTAGAAGCGTTCGCATTGCCCTCCAGTTTCCTTGCATCTGCCGTTTGCCACTCATTCCTCAGCGTTTGTCTCTGCCATCGCCGCTGGTTACACTAAGTTGGTGAAGCTCGCCCTGGCGCAGATCAATCCGACGATCGGAGATTTCCTCGGAAATGTCCGGAAAATTGTTGAGTTGAGCATCGCCAGTCAGCAGCAGGGCGCCGACCTTGTCGTCTTTCCAGAAATGGCCGTCTGCGGCTACCCCCCCGCCGATCTGCTGGAGAAAACATCCTTCCTCGACCGCGCTCAGCAGGCGTTGGAGGAGATTGCCGAACAAGTCACGGCAAATCATCCGATTGCCATTCTCTGCGGATGCCCGACGCCCGCGCCAGCAAGTTCTGGCAAGCGGGTGATGAATTCGGCTGTGGTCCTTCGCAATGGGCGGGTGGATTTTATCCAGTCGAAGATGCTGCTCCCCTATTACGACGTGTTCGATGAGCAGCGATACTTCGCGCCTGCTATGAGTCAAATTTTGTACGAAATGGCCGGGGAGCGGATCGCCGTTACCATTTGTGAAGATGCCTGGAACGACAAGAATTTCTGGCCGCAGCGCCTATATCCAGTTGACCCAGTCGAAAATCTCATGCATCAGGGTGCCACCCTCATCGTCAATCTATCCGCCTCGCCGTATTATCGCGACAAGCGTGAGATGCGCCGAGCCATGCTGGCGACCATTGCTCGGCACCATCACGTTCCCGTTGCCATGGTGAATCAAGTGGGCGGCAACGACAGCCTGATCTTCGATGGCAGCAGCCTGGTGCTGGATGCTGAGGGAAATTTGATTGCGCAGGCGCGCTCATTTCAGGAAGACTTGCTCATTGTCGATCTACCCTCTGTTTCCACAGCTGTTCCGCCATCGAAAGAGGATGAGGACATCGCCGTATATGATGCACTTGTCCTGGGCACGCGGGATTACGTGCGCAAGTGCGGGTTTTCGAAGGCCATTGTCGGACTCAGCGGGGGCATCGATTCTGCGCTGGTGGCCGCGATTGCGACCGAAGCCCTGGGATCTAACAATGTGCTCGGGGTTGGAATGCCCAGCGAATATTCCTCTCAGGGCTCGATCGACGACGCTCGACAGTTGGCGCTGAACCTGGGTATCCAGTGGGAATTGATTCCGATATGCGATATCTTTCAAAACCATCTGAAGGCTTTGCATCCCATCCTGAAAAGCTATCCGCCAGATATCACAGAAGAAAATCTTCAGTCGAGAATTCGTGGCACCCTGCTGATGGCTTTATCAAATAAACTGGGTGCTCTGGTACTGACCACAGGCAATAAGTCCGAGATGTCGACCGGATACTGTACCCTGTACGGAGACATGGTTGGGGCCCTGGCAGTCATCGGAGACGTATATAAAACTTGCGTCTATCGGTTGGCAAAATACGCCAATCGAGAGCGGGAAATCATCCCCGAAAACACATTGGTAAAGCCCCCGTCCGCGGAATTGCGACCGGACCAGCAGGATACCGATTCGTTGCCGCCGTATGATGTGCTTGACCCAATTCTTGCAGCATATGTAGAGCGCTATGAAACGGCCGAAGCCATCGTGCAAACAAGCACGCTGCCTCTCGATATTGAACTGGTCCGAAGCATTTTGCGAATGGTTGAACGCAGTGAATATAAGCGTCAGCAGGCGGCTCCAATCTTGAAGGTGACACAAAAGTCTTTTGGTGTGGGCCGCCGTTTTCCAATTGCGGTCAAGGTGCAGGTTTAACAATTTGATTTATCTATTTGAGGGATATCGATGAAAATAAAGTTGATGCTTTTGTCGGCCGTTGCACTGGCGATGGTCCAAGGGGGGGTGGTAGCGATCGCCCAACAGGATGCTCAGCAGAATGCGCAGGCGCCTGCCTCTCAGTCGGCGCCCGCTGCACCGCCGCTGCATTTGAACACCATCGCGCCGCCGGAAAAGATTGAATTTCCTCCCGCCAACCCCAAGAATTTTACGGCGACTTCCCCCACCACCCAGGAAGTGAACTCATTCTTGAAGCAGATTTGGGGATATGATCCGAATCGCGTTTGGCAGGTTATGGGGATCCAAACCACCGAAGTTCCGGGTATTGCGCGGGTCACCATTCTGGTTGGCGAGCAAGGCGTTTCCCACAGCGCTTCTCCTACCGTTTTCTTTGTCACCCCCGATGGCCATCATGCGATTGCAAACACGGATGTCATCGCGTTTGGTGCTCATCCGTTTGCTGCCGTCCAACAGAAGCTGGAGCAGCAGGCAACCGGGCCCTATCGCGGCTCCAGCTCGAAGGATCTGATGTTGGTGGAATTTGCCGACCTGCAATGTCCAGACTGCAAGATGGCAGCCCCCACCGTGGACAAGCTGGCGACGGATTATCCCAACGCGCGCATCGTATTTCAGAACTTCCCTCTGACCACACTTCATCCATCTGCCGAGAAGGCTGCGGAGTTTGGCGTATGCGTTGCACAGCAGAAGGGAAATGCTGCCTTTTTCCAATATGTGCAGGCCGTCTTCGACACCCAGGAGTCTCTGAAGACGGATGCCGACGGAACGCTGAAGGCTGCAGCAACCAAAGCTGGCGCGAATGCTGCGGAAGTTGCCACCTGCGCCGCGACCCCGGCTACAGAAGCTGCTGTAGCTGCTTCTGTGAAACTTGGAAAAGATGTGAACGTTAGTGAGACACCCACTCTGTTTGTGAACGGACGCCCCGTGCCCGTGACAGGCGTGCCCTACGCCACGTTGAAGCAGATTATTTCCTACGCCGCGCAGACAGGTACAGCAGCAGCTCCGCCGGCTGGCGGTGGCCAGTAGCGGCATAAGGTTCTAAGAAAACCGATCTGAAAATGCGGAGGGAGGGTTCTTCACTGGAATTGTTCTCCGCGTTTTCAGGTCGCGATGGCTTGCGGAATTGCACCTTCAAGCAATGTATTCCGAAGACGGATTGTTGAGTCGGGGTTACCGTGGTCCTTGAACTGCTCTACCAGCGGTTCGCTCCGTGCATTGGATCGAAACTCAGATGGATCAGACCGTCACGATAATCGATATCGACAGTCAAAACTGCCAAGGTTTGCAATCCTAGAATTCCAGAAATCTCGATCCCATCGCCCTTGCTCAGATCATCCAGATTCATTACGAAGACATTGGACAGAGGATCGCGCAGGTTGGCGAACATAACGTCGATGTGACCTGCCGTATAGATCTGTTTCACCTTGCCATTCAGACCTGTGAGACTGTTGGTGGAATCGGAATGAACTTTACCGACGCTCTTGGCCGCTGGAACCGAAAGAATGGTTACGCTTGACCCGGAATCAACAAGAAAAAGTCGCGGCTTCCCGTCCTTTAGTTGCCCATTGATCAAGATTTGATGGCCGAAGCGCGCGAAGGGTGACCACGTCTGCATCTCGGGAGCGATGTAGCGATCTGTGTAGTGGACGCTCGCCGGGTGAGCAGTGGTACCGGAGGCTTTGTCAGCCTTGTTTGATGACTCCATTG
Source organism: uncultured Acidobacteriota bacterium (assembly GCA_963719625.1). GTDB lineage: Bacteria > Acidobacteriota > Terriglobia > Terriglobales > Acidobacteriaceae > JAKAAZ01. The sequence continues at coordinate 961,579 of CAVRDB010000035.1, forward strand.
AGGCAGTGCCAATACCCGAGGTATCTAAAGAAGCTTCATTTGTGGCATTGTTTCCTGGTCGAGCGGGAAGTGACGACAGCGTCATCTGACGCAGCGGAAAATCCAATTGCACATAATAATTTTCAAACACGTCTGCGCCGATCAGTCCATCTATGTCGACGATGGAACGCCTGTCGGAGACTTCGACCAGACAATTCTTGAACTCCAGGGTTCCAATCCGGAGATCTTCCGCGTAGGCCCAATACCCAGTCATCGATTTCTCGTCGCCGATGCCGGAAATGGTATCGCTGACCAGGCGAACGAGGCCTGCCTTTGCGGCGGTACTGCGATTTAAGAGGATACCGGAAGCTCCGGTATCGAGTTGCAATCGAGCGGTGGCTTTGTTGTTCACCTTCACATCGAAGCCCAGGCCGTGATAATTGTTCGCCTCATCTTTATTGAGATATTGAAAGGGCAGAGTTGTCGGGGTCACGGACGCAGATGCAAGCTGGCACCCGCCTCTATTTTTAGCCGCCAAAATGGCCCTTAATCGTTCTGCATCTTCTTTCAAAGACTTTTGCGTATCTGTCGACATATTGTGCGAATCGGCCAGGTAGCCTTCGATCTCTTTCTCTCTCGCCTCTGGCGGAAGTCGCGCAATCCAGGCAAGGTGGATGTCAGGATCCTTCGGTTCGAGTTGGTGGGCCGTCTGCAATTCCGCATACGCCGACGCGTGCAGGGACTCGACCCAAAGAAATTTGGAGGTGTCATACCGGGTTCGCGCCAGGCAGGGGTCCAGTTTGAGCGAGGTTTGATAGGCATGGACGGCGTCGGCCAATCTGCCCTGGCGAAAGCGTACTTCTCCCAAAACTGTTGCTAACACGGCGCTGGTGGCGTGGGCTGCCGCGCTACTCTCTGCAAGATCCGAAGCGGCACTGACTTGCTGTTGCTCCAACAGACTGCGAACTTGCCCGGCAATCGCCTGCATGTCCTTCGGATTGCTCTTGGCCGCGGCGGAGTAGAGCTCGGCTGCTTTGGAGTAGTCTCCTTGTCGAAATGCGAGGGAGGCCGGATCGGTGGGCGGCTCTTGAACGGAACACGAAATTTGCGTGGATAATGCGGACAATGTCGAGGCGGAAAACAGGCATGTCAACAGGAAAAGGCCAGAGCGGGTACCAAGAGGCAGTTTCATGTCTATCACTTTCCGGAAGATTGGAAGATAAATGATGCAGCCAGCAGAACGATATGCAGGTAAGGGACGAGAATAACAAGCAGCCTTCGAAGTCACAAGCATCTTTTCGCATCTGTTGGTCTTGCCGGAAACCAGGGTATTGAATGATGTGGATGCCTCAGCGAATTGAAATCTGCTACACTCCATTGTTTTGGCGCTGCACGTCAGAGCGTCGTGGATAACGCGCAGCGGCGAATGCGAGCAGCATCCGCGAACTATCGAAGGAGCAGGGAAGCGATGAGTGAGATTCGAGTGATTGGCGTCATTGGCGCGGGAACCATGGGAAATGGAATCGCACATGTTTTTGCACGCAGCGGGTTCGACGTGCTGCTATGCGAGGTGGAGCAGCGCTTTCTCGATCGTGGATTGGAAACTCTGCGGAAGAATCTCGAACGCGAGGCCGCCAAGGGCAAGATCACCGCTGATGCTTCCAAAGCAGCGCTGGCTCGCGTGACGGGTGTGCTCGACCGCGAGCGACTAGCAGACTGCGATTTTGTGATTGAGGCGGCAACAGAAAAATTCGAGATCAAGAAAACCATCTTTGCCGATCTCGATCGGATCACGCGGAAAGACGTCATCCTCGCTTCGAACACATCGTCCATCTCTGTGACCAAACTCGCGAATGTGACCACCCGGCCTGAACGCGTCATCGGGATGCATTTTTTCAACCCGGTTCCGATGATGAAGCTGGTTGAGGTGATCCGCGGCATGGCAACCAGCCAGGAATGCTTCGATCAGGTACGTGACCTGGCACTGAAGCTCGAGAAAACGCCCGTGGAAGTGAGCGACGCGCCCGGCTTCGTCTCCAACCGCGTGTTGATGCCACTACTGAACGAAGCGATGTACGCGGTGATGGAAGGCGTCGCCACACCGGAAGCGGTCGACGAGGTGTTCAAGCTCGGCATGGCGCATCCAATGGGTCCCCTGACGTTAGCAGACTTCATCGGCCTGGATGTGTGCCTGGATATTATGCGTGTGTTGCAGGAGGGATTCGGCGACCCAAAGTATCGACCCTGTCCGCTGCTGGTTCGCATGGTGGATGCGGGCTGGCTGGGGCGCAAATCAGGCCGCGGCTTCTATCATTATCCAGCCAAATAGGCGTAGCGTTTTCGCCTGCATCTACTTCTAGCGGTAAGCGCCGCAGAACCCCGGAGCCCCTTGCCCCAGCATGTCGCAGCTGCGTCTGATTTCACTGATGATCAACGAACAGGAATTTTGCACATTGCACGGCGGATGGGTCGCCGGAGAAACCTGCAGACATTCATTCACTAGCCGGTTGGCCTTGACCGCGCCCGCCGACTGCAAACATGAAACCGAATCATCTCCCGCCATACCATTCGCGCGGTCGTCGTGGTAACTTTCCTGGATGCCATAGGCAACTGCGATAGGATGAATCTCCTCTCGAATTCGTTGCCACTTTGCCATCACTTCCGGTCCAAAACTGACCGAATATAAAAGAGAATCGATTTGTCCGGCGGTGTTCACCACACCGACAATGCCGTCTCCGTCGTTCCGATTTTTCTTGAAGCGGTTGAGCATGGCGTCGACCTGGTTTTGAAAATTCATTACCAGGTTTTTAGCGTCTTTTGCACGGCTGGTCTTGCGAATCGTACTTTTGCCTAGGGCATTGTCGAAGCTCGAACGAAAAGACTTTGTGTCATAGCGCAGGTTCTTCATCATCCGGTTCATGTCTTTATCGCTGACACGTTGCTGCGCCCGCGCGGCTGGTGGCTGCAGGATGAAAAGAAAACTGGCGATCAGGGCCATCGACAAACTACAGACAACGTAGCGATGCATCCGCATGGGTTGACTCCTCTTTCAAAGGAAAAATTTAAAGACCAGCCTACGACAAACTATCGTGGAATTATACCCGCTCCCCGACAGATTCAACCGTCTCGCGAATCGGGTCGCCTTTTCCGCATTCCCGACCGATTCGCTCTTGCTTCCAAAGTGAAACGCGGTACTCTTTTCACATGGTTCGTGTCACGGTTCTGGGTTCCGGCTCCAAAGGCAATTGCACAGTCGTCTCCACCAGTCGCACTCGCGTTGTGCTCGATGCGGGCTTAAGCTGTAGAGAGATTGTCAAGCGCATGCGCTTCAGCGGTGAAGACCCAGAAAAGCTAGATGCCGTTCTGGTCACGCACGAACATCAAGATCACGTGCAAGGTCTTTCTGTGCTGGCTCGTCGTTGGAAGGTACCCGTTTACGCGACCCAGGCGACCCATGCGGCGTGGCGGGAATGGATTACGCCGCGCACCACAATGAGCTTGAACGCGTGGCTGGAGTTGCGCCGCCAGCAATATGCCGAGTCGCTCAAATCGGGCGCGTACGGAGAAAATGCCGCTACTACTGCCCCTCCTCCGGACGACGCGTCGCTGGAGATTGCCTCATTGGCAGCAGCCGCACACACACCATGGCAAACGGACAATATTTCCTCCGAGCCTATCGTTGCGGACCATTCCGCAGAGCATTCCAGCACGGATAGCAGCACGCTACCGGAACTTGAGGAGGTCTTGCTGCCTGACAGCGCTGCCAGCGAAGATCCGGCCTATCTGCCGTGTGTCGAACATTTTCGCGCGGGAATTTCATTTGAGATCGGCGACATCCACGTCACTCCCTTCACCATTCCGCACGATGCGGCGGACCCGGTCGGGTTCGTCTTGCAGGCGGAAGGAATGCGCATTGTTATTGCTACCGATCTTGGCTATCTGGCGCCCAATGTGCGAATGCATTTGCGTGGAGCTGACCTGCTGATCATTGAGTCCAACCACGATGTTGAGATGCTGCGCGACGGCCCCTATCCGTGGATTGTGAAGCAGCGTGTCTTGTCCCGCGTCGGACATCTCTCGAACGATGCTTTGGGAGATTACCTGGCTTCTGAATACGATGGCGGGGCACGCTATGTGATTTTGGCGCACATCTCGGAAAGCAACAATTTGCCGGCATTGGCGCGTAGCTCTGCGGAGCGAGCCCTCAACGGCAGGATGGGCCTGTTGCAAAATCACGTTTTGCTGGCATCGCAACACGAGCCCTTGAAATCCATAGACTTATAGTATTCAGAGGCAAAGGTTTTTCCGCAGCCTGCTATCCGTTTACGTTACAATTTAGTCAATAGAGTAGGTAGTTGTGGGTTTCAAGGGAATCGGGAGACTATGCGGAAAATCCGTTGTATCGACCCCACAGTTGGGGACATCCTTGCAGGATGGCGGTATGACATCTCCGGGCTGAACCCTGAAATGCGTACTGACTACGAGAAACATCTACGTGAATGTCACCAATGCCATAACCGCCAGCGAATCCATCGCGCGGTGGATGTGGTGCTGATTGGCACTTCGACCCTGGCCATAGGGGCATTTATTCTGGCGTTGCTGGTGCTGCATCGTATAGAACCACTGCGGGACTGGGTGGTTCTAAACCTGCAACTGCACCAGTTGTCGCTGGTTGTCAGCGTTGAACGGGTGGCGATTCTGGGCTTGTTAATCTCACTTCTGGCCTGGATTATCGTTGCCGTCATCACTCCGGCGCCGATTTACCTCAGCCAGCAGGCACGTGCGCTACAGGCGCGACTGCCGGAAGAACTGCGTGATCGCCTGCCGAAACTTCCAGCCTGATCCGTCAGGCCAGCCAGGCGATATCCTGACATACGGAATTGTGTCCGATCAAAAAGGAGAGTGCCGAACCTGGCATATTACGCGTTAGATTCTTTCTTGCGCTTGAGCTTGGCGCATTTCGTCAAAACCGCATTCTGCAGTTGCGTCCGAATCGATTCCGGCAATTCGAACACCTCATTATTTCGATAGACCTCAATCGTCTGGCGGGTGGTATCGACCGTCACGTGGCAATGACTGCAGCCGGCCATATGCTGTTCCAGTTCCACGCGCAGAGCTGTCGCCGTTTTGGCATCAAAATAATCGGTTAAATTGGCAAGAAATTCTGTGCAGTTCACGGCGCATGTTCTCCTGTGGGGACCCGGAAGTATCGGCTCAGCCGTTCGCGCAACTGCAAGCGAGCGCGCAGCAGACGACTTTTCACCGCAGGCACACTCAGTCCCAGCGCCTGAGCGGTTTCCTCTGTCGACAAACCATCGATGTCTCGCAGCGCAAAGACGGTACGAAATCCTGGTGGCAAGCCTTTGATAGTTTTGCGAAGAATATCCGCCAGCTCCGATTGATTGTAGTTCTGCTCCGGATTTGGCATCCAGTCCGCGAAGTCTCGTGGAATGGAACCTTCCTCTGTCTGGATTTCATCGTCCATGGAAACCGTCTTTTGTGAGCGGCGTTTGCGCAGTCGCATCAACGACTCGTTCACTGCGATGCGCACCAGCCACGTGTAAAACTTTGAGTTGCCCTGGAACTGATTCATCTTCTGAAACGCCTTGAAGAACGTGTCCTGCACAATGTCTTCCGCATCTTCACGGTTCTGTGTAATGTGAAGAGCGATGCGAAAGATCTGGCGATCATATTGCCGCATCAGTTGCTCAAAGGCGCTTAAATCCCCAGCCTTTACCTTTTCAACCAGCAAAAGGTCAGGGTGGAGTGCATTTGCTTCCTTTTCTTCCGGAGTCAACGTTGCCATGGTTCGAGGGCGGCCCTTTCGATCTTGCTGCTCGCCATCGTGCCCGGACAACCCGCTCCGAACTGACAATGCCACTGCAGCTGATTAGATGGTAGCCCGCCCTGGCGGTTGCGGACAAATCTTTCAGCGCGACCCGTATTTGCCACGACACTTTGTTTTTGCACGGTATCCCGCTAGATTCATAGATATATGCAGTTGTTTGGATTTGCTTTGCCATGCTGGCGCTCCTCCAGGCCGTTCGATGATTTCTGTTTTTTTCGAAAGCTTCTGCGACATTCGTGGACATTCTTCGTCCTGCTTGGTTTCGCCGTCGTTTCCGCGGCTTCCGCTCTCGCCCAGGGCAGCACGCCGCATCACAGGACCCACCCAACGACGCATCCCTCAAAACATCATGTGAAGTCGACCGCGCACCGCGGGCAGCACTCCCGCTCAAGTTCAAGCCGCCGTCGCACCACGCACCGGGAGTCCGCGAGCGGTGGCCGCAGCGACAACCATACCGAGCGCACGAGCCCAAGTAGCAAAGAAGAGCGTACGCATCTCAGTCAAAGTCCCTCGCATAAGCGGAGTCGTCGCCATATCAGTGCGCGTACGCTGGCTCGCGTGCATCAACTTCGTCACGCATTCGTGGCTTCCTCTCAATTACGTCCCATGGCACAGCAGTTGATTCAAGAGCGCACGCCCCAGGCCTATGCGGGCGTTCTCCACTATGCGCACTCCCATTCCGGAGAGGCAGCCGCGGCCGCTTATATGGCTCTTGGTCAGGCATATTTTGAAGACAACAAATATAAGGATGCGGCAGCATCGTTCCAGCAGGCCAACCACTACGGTCAGGCGTTAGACGATTACGCGGACTATCTCGGCGCCAAGGCGAACTTCGCCCAACAACAATCCGCAGCCGCCGAGCAGCTTCTTCAGGGTTTTGCCGAGCGTCATCCGGACAGCATTCTGATTGATCACGCCACACTGCTGCTCGCCAACATCAAGCTTAGCGAGGGTGACCCCCAGGAGGCGTTGCGGCAGCTGGCAAAACTCCACGACAGCAAACTGGCTAAGTCTTCGGAATATCTTTTTGCTCTGGCAAAGGCGAACCAGCTCGCCGGAAATCGTCAGCTAGCGCAGCAGATGTATGCGCGGCTCTATGTTGGCGATCCCACCAGCAGCGAGGCAAATCAGGTTCCCGACCAGATGCAGCAGATGGGCATTAGTCCGCCGTTCACGGTGGCGGAACGTATTCGTCATGCCGATGGGCTGTACATCGCTGGACGTTATGCAGCGGCGGCAGTGGAGTATCAAGCGCTGACGCAAGATCCCTCCGTGATTGGTACCGCGCAAGTGAACGGATTACTGGCGCGGGCGGCGGTTGCCACGTTCAAACAAATGAAACATGTGGACCCCTCGCAGTTATCGCGCCTCTCCGATACCGACGATGAGGCCGGGGCCACCCGGCTCTATCTGATGATGGAAGCCGCGCGCGACGCAAAAGACGTTGCCCAGGTGAAAGCGTTGATTGGCCAGTTGGAGCAGCGTTTCCCAACCAGTCGATGGACAGCCGAGGCATTGTTTTCCGCCGGCAACATGGCGCTGGTTGCCAATGATCTGCCGTCAGCAATCCAATATTATGGCGATCTGGCCCAGCGGTTTCCAGACAGCACGATGGCGTCGACCAGTCATTGGCACGCCGCATGGCTGAACTATCGCATCGGCGACAAGAAAACTGCGGCGAAATGGTTCGATGAGCAGATCACACGCTATCCCGACGACACGCACATCTCGGCAGCCATCTATTGGCGTGGTGTGGTGTATCAGGAATACGAAAAGAATCCAGCGGCGGCAGCCGCCTGCTATCAGAAACTGATCAGTGCATTTCGCCAGTATTACTATGCGTACCCGGCACAGCAACGGTTGGCGGCTCTGGGCCCTGTTGTTCCAGCGACATTGCTGCAATTGGTGCAAATCGCAGATCCGCCAGTGCCTGATTTGACCACGGAGATCCCAGAAGACGACATCCATGTGGAGCGCGCCCAATTGCTGGCCAACGCCGGGTTGAATCAATACATTGTGTCGGAGATTAGCGACAGCCCGGACAGCAGCGCGTGGGCAGCATACGCCGAAGCGCAACTGTACAGCTCCTATGGAGAGAATTGGCGCGCGATGCGTGTGCTGAAGCAAAGGGTGCAGTCGTATTTCGCAGTTCCGTTGGATTCGGTTCCTCGTGGATATTGGGATCTCTTATTTCCGCAACCGTACTGGCCGCTGCTGCAAAGCAATTCACAGCAACAGGGACTCGATCCATACCTCGTAGCTTCGTTGATTCGCCAGGAATCAGAATTCAATCCCACTGTCGTCTCTTATGCCAATGCCTGGGGGCTGATGCAGCTGTTGCCGCGCGTCGGCAGCGAACTGGCGCGCAAGCTGCACGTGCGTCCTTATCGAACCCAATTTCTACTGATCCCTCAAGTGAATCTGAAACTCGGCACCGTGTATTTTCGCCAATTGATGGATGAGTTCAATGGCCAGCCGGAATATGCTCTCGCCGCCTACAACGCCGGCGATGATCGTGTGAAGACATGGCTTGCCAATGGACCCTACGCAAGCTTGCCAGAGTTTGTGGAATCCATCCCATTTACGCAGACGCGCGAATATGTCGAGGCAATCCTGCGCAATAGAGAAATGTATCGCCGACTGTATGCCGCTGCCAACGCCACCCAGACCAGTAGCACTGCCAGCAACGCGAGTGCCAGCCTACAGTCAGCCCAGCCAGATCGGCCAGCAGTAGCAGTTTTGGCCGGTCTAGTTGGAATCTGCGCGAGCACTCGATAAGAACATGGTCATGCAAAAAATTCGATAGAATCGGGTTGCACCGACCCACTTCATCGGCCCGGATGGCGAAATCGGCAGACGCAGCGGACTTAAAATCCGCAGAGGGCAACGCGCATGGGGGTTCAAGTCCCCCTCCGGGCACCACGCCTAATCCACTGATGTGTTAAGTCTGGCTGACTCTGTTGGATTGGCCTTGCGAAACTGCTCAGGAGCAGTATAATTACGGCGCATCGATGCTAAGTAAGGATATTTATGCTTTTACCGTGCAACGATTGTCGCACCTGCGTCACTACTTGATCGACAGAGGTATTGACCAGGCTCCCTGCGGTCCATGTGGTGGTTTTTAAGTTCACACTGTGTCTTCACCTTGGGTTTGTAATCGAGGGAATTCCTAAGAAATCGGAGGCATATTGTGAAAAGCATAACGGGGCGGTTGCTGTTGTTCCTCGGTGTTTCATTTGCGGTGATCGGATGTTCAGCACCGATCACTATAGTTCCTCCACCAGTGAATGGGGCAATTTCTCTAGTTCCAGTTCCCACTATCAAGCTCAAATTTGGTTCTTCGTTTACCTCGTCGTCAACCGACGGGCTATTGATAGATGGAACGCTGTATAAATGGGCGCAGTTCCACCCTGCGCCTGTCGCAAATGGGACAAGCAGCCTCAAGATAGAGACCACTTCGACGGGCTGGTGGGGGCTGTGGTGGGGCGGTACGTTTGTTCCAGGCTCTGGCTATCAGCATTCGCTTGGCATCAGCTACACTTGCGGATTCTTCTGCGTCGGGGGGATTCCAAAGTTTATATTTTATCCGCCGTACGCGACGCTTGGGGCGCAAGGCAGCACAACTCAGAATACGTCCATCGATTTGACTTACTTAGCTGCAGGGAACTGGACACAGGAATGGGTGGCCATACAGAATGCAGCGCCAAGCGGCGGAGTTTTTGTGGGTATTTCGGATATCACCCCGGGTGGCCAGGCGACACAATATTGCAACACCTCTGCCTGCGAATCACCCTCGTCAGGCATCGTGGTGACCATTCCAGCCGGTAATACCCGAGCACCCTTTTACATAAACGCAATAAAGAGTGGCCCGACTACATACACTATTCTTACGGAAAGCCAAGGATTAGAGTCTGACCAATTGATCGGGAATATTAATTAGCGCTGTAGCGCAACCATTTCGGCGAGTTGCTTAGAAGCGGTTCTCCTATTGATGAGTGTGCCAGCTTAAGCTGGGATCTTTTCTAACATGGATACACACAATCCTACTTCGCAACTATAGTGATGAGCTCGGCCTTGTGTCGCAGAAACCACTATTCTGTTCAGTTTCCCATCCCTGCTAGTTCTGCTTTCACCTGGGGTATGACATTGCCATAACTGGAAGGGGCATTCGCAAGGAAGGCCCGAAAAGCTTTCCGGGCACAGGGAATGTCGTGAGATTGCGTGCAAATAATACCCAGATCCAGCTGGCTTTCTGCGTCGGCGGGGTCAAGTTGAATCGCGCGCTCGAAATTCTTGCGTGCGGAGGCTACATCGTTACGCTTATATGCAATAATTCCCAGACCGTTGTAGGCGGGCGCATAGGGTTCGATCGCGAGTACCCACCGAAAGACACGTTCAGCATCTGCAAGCCGGCCACTTTGAAGATATGCGATTGCCAGATCGTTTTGGCCTTCGACATCCAGAGGGTTCAGCTGCTCCGCCTGCTGATCATAAAAAATGCCCTTTTTTAGATTGCCTTCACGTAGGTACAGATTGGCCACCTTCGAATAGAGCGTGCCAGCGTGGATATTATGATTCAAGGCATCCAGACATGCCTGTATCGCTTGCGAGTATTGACCGATGCTTACATAAGCTCGAATCAGCCAGTCATATAAGGTGGGATTTGAGGGATCGTTCTTAAGCGCGTGCTGCAAGAATTTGATTTTCTGGACTGCAGTGATATTGGCGGTGTCAGCAATCGTTTCCAGAGTCTTGAGTGTGGCTAAGTGGTCTTTGGGGTCAACCCCTTTCCCATTCAATTCGATATTGCGCGCGGAAAAGTCAGCCACATATCCCAGAGATTGCAGCTGCTTCCGCGTCTGCTGATCCAATTGCTTCATTGTCAACGTTTCGGTGCCGGAGCTCTCCACCGGGCTCAACTTCCTTAGTTGGGCATCCAGTTCGCGATATTCCTTGGGATGGGTATCGATTACGTTGTTTAGCTCATCCGGGTCTTTGTCGAGATTGTAGAGTTCTGGTCTGGGCGCTCGGACGTACATCCAATGGGCGGTGTGTATACCCCTTAGTTCGGCCCACCCCATGTCGATTTTTGGGACCAGTGTTTCTTCATAGGAATAGGTCGACGGAACGCTTTTCCCGGAAAAGGCTGGAACCATGCTGGTTCCTTGAACCACGGAGGAGGCCTTTCCTCCTAATAAGTCCAAAACGGTGGGGAGCAGATCAATTTCTCGCGCTTGCTGCTGAACACGAATACCTGCGGGAATGCGTGGTCCAGCCATGATCCAGGCAATATGGACGGTTGCATCATAGAGAAAGATTCCATGCTCATATTCTCCGTGCTGACCGCGACTCTCACCATGGTCTGAAAGAAGGATAATCATGGTTTTGCTGGCCGAGGACTTCTGGTTTACCGCCTTCAGAAGACGGCCTACTTGCTGGTCTTCGAATGCAATCGCAGCATCATACGGATCGTCCGGATATTCCTGACGGAATTTCATTGGTGGACGATACGGCTTGTGCGCATCATACAGATGGACCCATAGGAAAAATGGCTTCTTCGGTTGTGCATTCAGCCATTGAATCGCATGATCTACTGCTATATTGCCGGGCCGAGAGTACGCACCGTTGCCGCTGCTAATTTGCGGCATTTGATCATCATAGGTAGTAAACCCCTGACCGAACCCGAAGTACTTCTTCAAAACAGAGGCACTGATGAACGCAGCCGTACCCCAACCATGCGTTTTCAGGTCCGTTGCCAAAGTGACCGAAGAAGGTTGCAGTGCAAAACCATTGTCACGAACGTTGTGGACGTTTGGGTTCGTACCGGTAAACATACTGGCATGGGAAGGTCCAGTCATCGGCGTCTGCGCCACAGCCTTCTCAAACAGAACACCCCTCGCGGCGAGGGCGTCAATATTCGGGGTTTTAATTTTTACGTACCCATAGCTGTGCAGATGGTCCGCCCGTACTGTGTCCAGGGTGATCAGCACTACATTGATCGGTTTGAGCTCGGCTTCGGAGTTTTCATTTTTGTGGGGAGATTTGCCGGATACAAGCATGCATGCCGCAAGAGCACAGAAGCCGACGATAGACGCTTGTCCAGTGCCGAATTGCATCGGAATCGATCCTTCTCCAGTACCAATTATTGGCAGCCTGCTTAACTGATTAGCCAAACGGTTTTTAGATTACAAGTACCGTTGGCTATCCATCTTTTTCAATGTAGCTCAATATTGATTGGGGCAACCGAGCAGCTCGCTTAATTCGGCGACCGGCGTCGTCGAAACAAGGGTGCGCCCCAGGTTCCGATTGCCAGCAGCGTGCCAAACAATACAACGGCGTCGATGCTCTCTCGTCCCTGCCGTGACCAATATGCCATGGCGTCCAAGTTCAGCCAGAGGGCGAATTCGTCCAGCGTGAGGGCCGCGCCCATCCCATAACTAATGGAAAGCAGCCTGCCCAGCAGAATCGAAAGAGAACCGTCGCCCGTCCCCACTTCCGCCAGCTCCGCATATCCAGAGACCAGCAGCAGAAGGATTCCCCAAACCAGGTGATGAATATGCCGCCCACCCATCTCCACGTATCCAAAGGGGCCAATGTGGTGTGTGATGGAGGCAACCAGTAACCTGACTCCGAGAAACGTAACGAAGAAGCTCACCGAGGCGAGAAACAGCCGCCGATGGGGCCGGTCTGGAATCCGCTGATGGATGAGCACGCCCAATTCCGTTAAGTGCAGCACCAGCAGTATCAGCGCGGCCGCCACGCTGATGAAAATCAGTAAAATCCATGACCCGGAAATATACATACGGTAGAAGTATCACGACTCACGAGCTGCGATGGACGCTCACTATAAAAAGAAACGTGCGCCCGAAGAAGTGCAGTTGCTTAAAAAAGATTGCCTATCTTCAGAGTTAGGGCTATTCTTCCTGAGAAAACCACTCATGAGGCGGTGCTCGGTCGAAGTCTTAAGACGGGTCAACACGGGGCACCATGGTATCCAACCGAACTCAAAGAACCGCAGAGAGGTAACGAATGCGCGGACTCAAAGCTTTATTAGGTGCAACCGCACTGCTTGTGCCGCTGGTCCTTCTACCCAAGGCCAAAGCACAGGTTGCTATCACCATCGGCGGGCCTCCGCCCGTTTGTCAGTACGGGTACTATGGCTATGCGCCCTACGCCTGCGCCCCTTACGGGTATTACGGGCCAGGGTATTTCTACAACGGTATTTTCCTTGGAGTTGGTCCCTGGTCAAACTGGGGCTATCGTCACGGTTGGGGTAGTCATCGCTTCCGCGGTGGCGGCGGCGGACGTTACCACGGCGGTGGCTATCACGGCAGGCCCGGTGCCGGTAGACCGCCCGCCCACGGCAGGCCTGGCGGTGGCAGACCACCCGCCCACGGTGGTGGAAGGCCTCCAAGCGGTGGTAGACCCAGTGGTGGTGGTTCCCACGGTGGCGGTGGTGGTGGCAGGCCCGGCGGCGGTCAGCATCACTAGTCGTTCTTTGTTCGTTGGATGATCGATGGAAAAAGAAGCGGTGGGGCAACTTTGCTCCATCGCTTCTTGTTTTTGGTGTAGGAGACAACTTGAATGTGCGTGAGCCCGTGGCCTCACGTCGGCAGAAAATCATTCATTCCATCCAACTCACTGGATGGTGATGAAAACTGTGACCGTTTGTGTGATGGTGGAAGCTCCGGAACCGGATGTCGCAGTGACAACGACTGTGCTGGTCCCAGAGTTGGCGTAAGGACTTTCCATTCCACATCCGATCGTCATTCCACCGGCCCCAAGCAGCAGCATCACACAGAAAAGCGCTGGCAACCGCTTTCTTTTGCCGAGAAAAAATAGGCAAAGCGCCAACGTGATTTCACCCCCTGTGAATGACCATCTGCCGTTCTTTGAGGAAGAAGGTGGAATGCCATCGTTGCGGGATGTGGTCTGCGCCGTCGAGATTGTCATGGCCGACGCGCTGACGGTGGCGCCATCCAGTGTCACGCTTGATGGAGAAAAGCTGCATGTCGAATTGGTTGGAAGCCCTGAGCAAGAGAGAGATACGGCCTGATTAAACCCGCCCATCGGAGTCACGCTGAGTGTGACCGTGCCGTATTGTCCGCGCGGGATCGAAAGCGTTGTAGGGTTAGCCATCAGCGTGAAACTCGGCATTGCTGCACCCGTTTCAGAGAAGCTGGCCGGGCTGGTGACGCCCGCGACGCTCGCGGTAATGGTGAGCGCACCGGTGGCCGTCGGTTGCGCTGTGACCTGGGCCTGGCCGCTGCTGTTGGTAATGGCCGTCGCTCCGGAGGGGAAGCTGACGCCGGTTCCGGCGAAGGTCACTGTCACACCTGAAATAGGATTGCTGCTCGCATCTTTGACGACGACAACCAGCGGATTCGTGAAGTTGGATCCCACCGCTGCCGTCTGTCCTGATCCGGATATAACAGCGACACTCGCAGCGGTACCGGCGGTGCCGGTTTCGGAGAAGCTGGCCGGGGTGGTGACGCCAGCGACAGTTGCGGTAATGGTGAGCGCGCCGGTCGCAGTCGGTTGCGCTGTGACCTGGGCCTGGCCGCTGCTGTTGGTGACCGCCGTTGCTCCGGAGGGAAAGGTGACGCCGGTTCCAGCAAACGTCACCGTTAGACCAGAAACAGGATTGTTGCTCGCATCCTTCACGACGACCACCAGCGGATTGGGGAAGTTCGTTCCCACCGGCTGCCGTTTGTCCTGAGCCGGAGACCACAGTAACGGAAGTTGCCGGTAGAGTTGCCGGCGTCACCGTGACACTGGCGGTCAGCACCATGCCATCGACATACACGTAGATAGGAACCACAGTGGCCGCCGTCACGGCAGCAGTAGTGAACGTCGTCGTGACAGTTCCCGTCGAACTGGCCACCGACTCGATCGGCGGGATTGCCGCCTGGTTGCTGGAGACAAACGACGCGTAGTTATACTGGCCCGACGCCGGCGTCGGCAGTCCAATCACCGTGAGGGTGCCGGTGTTCGGAACTTGAACGCTTTCGGTATAGGTCAGAGTGAGACTGGGCGGAGTGATCGTCTGCGTGGGAAATGCCCCCGCATCCATGGTCGAGCCCGAAGGTGTCGGCCATGCTGTCTTGTTTTCCGGATTGACATACTGGTACACCGCCAGCGCTTTCGGGTCGGCCGCACCGGCGTTGTTGGTCGGCGGATACACGCCGGCCCCGATGGCCGGAGATCCCGCCGTCAGGCGAAAATCAAACGCCGCCGCGTTGTTGAACTTCAACGCCGTCAGACTCGACTCCGATGCATTCGACTCCAGAAGATTGTTCTCCACAAAGGCGCTGGTCTGGTTGGTGGCTTCTGTTTCTGCGCCGAGGAAGATGTTATTTTCCACCACCGCCGGAACCGTCAGCGCCGGCCCGTTCGGCGGCGGCGTGCATTCCGAATACGACGCATCGAAGCAGCCCAGGCTCACAAACGCCGGCGGAGCGCTGCCGGAACCATTCTGGTTCGCCGGATCGAGGACCATGGTGTTGTTGATGAAATGCAGGTCCTGATTCGCCGTGCCATATTCCGGATCGCTGGCGCCGTTGTCGTTGACATCGGCAAAGATCATGGCCGCGGTGTTCGAGGAACTGTTCGTCGTCGCCAGCTTGTAGAGTGAATTGCCGACGACATAGGTGCTGCCGCCGAGCGGGAAATCCAGCAGATAGCTGGTGTTCCCCACCGCATCGCCGATCAGGTTGTAGAGAATATTGTTGATCGGAGCGCGGTCTTTCACCGTGTGGCCGACATAGGAATCGTGCGACCAGGAATATTGCAGCGTGAAATCCATGTCTCCGCAGCAGCCGATGTACATGTTGTGCGTGAGGCCGTCGCCATATCCGTTGTTGGCAAACTCGTCATACTGCAACGTGATGTAGGGTGTCGCGGAGTACCAGGCAGCGCCAGCCGTGAGGCCGTCGCTCAGGATGCCTTCAAAGTTGTTATGGATGTAGCTGCGCTGGACCGTGACATTGCCGCCATTCGGCGACGCCGTTGTGCCAGGCTCAATGCGAATGGCTTCCGCATTGGTGGAGCTGGTGCCGGTGTCGGCATTGCGGAATTCGAAATTATCGAGGGTGACGTTGTAGCCGTCGATCAGCCACATGGCTTTCGCAATCGAAGCCTTCGATCCATCGATGATCGGCCGCCCGTTGACGCCGACAATGGTTACATTCGGGGCGGTCTCCAGGCAGTCCGCCGTGTCGTAGTAGGGAGTGCCGTCATTCGCATCCACCTGCAGCGTGTCGCCACTGGCCAGATGCGGGAACGCCGCGCATGGGCTGGCATACTGGCCGCTGGGACCGACCGTGAGGGTCGCGGGTCCACTGCCGCCGGCCGCTTTCAGCGCCGCGCCAATCGCAAAACCATCTTGCCTGTATTGCGTGCTCCAGGTTGGCCCCGGGTGCGCGCCCGCTGTTCCCGGCAGATAGTCTGCCAGGGTCACGTCGTTCGCTACGCGCTCGCTATACGGGGAACTGACCGTTGTCGTTCCGGCGTTTCCTACATCCAGCGTAGAGATCAGCATGTCCGTCGATGCGGTTGTCGTTAATGACGGACCCGTGAAGGCGGTGGAGAGAGGTAGATAGGGGCTGCAGGTCGGAGCTACATCGAAAGGAGTGGAAGTGTTCACTCCGGAATACTCGGCCACGCTGAGATACAACTCAGCCGCACTGGAATAGGTCACAGTTACGGTGTCGGAACCGGCTGCGGTGTTGGCGAAATAGAAAAAATCAGCCTGAGCATCGAACGCCGCATAACATTGGGCTCCATGTACCCAGCCGCCATTCACGGAATCTGAAACCGTGGCAGTAAAGGGAGAGGCGCCCGGAGTCAATAGCGGCATCGTGCTCGCGATTAATATATCGCCGGCCGCAACCGGATGGGCAAAGGTGCAGGTTAACGATGTCGCCCCCAGATTGCTGACACACGCCGTCGGAGCCTGGACGAACGCAATCTGCCCATACAGCGGCGCCCCCCATAAACAAATCAACAAAATTATTCTGCGCATAGCCTTCCAAAAGATTCTTCGCGAGATTGTCGCCGAAGTATTTCGAATCACCGCTTTAACGGCTAGCTTCAATTACTGTTACTGGTTTATGGTAAATGCCAGACCGGCTTTAATGCAGTGATGTCCGCCTTGGATGCTAGCGCAACATATAAACGTCCCGGAATGCGAGCGAGCACAATTCCAGCTCAGATCGCAGCGTATGCTGGATTTGGGATTGGTAAACCTCACTTTAGATATTCAAGATTAACGAATTTCTTAACCGTATGGAGCAGCAATGACCGAAGGATAGTATGCTGTTTCGTTCACAAAAAACCATGAAAAAGACCAGCAAAGACGATATTTCAACCATTGTTCGCCGTGCAGTTTTGGAATCCCTTGCGGTCAATCGGACCAGACAAACGGCTCCAGAAGAACCGCTACAGATTTTTCGTTCGCCGGGAGCTAACGCGCTAAAAGAAGAGATTTTGCGCGTGGGGAAAAAGCTTTGGGAAAGGCAATATGTGGATGGGAACGGCGGAAATATTTCCGTCCGTGTGTCATCGCATTACGTGCTTTGCACTCCCACGCTATGCAGCAAAGGTGATCTTTGCGTCGAGGACCTGTCCCTGGTCGATCTCGACAATTATCTAATTTGCGGCGATCGCCCGCAGACCAGCGAACTCCTGCTTCATCTTGAGATTTACAAAGCTGTGCCTGCCGCGAAGGCGGTCATTCATTGTCATCCTCCTTACGCAACCGCGTATGCTGTCGCTGGGGTCGTGCCACCGGGCAACCTGATTCCCGAGCAGGAGGTATTCATCGGGCCGGTTGCCCTTGCTCCCTATGAAACCCCTGGCACCCACGCCTTCGCGCAAACGGTTCTTCCCTACGTGAAAGATCACAATACGATTTTGCTGACCAATCACGGCATCGTCTGCTGGGCCGATACCGTGACCCATGCGGAATGGTATGTGGAGGTAATCGACACGTACTGCAAAACCGTCATGATTGCCTCTCAACTTCGGCCGAAACTCAACGAAATTCCTCCTGACAAGATTGCCGACCTTCTTACCATCAAGAAAAGGTTGGGATTGCCCGACCCGCGGTTGGCAAGCGCAGCGGATGCAGCCAAGGCTGCCCTCAGCGCGTCCGAAACGCAGGACAAAGCTTCCCGGGGGAAACTCCCGGCCAGCTACGACACCGAGGAGCTTGTCAGCCGGCTGACTTCAGAAGTCTTGGCTTTTCTCGACAAGACAAAATGACGCACACAGCAAATTTCGTTGCTGCGGACCTGGGAGCGTCGAGCGGCCGATTGATGGTTGGCCAATGGGATGGGCGCGCCTTTTCGCTGGATGAATTGCATCGGTTCCCGAATAGTGGAGTGCGTGTAGCTGGCAACCTGCATTGGGATGTTCTATGCATATGGGCTGAGATTCAAAACGGTCTGAGGAAATATCGCGCGCGCTTTGAACATGCACCGGCGGCAATCGGTGTGGATGCCTGGGGAGTAGATTTTGCGCTGCTGGACCAACGCGGACGATTGCTCGGGAACCCATATCACTATCGCGACTCCAGGACCGACGGCATTCCTGAACTCGTCTTCAAACGCATCAACAAGCATGAACTGTTTACATGGACCGGCGTCCAAACCATGCAAATCAACACAATCTTTCAGCTGTATTCCATGGTGCATGCCGCCGATCCGCAGTTGAAAATCGCCGAGACGCTGCTGATGATTCCCGATCTCTTCCATTTTTTTCTCTGCGGTGCACGGGTGGTGGAGTACTCCGAAGCCACAACAACCCAGATGTACTCGCCCACGAATGGTTGGGCGCGAGCGGTATTGGACACGTTGGAGATTCCATCTCGCATCCTGCCAGAAGTTGTATTTTCTGGGACGCAATTGGGTGCGGTCCGGCCAGAAGTTCTGCGCGACACAGGTTTAAGCAGTACCTTCCCGGTGGTAGCGGTCGCCTCGCACGATACTGCCAGCGCCGTGGCTGCGATCCCCAATATGGACCAGAGTAGCGTCTTTATCAGTAGCGGCACGTGGAGCCTGATGGGGGTGGAACTGCGGGAGCCGATGACCTCCGACAAGGCGTTTTCGCTAAACTTCACCAACGAAGGTGGTGCCGATGGATCCATTTTGCTGCTGAAGAACATCACTGGGCTTTGGATCCTGCAGGAGTGCCGTCGCCAATGGATGAGTGATGGCCGGTCTTACACCTGGGCCGATATTACAGCCATGGCAGCGTCAGCACATGCGTTCGAATGCGTGCTGGATGTGGAGGCGGACGATTTTCGCATGCCAGAAAATATGCCCAGGGCGATTACTGCCTATTGCCGACGCACGATGCAACTGCAGCCCCAGACCATAGCAGCTGTCGCGCGCGGTTGCTTTGAAGGTTTGGCCTTGAAATATCGTTCTGTACTGGATTCTTTGGAAGTTTTGACCGGGCGGCGTCTCGAAACTATATCGCGTCGTCGGTGGAGGGTGTCTGAATGCGTTGCTTTGTCAGATGACCGCCGATGCATGTAATCGCATGGTTGTCAGTGGCCCGGCAGAAGCATCTGCGTTTGGCAATGTGATGCTGCAGGCAATTGCTACCGGCCATCTGTCGAGTGTCGTAGAAGGGCGCGCTTCCATCGCTGAATCCATCCACTGCGTCTCGTATTCTCCGCACACTACGGATGCATGGGATGAAGCGTATGCGCGGCTGGAGCAAGTGCAAATGATAAGCTGCGCATAAATTGAAGAGACGTGAGACATACACTATTCATCACACGGGCACAACATCGCTTTACACGCGTAGCCTGGACGCGGTGATGTGTGCGTGGTACGAAATAGAGTTTGGCAGGACCTATGTCAATCGAGAGGATTTCGCCCACGATGCTGGTGCCTGACGTAGCAGTCCAGACGACAACGAACAACCCGCAGCAACAGCACCCGCTCATTCCGCACGGGATGGGCCTGCAGTTCTTTCTGGTGGCGGGACTGTTCTTCTTGTGGGGTGTTCCCAACAATCTGAATGACGTTCTGATACGCCAATTCATGACGTCGTTTGCTATCTCGCGTTTTCAGGCCGGTCTGGTGCAGTCCGCCTTCTACCTGGGATATTTTGTGCTGGCCACGCCCGCAGCGCTTCTCATGCGCAGGTTCGGCTACAAAATGGGCTTCATTACTGGATTACTTCTATTCGGTACCGGAGCTCTTCTCTTCTGGCCGGCAGCTTTGGTCGGACGCTATTCTTTTTTCCTGTTCGCTCTGTTTGTTATTGCCAGCGGGCTCTCCTTTCTGGAGACCGCATCGAACCCATTCGCTGCGCAGCTGGGAGATCCAGAAAGCGCGGCCCGACGGCTCAATTTTGCGCAAGCCTTCAACCCGCTGGGGGCCATCTCCGGCGTCTTGATTGGGACGGTATTTATCTTTTCCGGAATTGAACTGAACTCGCAGCAGGTGGCTCACCTGCAGGCCATCCACACTTACCACGCGTATCTTCGTCAGGAGACAATGCGTGTCGTGGCGCCCTATCTCGTGCTCGGCGCCATCGCATTCTTCTGGGCCTTTTTGATTGCTCGCACCAAATTTCCAACTATCGCCGGCGAGCATGAAAACGCAAATGAAAATCACGGCAGCTTCAAGGAGTTGTTGCGCTATCCTCATTTTCTTCTGGCAATCGTCGCTCAGTTTCTCTATGTAGGCGCACAGGTGGGGACCTGGAGTTACTTTATTCAATATGTCGAAAACTCAACCCATCAGCCGGAAAAAGTAGCCGGCTATTTGTTGACCGGAACTCTAGTTGCATTTGGGGTTGGAAGGTTTGCGTCATCCGCACTGATGCGATATGTCGCGCCGCATCGACTGATGGGCGTTTACGGGGTGGTGAACATCGTGCTTCTTGCGGTCGGCATTGGATTTCCGGGCTGGACGGGACTCTGGGCAATATTTGCGACTAGCTTTTTCATGTCAGTGATGTATCCGACGATCTTTGCTCTTGGCATTCAAGGTCTGGGACGCAATACCAAAATTGGCGGATCTCTAATTGTTATGGGGATCGTAGGCGGTGCCGTGCTGACACCGGCAATGGGCCTGGTTTCAGAGTGGTCGCAAAGCATTGCGCTCGCGTACGTGATTCCTTTACTCGCCTATGTTGGGGTCGCACTCTATTCGTTCTTTGGATCCAGCATGTCTCTGGCGTCCACACCATCCTTGAACGACATGGCTTGACCGCGTCCTCTCAAAATGCAGCGACTTAGAATTGATTTTTTTAGGTTAAAGATGTCTGGCGGAGAGAGTGGGATTCGAACCCACGTTACCTTGCGGTAAACACGCTTTCCAAGCGTGCGCCTTCAGCCACTCGGCCATCTCTCCAGGCGGGTTGCTGACACTTGAATCTACCACAATGAAAGGATACGTGCAGATGGATGCGTCTGTTGCTGCGTGATTCGCCGCCATGAATAGGGTGAGATGTGGAAGCACCAGAGATTCGCTCGCCGCGTTCTAGAGGGTAACCCAGCGCTTCCAATCCGCAAGCGTATCTAGAAAGGAATCGGCACCCGCGTAAAAGCGGTCAATTGGCGCGAATTCTGTGATCCAGCAGCGTTATACTATGCTATATGCCGAAATATTCCGTCGTCGTTCCTTTCCATAACGAGGAAGAAAGTGTTACCGCCCTCTATGACACGCTGAAAGCGGTCATGGAGCAGGTGGGGGACACATTTGAGCTGATCTTTGTCGACGATGGATCATCGGATCGCACCTATCGGTTATTGGAAGAAATTACGGCTGTGGATAGCCGTGTGATGGTCGTAAAGCTGCGGCGAAACTTCGGCCAGACCTGTGCGCTAGCCGCCGGATTCGATCATGCCCAGGGAGACTTCATCTTGGCGATGGATGGAGACCTGCAGCACGATCCGACGGAAATCCCAGATTTTCTCGCCAAGCTCGAAGAAGGCTACGACGTTGTCAGCGGCTGGCGGAAAGAACGCATCGACAATTTCGTCATGCGCCGTTTCCCATCCCGTTGCGCCAATTGGCTGATGGCCAAATTATCTGGTGTCGATATCCATGACTTTGGCACCACGTACAAGGCGTACCGTCGGGAAGTGATCCACAACATCCCGCTCTATGGCGAGATGCACCGCTTTATTCCGGCACTTGCTTCCTGGTATGGAGCATCCATTTGCGAAATTCCCATCAAGAACGTGAATCGCCAACAGGGAAAATCACACTACGGAATCTCGCGTACGTTCCGGGTATTTTTTGACCTGATGACAATCCGGTTTTTGCTGAAGTATATGTCGCGACCCATGCATTTCTTCGGTTCGCTCGGTGCTACCGGCATGCTCGGCGGACTGGCGCTTTCCATGTGGTTGCTGATTCTGAAGATGGTGACGCATCAACCCATCATGGATCAGCATGGTCCTTTATTTGTCGTAGCTGGGGTTCTGATTCTGGCTGGAATCCAGTTGTTAGCCATTGGTCTGATTGGGGAACTGCTGGTGCGCCACTTTTACCAGGGCCAAGGGCGCGCTCCTTATACCGTGGATCGAGTTATTCGTTTGAATGCATCCGGCGAGACCAGCATTCTGCGCGGAGAATAAGCTCCGGTCAGTTCTCTGCAGTTGCGCATGCCCCAGCAAAGGCAGTCCATGAAAGCCATTCAGATTACAAAAACAGGCGGCCCAGAGGTTATCCATCTGGTTGACATCGAGCGCCCGATTCCATCCGATGGGCAGGTACTCGTAGAAATCCGCGCCATCGGCGTGAATTTCATCGATATCTACTATCGTGAAGGGGTCTATCCCGCAGCCCTTCCCCTGACGCTAGGGCAGGAAGCTTCGGGCGTCATCGTCGAAGTCGGCAAGAACGTTGAACGCTTCCGTGTCGGTGACCGAGTTGCCTGGTGTACAGCCTTGGGCGCCTATGCGGAATTTGCCGTCGTCCCGGAAGTTCATCTGGTCCACGTCCCTGCCAAGGTTACGTTCGAACAGGCAGCAGCGAGCCTGCTGCAAGGTATGACGGCGCAGTATCTCACCGCGACAACGTTCCCACTTAAGTCCGGAGACACGGTGCTGCTGCACGCTGGTGCTGGTGGCGTCGGATTATTGCTGACCCAGATGGCCGTCGCAGCGGGCGCGCATGTTATCTCCACCGTCTCCACTCCGGAGAAAGCGGAACTTGCTCGCTCGGCGGGTGCGCACGATGTCATTCTCTACACCCAGGAGGATTTTGAGCCCGCAGTCAAGCGTATTACCGGCGGTCGCGGTGTGGATGTGGTCTATGATTCCGTTGGCAAGGACACCTTCGAGCGATCCTTGAAGTGTTTGCGTCCCCGCGGCATGATGGTGTTATTTGGCGCTTCCAGCGGCGCTGTGCCGCCGGTTGATCTGATCCAGTTATCGCGAGGCGGTTCTCTATTCCTGACTCGGCCCAGCCTGGTTCATTATGTGCACAACAGGGAAGAACTGGATGCCCGCTCGGCAGATGTCTTTCATCGTCTGGAGCGCGGCACGCTCCAACTTCGTATTCACCAATCCTTCCCGCTGGCAGAAGCGGCAAAGGCCCAGGAAGCGTTACAGGGGCGCGGCACGACAGGAAAGTTGCTGCTGACGCCATAATTCTTATTTATCTGAATAGCAATAGCACGCGGTTACGATCGCCGAAACAGCGACCACATGCCGCGTTTTTTGGGAACGGTGGACTCGTCCTCTTCAAACGCTCGCGCCGACTCGGGTTGCTCTGCGAATGCTTCTCCCAGAAAAACCGCCCGCGGATTTTGAACGCACAGGCGCTCCGCTTCCTCGGTCCCATAGTGTTGCGAGATAAATTCATAAGCCTTGCTCATTACCGGCGGTCGCGACGTAGTGTTGTGAGCATCCGTTGCAATCATGTGGACCCATCCCCAATCCAGCAGTTCGCGGGCGATCCTTTGCGGACCTCTACCGAAACCGCCTACCAGGGAACCGGCGGTGACCTGTACCAGGCAGTCCATACGAAGCCATTTCGCCAATTTTTCCGGTTTTTGCATCAGCGTCAAATTACGCTCTGGATGAGTAAGGATGGGAACCATTCCGGCGACGGCCATTTCATAAAAGCTGGCGGAAATGTTTTGTGGAATGCCGAAATCTGGAAATTCCACCAGCAAATATCGTTTGCCGTTGACGGTGTATTTTGTCGGGTGTGCCAGTGCGTCTTCGATATTGTCGAAGCTCAAATGGAAATCGCAGCCGAGTCCGAGCGTCAGGCGATCGCCGATCTTCTGTTGCAACTCCGCCAGCAGCGCCGCATTTTCTTCCGGGCGAAAGGTGTAATCGCTGTTGGCGTGGGGTGTGCACGCGACATGGGTGATGCCGTCCTCAATGGCAATTTCCGCCATCTTGAGAGACGTCTCCAAATCCTTCGCGCCATCGTCGAGCCCGTACAGCAAGTGGTGATGAATGTCGATCATAGTTTCACGTACAGACGTTCCTTCAATCTTGTCCTGCCAGCGTCGCCACCATCGACTGGAAGATGCGCAGACCGTCCGCCGAGCCTAGCATTGCTTCGCTTGACCGATCCGGATGTGGCATCATGCCCAGCACGTTTCGTCCTTCATTTAGGATGCCGGCAATGTTGCCCAGCGATCCGTTCGGGTTCGCTTCTGGTGTAATTTCTCCAGCCGCAGTCGAATAGCGAAATGCAATGCGTCGCTCGGCTTCAAGTTGCGCTAGCGTCGCCGGATCGCAGAAGTAATTACCCTCCATGTGGCCAATGGGAATCTTCACCACTTCGCCTTCACGCAACAGATTAGTAAACGGTGAATCGCTCGTTTCAGCGCGCAAATACACCTGTTTGCAGATGTATTTCAACCCTGCGTTGCGCATCAACGCGCCAGGCAACAAACCGCTCTCGGTCAGGATTTGAAATCCATTGCAAATCCCCAGTACCAGCCCTCCGGAGGCAGCAAATCTCTTTACTGCCTGCATGATGGGCGCGAAGTGAGCAATCGCCCCGGTCCGAAGATAATCTCCATAGGCAAAGCCGCCGGGGACCAGAATCGCATCACAATTTTCCAGTGTTTCGCTTTCGTGCCACAAAAAGACCACCGGCTCGCCAACCACTTCGGAGATGACGTGGTAGGTGTCGTGATCGCAGTTAGATCCGGGGAAAACTAGAACGCCAAATTTCATTTGCATGTAGTCTAGCAGCCACGGCGGTCCTGGAAAATCCATCGCGCGCGGAGAGTACCCGCAATGAACGGATCAGAGCAAAAACAATTCACCCTCCGCCCAGCAACAAGGGTGATCCGTCCCTTGGCGAAAGCGGGCGGAGCGCTGCTGAAATGGTTACGCGCCACCCTGATCGATGCCTTGTTAGTGGGCATTCTGTGGTTGCTCGGATTGTGCCTGCTGCATGTTGCGCTGGCGCCGCTGTGGGCACTGGTAGCCGCGCTGGTGCAATTCATCCCTAACTTCGGCGGCATGCTGGCGTTGATCGGCCCTAGCCTGACATTGTTGTTCACCGCGCGCGGCTGGCAACAATTCGGTCTGTTACTAGGCCTCTACGCGGTCATTGTTTTGATTGATCAACTTGGTTTGCAGCCATGGCTGATGAAGAAAAACACACGCGTGCCGATCTGGGCGTCGATCTTCGGCCCAATCGTGCTTGGCATTGTCATTCCATTCTGGGGAGTTTTGCTGGCTCCGCCGCTGTTGGCAGTGGCCTTTGCATTTCGTAAGCCTAAGCTACGGGACATAAAATCATAGCTGCCTTGCCCGATAGCGCCACGGTATCTCAATACATCGAATCGTGACCGCACGGCGGGAAAACTTCGGCTCCAGGTGATAAAATCAAAACTTGTGCGGTTCATCAGCGACCGCGATTTCACCCAAATTTTCACCGAAAGCAGTCTACGAGAGGTCTTCCATGTCCGGCCATTCGAAATGGGCCACCATCAAGCATAAGAAGGGCGCGACTGACGCTAAACGCGGCAAGATTTTCACGCGCCTTATCAAGGAAATCACCATGGCCGCCCGGGCTGGCGGTGGAGATCCAGACGGCAATCCGCGGCTGCGTGGCGCCATCGTCGCCGCTAAGGCGGAGAATATGCCTCAGGACAACATCAAGCGTGCTATCCAGCGCGGTACTGGCGAGCTGGAAGGTGCCGCGTACGAAGAGATCACCTTCGAGGGCTACGGTCCAGGCGGCGTTGCCATCATCGTGGAAGCGACGACGGACAATCGCAACCGCACGGTTAGCGAAATTCGCCATGGGTTTTCCAAGAACGGTGGCAATCTCGGCGAATCGAATTCAGTTTCGTGGATGTTTTCGAAAAAGGGCCTCATCTCTGTCGCCAAGTCCGCCGCAGGGTGAAGACAAGTTGATGGACCTGGTGCTGGAAGCAGGCGGCGATGACATTCGCGATGAGGGCGATTCGTGGGAGATCATCACTGAACCAGCAGCATTTGATGCGGTTGCTGCAGCAGTCAAGGCAGCAGGCATCGAAACGCAGATGGCAGAAGTGACCCTGCTGGCTTCAACCTATACCAAGCTGGAAGGTTCGGCAGCAGCGCAGATGATCCGCCTGCTGGAAGCGCTGGAAGATCAGGACGATGTGCAGAATGTGTACTCCAACTTCGACATGGACGCCAAGCAAATGGAAGAAGTCGCGGGCTAGGCAGAACCATCTTGAGTGAAATGATATTGAAATGGGTCGATTCCCAGGATCTTTGCCTGGGTTATGGTTGCGGAATGTTGGAGTGCTCTTGAAGAAGCAGATCGTTTTGCTCGTTGCGGCCCTCCTTGGCTTGGTACAGGTCTCCTTTTCCCAGACAAGTTTCTCTCTGGTTCCTTCGGATGCGGGGCGTTCCGCTTCGGCCCAGGCTGTTGCCAACGGCGACTACGTCCATACCTTGATGCAGCGTGACCCGTGGGACCGTGGAGTATTCATCGACGGAGGCTTTGGGACATCGGGAGAGACCAGCGATCATTTTCTGAACGCAGGCGTGCGGATCGGCAAAGTGTTGACAGATCCCGCCGGGCCCGGCCTGCTCCGCGGCCAATTTGAATATGCCGCCGAGTTGATCCCCTACTGGCAGGCCTTTACCCCGAAAGAGACCTACACCTTGAGGGAGCCAGAGCCACCACTGTTCCGTCAGGTCACTACCGGCGGTACGTATTCCGGTTTGAGCATGACGCCAGTCATCCTGCGTTGGAATCTTGTCCATTGGAAGCGCGTCATGCCATGGCTGCAGGGTGGAGGAGGACTCATCTGGACCAATCATAAGTTTCCGCCGAACGGTCCCCGTGGAACCAGCGTGTGGAATTTCGAGCCTCAAATTGGAGTTGGTCTCCACTACTTTGTAAAGCCGGATCAGGCTATTACTTTTACGGCCAACGCCGTACACATTTCGAACGCCAGCTTGGGAGATGCCAATCCCGGTGTCAATGCAACCGTGCAATTACAGGTTGGCTACACGTGGTGGAAGTGACAAGCTCGCCCCGATGAATACCAAAGAATCCATCATTGAATGTGTTCCAAATTTTTCTGAAGGAACCGATGTAGCTGCTGTGCGAGAGATCGTGCACTCGATGCAGGTCGAAGGCGTTTCCTTGCTGGATTATTCGCTCGATGCCGATCATAACCGTTCTGTCGTAACCCTCGCGGGAGCGCCTGCACCGGTGATGGAATCGATCCTCCGTGGAGTCGGCAAGGCTGTCCAATCTATCGATCTGACGGCGCAACATGGTGTCCATCCCCGCATCGGCGCCGCCGATGTCATTCCACTGGTACCGATTCGCGGCATCTCCTTGCCGGAGTGCGCCGCACTGGCACATCAGTTGGGTCAGGAGATATGGAAGCGCCATCATGTACCAGTGTATTTTTATGAAGCTGCTGCGCTTCGGCCCGACCGGCGACTGCTGGAAGACGTTCGCAATGGACAGTTCGAGGGCCTACGGAAAAAAGTGCAGCAGGATGCAGCCAGCCGACCCGATGTTGGCGGGCCCTCACTGCATCCAACTGCCGGAGCCAGTGCCGTTGGCGCGCGGCAACTTTTGATTGCCTGCAACGTTTACCTGAATACCGGGAACGTCGGAACTGCTCGTACAATTGCCCGTGAAATTCGCGGATCGAGTGGCGGCCTCGCGGGACTGAAGGCGATGGGTGTTTTGGTTCGCGGCCGCGCCCAGGTGTCGATGAACATCACGGATTTTCAGGCAACCCCGGTCAGCCGGGTCTATCAAGCAGTGAAGGACGCTGCGGCGCAGCTTGGAGCGCAGCCGGACCGGGTGGAACTAATCGGACTGGTGCCGGAGGCCGCTGTCGAACCCGGCAGCGAGTGGATGGATCTGGCGACCAACTTCTCTGTCGCGCGGACCCTGGAGAGTAGACTGGAAACACCGCTGATTTGGCCATAGCCGGGACTGAAAACATGTGTCTGGGTGTGACTTCGGGCGCAATCACGCGTCGAAGATAAGAGCGCTGCGAAATTGTCAAACGGCGCCAGGACACCGCAACCAAATGTAGAGGAGATGTACATGAATTGCTGGAAAAAAGTTTTGAGTTTCAGTGTCGGCGCAATCGCAGTGGCCACGCTCACCCTATCTGCGTCGGCATCGCAACTGGCGACCGAATCGCAGGCCGCTGTGCCGAAAGATGTGCAGCAACTCATCGTTGTCGATTACCAGGCAATGGAGAACTCCGATATTGCGATGAAACTGCGCGCCAAGGTGCTGCCGCCAGAGCTGAAACGGCTGCAGGATGCACTGCAGGATTCCGGGATGAACGTGAACCAGAGCGTGGTCCAGCTTGCATTCGCTTCCTATCGTGTCCCCGGCGACGTTTCGTCGCGCATTGTTGGCATCGCTTCTGGACAGTTCCCAGTGCAGGAGTTCGTGGATAATTTCAAGAAACACCATGTTAAAGGGACGCAGGTTCGGAACGAAACCATCTATCCCATGGGCAACACAGGACTGAGTGTCGTGTTTCTCGACCAGACTACGATGATCTTCGGCTCGCTGGAAGCGATTAAGGATTCGCTGAATGCACGCGACGGAATTACTCCCAGCTTTTTGACCAATACGGCAATGCAGAACATCATTCCTCCGCTGCAGGATGAAGCTGTGTGGAGCATCCTCGACCAAAAGGGCACGCAGGAAATGATGAAGTCCGTTCTTGGACAGGCCGCGCAGGTGGCCGATTACAGCACGGTAAAAAATAGCTTGGTTGGCTCACGCTATACGATGGATTTCAATCAAGGTGTGCGATTTTCGCTGGATGTGGTGACGCCGGATACAATCACGTCGGCAACCATGTCTTCATTGATGAGTGCGGCAGCCTTGATGGAAAAGATGAATGCGACGCCAACGGAGAAGCAGGCGATCGACGCGACCAATATTACTTCCAGCGGAAACGTTCTTCAGGTGCGCTTCGCTACCTCGGACGATCAGTTCGCATCGCTGCTGAACTCGCAATTGTTCCAGTCCGTGATTCACTAACGGTCGGTTACGGGCAGAGGCAGCGCACCGAAGCGTTGCCCACAGCGCGATTACTCTTCAAGTTCGCCCATCTGCATGGTCAGGTAGCGCTCGTAACCGAGTTCGCCGATCTGATGGACTTGCGCTTCCAGCCAGTCCACATGATCTTCTTCATCCTTGAGAAGCTTGACGAACAGATCGCGGGAACCGTTGTCTTTTTCCGCAACGGCCACTTGGATGGCGGCGTTGTACTGTGCGACGGCGGAGATTTCCAGCTTCAGGTCGCTTTGCAGCATATCTTTTACAGTTTTACCGACCGTCAGGTCCAGTGGTTGCATGCTGGGCGTAGCATCCAAAAACAAGATGCGCTCCATTAGGGATTCCGCGTGTTTCATCTCGCCGATGGATTGCTTCTTGATGTAGTTGGCGAGGCGTTCGTAGCCCCAGTTTTCACACATTTCCGCGTGCAGGAAGTACTGGTTGATGGCGGTTAGTTCTTCCCGCAGTGCCTTATTGAGTTCATCGATGACTTTAGGAGACCCCTTCATAATGGCTGGAGTGTAACGCAGGGGGAGCCAATCGGCAAAAATTCTGGAAGGGCTTTGTGGTGCGCCCCGAGAGATTCGAACTCCCGGCCTTCTGGTTCGTAGCCAGACGCTCTATCCAACTGAGCTAGGGGCGCACAAAAAAGATGCTTGCTTCCGTGAAAAGCAGCAATTTCTAACTTATCAGGACACGTGTTTCGGCGCAAATATTTCAGGCAAACGACAGCGGGTAAGGGGCAGTAAGTTGTGGCAAAACATCACGAACGCAGGTGGATGTTCCATCTTCTAAAAAACGTGCGACGGCTCACGTAGCATGACAGGGCGGTTTACAGGCGACGACAATGCGCAGCGGAGGGAAAGTGTAAAGAGGATTTCCCCATTGCCGCTCGACTGAGAGGCCAGCCAAACGAAGCTGCTGCGCATATTCCCCGGTTAGCTTGTAATCGGAGAGAATGGCAACACCTCCGGGTTTCAGCACACGAGCGATTTGCTGTACAGCCTGGCGGCGTAGCTTGCGATCATAGATATTGTGAAGACAAAGATTCGAAACGATCACATCGAAGGTAGCGTCAGGAAAGGGCATGTCTTGCGCCGGTACCCCAAGCAGCGTGCAGCGCTCGCTTACACCTTCCAGATCCAAATTGTGACGAGTTGAAGCTTCCGAGTTGCCGGCCATGTCTTCCCTGGACCAGATGTCGATTCCGGTGGCCGCTCCAGTACCGCTCAAGAATTTCGCCGCTTTCGCCAGCAGAAGGCCGCGACCGCAACCCACATCCAACACCTGCTCACCTCCACGCCACGTGTGCAACGAGAGCATGCGATCTCGATGATGAAATTTCCCGAATTTTACATAGAACAGATAGAGGAATCCCTCGAGCAGTAGCAATATGGCCGTCCCGTAAAACATCGGTCGCGGCAGAAACAGGACGTTCCCGATGTGAACCTTATGGGGCACGAAGATTCCAAGCAGAAGGCACACGAATCCAAACAGAAAGAGATTGCGCAGGACGTTCGGCGCGTCGATACCATAGTCCGGCGCGGGGGAATTAAGATCGCTGGCGCCCATTGGGAACTCTCCTTGTCGATTTCAACAATACAGATTACCCGGGAATTTCGGCCAGAAATATAGCGATAAAGGCAAGCGGCGAATCTAATCGAAACTGCCGCGTTTTTCAGGCTGCGGGATTCTTGTTTTCTTCTGGTGCTGAGGGTGAAGCTGGAGCGAATGGAGAGATTTGTTCGGTGACGGAAAGTCCGGCTCGGCGCAGCAGCTGAAAGACATTGGCAGCGCTAAGGCGGGTGGCATCGTATTCCACCAGGACGGTACGTTCCGATTGATTCAGGCGCACGCGGCGAATGCCGTACACATCGTAGAGATCCGCAACCGCACGCATGGTGTCTTCCGTTGGATGCTGCGTATAGCGAAACTGTACGTCGATGTTCGTCGTCATATTCCCATCATAAATGGCGAAAAGGTTTTCAGGTTCGCGAGAGACTTCAGAACGAAAAACATCTTGTACTAACGTTTTGTATTCAGCGTGGCAGACAGTGTCTGGAGAATTTCTGGGTCGTTCCAATCCTGTGTGTCGACATATTTGCGAACAATGTGGCCGGAGCGGTTGATGACATAGGCCTCGGGAATCTGGATGGTGCCGTAGCGATGCATGACAGCTTGCGAAGGGTCCCGGATGGTAAGAAAATCGACGCGATTTTCCACCAGGAAATTGCGGTAGGCCTGCGGGTCTTCGTCGATGCTGACACCAAGAATCGCAAGCTGGGGCAGGCGATGGTGCAGCGCCAGCAGGGAAGGAAACTCCACCATGCAAGGAGCACACCAGCTGGCCCAGAAGGAAAGCAGCACCACCTGACCGCGATATTGCTCCAAGGTGACTGTCTGCGTGCCGTCGTGAATGGTAAAGGCTGGAGCCACGTGCCCCAGTTCGCGCGGAGGCTGGCCGCGGTCGCATCCGACGCTCCCCACCAGGCAAACGACAAGAATCGCCGGTCCCACCGATCGCCTGAAGATACCGCCTCGTAACTTCTGCCATCTCTCCATGTCATATCTATGATACGAATTTGTTGGATGGAGACGAAATCGGCAACCACATTTTCGGCGGAAGGGGATTCGACCGGGCTACAGCTTTCCGTGATCATTCCTGCGCGGAATGAAGCTGCGTCGATCCGGGACTGCCTCGCATCTTTGGTGCGACAGAGTGAGGAAGACTTCTCACTGGGACGCGATTGGGAGCTGATTGTCGTGAACGACGGATCGACGGATGCCACGCAACAGATCGCGATGGAGTTTGCCGGCGTGACGGTGCTTGACGCTCCGGCACTGCAGGAAGGTTGGACAGGGAAAACGAATGCACTGTGGTTTGCGGCGCAACATGCACGCGGAAAATGGCTGCTATGTACAGATGCAAACACAGTGCATGAAGTGGGCGATCTTCGGCGCGCGATGCATGAGGCGGAACGCTACCACGTGAAGATGCTCTCTTATTCTCCGCGCCAAGTGGTGCGTGGAATGTGGCAGCGGATGCTAACGGCACTGATTTTTGCGGACTTAGCGCAGGTCTACCCGCCCCGGTTGGTAAATCTACCGGAATCTCGTGTGGCAGCAGCGAATGGCCAGTTTTTGCTGATTCAGCGAGACGTGTATTGGCGGGTCGGCGGGCACAAGGCTGTGCGTGGCTCACGAATTGACGATGTCGAGCTGGCGCAACTTGTGAAGCGGTCGGGAGAAGCCATGAGACTCCGTCATGCGCCCGATGCCGTCATGGCACGGAGCTATCGATCGTTGGGCGAAATGCTCGCCGCGTGGAAAAGAAATCTTGTGCTGTTGTTTCCCGATGCGTTGAGCCGCGGACTTTGGAAGCTGTTTCAGGCGGTACTGCTGTTCGGGCTGCCATTACTGACGGTCTGGTTGTATCTGACCGTGGCGCGCACTCCGGTGATTTGGACAGTCGTGCTGTGGTGGGCTTGGCGTGTGCGGGTGCATTACGCGAATGTGGCGAAAGCGCATTTTTCGGCTGCGGATACGCTACTGTCTCCGCTGGTGTTGCCACTGTATAGTTGGCTGTTGTTGGATAGCTGGATGCAAAAACATCTGCGGCGCAAGTTGACGTGGAAGGGTCGCGAGTATCCAGCCTGATCATTTTCTATTGCGCGTGGCTATAAGAGCCAAGAAAAAGCGCATCAAGACAGCCAATGGATGAATCCAATATGCTAGGTTTATGGTGCTTCTGACGCGCAAGGCGGAATTCTCATCAGCCCACTATTACTACAACGAGACCTGGTCGCAACAGGAGAATGAAAAAGTCTTCGGCAAGTGCGCGAATCGTAACGGCCACGGACATAACTACACCCTGGAGGTGACCGTCGGCGGAGAGATTGATCCGGTGTCGGGCTTCGTTGTCGATTTGAAGGCGCTGAAAGACGTAATAGAGCGCGAGGTGATTCAGGTGTACGATCACCGGCATTTAAATCTGGAGGTACCGGAATTTCGCTCCGTGATTCCTACGACGGAGAACATCGCCATCGCAATTTGGAAACGGCTGGAGAAAAAAATTGTCGGTGCGCGTTTGCAGCGAGTGCGCGTTTATGAGATGCCGGATTTATTTGCCGACTACTGTGGAGAGTGATGAAAGCCTATCTGTCTCGACGCTACCACATGAGTGCTTCTCACCGGCTACACACGGAGAGCTATTCACCGGAGCAGAATCAAGCGGTGTACGGAAAATGCAACCATCCGCATGGGCATGGGCATAACTATACCGTGGAGGTGATGGTAAGTGGAGAGGTAGATCCAGTGACGGGAATGGTCTGCAATCTAGGCGATCTGGATACATTTATGCGGCGCGAAATTGTGGACAGATTCGACGAAAAGAATCTGAATCTGGATGCAAGTTTTGCAACGATTGTTCCTACCACGGAAAATTTGTGCGTGGAAATTTATGGCGTCATACGTGCGGGGTTTCACCATGCGAAGCTGGAGAAAGTGCGCGTGGAAGAAACCAGCAAGAATTTTTTCGAGTATGCCGGTCACTCCGCGGCTGCGCGGTAAGCGCAGATATTACCGCGTCCACAATGAAAGGTTGTTCGATGGTAAAGCCAGTTTTGTTAGAGGGATCCACTGAGAATGTCCTGTCCGAGGTTTCCACGGAGGATATCTACCGGGAGCTGCTTGGCCGTTTTGGCGAAGATCCGTCACGCGATGGATTGTTGCGGACGCCGGAGCGGGTGCGGAAGGCGATGGAGTTTCTGACCAAAGGGTATAAGCAAGATGCCAGCGAGATGCTTCGCAGCGCCATGTTCGCGGTAGATTACGACGAGATGGTGATCGTGAAGGATGTGGAGGTTTTCTCACTGTGCGAACATCACATGCTGCCGTTTTTTGGCAGAGTGCACGTGGCGTATATTCCCAACGGGAAAGTGATCGGTCTAAGCAAGATTCCGCGCCTGGTGGATGTGTTTGCGCGCCGGCTGCAAGTACAGGAGCGGCTGACGCGCGAGATTGCCGATGCGATTCAGGATGCAATTGAGCCACAGGGTGTCGGCGTTGTGATTGAAGCGCGTCATTTGTGCATGATGATGCGCGGAGTCGAAAAGCAACACTCGTCCACGGTGACTTCTGCCATGCTGGGCGCGTTCCGCACAAATCAGCAGACACGCCACGAGTTCCTATCGCTGGTGCATGGTCGCGGAGAGAACGGAATCTAAATCTCCCATCTTCACTGCTTCGTGCCAGGGAATTTCCTTTCTTCTTCTTAGGAAGCGGTGAAGGGGCAAGATCTGCTGCCGTACCTGAAGCCAACCCATGAATGGTCTTTTGATCGTAAACAAATCGGCAGGAATGACTTCGCATGACGTGGTGGGGAAGGTTCGCAAGCTGACTGGAGAGTCGTCGGTAGGTCATCTGGGGACACTCGATCCGATGGCCACAGGGGTGCTGCCATTGCTGCTAGGTCGTTTTACCCGGCTGGCACAATTTTTCAAACAGGATAGCAAGCGCTATACCGGAACCATCCGATTCGGGTTTGCGACCGATACCTATGATGCTGATGGCGATCAGGTGAGTGATCGCGTCGATCCGAAATTGACGGTTGAGGGAATTCGTCAGCTTGCGTATGCATTTCATGGCGAAGTTGATCAGATACCTCCGCCATTTTCCGCAAAAAAACTGCAAGGTGTTCCTGCGCATAGGCTGGCACGCCAGGGAAAGCCGGTGGAGTTACGTCCAGTTCGCATCGAGATCAGTCAGTTTGAAATTCTTGATTACGATCCTCCCGACGCATCTTTTGTTGCGGCCGTTTCTTCAGGAAGTTATATCCGTTCCATTGCTCACGATCTTGGCCAGCTGGCAGGATGTGGAGCGCACTTGGCCAGTCTGTGCCGGGTCCAGGCGGGAGAATTTATGTTGCAGCACGCGATGACGCTGGAAGAAATCGCCGAATGGTTGCGTGATGGTTCCTTCGAAGATCGCTTGCCGCATCCGCGCTGCCTGTTGCCGCAATTACCATCTGTCACGGTTGACGCGAGCACAGCGATTCAACTGAAAAATGGAATGGCGTGCAACCTTCCGGATTACTCAGGTGCGCCG
This sequence comes from uncultured Acidobacteriota bacterium, assembly GCA_963719625.1. Taxonomy (GTDB): domain Bacteria; phylum Acidobacteriota; class Terriglobia; order Terriglobales; family Acidobacteriaceae; genus JAKAAZ01. The sequence continues at coordinate 997,012 of CAVRDB010000035.1, forward strand.
TTCATCAAGATTTTTACCAGTCAGCGCGAGCTGTTTGCGATTGGTCGTCGCATTGCAGGAACGTTGACGCAGCCGATGGCTGTGTTGGGTTAGCGCGGATGAGGCACCGCATGCGTGCGCGCAGATTCGCGCAGCAGGGGCAATAGCAAAGGTACGAAATTCCTGGCAACCTGCCGACAGCCTTGCGCAGTTGGATGGATGCCGTCTTGCTGCATGGAGCCGGGCACACCATACACCCCCTTCAACATGAAGGGCAGTAGTGGGACATGGTATACGCCCGACTCCTTTACGTAGATTGCGTTGAACTTGGTAATGTAGTCGCTTCCATAGTTCGGCGGCAGTGTAATTCCGCCTAGAATCACCTTGGCGTTGGCATCCTGCATGGCCGCAATGATGGTGGACAGATTCATCTCCGTCTCCCGTATTGGGAGGCCCCGCAATCCATCGTTGCCGCCAAAGGCAACGATGACGACCGCCGGATGTAACGCCGTAATCTCTGGTGTGCGAAGGACGCCGTCTTTCGACGTATTGCCGCTGACGCCTTCATTGACAACGCGGTAATGATATCCGCGCGCATCCAGATCGCGTTGAAGATTGGCCGGATAGCTTTGGTCGCTGTTGACACCGTATCCTGCAGTCAGGCTGTCGCCGAAGGCCACAATGACCGGGCGGGTTGTCGCTGAGCCAGGATCGGATGGCGCCAATGGCAATGAGGCGGTGGAAGATTCGCTGGGAGTCTCGATTGGCAGTTGTGAGGCTGTGCTACTGCACCCGGTAAGCCATGCAATCATCAAGACAGAAGAAAAAAGAAACATCAAATTTGGTTTCACGAACATCACTCTAACAAATGTCATCAGAAAATCACGCCATCATCGCGGTCCGCGGATTAAAAAAGACTCTGCGCAGCGGATCGACCTCTCTGGAAATTTTGAAAGGGATTGATCTCAGCATCCCTTCGCGTCAATTCGTCGTCATTATGGGTGCATCGGGCAGTGGGAAGAGCACACTTCTCGGACTGCTTGCTGGTTTGGATGCGCCAACCAGTGGCACAGTCGTTATTGATGGAGAAGAAATCAGTGGTCTAAGCGAGGATGCATTGGGACGCATTCGCGCCACCAAACTTGGTTTTGTCTTTCAGTCATATCAGTTGATCCCCACACTGACCGCGCTGGAGAATGTTTTGTTGCCTCACGAACTGCATGCCGCTGACGATGGAAAACCTCGGGCGCAGGAACTGCTGGCCAGCGTCGGACTGGAAGAGCGCATGCATCATTATCCGGTCCAACTTTCTGGAGGCGAGCAGCAGCGTGTTGCGCTGGCGCGCGCGTTTATGCTGCGGCCTCCAGTGATTCTGGCGGATGAGCCCACGGGTAATCTGGATTCGGTCACTGGCGCGCGAGTTATGGAACTGCTGCTGGAATTGAATCGGCGAGAAGGCACGACCTTGGTTCTGGTGACCCATGATGCGAGTCTCGCGGCGCATGCGGAACGGAAGATCCTGCTGCGGGATGGCCGTATTGAGGCAGATGAACTATGCGTGGCTTCCGACCAGGACACAGAGGCAGGCGCATGAAGACCGCCGCTGGAGGTCTGGCATGGAGCACGGCGTGGAAAGTCGCATGGCGCGATCTGCATACTTCCTGGATCAAGTTTGCGTTTGTCGTAGTTGCGGTTGCGCTCGGTGTTGGCTCATTGACCGGAGTACGTAGTTTCAGCATGATCTTTCAGCGCACGCTCCTGGAGCAAGCGCGCACTCTGATGGCTGCGGACTTGTCGGCAACGGATTTTCATCCGTATACGGACGAACAGTTGGCCCAGCTGAATCAACTGCAATCGCAAGGAGTGCAGCACACGCTGGTGACGGAGACTGTGTCGATGGCATCGACGGCCGTAAATCCAGATCCTGTGCTGGTGTCGTTGAAGGCGGTCGATCCGGCGCAATACCCCTACTACGGCGCTGTTGTGTTGGCATCGAGCAGGTCGTTGCGCGACGTGCAGCGGGGCAACACGGTTGTAGTCAGCGAAGAATTTTTGCTGCGTGAGCATACGCATCTAGGAGACACGCTGCATCTGGGCAATCAACAATTTTCGATTGTCGATGTGCTGCGATCCGAACCAGACAGGATTTCATCATCCTTCAGCATTGGGCCTCGTGTCATGATCAGCCAGGCGGCATTACCGGCTACGGGACTGGTTCGTCCGGGCAGCCGAGCTAGCGAGCGAATGCTATTCCGTTTGCCACCGCAGGGAAACCAGCAGCGCATGGACGTTGCCGCGCTGCGCAAGCAGGTGGAAACAATCCTGCCGGAAGCGCAGGTGATCGATTTTCGCGAAGCAAATCCAGCGCTGGTAAATGGTCTGGATCGTGCCACGTCGATGCTGACGCTGGTGTGCCTGGTGACCATGGTGCTGAGCGCGATTGGCGTGGCGATGGCAATGCATGCACATTTGCAACAGCGTTTGGAAACGATTGCGATTATGAAAGCGCTGGGCGCGCGATCTGCTCAGGTAATGCGGATCTATTTGCTGCAGACGCTGTTTTTGGGCGTCGTGGGGGCGTTGCTCGGTGTGGGGGCAGGTTTTGGCGTGGCGCGTGCGTTTCCCTATCTGCTGGAGCGGCTGGTTTCGTTGCCGGTGGCGGGACAACTCGCTTTCTCGCCTGTGCTGATTGGATTGTGCACAGGAATTTTGACGACGCTTTTATTTACCCTGCCACCGCTGCTGGAGATTCGTAATTTTCGCCCATTACGTATTTTGCGCCGCAACGTGGAGCAAGAACAGGGTACGCATCTTGGAAAAATATTCTCTCGCGATCCAGTGCAAATTGCTACGATTCTGATCATCCTGATTGGATTGGCGACGATTGCCAGCAGCCTGACCGAGTCGACAGTGGTTGGCGAATGGTTTGCGGGGGGCTTGCTGGTTGTCCTGGTTGTTCTGCTGCTGGCCGCTTCCGGTCTGTTGGCGACGGTACGATGGGCGATGCAGTTTCATCGCAAGCGATTCAGCCCGATGACGCGGCAGGGGCTGGTGAATCTGCAGCGGCCGGGCAACCAGTCCGCGGCTGTACTGACGGCACTGGGATTGGGCGTAATGCTGATGATGACGATCTATTATGTCCAGCACGCCATCGTGCAGGATCTGCAGATGACCAGCGGATCTGCGAGCGTTCCCAATGTATTTCTTGTTGATGTAGGTGCAGACGAGCTAGCGGGTGTCAAGAAACTGATTGCGGCGCAACCCGCGGTCGAGGGCGGCCTGGAAACTATCCCCGTTGTTCCTGCGCGTATTGTTTCACTCGACGGAGTGCCGACCGGGCAACTGCATATCCAGCATTATCCGAAGCGAATGCTGCGCTCGACTTCGTTAACCTGGTCAGATAGTTTGCCAGTGGGCGAGAAACTTGTTGCCGGGCGCTGGTGGCCGCAGGCGAACACCACATCGCAGGTTGCGGTCAGCGAGCATGCAGCGAAGACCCTGCATCTGAAGATTGGCTCGCAGATTGGGTTCCAGGCAGGAACGAAGACAATTGTAACTACGGTGGTTGCAATTGTCCGCTCCGATGGCGACCATATCTATGGGCGTAGTCAATTTATCTTGCCGAGCCTTGCGTTGGCCGGTCAGGCCGCGGTCTGGTATGGGGCATTCCATGTGAATCCGGCGCGTGTCGGCGAAGTAGAGAAGAGCCTGTTCGCTGCCTACCCCACGGTGACGGTGATCAACATGGCGGATGTGCTGGAGGTCGTCCGCAAAGTGGTGGATCAGATCGCCATGATTCTGCGATTCGTCGCGGGCTTCGTTCTGTTGGCTGGCAGCATCATTCTAGCGTCGAGCGTAACCGCAACGCGCTTTCAGCGAGTCCGCGAGGTGGCTATCTTGAAATCTCTGGGCGCGCTGCGCAAGCAGATCATCCGGATGCTGAGCATTGAATTTTTCATGCTGGGAAGTATTGCCGGGGTTGTCGGAGTGGCCTGTTCGCTGTTGCTGTCGAGTGTCCTGCTGCACAAACTGGATGTCAGTTTTCATCCAGATGGATTGATCTCGATTGCAGCCATGATCGCGGTGGCAATCCTGGCCAGCGTCACAGGATGGCTCGCATCCTATCGCATTCTGCAACAAAAGCCACTGGATGTCCTGCGCGAAGAATAATGCGGGGAAGTTTCATTGAATATCAATCGGTGAATGCTCGCAGACGATTGACCGGAAAGCGCGTGGCCAATATATTCAGTAAGGACGCTTTTTTCCTGAGCGCGTCCCTGCACTGCGCCTTCGTTCAATGGTAGGACAGCTGGCTCTGAACCAGCATATTGGGGTTCGAATCCCTGAGGCGCAGCCATATTTTCTGCGAGTTTCCTTTCACTGAGACTGGCAAGATTTATTTGCGCCTCCGCTATCACGGATGCTACCTATGAGAAAACTGATTGCATTTGCGGCACTTGCCGCCTTATGTTTGATTCGACCCGCTGGCGCATCGACCGCGTCGCAGCAGGATGGAGCGCATGTGTGGCCCTCTGAGCCACCGACAGACATTCCCTTTACAGCGTCGAAGGAACTGACCGGAATTGCGTTTACAGGGCGGTACGCTCGCTATGGGAACGCAGACACCTGGTATCCAACGTGGGCATCGAATGGCAACCTCTACTCCTCATGGACGGATGGCGAGGTGAATGGCGTCTCCTCGTCCTCGTCCGGAGCTAAGGCGACCACGGGCTATGCAACCATCGTTGGAGACGATCCGCTCCATCTTACCTTGACGAATGTGGGAGTCTATCCAGCCAGCCCGCTGCCCTATGGAGGCCGCTATCCGGCTGGGGGCTTGGTGTACAACGGCATCTGGTTCTACGGGACGTACTGTCTAAAGGAGACGCCTGGCAAGGGGCTGAATTGGGACATCCTGGGCCCGTTCGTAGGTTTTCGATATTCGGCTGACGAGGGAAAGACGTGGCATGCGTCGCCCAATAGTCCTGAGCATCCGCTGTTCGATGAACCGGCAAAGATTGGTGGACCGGTGAAGTTGGGCCTGCCGCACTTCGTCGATTTCGGGAAGAACATGGAATTTTCACCCGACGGCAAGGCATACCTTGTGTCGCAGGGCGCGACGGAGAACGATCCGAGTCCGCGGGATGCAAATTTGAGTTGGATTACCGGCGACCAGATTTATCTTGCGCGAGTGAAGCCGGACGTGAAGAACATGAATCGCCGTTCCGCCTATGAATATTTTGCAGGGCACAATAAGCACGGTCATGTATTGTGGACACGAGATTTCTCAAAGATTCAACCCTTGATCGATTGGAACAACCACGCCGGGAACGTATCGATGACCTACGATGCCCCATTGAAAAAGTACCTAATGTCGGTCACAGACGGCGGAAATACGATTGGAAAATACAACACCTATATCCTGGAATCCTCGCAGATCACGGGGCCATGGCGATTGGTCGTCTATCTGCGCAATTTTGGCGAGCAGGCATACTTTGTAAATTTCCCCTCGAAATTTATCAGTGAGGACGGCCGTACGCTTTGGCTGTCGTACTCGGCAAACTTTACCAATGGATATCTGCACACTGGATACAAATCCGATCCCCTTGGAAGCGGCTATTGGTGGACACTACAAGAAGTAAAGTTGCTGGGACCCGATGTGTCCAATGAGCACTAAAAGTACGGCGCGACCCATAAGGATACTAACGAATTGCTGCGCCGCTATGTAGATTTACCACTCCACTGATACGCCGAGTCCTGAGGTAAGCTGACGTGTGCCAGCACGCGGCAAACATATTGCCGCACCATCGTCAGTGTGTCGGCGGGGTGATTGTAGAAAACAGGAATGACAGGAAAAATGGTTGCACCGGCATCAGCGGCTAATTGCATGTTGCGCAGATGAATTTTATTAAAAGGAGTTTCGCGCACGCAGAGAATGAGCGGCCGTCTTTCTTTCAGGCAGACATCCGCGGCTCGCGCGATCAGGTTGTCGGCCAGTCCGTTGGCGATGGCGCCAAGTGTTCCCATGCTGCAGGGCAACACAACCATTCCATCGCACGGGTAGCTGCCGCTGGCGATGGGCGCTGCGATATCGCTGGGCGCATGTTGAACAATCTTGGTGCTGGTTTGGCCGAGCAGTTTTGCCACCAGATCACTCCGACCGCTGATCGTCAGTTCTTCCGCCAGTACGCGGAGAGAGCTCTCCGATGCGATGAAGTGAACGCGTTCGACGCGCGCATCCTTTTCGAGCAGAAGAAGCAGTTCGCGTGCAAGCATCGCACCGCTGGCGCCGGTAAGGGCGACGGTCAGAGTTTTTCCCGATGGCATCGAGCTTCCTACCCCTCAGCTTCTTCGTTCAAGACGCGATCAAAGATGGTATCAACATTGGTCAGCTGCCGATTCAGGTCGAAGGCGCGCGTCAATTTTTCCGGAGACAGCAATTTTCTTATCGCAGGGTCTTCGCCAATCTGTTCGCGAAAATTCAAATCCTGTTGCCAGGCGCGCATGGCGTGGGACTGCACCAGCTTATACGCGTCTTCGCGCGACATGCCGGCTTCGGCAAGCTCCAGCAGCAGCTGGCCAGAGAAAATAAGCCCACCGGTCAGCTCCAGATTGCGCAACATGCGCTCCGGATGCACGACCAGCTTGTCGATGAGGTTGGTCGTTTTCTCCAGCAGATAGTCTGTCAAAATTGTCGAATCAGGCAAAATGATGCGCTCCACCGACGAGTGGGAAATATCGCGCTCATGCCATAGGGCAACGTTTTCCAGTGCAGCCTGTTGATTGGCGCGGACCACGCGGGCCAATCCGCTGATCTGCTCGCTGGTGATGGGGTTGCGCTTGTGTGGCATGGCGGAGGAGCCCTTTTGTTTCTCAGAGAAATACTCCTCGGCCTCGCGTACTTCGGTCCGCTGCAGGTGACGGATTTCCACCGCAATCTTGTCGAGCGTGGCTGTAATCAACGCAAGTGTGCCGATATAAAAAGCATGGCGGTCGCGCTGCAGCACCTGCGTCGCCACCGGGGCAGCCGTGAGTCCAAGCCGCTCGCAGATGCGCGCCTCATGTTCCGGCTTCAGGTGGCCGAAAGTGCCAACGGCTCCGGAAAGTTTGCCGACCCGCATGTCCTCCGCCGCCATGTCAAAGCGCTGCAGATTGCGCCGCATCTCCGCATACCAGTTCAGCAGTTTCAAGCCAAAGGTAGTCGGTTCGGCGTGCACGCCATGGGTGCGCCCTACGGTGGGAGTGTGCTGAAATTCAATGGCGCGGCGCTTTACCACGTCCAGAAAGCGGAGAATGTCTGCGCGCAGAATGGCCGAAGCAGCCTTCACCTGGAGAGCCTGGGCGGTATCGACAACATCATTCGACGTGAGGCCGTAATGTAGCCAGCGCGCCTCCGGGCCGATTCCTTCTGCGACCGCGGTGGTGAAGGCGATCACGTCATGGCGGACCTCAGCCTCAATTTGCTGAATGCGGGCGACGTGGATGCTGCCGCGCTCGCGGATAGCGCGTGCGGCCTCGGCGGGAACGATGCCGAATTCGGCCAGCGTCTCGGAGGCGGCGGCTTCGACCTCGAGCCACATGCGGTACTTATTTTCTTCCGTCCAGATGTGGCCCATGGCGGGGCGTGTATAGCGTTCAATCACGAGTGAGATCCTTCGCGTGCAACTTCGTTTGCGACGTCTCCGCCGGATTCGTCGGGCTGAATGACGCCAAGCAACTCCGCCATTTCTTCGTACAAAAATCCAAAGCCGACGCGATACGGCTGCACCCATTTGCCGTCGATGACGAACTGCGGGATGGCGCGCTTGCCGGTGTTGGCGATCACTTCCTGAGCGGCGCCCGGGGTGGTTTCAACATTGATTTCTGTATGCGGAATGTTGTGCTGCAGCAGAAAGCGTTTGGCTTCCCGGCAATCGGGGCACCAGGCCGCCGTGTACACAAGCAAGGTCATATCTCCATGATAAATGGGAGGCTTAGTTTGCGGGGGTTTGGGATGGGGAGCGGGCAGGCCCGGCGCAGAGTGTATCTGCTGTCTCATCGCGGGCTGTGACCAGCGGTCACTGAAGAACGCAACAGTTTCCTCAGGTGGAGAACACCGCAGCCCCCTCTTACGGTTGGGTGGTTGCGGAGGCTGGCGGCAGGGAAGCCATGTCCGCAGGCAGTTGGCAGACACGTACGGCAGAGTTCTGATACGGGCAGGAAAATTGCGTAGGCGTGCTGGCGGGCAGCACAACCCAATTGACGCCATACGGGGTCAGAGTCTGGATGCGTTGCTGATCGCTCCAGCGGGAAAAATCCTTCGTCTCGGTAATTTGATTCCACCACTGCTGCGCAAGTGCTGGATCGATGGCGGCCACACCACCGTCCTTACTCCAGTCCGGCAGAACGCTGCGCTGTGTCATGGCGCGAAAGCCAAGGGTGTCTTCCTGCGGCAGCTCCTGATAGTGCGGATCGAGAGCGAAAAACGCATCTTGAGGAGTGTTGTGGCGAATCCAGACGAAGGCCTGCGCCCAGGGATTGTGGCTGCGGCTCCAGGGCCATTCCACGTGGTTGAGCGCGGGATAGAGAAAGAGCTGCACGGTAAACATCAGCGCGGCGACAGCCGTGAAGCAACCGGCCCACGCCCACCAGCGACGGCCGAGAATGCGCTGGCCGAGTAGACTGCCGAGCAGCAGAAAAAACAGAATGTAGATGAGCTGAAAGGTGCGAAGCACCTGCAGTCGCGCCAGTAAAAATGAGTCATCGGTGCGCGTAAAGCAGAGTGCAAACAGGACGGCCAACGCTCCAACATACAACGAGACAGCCGAAATGAGTGCGTAGTTGGAGCGGATGCGGAAGTTACTGCGGAACAAGTACACACAGCAGGCAATCAGCGGAGGGAACAGGCCAAAGATTTCAAACCACTGCCAACGGCTGAGGAAGAAATAGTCTCGACTGACGGCGGCGATACGATAGGCCGGAGAGGCTCCCAGCAGTATTCTTGCATGCGACGCAGCGAGCCCAAGGACCATAACTCCAAGAGCAGCGGCAGCAAGCCAGCCCCAACGGCGACCACGAACCAGGGCCAACACGACGACATAGCCGACGGCGTAGGAAGCCATCAGCGGATGAAGGATGCATGCGGCGAGCAGGCAGAGAGCGGCCACAAGCATTCGCCGTTCCAGCGCATAGGCAATCGCAAACAGCGTGAGCGGGGTTGAGAAGGAGCGCGCCGTCAGGTACGGATCGATGATGAAGATGGCCGAGCCCGCTACAGGCAGCGTAAGGGTGACGGTGATGAGTAGCATCGCTCCCCACCGCGCGCTCGTTCCTTGAAACAGCAAACTGGTCAGCCGCCAGCAGGCGTAGATCATCAGCCACAGCGATGCCATGTAGCTGAGAAACAGCGCATATCGTAGAGGAAGATGCAACAGTTTGGTGAGCCAGCCGAGTGTGTAGGAGAACAGGGAATGTTTCAGATGTGGCAGGATGTACTCGGCATGCAACGGAAATAAAGAAGGATGGATGACCTTTTCAATCCCAGCCACGTAGATGGCTGCGTCATCGACGAACGGGTGGTAGCCCTGAATGAACAGTGCCAACAACGTCAGGCCGGATACAAACAGGAAGGGATGCCGAAAGAAACGCGAGGGGCGCAGCAACCTGGTAGGTTCTGGGAGCGCGGTGGCAAGGCGTTGCGGGGCTGGTGCCTCGGCCTCGACGACTAAGAGTGGCAAACCAGCCTCCTCAGGAGATTACTGGATAGACGGCACATGGACCGATCGGATAGCGGCCATGCGCGCCCAGAGATCGGGACGCACGGCTTGGCATTTCGCGCACCAAGGCTCCGAGTCGATCGGCAATTTGGTTGCAAGATTAACGGAAACTGCCAACGTGTGTCCATTCGCCTCCGCAAGACATACACACACCTGCTGGAATCCGCTGGGTGAATAGCTCCGACGGATTTCGATGAGAGGCGAGGAATCCGTCGCAATTGCTGTCCTTGCAGGCTCCGAGACAAGGCATCTTCGCGTTCTACCGCAGAAGATGACCTAGCGAACTGCAGTTGAGGCCGCACTGGTCTTCATGGCGATTGTCTTCTGCGCAGTCGTTTTCAATGTTTCTGCCTGGGGAATCAGCGTGATCGCCTTGGTGATCATGGGGTCCCATGCGGCGCGGACCTTCAGTCCCTCCTGCTGGCCAAATACGGAGGTAAACAGCTCGCTCTTGATGCTCATGTCGATCCAGTCGCGAACGCCGCTAATGTCCTGGGCTGTCCACGGAATCTGCTTGCCGGTTAAATACGTCTCAAATTCGTGAATCACGTCGTCGTCAACCTTAAAGTCCTTGCCCACTGTGTGGTTGACGAGGTAGTGATTGGCGAAGTTGAAAAATACGAACTGCTCCATCAAAATATCCTGGAAGTTGTTCGACTTGGGAGTGTCGATTTTTACGTCGGGCGTGATGCCGCCGCCGCCGTAGACAGGCCGTCCGGAGTCCGTCAACTTGACCTCCCGATTGGCGTCGCTCTGCGGCCGGTCGGCAGGGTTGTAAAAATAGTCGTACATGGAGACGCCGGCGTAGTTGCGCTGAATTAAACGGCCGCTGGGTGTGTAGTAGTGATAGGTCGTCAGCGCCAGCGCAGTGTTATCGGACAACGGATAAACGGTCTGCACCAGACCTTTGCCGAACGTGGTTTCTCCGGCGACAAGAGCGCGGTCGTGGTCTTGCAGCGCGCCGCTGACAATTTCTGCCGCGGAGGCTGTGCCACGGTTCACCAGCACCACGATGGGATAATTTCTGTTCTGGTCGCCCCGCGTGGCGCGATAGGTGATGGGCGGGAAGGCGCGCCCGCGCTGGGAGACGATGACCTGGCCCTTCTCAAGAAAATCTCCGGAAACAGAAACCGCTTCGCTGAGCAAGCCGCCTGGATTACCGCGCAAATCGATCACCAGACCATGGATTGGGCCCATTTGTTGTAGTGCGTTCAGAACTTCCTGGCCGGTCTCTTCTTCAGCGAAATCTTTAATGTGCATATAGCCGATACCGGACTGGATATCGTATGCAAGGTCGACGCTGGCGCGTGGAATCTCCGCGCGAAGCAGATGAAATACGATTGGCTCAGTTCTTCCTTCGCGTCCAATCGTCACATCTACGGGAGTACCTTTTGGACCTTTCAGCATGTTGGCGACGTCCAGCGTGGTTGCCTTCTTGATTGATTTTCCGTCCGGACCGGTGCCATTGATTGGCTTTCCGTTGACGGCCAGGATCACATCTCCGGGACGAATTCCAGCTTTATAAGAGGGGGTGCCTTCAAAGGGATTGACTACGACAATCTTGTCGTTTTGCTGCATGATTTCCATGCCGATGCCGTAGTACTTGCCGCTCTCTTCTTCCCGCATATCGGCAAACGCCTTGGGATCGTAAAAATTGGAATGCGGATCCAGGACATGCAACATGTCGGGAATCGCGCCGTCGTAGATGGCGGTGTTGACCCTGTCCTTGGTCATCGGCTCAGCATAGTTCTGTTCGACGATGCTATAGACATTGGTGAACTGCTTCAGACTGTCCCGCAGCGTGGACTGGTCGCTGGACGTCTGCGCTCCAACATTTCGATCGAGAAAAGCGCCCGCGGCGCCGCAGACGATAAGAAATACAACTACGAACAACAGCGAACGGCGAGTACGGGAGGTCATGAACTGTGGGTTCCTTCTGCACCGTGCATTGAAATCACGCTGCGATTGGGTAGCAAGGAAAAATGCAAAGTCTACTGCTCAGTGTAGCATTGCTGCCGGTGCCAATCGATGTTGCTAGCCTGCCTTTGCGAGACACGGGAACATAGAATTTCAATGGGTTGGGAAAGCAACCCCGGATGCGGTTAGAATGAAAGCAACGGAATCGACCTGCATCGAGTTGCTGTATCCGCACCGGCATCGATCTTCAATTGGAAGCCACCGGATTCGGGATCGTCATAGCGACAAGCAGGCATGGATGGTACCAACCAACAAATGATGTTACGAGCAGTTGTGCGCGTTGTTCTTCCTCTAGCCGTTGCCACCAGTCTGTGCTTTCACGGCATGGCCCAAACAACTCCCGATGCACCAGCCCCTGTGCAGAGCTCCCCAACAATCAGCTCAAGTACCAATCTCAGTTCGAATTCCAACGATCTGGCCAGCTTGTATGGAACACCGGTGGAGCAGATCATCGCCCGGGTCAACGACCAGGTAATCACGAATTCCGATGTGACGCGGGCGCAGACACAGCTGGCTCAGGATGCACACCAGAACAACTGGTCGATCGAGCAACTGAATCGTGGCCAGGCGAACTTGCTGCGGGACCTGATCGATCAGCAGCTATTGATATCGAAGGGCAAGCAGCTCGGTATCACTGGCGATACTGAACTCATCAAGCGGCTGGACGAAATCCGCAAGGAGAATCATCTCGATTCTCTCGACGACCTGGAAAAGGCTGTGGAACAGCAGGGTATTTCGTACGAGGATTTCAAGGCCAACATCCGCAACAGCATCATTACGCAACAGGTAGTGCGAGATGAAGTTGGCAGCAAGATGCAGATGTCCGAAGCCGAGATGCGGGCCTACTACAATGCCCACCAGGACACCTTTACCCACGAGGAGTCCGTTCACCTGAACGAGATTCTGATTCCGACAGGTGAGAATGCGACCAGCGCGGAACTGTCCGCTGCCGATGCCCAGGCCAAAGAGTTGGAGACCAAGCTAAAGACCGGTGCAAGCTTCACTGACCTGGCGAAACAATATTCCAAAGGCCCCACCGCAGCGCAAGGCGGGGATTTGGGCGACTTCCATCGAGGTGCGCTCGCCAAGGTATTGGAAGACCAGACCTTCGATCTTCCAGTGGGCGGCTATACAGCGCCAATCCGCACCCGGCAAGGCTACATTCTTCTACAGGTGACGGAGCATGTTCCGGGCGGGACGGCTCCGCTGCAAAAAGTGGAACCGCAGATTGAACAGGCGATTTACATGGAGAAGATTGGTCCTGCAGTGCGCCACTATCTCACACGCCTGCGCGAAGAAGCCTACATTGACATCCGGCCTGGATACACCGATTCTGACGCGAGCCCCAATGAAACCAAGCCGACTTTCATGGCCTACACGCCGCCACAGCCGAAAAAGAAGAAGCAGCAGAAGGCGCGGTATGACGGCCGGGTGCGGTACAGCCGCGGCACCGTTCATGCGAAGGCGCCCGCTCAGGTAGCATCTGTCACGGCGCCGGAAGCAACATCGCCCGCGGTGGTATCCAGTTCCTCTTCGACAGAGGGAAAGGGCGCATCGACGAAGAAGCATGAGGCTAAGCGCGAGAAGTTCCGGTATGGGCGTGCACCCCAGCCTCTTGTTGCTGCTGAACAGGCCCCAACATCGGCTGCTCCGCCAGAGCCAACACCGGCGGAAAACCAGGCTAGCACCGCGGTAAATACTGCTCCCGGCACCGATGTTCAGCCATTGGGACCGGATCTTGAGCACGCGCCATTGATTACCCAGCCGAAGGTTGGGAAGACGCGATTCAGTGACGAGGCCCGCAATAAGTCGGAAATGGCAGCGAGAAAGAACCGCAAGGGTTCTCCTAAGGCCAAGAAGGTGAAGCATGACAATGCAAAGCCGGCTCCGCTGACAACAACAGAAGCAGCTACACGGCAGGTCCAGTCCGCTCCGCTGGGTTTGAATGGGGCAACCGCGGAAAAGAAGAAAAAGAAGAAAAAAGTACCAGTCAACCCCGGCGAAAAAACGCGACTGAGCGATCAGAAAAAAACCGAGCAAAAGAAGAGCACGGGCGGGGACACTACGACCGGAACTCCGCCTCCGGCTGCGTCTTCCTCGACCGACCAGCCTTAGTCCAGGTGTCATTATGTCGGTGATGGAGAGCTATGCTCCGCGCATGGTTCGAAGGTGCCGGGGTGGTCTGTCAACCGGATTCAGGGAGAGGAGAGCGCATGAAAGATTTCTTCCTAGCCGATGCTGCCAAGCATCGTGGCCGCAATGTTCGCTCTCACTTCCTGGTGGCGCAGAAGCAATTGCGCGACCGAAGCGACGGAACTGCTAAATATCTTTCCCTGACATTGTGCGATCGCACTGGCCGCCTGGATGGCCGGTTGTGGGATAACGCCGAGATGTGGGCGTCGAAGTTTGAACAAAATGACTTTGTCGATGTGCGTGCATCTGTGGATGAGTTCAATGGGAAACTCCAGCTGAAGGTGCTGGAGATTACACGGCTCGATCCGACGCAGATCGACCTAGGAGATTTTCAGCGTAAGACGGCGCGCGATATTGAAGCGTTGTGGACGGAAATGCGAGGCTCGGTGAATAGTTTTACTGAGCCGGATTTGAAACGCCTGGTATTCGCCTTTCTCGATGACCCGGAAATTGCGCGTCGGTATCGTGCGGCACCGGCAGCAAAGTTTATGCACCATGCGTGGATTGGCGGCTTACTGGAACATGTGGTCGATCTGATCCGGTTTTGTGATCTGGCTGCCGGCCATTTTCCGCTGATCCACCGCGACCTGTTGCTGACCGGGGCGATCCTGCATGATATCGGAAAAATTTACGAACTGAGCTGGGAGCGCGGTTTCGAATATACGCTGGAAGGGCAGCTGATCGGTCACATCTCGATCGCCACCCGGCTGCTCAACGAAAAGGTAAAGAGCCTGCCTGAGTTTCCGAAGCAGGTCCACACGCTGGTGGAACATATGATCTTGAGCCATCATGGATCGCTCGAATTCGGGTCGCCTAAGCTGCCTATGATTCCGGAAGCCGTGCTGCTGCATTATCTGGATGACGCGGAAGCCAAGATGCTGGCTATCCAGGAGGCCTGCATGCCGCTATCGGAAGGCGCGGCAGCACCGGTGTACATCGATCGTGTGCGCGCATTGGAACGCCCGCTGGTGAATACGCGCGCATTTATGGCGCAGGCTGACGTGAAGGAGAGCTAGCGATGGACTATCTTCTAAAGACAGAGCCAAGCGTTTATTCCGTGAGTGACTTGAAGCGAGATGGCGAAACCGTCTGGGATGGAGTTACGAATCCGGCTGCAGTGAAACATCTGCGCGAGATGCACCCCAAGGATCGGCTGGTGATTTATCACACGGGCGAGGAAAGAGCTACGGTTGGGACGGCTACAGTCATCCATGTCGACGCAAGCAATCCAAAAGTACCACTGGTGCGCATCCGTTTCGGCAAAACAATCTCGCCAAAGACGCTTGCCGAAGTGAAAGCGGAGAGGCTATTTCGCGATTCGCCGCTGGTGCACCAGGGCAGGCTGTCTGTTGTCCCGCTGACGGAAGAACAATACAAATGGCTGACAGAAATCTGATAGTTAATATGTATTAATATTAATGATTTAAACAAAATACTTAAAGGTTGACCGCATGTTTCGTTTTGCGACTTCAGGAGAATCTCACGGGGAGTGCTTGCTTGCCATGGTTTCGGGCGTACCCGCAGGTGTGCCCATTGACGAAGCCAAGTTGAATCACGAATTGTGGCGACGGCAGCAAGGCTATGGTCGCGGTGGCCGGATGAAGATCGAGCGGGACACGGGGCAGATCCTCTCCGGCGTTCGCCACGCCAAAACGATTGGTTCGCCGATTTCGATCCGCATTGAAAACAGCGACTGGAAAAACTGGACGGAAATTTTGCCTGTAGCGGCAGGCGATCCGGCGAAACATAAAGCGGTCGCTTCTCCGAGACCCGGACATGCCGATCTGGCGGGTGCCCTGAAATACGATTTTCCGGATGCTCGTTATGTGCTGGAACGCGCGTCGGCACGCGAATCCACGGCGCGGGTAGCAGCGGGAGCAATCGCCAAACAATCGCTGGAATCCCTGGGCATCGCAGTTGCAAGTCATGTAATCCGCGTTGGCGATGCGGAGTTGGATCGAGACGCCAGTTGGGCGGAAATTGTTGCCTTGCAATCTCGCGAGGAAGTGCTGCTTGGCTGTGTGGATGAGGCGTCGGAACAGCGCATGAAGGCGGTCGTCGACCAGGCGTTACGCACGGGTGACTCCGTGGGCGGAGTGTTTGAGGTGGTTGCGCACGGTGTGCCTCCGGGACTTGGAACCTACGCCAACTGGGATGAGCGGCTGGATGGATTGTTGGCGGCGGCGGTGATGTCATTGCAGGCGGTGAAGGCGGTCGAGATTGGCCGCGGTATAACAGCGGCTGCGTCGTTTGGCTCAGTAGTGCATGATCCCATCCATTACTCGGCTCAGAAGGAAGCGGCGCGGCACACTCGCTTTGTACGCGATCAGAACAATGCCGGCGGAATCGAAGGTGGCATTTCAAATGGCGAAGATGTGATTGTGCGCGGCTATTTGAAGCCAATCTCCACTCTGCGCCGCCCGTTGGGCTCGGTCAGTTTTGCCACACGGGAAGAAGTGAAGGCAGCGTACGAGCGTTCGGATGTCTGCGTGGTTCCGGCAGCCGGAGTTGCGGCGGAGGCCATGGTGGCGCTGACGCTGGCAAAACTTGCCATTGAGAAGTTCGGCGGTGACTCTCTGCGTGAAATGGTGCGAAACTATCAAGGGTACTGCGATCAGATCCGCACATTCTGATCCACGAGAAATCAGAAAGACAAAGCTTTCCTCATGATTTATCCGATTGTGAAATTCCCCGACCCTATCTTGCAGCAGCCTGCGGAGCCGGTAACGGTATTCGACGCAGAGTTGCGCCAACTGGTCGATGACATGTTTACGTCGATGTACGACGCGCAGGGCATTGGACTGGCTGCACCGCAAATTGGGGTTTCAAAACGGCTCACAGTGATCGACCTCAGCTTTCAGAAAAAGCCGGAAGACAAAATCGTCTTGATTAATCCCGAAGTGGTCGAGATCAAAGGCAAGCAGGTAGAAGAAGAGGGTTGCCTAAGCCTGCCCGAGATTCGCGACCGCGTGGTTCGTGCTGCCGAGGTAAAAGTGCGCGCACAGGATGCGGACGGCAAGCCGATTGAAGTGGAAGGGACGGAGTTATTGGCGCGTGCGCTCCAACATGAGATTGATCACCTGGATGGAATTCTTTTCATCTTTCGGCTGAGCCGGTTGAAACGCGATCTGCAGCTGCGAAAGATTCGCAAACTGCAGAAAGCCGGCGAGTGGTAGAGCCAGGTTTTTGCGGTTTGCTTTTCCCCCGCCTTTCTTAGGAGCAATGTTCAAGCCCATGCGCCTTGTCTTTTGCGGGACCCCGCAATTCGCAGTACCCACACTGGAAGCGCTGTTGCAGGCGGGTCACCGCGTGGAACTGGTGCTGTCGCAGCCGGACCGTGCGAGTGGTCGAGGAATGGATGTTCAGTTTTCTCCCATCAAACAAATTGCCGAGCAGCGTGGACTTGCGCTGGAGCAGCCGGAGAAAATTCGCAGCAATCCGAATCTTCAAAAACGGCTCGGTGAACTAGAGCCGGACGCGATCATTGTCGTTGCCTATGGGCGTCTGATTCCTCCGTGGATGTTAACGCTGCCACGGTATGGAAACCTGAATCTACATGCCTCGCTGCTGCCGAAATATCGCGGAGCCGCACCCATCCAATGGGCGGTCGCGAATGGCGAAACGGAAACGGGCGTGACGACGATGCGTATTGACGAAGGCCTCGACACTGGCGATCTTCTGCTGCAACAGCGGGTGCCGATTGCGCCCCAGCAGACAGCGGTGGAGCTTTCACCAATCCTCGCCGCGGTAGGTGCCGAGTTAATGGTGCGTACACTAGCGGGTTTGGAGCAAGGCACACTGGAAGCAGTGCAGCAGGATTCGAATCTGGCGACACTGGCGCCGATTCTGCAGCGGGAAGATGGCCGAATCGATTGGAACCGTATAGCACGGCAAATCTTCGACCGGTGGCGCGGATTTCAACCTTGGCCGGGAGCCTTTACAAGTTTTCGCGGAAAGAAATGGATTCTCCACGCAGTGCGGGTTGTGGTGAAGTCGTCATTGCTGCCCACCGGAACACCACCCGGGACGCTGCTGCGGAAAGGGAGTCGCCTGTTGGTGGCCTGCGGGGAAAGCACCTGGCTCGATGTGTTGGAATTGCAGATGGAAGGGAAGCGCCGCGTGCCGGTAGAGGCATTTCTGAATGGCTTCTCATTTTCTGACGGCGAGCGGTTGGGGTAGTGATGATGGCTGCGCCCATACCCGTCTCCATCGCACCTGCGCGCCGGGCTGCCTTCGATATTCTCCGGAAAGTGGCGCGAGATCGAGGCAACAGCGATACCCTGCTGCACTCGATTCGTGTCAACCAGCTATCGCAACAAGATCGCAATCTTTGCACCACCCTGGTGTTGGGAACATTACGCTGGCAGCGCGTTCTCGACGCCGAATGCCGCCGGTTTCTCGCGCGGCCTGATCTCACGTTGGTGGAAGACGCGCTGTTAGCGTTGCGTGTGGGTGCGTATCAGCTGTTATTTCTAGACCGGATTCCCGCTCATGCCGCCCTCTTCGAATCGGTGGAGTGGGTCAAACATTCTGAATCTGCGCGACAGGCTGGCTTGGTGAATGCCGTGTTGCGCAAAGTGGCAGCGCAACCGAAAAGGCGCAATTTTTCGGCAGAATTGGCGTATCCCGAATGGATGGTCGCGCGCTGGCAAAAGTTTTATGGAGCGGAAGCCTGCCGTCTTATCTGCAAGCAAGGGCAGATGGAGCCGCGGACCGCTTTGCGCCTGCTGACGGCGGATGCGGAAGCGGAACTGCGCTCGCACGGCATCGCGCTCCAGCCGGGAGCGTTTTTGGCGAGGGCGCGCACAGTTGCCGACAGCGAAGAAAAGCCCGCAAGCATTCCACAAGTGGAGAATGCAGCGTCGATTGAAATCGAGGCAGGAGATCGAAAGGCGCTTTTCGAGAATCAAACACACGCGCAACTCCAGGATGAAGGCTCGCAACTGGTGGTGGAGTTGCTCGGCAATGGAACGCAGATTCTGGATTGTTGCGCCGCGCCGGGCGGCAAAACGGCAGTATTGCTGCAAAACAATCCAGAGGCGAAGGTGCTGGCGTGCGACATCCATCCAACGCGACTGGCGACGATGCGCCGACGGCTGACGTTGGAGCGAGATCGGACTCGCATCGAATATCGCGTTGCGGATGCCGCCACGCTGACCGGTGTCGGCCCGTTCGACAGGATTCTGTGCGATGTTCCGTGTACCGGAACAGGCACGCTGGCACGCAACCCTGAGATTCGAGATCGCCTGCGATCTGAAGAGTTAACCCGACAAGGCGAACGGCAACGAGATATTTTGTCTGTGGCGATGCGGTTGCTGGCGCCGGGCGGACGACTGCTTTATTCCACCTGCTCCCTGGAGCCCGAGGAGAATGAAGCAGTGGTAGAAGCTTGCCTGAACTCGGCAGAAAATTCGACACGTCGATGGAACCGGCTGAATCTGCGCGAGGAATTTGATCGACTGCAGAGAGAGGGGATTATCAGAGGCGAAGCGGTCGAAGATCTGCGCGCCAGCGGGTTTCATGATGGATACCTGCGAACCCTACCCGGACTTCATCCTTGCGACGGATTCTTTGCCGCGCTGATCGAACGCAGCTAGCAAGATTTGCTATCGCTACGAATCATGGCTGAACGGTGAGTTGAATGGTCGAGCCTGCTGGAATTCGACTTCCCGCGGCAGGAATCTGTGCAACAACCGCACCAGCGGGAACAGATACCGTTGGCGGCAGTGAAGATTGGGTCAAAGGTGTCGCGATTGTGCTTGGCAAAGCAGGTGGGTTGGTTTTTATTGCAGATAGAGCCGTGCCGGATACATTCTGCAAAGGGGCAAGTTTGAACCCTGCATGGAGTATTGCCAGGGCAGCTTGGGTGAAGCTTTCCCCGGTCAGGTCCGGCATCACGCTAGCATTCTCTGGTGGCGGAGCGGGTTGCGATGTCAGGATGCTGACTCGCGGACCCTGCACATCCGTCGCGTGGGGAGCCGGAGTCTGCGCAATCACAGTATGTTCTGGCGTGTACGTGTAGGGCATCGCAACTACATTCCCCACCTGTAAGCCAGTACGGCGAATCGTGATGGTGGCCATGGTTTCATTCATTCCATCCACTGCCGGAATCGCGACCTTTTGTAGTCCCAGGCTGACGGTCACTCGCACCCGCCAGGATTTGCGAACCAAAGTGCCGGGCACCGGGCTCTGCGTCAGAACATCTCCTGCAGGCTGCGTGGCGCTATAAAAATGGCCGTCAATGCCGGCTTGCAGACCTTTTGCGCGCAGCTCAATCCCAGCCTCTGGAACGGTCATGCCTTGCAGAGAAGGAACATGCACTTCAGCGCCATGAATGGCCAGCCGCATGGTGATCAACGCCGAGACCAGCGCGATGGTGACCAACAACAGGACGGCGGAGAATGCGCGAAAGATTTGCAGCATGAGAATTCTCTGGTCTTTCTTCAGCCCGCGTATTCAATCTCAAATTCTATCGTGGCAGTTTTTGAAACCATGGCGGCGACGGAACAATATTTTGTTTCCGATAGGCGTACGGCATCTTCCATGGCTTTGTGCGTGACGGTGCCGCTGACACGGTAGATCAATTTCATCTGGGTAAAGACTTTCGGCGGCTCGGTGGCTCGCTCGGCGACGGCAGAGACAGTCAGCCCAGTAAACGGCTCCCGCTTCTTCTTCAAAATTGAGATGACGTCGATTGCGGTGCAGCCGCATAGTGCCATCAACACGGCTTCCATGGGACTGATCCCATGGGCGTGGGCGGCATCTCCATCGAGGGTAATGGTATGACCGCTGTGCGAGAGCGCATCGAACATCATTTCCTGTTTCCACGTTACATTGGCTTGCATTCTGGGGCCTCTTTCAGGGCGGAGTTGAGGAATCAGCGCTGATTGTCGGTTGCGGGCTCGGGGTGAATAAAGACGCGGGCAATCTGCGGCATCTCGGACTTGACGCGATCTTCCAACGCGGTGATCAACGCGTGAACATCGGCCATACTGCGGTCGTCTGGAAGGGTGCAGTGGCAGGAAATTTGCATCCGGTCACCGGCCTTCGATACCACCACCGCATGTACGTCCAGAATATCCGGAAACTCACTGGCGAGGCGGCGCAGTTCAACTTCGAGCGCGGCATCTTCGCTGCGGCGAGCCTCAATTTCAATCGTGCCGCGTTCACTTTCAATATGGGTCAGGATGGAATCAATCTCCGGAACATCGGCGCGGGTTTCACTTTCGATGCTGGTGACCAGGGTGTGCGCGTCGCGCAGGCTGAGAGACTCGGGCACTTCCAGATGCTGCTCCAGATGCAACTTTCCATCGTAATGCTGGACGCTGAGATCGTGTACAGACAGGTTATGGCGCGCGGCAACAGCACGGACGCGGTCAAAAATACTCTCTGAGCGACCCACTCGCGGAACGACGTTGACTACCACATCAGCGTCTGGCAGGACGCGATGCACCGCCTCCGCAACTTGTTCTTTCATCTGTTCCGTTCGCTGGAAGCTCAAGTTTCGCGGCATGCCGACGGTAAGGTCGGCAAAATAATGATTTCCAGAAAGACGAAGACGCAGGCGCTCCACGCCGATACTGTCTGGCAGTTGACGCAAAGATTCAGCTACGCGGCGACGGGTGGCAAGCGGAGCGGCATCGGTGAGAATATCGACAGTTTGTCGCGCCAATCGCCAGCATACTTTCAGGATAATGATCGACACGACGACAGCGGCTAGGGGGTCGCCAAAGCGTAACCAACTCAGATGCCAGTGTTGCGATGCTGCTCCGGCCAGCAAGCCACCGATGACGGCGAGGCTCGACCAGATGTCCATGCTGAAATGCAGAGCGTCGGCTTCCAGCGCCTGGCTTTTCGTTTCGCGAGCCACGCGACCCAGGGCGCGCGAACGGACAAAATCCACAGCCATTGAGAGTACTAAAACTGCGAAGGGCCAGATAGAGAGATTCAGTGGCTGCGCATGGCCCAGGATTCGTTCGAGGGCTTCGCCGAGAATCCACAGGACAGAAGCCACCATCAGCAGCGTCTCGGTAAACGCAGCCAGGTTTTCCATCTTGCCGTGACCGTAAGCATGGTCATCGTCAGCTGGCCGGTCGGAGATGGTGACGGAGGCAAGGATGATGAGAGAGGCGACTAGATCGAGCCCGGAGTGCGCGGCCTCCGACAACATGCCGATACTGCCGCTTTCGACTCCGGTCCACAACTTGAGAAACGTCATGACTGCGGCAGCCATAACGGAGATGGTCGCTGTGCGTCGCTTGATCGAAGCGTCAAACGTTCTACGAGTTGAGATGGAAACGGAGCGCGCCATTGTGACCTGTCATCCTTCGCTGGGGCGAAAAGAAATCGCGTCAGCGTGGGGAATGTTCATGCTTTCACAGCGCGATACAAGCCCGCAATGCCAAACGTGTAGGGCGTCCAGGTTGGCTGCACAAATCCGCAAGACCGCATCATAGCCAGCATCTCTTGCGGCTTGGGAAAGCGGTGCACAGACTGCGGCAGATACGCGTAGGGGACGGACGAGCCGGATAAAGTCTTTCCGACTCGAGGCAGTACATGATGGAAATAAACATTGTAAATTTTGCCGAAGAGGCCGTCCGGTTCGTTGAAATCCAAAATACCAACTTGTCCGCCTTGGCGTAGCAGGCGATGCATCTCCCGTAGACCGGCCTCATAATTAGCCAGATTGCGAAATCCAAACGCGGTGGTGATCAGATTGATCGAGCCATCCGGCAAAGGTACGTGGAGTGCATCCGCTTCCATCGTGATGACGCCGTGAGATGAAAACTCTGGCGACGCAAATTTTTCCTTCGCTCGTTTCAGCATGGCATGGGAAAAGTCGAGCGCAACCAACGGCTGCGCTTTGGCGGGGCGATATCGCAGCAAAGCTAAAGTCAGGTCTCCTGTGCCGCAGCAGAGATCCAAAATATCGGCGTCGAGATTTTTCAGAATGGGGGAGAAAGTGCGTGCGGTGCGACGCCACCAAATCCGGTCGACATTGGCAGATAACAGGTGATTCAACAGGTCGTAGCGTGGCGCAATGCCGTCGAACATGGATCGTACGGCCTGGCTGACACTCTGCTCATCATGGCCGGCGTTGCTCTCGCGTGGAGTACCGCCGGGTTCTGCACCGGCGGCGAAGCGAGTCATACGCCGCGTTCTTTCATCGTGCGCAACATGGATTGAATCGCTGCCAGCAACTCGCGTTGACTCACGTCCTCCACCACGACAGCTTTGCCAATGGCTACAGGCAGAACAA
Source organism: uncultured Acidobacteriota bacterium (assembly GCA_963719625.1). Lineage (GTDB taxonomy): Bacteria > Acidobacteriota > Terriglobia > Terriglobales > Acidobacteriaceae > JAKAAZ01. The sequence goes on from CAVRDB010000035.1 coordinate 1,020,175, forward strand.
AACGGTGCGCAGTTTGGAGATGTTTTTTGTCGCTGGCGGTGCGATCCAGCAAAACCTTTGCCGTAGCGCGAAAGCGCGGAAACGGACCAAGGCGAAAGAGGAGATCCTCAATGCGTTTGGCTTCCGATGGGGTGAGAACGGATCGCGCGACCGCTAGATGCACCGCAGCGATCATTCCCCAGGCTATGGCTTCGCCATGTAGCAAGATACGGTAACGGGTCGCGGCTTCAATGGCGTGGCCAACGGTATGGCCAAGATTCAGCAGCATTCGCTCACTGGACTCGCGCTCGTCCGCGCTGACAATTTCGGCCTTAATGCGGACGGAGGTCTCAATGGCGTGGGTGATAATTTCCTGATCGCCGACTAGCAATCCATCCATATTTTGTTCCAGCCAAGCAAAAAAGCGAGCATCGCCGAGAACAGCGGCTTTTACACTTTCTACTGCGCCGGACCGCAGTTCTTTTGGCTGCAGAGTGGTCAGCACCATTGGATCGGAAAAAACAGCGACCGGGGGATGAAAACTTCCCACTAGATTTTTTCCGACGCGAAGATTGACTCCTGTTTTACCGCCCAGGGACGAATCGATTTGCGAGAGATATGTGGTAGGTACCTGAACATAACGAATGCCGCGCATATAGACGGCGGCAAGAAAACCGGTCATGTCGCCGATGACGCCGCCACCGAACGCTACCAGAAATGCATCGCGCTTGGCACCGGCAAGGACCATTTTTTCAGCCAGGTGCTCAACGGTCTTCAACTGCTTATAACGTTCTCCAGCGGGTACGAACAGCGGCTGGACCTCGATCTTACGTGCAGAGAAGGACGCGAGAAACGATTGACCCCATCGCGACCATATCTCTGGAGAAGTGACGACGAAGATGGAGCGCTGCTCTCCGCAGATCTGACGCAGATGGGTAGCCAGCTTTTCCAGCAGTCGAGGCTGGACGAAGACGGAATAATTCGACGATGCGCTTTTGACCAGAATTTCAGACACGTTGATTTTCTAATCGTATCGCAAGATGGTGCTGGGTCGACTCACGTCAGGGCGACGACGGGAAATACAGTTGTGTGCATGCTATCCTCACAATCGTGGAGACGCCTTATTTGCGGGGCTGGACGGTCGTTGGTGGGGGAATCACGGGACTGCGCGCAGCGCTTACGTTAGCAAAAGTCGCGGACGTTACGCTGATTACCAAAGAAGGTGCGTCGGAGTCGAACACGCACTATGCACAGGGTGGAATCGCGGTCGCCATGGGCGGCTCAGAGGATGTGGACCTCCACGGCCAGGATACAATCCAGGCGGGCGATGGGCTGGTTTTTGAAAAAGCTGCGCGCCTGTTGGTGGAAGAAGGTCCCACTCGCATTGATGAATTACTGGCGTGGGGCACGAACTTCGATCGCGAAGGAAATGGCCTGGGCGAACTGATGCGCACACGCGAAGGAGCGCACAGCCTGCCACGCATCCTGCACGCCAACGGCGACGCTACCGGCAGAGAAATTGGCCGTGCCCTTTTAGAGCGTGTCAGTCAGGAACCACGAATTCATCTGCACGAACGGGTTACGACGCGTGACCTGGTTGTTCGCGATGGAAAAGTCATTGGCGTCCACGCGCTGGATGCCGACAACAAGCCGCTGATGTTTGTAGGCAGTGGAGTTTTGCTGGCCAGCGGCGGTGCAGGCCAGGTATATAGCGACACTACCAATCCAGGAGTCGCCACCGGCGATGGCATTGCGATGGCCTACCGCGCGGGCGCAGATGTCTCTGACATGGAGTTTTATCAATTTCATCCGACTGCACTGAGCGTAGCCGGAGCGCCACGATTTCTCTTGTCGGAAGCGCTGCGGGGCGAAGGTGCAATTCTGCGCAACCATCGCGGCGAAAGGTTTATGGAGCGATATCATCCGATGGCAGAACTAGCGCCTCGCGATATTGTGGCGCGCGCCATTATGCGTGAGGGTGTAGGGGAACGGCCAGGAGAAACGCTGCCAGTTTATCTGGATATGCGTCACGTCACAGGTAAGGACCTGCGCGCCAGGTTTCCTGGAATCTCTGCGCGCCTGGAACAGTATGGGTTTCAACTCTCCAGCGATTTGATCCCTGTGCGCCCGGCGGCACACTATCTGATGGGTGGCGTCAGGACCGACCTGCGTGGACGCACCACCGTGCCCGGCCTCTACGCCGCCGGTGAGGTTGCGTGTACCGGCGTTCATGGCGCGAATCGACTGGCCAGCAATTCTTTGCTGGAGGGGTTGGTTTTCGGAGTGCGGGCCGCGGAGGCCATGCTGGAGGAGGGCTTGCACGCGGAGACGCCGATTTCTGCGGAGGAAGTCGCGCCTAGCGGATCAGGAAATCCCCCCTACGAAATCAGAAGCCGGCAGAATCTCCACATTGCGAGAGCAGTTACGTGGTCTGATGTGGCTGCACGCGGGTTTGTTGCGCGATCAAGCTGGACTATCGACGATCAAAGCGGAACTGCATGCGATGCGCCGCGAACTTCCGGCTGGCACCAGTCGCGAGAACGCTGAGCTGTGCAACCTGCACACGGTGGCGGAATTGATTGTGGAGTCTGCATTGGCGCGAAAAGAATCTCGAGGTGCTCATGCGCGTACAGATTTTCCGCAGCACAATGCAGGGCAGGCCAAGCATTCGCGTATGGCGCAGGGGCATGTCGATTTCATCGATTTTGCGTAGACGGCTCCTCAGTTTGCGTGTGGCCCACCGATGAAGCTGGTCGAGAAAGCAGCGACCAAACCACGGTGATCGCGATGGCCGACGCGAGCACGGCAAGCGAAATCCAAATCGGGACCGTGATGAAATTGCTGACCATCATCTTGCCGCCGACAAAGACCAAAATCGCCACCAACCCATAACGCAATTTTTGCAGTCGCTGCAGTGCCGTTGCCAGGGCGAAGTAAAGAGAACGCAATCCCAGTACCGCAAAAATGTTCGAAGAGTAGACGATGAAGGGATGATGCGACACCGCCAGCACGGCTGGAATGGAATCGGTCGCAAAGATCAGGTCCGTCGTCTCAATAGCAATCAGCGCAATGAACAGGGGAGTGAAGCGTAAATGCCCGTCTTCCATGACCAGAAAGCGCTGCGGATATTGCTTTTGGGCCATGGGCGGATGACGAGTCAGCCAATCCATCCAAAACGGAGGGCGGTCCGGCTCAGATTGAAGAGATTTTCGCAGCAGATGCCAGGCCGTGTAGAGCAGGATCGCGCCAAAGATGTAATTCATCCACGAGAACGCATTGAGTAACTGAATGCCCGCGAAGATCATGATTGCGCGCAGTACGATGGCGCCCAGCACTCCGAAGAAGAGGACTCTCCGCTGCTGCGCGAGCTGTAAACCGAAGGCGCGAAAGAGGACTAGAAAGACGAAAAGATTGTCGATGCTGAGCGACTCTTCAATGCCATATCCCGCGAGATATTCCAGGGCATATCGCTGCGACAGTACGCGGTAGACCAGCAGGGCGAACAGCAGTGCTGCGGCGATCCAAACGGCCGTCAACCAATGGGCGCGCCGGCACAGCGTAGTCTCTTCGCATGCCGTTCTGGTGAATGCCCAATCTGCGAACAGCAGCGCGAACACCAGCACATGAAAGAGCAGCCATAACCATAGCGGCGCCCCGCCAAACATGCGGCCGTCCATGAAGTAGCTACCGATGGCCATGAATGGATGCTATCGCTGATTCAATAAGTGGATGGTCTGGAGGACAGTCTGGCCGACCACGGTCAAGCTGTGCGCGCTGATTTTGTCCATCGTATCTTCCGGAGTGTGGTGGTATCCGTCGGGGTGGGCAAACGTGTGCGGACCGTAATCAATGTCGATGATATCCGCGACAGGGACACCGCGCTGAACGAACGGTAGTTGGTCATCTTCAACGCCAGTGGTGGTCGCGAAGAAATAGGATTGGTCGCCCTCTTGTTTCGCGGCTTGATCAACCAGATCCAACAGCCAGGGCGTCGAGTTCTGGTCGCGGGCGATGTCGAGATCTTTGTCGCCAATCATATCCATCAATAAAAACGCCTGAATACGCTTCAACGTCCCATCGCGATCCCATTTGGCCGCAAGGTGGCGGCTGCCAAACAAAGCGTCGAAATCGGACCACTGCGATTGAATGGATTCTTCGCCATCAAAAAAAACCAGCCAGATGCTGTTGCCGTCGAGCTGCCTGCCCCGCAGATGATTGGCCAGCTCAATTAAAAAGCCCGTGGTAGCGGCGCCGTCATTGGCTCCAACGAAGCTGGTATTGCGAAGCCAGTAGTTGGTTTCATAATGCGAGGCCACGACGATGATGCCGTTTTTCTTGCCGGGAAATTTCACGATGAAGTTATGCATCGACATGACGCCGGCGGAGGTGTTGGTGGTGAATGTGTCCTCTTCAAGATTGTCTTTGGCGAATTGCTTCTTGAGGAAATTCTCCGCACAAACGTGGCCCGGGCTTCCATTCCAGCGCGGTCCGCAGTTCACGAGATCCTGCGCATACTGGTACGCGCGGGCTCCATTAAACTGTATTCGCGCAGCCGTGTGGGCTTGGCGGGCTTGTGCTGAAGCCATAGAGGAAATCGGGAGACCGCAGACCGCAATCAGAACGGTCAGAACTGCTGAATTCATCCTGCGCCGCAGCATCAAGCCTCCAGGTTTTCTTTCTTCCGCCTATTGCGGCGGTCCGGATGCACCAGGTGGGCCACGCCAATACTGATCAAGTAAAGCCCCAGCATTGGAGTTGCAAACAAACACATGCTCAGTGGGTCGGGCGTTGGGGTGATGATGCCGGAAATGATAAAGATGACCAGGATGGCGTAGCGGATATTCTTCCAAAGCCAGCGAGAATTCACGATACCGAAGAGCGCCAGAAAGAAGACGAGTATTGGCAGTTCAAACACGATGCCCAGACCAAGGATGACCGTAAGAAACAGTTCCGTATACTCACCAATGGTCACCATGGGCTTGAACTGCGATCCATAGCCGATCAAAAATTCGAGGGCCCCGGGGTAGACAAATCGATAGCCAAAAAATGCTCCAGCCAGGAACAGCCCGACAGTTGCGGACATGAACGGAATCAGATAACGCTTTTCGTTTTGATACAAACCGGGAGCGATGAACAGCCACACCTGATAAAGAATAAACGGCGAGGCGACGATGATGCCGCCAAACAATCCGATCTTCAAAAAGAAATTGAAAGGATCCATCGGATTCAAGTAGACGAGCTGGGTATTCAGATGATGCGCGTTCAAGGCCTTTGTAATCGGGGCGATCATGAACGCGGCAATGCGTTGGTGAAAGCCATAGGCAACAAAAAAACCCACGCCGATGGAAAGCAGGGAATAGACCAGACGCTTGCGAAGCTCCTGCAGATGCTCCAGCAGGCTCATGCCAGGCAGATCGGCTCGATCGCCCACAGCGGTGCGGGCCCGGTCCAGCAGATCAACCATGGGTTATGTCCGCGACAACAGGAGCAGCGTATGGATCGTCAGGTTGGCGGTTGAGCACTGAAGTTGCATTTGCCGTTGACGGAGTGTTGGCAGACGTCGCGTCGGATTCACGTTCTGTACTTGAGCCGATTGAGGAAGTAGCCGCTTCCGATGGTGCGGTTGTGCTGGGCTCCGAGATCGAATGGGGAAGCTTGGTGCGCGGTTCAGTGCCCGCCGCGGGCGTAACGGTTGGCGAGGCTGGCGAAAGTTCGGGAGCGGCCTCGTCGTTCTTGATGGCTCCAGCAGATTCCGGCTCCGCCAGCTTCCGATTGAGGTCGGCCAGGTCGGAGTGATCCAAATTGTCGATGTTCGGATATTGACCGGCAGGAAGTGTCTCTTCCACGTCGGGAAGATCGGACGAACTGGAAACAGTCGATTCAGTCGGCAACGCCGGCGAAGAATCGGAACTGGATGAGGCCAGCTCCTTGCTAGGAGGGGCAATGGTCTGCCGATCATTCAGTTCGGCCTGCCGCAACTCCTCTTCAATCTGAAACTTGAATTCATTACTGGCGCGGCGAAATTCCCCGACCAATTTGCCCAGCTGCCGCCCAATCTCAGGCAGTTTCTTGGGCCCGAAAATGATCAAGGCCAGGACGAAAATAAAGACTGTATCGGGCAGACTCATCGAGTTCCATCATACTGAAGTGGCACGCAGCCAAACAAACCTACGCAAGAGGAACGGACGCGTCGTCAACTTGGATGTCACTGTGGGTGGAAACGACGAAGCGAGAAAGCTAGCCGGGATAGGCTCCAGTGATATAGCCCTCTAAGGCCTGGATGGTTTCGGCCTGGCCGGAGATTACCCACTTGACCAAGTCGCCAATCGAGATGATGCCTACCACAGTGTCGTCCTGACATACGGGAAGATGGCGAATATGGTGTTGCGTCATGATCGACATGCATTCATCGACGGTGTGCCGCGGGCTGACAAAAATGACCGGACTGGCCATGATTTCATGGACTTGGGTTTCTTTTGAAGAATGTCCCATCAGGATGACTTTGCGCGCGTAATCGCGCTCCGAGACGATACCGACCAGCTTATGATCGGCAATGACGAGCAGGGCGCCAATATCGTACTCGGCCATCTTCTCGACCGCTTCATAGACTGACTGATCGGGCGCAATCGATAGGACTCTGTTTTGGTTCTTATTCTTCAGCACCAATCCAACCGTGTCGGAAATCTTCATCAAACCCTCCTAACCCATGGCTGTCACTTGCCGGTGCGCCCACCCTATCAGGTGATCTTGTCGTGCGGAACAGAAATACGTTCGTACTACTATATGCCATCTGGATCGGGCCGGAACAATTCAGATTTCGGCCAGGACTGCAATAAGGAAGGAAAAGAGAACTTGTGTGGTTTGAAGGCTGGCCGGATGTCCCAATCCGGGAAACTTGGCCGACAACCGGGAAAATTGGGAATTGCTCGCGACCTGCGTATTACAATCGGGTTACAGGAATTTTTGCCTGGGCTGAATCCGACGCCCAGGTGAAAACGTCCAATAAGTGTTGCAACAACCCCGTGGATTGGGCGACGCGCAGCCAGAAGGCCAAACGTCACAGTGAATCCACTGCAACAGCGTAAGCAATGCTTTCAACATCCCCGTTCCATTGTCACTAAAGGCATGGAACTGAAGGCGGAAATAACATGGCTACACTAGTCGAACCCGTGGTAACTTTCCCGGTCGAATCCACGCCTGATGCGTGTTCGCTGGACAACTATCTGGCAATGCCAGATCACACGATGGATGATCGCATCGCCGCAGTCCGCGCACGTCTGGGCAAAGACGCGCTCATCCTGGGGCACCATTACCAGCGGGATGAAGTGATTCGTTTCGCCGATGCCACAGGCGACTCCTACCGGTTATCGAAGATTGCATCCGAATCCAGCAGCCGCTACATTCTGTTCTGCGGCGTGCACTTCATGGCTGAGAGTGCAGACATCCTGGCGCAACCGTGGCAGCAGGTGGTGCTGCCGGACCTGAATGCAGGCTGTTCCATGGCCGATATGGCCGACATTTCCCAGGTGGAAGAATGCTGGGCAAAGCTGCGCGCTGCCGGGCTGGATACACCGGCCGCCGGGGGCCTGATCCCTCTGACCTACATGAATTCGACAGCGGCCATCAAAGCGTTTTGCGGGGAACGCGGCGGACTGGTGTGTACCTCCTCGAACGCGAAGGCTGCGTTTGATTGGGCGTTTGCGCGCGGCAGCCGCATTTTGTTTCTCCCTGACCAGCACCTCGGGCGCAACACCGCTCATGCCATGGGGATTCCGCTGCAAGAAACCGTGGTGTGGGACCCGTACCAGATCAACGGCGGTCTGGCGCCGGATCGACTGCGTGCGGCGCGGGTCATCTTATGGAAGGGTCACTGCTCGGTCCACCAGCGATTTTTGCCGGAACATGCGGACAAAGTTCGCGCCAAGTATCCGGGCATCCAGGTGATTGTTCATCCGGAATGCCGCCTGGAGCTTTGCCAGAAGGCAGACGCAATTGGCTCGACGGAAGGGCTGATCAAGATCATCGAAGATGCGCCACCAGGGATCAATGTTTGCCGTGGGCACAGAGATCCATTTGGTAAATCGTTTGGGCAAACGGTTTGCTCCGCTAGGGAAGAAAGTCATCACGCTCGATGATGCCGGATGCCTGTGCACGACCATGTTTCGTATTTCGCCGCAGCACCTGGCTTGGGCACTGGAAAATATGGTGGAGGGCCGGGTGGTGAATCGCATCCGTGTTAGCGACGACGTGAAACATTGGGCACGCGTGGCGTTAGGCCGTATGCTGGAGATACGGGGGTAGCCGATGAAGACTTTTTCACTGGAAGAAGCGCAGACGCTGGTTCCGGTGTTGGAATCGCTGATGAAGAACGCGATGGAGGCGAAAAACACAGCCGAGACCATTGCCCAGGAATTGCAGCAGCTGTCGCAGCGCATTTTCATGAATGGCGGAACGCTGGTCCGAATTGCCGCAGTCGCCCAACGGCGCGCCCAGCAGGACAAGGCTGTCCAGAGCATTAAGGATACGTTGGCGGAGATCGATTCAATCGGCGTCCAGGTGAAGGATTTGGATTCCGGACTGCTGGATTTTCCCTGCCGACTTGGCGACGAGATCGTTCTGCTGTGCTGGAAGATGGGCGAGACGGAGATTCGTCACTGGCACACGATGGAATCCGGTTTTAGCGGCCGCCAGGTTGTCGATGAACGCTTTCGACGTTCTCAGAAGCAAAAACCGAACTAGGGCCGTTCTGCGACTCCTGGCTCCAATCAACTCATACAGATTGTTTTGACGGCATCACTGCGGCGATGGCAGTGCGCCCTGTGGAAAACGTGCGTTTGACGAATGATAGTAATTATTATCTAATTTACCTTAATCGGATGACAACTACTTCCCAACAGTTTCGAGCTTTCTGCGCTGAACATGGCTTGGCGGCAACGCATCAGCGTCAGGTTCTGTTTGAAGTGGTGCAGGAGATGGAGGGCCATCCATCTCCGGAAGAAATCTATGCTCGCGTGCGCCGCCGCATCCCGTCCATTTCTTTGGCAACGGTATATAAAAATCTGCATCTCTTTATCCGCAGCGGGATTGTTGGAGAGGTCAGCCTGCATCACGGCTCGCTGCGTGTTGAAACAAATCGGACCACGCATCACCATTTGGTTTGCCGGGGTTGTAAGTCGATCACAGATTTGGATGAAAAAAGCTTCAAGCTAAAAATGGAACGTGACTATGTTTCACCTGCATTTCAGGTCGAGCGCTATTCCATCGAGGTGGTTGGGCTGTGTCCGGCCTGCAAGAAAACGTCAACGATGCCGATGAAATAATGCCCTTTTCACAAAGAGCAGGTTTCATGGGTACCAGAAGTCTCCAGCAGCAGAGAACCGAGACCAATCTCGCAGAAAGGATAATCCAATGCCAAAACAGGACACAGTAAAACCGGGCGATGTGACGAAACGCGTCGGAGTGGAAGTCATCCGCGCTCGGGGTGTCGATGTCGAGAAACTCATCAAAGTGCTCGTCGCCAACGCGGCGGCTGAGTTTGCCAGCACCTATTACTACTACACGATTCTTCGCATGCATCTCGCTGGTCATGAGGACTACAAGGAAATATGCGAGGACGCCAGGCTGGAAGATCGTGCCCATTGGGAACTGATCGTCCCGCGCATTTATGAGCTGGGTGGTGAGCTTCCCAACGACCTGAAGGTATTTCACGACCAGGCCGGTTGTGCCGCGGCCAAGCTGCCGGACCCACCCACAGCCGTCAACATCCTCACCTTGTTGCTGGAGTCGGAGCGTTGCGCCATCCGGAGCTGGAGCGCTGTGTGCGATATGACTTTCGGCAAAGATCCGCGAACCTATGACATGGCATCGCGCATCTTAAATGAGGAAATTGAACACGAGGCGTGGTTCATTGAATTGCTTGCCCACGAGCGAGATGGAAAGTCGGTGCCTTCCGGCCATTTCCGCCGCGGCACGCCGGGTGACGCGCCGTACAGCAAAAACCGGGGTTTTTATAATCCGTAGTGACCAATATCGAACATGACATAACGAAAGAGCGGAGCTTTCGTGTGGTGCTGGAAACCCCCGAAGGTCTCCGCTCTTTTGCATGCGGCGAAGCGGAACATATCTTGGACGCCGCGACTGCCAATGGAATAACTCTGCCTGCCATGTGCCATCAGGGTCGATGTCTCACCTGTGCCGGCCTGTTGCTGGAAGGAACGATCGATCACGACCATCCGGACGCCTATTTCGCGCAAGACAAATTGGCGGGCTATGTTTTGCTGTGTCGGGCCATGCCTCGCAGCGATGTGCGCATTCTTACCCACCAACAGGAGGAGATGCGGGCTTTCCGTCGCGCAAATGGACTGCCGGCTCCGTATGCATAAATGAACCGCGCAACACACAGAGGGATTTTTCTGGAGATGCTGCACGCTCAGCAATTAGCTACTTTCAGCTTTGTACATCCATTGACTGATTTTTGATGTCGATGCATATCGAACGCCATACGAATTTTTACCCAAACCAACCGAAAGAGGCGACAAAACATGCTACAAATTGGCGAGAAATTTCCGGCCTATTCTCTGACAGCGACAATTTCGACGGAGAAGGATGAGGCAAAAGCTTTCACGACGGTGACCCAGGATTCCTATCCGGGCAAGTGGAAACTTTATTTCTTCTGGCCTAAGGACTTTACCTTTGTCTGTCCGACCGAGATAGCGGCATTCGGCAAGCTGAGCCGCGAGTTTGCGGACCGCGACTGCCAGGTTCTAGGCGCCAGCACGGACAATGAATATGTCCACGCCGCATGGCGTACCCATCATGCCGACTTGAAAGATTTGCCCTTCCCCATGCTTTCAGACATCAAGCGCGATCTTTCCGGCGAGCTCGGGATTCTGGATGAGGAGGCAGGCGTTGCGCAGCGCGCTACGTTTCTCGTTGATCCGGAGAACGTGATCCGCTTCATCTATGTGACCGATCTTTCTGTTGGCCGTAATCCGCAGGAAGTGTTGCGAGTGCTGGATGCGCTGCAGACCGATGAACTGTGCCCCTGCAATTGGCAAAAGGGCGACGCAACGCTCCAGGTTTGACGCGGGAACTTGAAAGGAACAATCGCATGTCTCTTGATGAATTGATCGACGGCCTTCCGGAATACGCGAAGGACCTGAAGCTGAATTATTCTTCGCTGGTTCGCCAGAACACGGAACTCACTCCGACGCAAGCCTGGGGAACATTCCTGGTGAGCGCGATTGCAACGCGGCAGCCGGCCCTGACAGGGGCCGCGCTGCGAACGGCGGCTGAGCACTTGAGTGTGGAGCAATTGGACGCAGTGAAAACCGCGGGAGCGTTGATGGGAATGAACAACATTTTCTATCGCTTCCATCATCTAACCAAAAATGAAAAGTACGCCACGTTACCCGCACGCCTGCGAATGAACGGTATTCGCACGCAAAAGGCTGATCCGGTGGACTTTGAACTATGGTGTTTGGCCGCCTCCGCTGTAAATGGGTGCGGTAAATGTATCGACGCGCATGAGAACGTGTTGCGGCAAAAGGGAATTACAGAAGAGACCATGATTGCCGCGGTTCGCGTCGCCTCCATCGTCCATGCAATTGGCACGGTGTTGGACGTGGAGCACAGTTCCGTGGAGGAACCGGTGTTTCAGGCATAACGAAGGCCGCACGTTCAACGGGGCGACGTAGACACCAGGCAGAGGAGAGCCGTGAACCATCCCCCGATGAAGATGCATGCATTGCCCCGTGGCGCGCGGCGCAGGATCGTTTCCATTTGCATGGCGGTTGTGATTTTGAGTTTGACAGGATGCAAGGGTTTCTTCATACCGGAGTGCCAGGAAGATAACGACTGCACCAGCACCACGACGACCGGAACCACTGCCACCACGGGAACGACCAGCACGACCGGCACCACTGGAACTACCAGCACAACCGCGACCACTGGTACGACCGGGACAACCGGCACGACCGGCACCACCGGAACTACCAGCACAACCGCAACCACTGGCACGACGGGTACTACAGGAACTACGAGCACAACAGCGACCACCGGCACGACCAGCACCACCGGAAGTCCGATCACTCCCAGTGATTCCAACCACTCCGTTGTTTATGTGGCGAGTGCCAACGCGGGCACGATTACCGCATATTCCACTTCTTCCGGACAGGTTGCCAGCGCACGTAAACCAGTAGCTGCACCCGCTCCGCCAATGGCGATTGCTGCCACGCCAAACGAGAATTTTTTGTACCTGGCGACCAGTGATGGTTCGATCTACCTGAATACGATTGCGAGCGATGGAAGCCTGCAACCGGGCAACGGCGGAAATCCAGTTGCAAATACGACGCAGCCAACCTGGATGTCGATGGACCGGACCGGCAAGTGGTTGTTCGTTACATCCGCCAGCACACCGAGCGTGCAGGAATTTCGCATTGATGCAGCGACGGGTGCGCTTCATCCCGCTGCGCAAACTCCTTTGCCGGATTCAGGAAAACCGGGCGAAGTCTACGTGACACCTGACAACCAGGAGCTTTTCGTTGCGCTCGGCAAGGGAGGTGTGGATGCATTTCCGCTTCGATGCCGCTACTGGGGTGTTGGGAACCCGGCAGCACATTGCGCCGTTGCATGCGGAGATTTCTGCGGACAATGCTCTGACCTCCGACAGTGGATCGAAGAACCTGTATGTGGGAGAGGCCAATGCAGGGATTCGAGTGTTTGCAATTGGTGCCGCAGGCACTTTGCAGGAGATTGCGGGTTCTCCGTTTGGTTCGCTCCAAACCACGCCAACTTCGTTGATCGTCGATCCATCCAATGACAATCTTTTCGTTGCTGACTCCAATGCCAACACGATCACCGGATATTCGATTGCCGCCGATGGCGCGCTCGCGGCCAGTTCCAGCACGACCTTTCCAGCCGATGCCTCCCCGGCATCGTTAACGCTGGATGGCAGTGGGAAGTATTTATTGTCAATTTCGAAGAGCGCAGTCCCTAAATTGTCAATCCTTCCGTCTAAGTAAGCACAGTAGCAGGCAAGCGGAGGCTCGTGCCTTGTGGCGATCACGCCCATGGTGTCCCGTCTGGCCTTGCGAGCACAACTCGTGGGTAAAATGAACTATGGCAACGCCGAGACAATTGGCTCGATCAATCGTAAATATCCAAAACGCATGGATGGCTAGTGCGCTTCTGGCTGCAATTGTTCTGATAGGAACGACGGGATGCAGCGGATTTTTCGTTCCGGTTTGCCAGGAGACGAACAGTTGCGGCGGAGGGGGCGGTAGCTATAGTTCCTATGCGTATGTGGCGAATGCAGCTTTGGGAACGATTGCAGGTTTTCCAATTCCAACGGCCACATTCACCACATTGACGGGCACGAATTACAACCTTGGAGCTACGCCAAGCGCGATGACCGCCACGCCAAAGGGAACTTTCCTCTATTTCGCCGCCGCTGGTTCGGTCTTTGTGTACACGATTGGCACCAACGGCGCTCTGACACTTGGCAACAATGGTGCGGCTGTCGTACAGAGCTTGAATCCGACCTGGATGACGGTGGATCCCAGTGGGGGTTGGCTGTTCCTGGTCTCTTCCAGTTCGAACCAGGTGCTGGTTTTTCAAATCAACACCTCCACGGGAACACTGACGCAGAGCAGTCAGGGAACAGTCTTGCTGTCCACGGGTAATCCGACCCAGGTATACGTCACGCCGAACAATCAATATGTGTATATCGGTCTTGGACTGGGCGGCATGGATGGATTTACGTTCAATAGTTCGACCGGCGCGCTGAGCAACCAGTTGCATCTGGCGCCGCATAGGCTTGGCCTCCGATAATACAATCGCGGCCGACAACAATTCAGCCTATTTGTTCGTTGGTGAGGCGGGGCAGGGCATTCGCGTGTTGACCATCGGTACTAATGGCGCGCTTAAGGAAATCTCCGGCTCCCCGTTTACATCGCAGCTTGGCCCCAAATCCATCGTGGTCGATCCACGAACACCTACGTTTATGTGGCCAACAGCACCGCGAACGTGATTACAGGGTATACGCTGGGAACCGGCGGCACGCTGACTCCGCTTTCCACTTCGCCGTTTACAGCCGGTACCAATCCAATTGCGATGTCGCTCGATTCGACGGGCAAGTACCTTTTTGTTGCTTCAAATGGAGGCTCGCCCGATCTGGAGGTCTTTAGCTTCGACGCGACCAACGGGGGACAACTGGACACTGTCACTTCTGTCGCGACTGGAACTGATCCCGCGGGCGCGATCTCTCTTTCCGTCGTCCCGTAACGGTACGAGTGGCGAGCATATCCCCGCCGATTGGCTTCCGTTACGCGTAGACTGAGATTTCTTATTCTGAATATTTATGTCGGAATTCACTCGGCAAATTGCGCCTCCACTCCATTCGCGTCGACAATATGCGCCTGTCTCTAACGCATCCATTCGGGCCATGTTGTTCTTCGTCCTGGCGGCTTTGCTGTCTGGGTGCGGCCATCTTCGACCTTCTTCTTCGGCGGAGTATGTCTATGTGTCCGTGAAGCAAATGTATTTGCATGATCGCGTCGCGGTGGTGGCCAACCGGGTAGCAGAAGTGACGAATGGCGAACGCCTTCGTGTGCTGGAGCATGGACGCCGTTTCCTTCGCGTGGAAACTCCCCAGGGCACGCAGGGATGGATCGAGGACCACGCGGTCATCGATCAGAGCGAGTTCGATGAATTTCAGAATCTTGCCAAGCAACACGCCAGTCAGACGCCCGTCGCGACGGCTGTTCTTTACAGCGAACTGTTTATGCATCTGGAACCTGGGCGAAAGACACAGCGTTTTACTCTGCTGCCGCCGAATACCAAAGTCGCGATGCTGGAGCGCGCCTCTGTTCCAAGATTTGCGGCCAGCAGCGTTCTTGGCACTGCCTGGAACAGCTCCGCAAACCCACCGGACACTGCGCCACGAGAAAGTCCATAAGGAAAGCTTTGAGTCGCGATTTGCGCCTGCGGTCCCGATGGAAGACTGGTGGCTGGTGCGCGACAACGCAGGACACACGGGATGGATGGTGTCTCGAGACTTTCAGGTGGATGTGCCCGAAGATGTGGCCCAGTATGCCGAAAACGAACGCATGGTGGGGGCCTATGTCTTGCGCACGGTTGAAGACCCGGATTCAGGCAAGCCGAACGGGCAGGTTCCCGAGTATTTGACGGTGTTGACGCCCTACAAGGAAGGGTTGCCGTATGACTTCGATCAGGTGCGCGTGTTTACCTGGGACACGCATCGGCATCGCTATGGCACCGCCTTTCGCGAGCATGACATTGTTGGGTTCTTTCCGGTGAAAGTGGTGCCCGGTGACAATAACAACCCGAATGGACCCATGCCCATGTTCAGTTTCCAGGTGGCAGAGGGCGAGAATGTGAGTCTCGATCCGGAGACCGGCATGCCTCACGCAGCGCAATTGAAGACATTGACCTACCGAATGGAAGGAAACCTGGTGCGGCAGGTTCTGGTCCCAGGGGCAACGCCAGCTTCCACAGCAACGCGGGCGGTACGTTCCCGCGCCACGCATCGCGATCGGCATCACAGGCATCCGCACAGCTAGTTTTGTTTGTCGAACCCTTGAATGAAAATTGGAGAATCCTTTGAAAAGACGCCAGTTTTTGACTTCTTCTCTCGCTGCTTCGGCCTTCGCGTTGGCTGCGAAAACTTCCGGGGCAGAGTCTACGTCCACCGGAACGCCGCGCGAATATTATGAACTGCGCCAGTACCACATGCAGACAGGATCCCAAACGAAGCGGACAGATGCCTATGTATCCGACGCCCTGATACCGGCGCTGAACCGGCTTGGAATCTCTCCTGTCGGAGCTTTCAACCTGACGCTGGGTCCAGAAACTCCGACCTTATATCTCCTCATCCCTAGCGAAAAACTTGAGACGCTGGTCACTGCCGAACTGCATCTGGCGCAGGATGAAAACTTCATCAAGGCCGCCGATTCCTTTTGGAACGCGCCAGCCAATGAACCGGCGTACGTGCGGGTTGAAAGTTCGTTGATGATCGCTTTTCAAGGCTGGCCAAAGTTGATTGTTCCACCGGTGACTGCGCAGCACGGCAAGCGCGTCTTTCAACTGCGCACCTACGAAAGCCCCAGCAATCAGGCGCACGTCCGCAAGGTGGAGATGTTTCAAAACGGCGAGTTCGGCGTCTTTCAGCGAGCGGGTTTCTGGCCGGTATTTTACGGCGATGTTCTGATTGGACCGCGACTGCCAAAGCTGACCTACATGCTGAGCTATCCGGATTTGGGAGAGATGAACGCCAAGTGGACTGCCTTTGGAGCCGATCCGGAATGGAAAAAATTGACCAGTTCGCCGCGCTACAACTTCGAAGAGATCGTGAGCAATATCTCAAATCTGATCCTCACTCCCACATCCTATTCGCAGATTTAAAAGTAGTTGCCTAGGCAACGAAAAAGGCAATATGGTTGCCTAGGCAACTATATTTTCGAGCGTCTTCGCCTATGATTCGCTTTTGAATCTCAAGCGGATCTAGCTTGCAGGAAAGCCGCTCATTTTTCAAGTCTTTACTATGCTGTGGCGCATCTGAGACGATGAAGGCGCGAGCTTGCGAGCCCGTGGAGGTTCACCATGGCAGATAGAATTTCGAGACGAGAATTTCTGGAGAAGACCGCAGTTGCGGGAGCGGCAGCGGTGGTTCTGGGCGGCCAAAACGCGGAGGCATCCGGCGCCATGCAGACCCGCATTCTCGGCAAGACCGGGGCGCGCGTTTCCATCGTTGCGTTCGGGTGCGGCAGCCGTTTTTTGGCATACGGCAATGAAGATGCCGCGGTTGAACGGTGTTGAATCATGCGCTCGATTCCGGCATCAGCTATCTCGATACGGCCTACGGTTACGGCGACGGGCAAAGTGAAACATGGATCGGGCAAGTTGCCAAAACGCGGCGCAAGGAATTTTTTCTTGCCACCAAGATTGAGCCTCGTGACGGCGACGCTGCCATGCGCATTCTGGAAGGCACCTTGAAACGGCTGCAAACCGACCAGATCGATTTGATTCACGTTCACGGCTTGCAGGGAGCGGACGATCTGGCCAAAGTGGAAGCCAAAAATGGCGTGATGAACGCTCTCTACAAACTGCGCGATCAAAAGGTCACGCGCTTCATCGGCATCACCAGCCACTTTAATCCGATGGTATTGAAGGCTGCGATTGAGCACAACGACATCGATTGCGTGCAGATGGCCCTGAATGCCGCCATGCAGGGCATGCCCTTAGGTCCTCACGGCGAACTCAATACGTCCCAGGCGATCAGCTTCCAAGACATCGCGCTGCCGGCGGCGCAGAAGAAGAACCTGGGTATTTTGGCGATGAAGATCATGGGGCAGGAGGGTCTGCTGGGGCCCGGTCCGGACAAGAGCAATGCGGAGCACCTGCTGCGATACACGCTCAGCCTGCCGGTTGCCGCTGCCGTGGTTGGGATGCCGACGCTCGACATGCTTCGCCAGAACGCGGCCTTGGGCAGGACGTTCACTCCAATGTCCAAGGGGCAGATGGAAGAGTTTTCCAACCGCATCGCTACAGGAAATAAACTGGCGCTCGATCTAAAGTTCAGCGATCACATAGACGCGTAGCTATTTGTCCCCACTCAAGCCGGCGGGTGCGGCGGCCTGGATTGTCGTGTCCCTGCTCATTGGTAGAAATGCGTGCGTAGCCGATCAGCATGATTGCAGAAAAGTATCGCCAATGGATCGACGATTGCAATACCTTTTCGCAATGCGAATGGCGGGGATTTCATTCAACTTCAGAATCCGTGCAGAGACGATCGTTTGCGAAATGTGAGACGGGCTTTTCCCTCCTTGCCACCCACCACAATAACTTCAGACAAGCCGACATCTCGAGACTTAAGCTTCCTATTTTGACCACTAGCACGTCTGGACATCCCTACAAGTGTGATTACTCCTTGTCAATTAACTTGACAAATCGCCGCCGCTATGGATATCCTCAAGTTGGGTCGCGGTTACCGTGGCTGTTGCATGTTCTTTGACAACTCCTTTTCGGCGCTTCCACGACCGACCCCTTCTGTTCGAGGGGGTAATGCCACATCGGAACAATGGTGTGGCGGCAGGATGCGAATCCTGCCAACTCAAGACTCAGGACCCATATATATACGGGTACTGGATCTCGCACATGTAGCTGTACGCTGTGCGGCACACACAATGGCCGGGTCTTCTGATTCAAGCCCATTCCTACTCGGAAGCGCAACCGGACGCGGCACTCGGTACTGTGCTGCCGAGGGAAAGGAGGCCGACCATATGGAAGGCAGGACGAACTGCACGTCATTATTTCTTGCATCGAAGAACTGATGACGCAAGATGGGCTTGAATCGGATCAGAAAGATGACTTGGTTGCGGCGTTGAAGGCTGTGAAGCATTTTCGGCGTAACGTAACACCGAGCGAAGCCGATGTTTATCGGATCGTTCGGATCGTTGCCGAAAGGATTTCAAAGAACTTCATTCGCTAGTGCAGCCATGCTAGTTCCAGAGAGGACCCGCTACCAGCTTTTATGTCGACTATGAACTACCGGAAAAGCAATCAGAATCGTGCGAGCACTCGCAGACATTCCCCAGAGAAGCTTGCAAGTCGCCTTGATGTTGACCCAAGCCTCATCTCGCTCATTGAGGCCGGCAAGAGAAAACCGAGCCGAGAATTCTTGGAACGATTCGCAACTATTCTCGGCGTCCCGTTCCATCTCCTAATCCTTTTGGAAGTGGTCCAGGGGACCTAAGGACGTCAGCCCCGAGACGCTGGAAAAGCTTGCTATGGAATTGGCAACGCTGCTATTTACAAAAGACGATCATGAGGAAAGAATCGTTCAAAATAAAACGCCTGAACATTGCGCATGAGGACAGTTTGGCGCGCGGGTTAGGCTATCACGCCGACGATCTTCTCATGCTTGCTGAGACTGCAAGAGACTTCTACAAACCTTTCCCACTACACCCAAAGCAGCGACCATTTGCTAAGAAGCCGCCAAAGAAGTCTAGGCCTATCGATAACCCGACAGGGAGCCTCAAGCAAGCGCAGAATCGAATCAGGGAATTCCTCCTCTCTCCAGTTGTTTTGCCAGATCATATCTTCGGTGCCGCCAGGTACCGGTCGATCATCGGAAATGCGCAGTGTCATCACGGCGCAAGTCTGCTGGTTACACTTGACATCCGGCAGTGTTTCCAAGCATCACGAACCCACATGTTTACAGTGTGTGGGCGAATATTCTCGGATGCTCCCCCGCCGTCGCCAGTCTCCTCACGAAACTCACAACGTTTGACAGACATTTGCCTCAAGGAGCGCCAACAAGCCCAGTGCTCGCGAACCTGTTCATCTGGTCCATCGACGGGCAAATCCGCGATGCATGCGCACAATTGGTGTGGAAACTCGACGTGGATCGATGACTTGGCATTCTCAGGAGACAAAGCTAGAGATGTAATACAGGTAGTCGTCCGGACCCTAAAGCGAAATGGACTTCGGCTTTCTCACAGAAAATCAAGATCATGGGAGGCTCTGAATCTAAGCTATTGACGGGTACGAGATTGGAAGCCGTCCCCTCCGGGCACCAAGGGAAATGTGTGACCGTGCTCGCGCTGGTATTCACAAGCTGGGATGCGGCCTAGTCCCTGAAAGTGAAAGGGCAATCTACTGCCGCAAACTGATAGCCCTGATATCGCACATCGAACGTTTAAGTCCCAAAGACTCTGTTCGGCTCCGAGCAGCGCTCTCCCTACAGTTGAGTAGTTGAGATCTTGAGTTCGAAAGTAGAGTCTCTCGCTTCCGCAGATTACTCCCGAGAAACGCGACTTCCCGGAAGTTGGCTGTGCTCAGCCCTGGACGTTAGCGTACGATTTTTGACGTTTGATGTCGTGACCCCATATCCGTTTCCGATGGGTTCAACAGAGCCACGGAATATCGAAATTCGTTAGCTGAGAAATGCGGCGATGGCGGTGACGACGCGCTCTTGTTCTTCCTGGGTTAGTTCGGGGAAGATGGGCAGCGCGAGAACTTCTTTTGCGGCGCGCTCGCTTTCTGGAAATGCACCCGGCGCATAGCCGAGGTTCGCGAAGCATTTCTGCAGATGCAACGGCAGCGGATAATAAATTTCAGAACCAATGCCGCGTTCGGCGAGAAAAGCTCGCAGGGCATCGCGACGTGGGGCGCGGATGACATATTGGTGGAAGACATGCGTTCCGCGCGGGTCGACATACGGCAGGACGACACCATGGTCGGGATACGGGCCGCTTTCTACCAGACCTTGCTGCTGGAATAGAGCGTTGTAGATTGCCGCACGCTCCTGGCGCTGCTGGTTCCAGCGTTCGATGTAGCGGAGTTTGACCAGCAACACGGCGGCCTGGATCGTATCCAGCCGGCAATTCCATCCGATCTCTTCATGGAAATACCGCTCGCGCATGCCGTGCACGCGCAGCATTCTTGCTCGGTCGGCTAAATCGGCACTGTTCGTGGTGACCAGTCCTGCATCCCCATAGGCGCTTAAGTTTTTTGTGGGATAGAAGCTGAAGGCAGCGATGTCCCCGAGGCTGCCGGCGGGATGCCCGTTCCATTTCGCGCCGAAGGCCTGGGCTGCGTCTTCAATGAGCAGCAGATTGAATTCCTGCTGCAGTTGCGTGAATTTATCCCAGTCGGCGCATTGCCCGTACAGATGGACGGGAAGGATCCGGCGCGTACCTGGGTATGTTTTGGAAGGTTCTCCAGTGTCGCTGCGACCGCGGCTGGATCCAGGTTGTAGGTTTTGGGATCGATATCGGCCAATAACGGCTGCGCTCCGGCCCGGACGATGGAGCTGACGGTCGAGAAAAAGGTGAAAGGGGTGGTGAGAACAGCGTCGCCGGGGCCGATTTTGGCGGCGGCAAGCGCCAGCCACAGTGCGTCGGTGCCGGAGGCGCAGCCGATTCCGTGAGCTACTCCGCAGAGGGAGGCGGCAGCCGCTTCGAACTGATGGACTTCCTCGCCGAGGATGAATTGCTGGCTGTCGCAAACCTGTTCTATCGCAGTCAGGATTTCTGCGCGAATCTGCCGGTACTGGCGGGAAAAGTCCAGCATGGGCACCCTGCTTGCGGGTGTTGTAGAGGCGGGGGAGACGGAAGGTGGGCGGGACGGCACATTTCATGCTAGCACCGTCCGGATCCCACATTTCCAGTCGAAACTTTCTGCTTTGCGAAGGGTTTCCCTCCCCAAGGGTGGCAATTTGTGGCTGGTGCCGGAAGCAGGTCGAATCTGTCGAATGAAAAGCGCAGGACTTGGCCCGGTACGTGAAACGCCGTTGGCGATCCGTGCATCCAAAATGCAAGCCATATTTTGCACGGTATCCAGTGTTTTCTGGCGAGATTACTCAATTTCATAGACAATACTGGCACGGTGCACTTGCGCCCGTCAGGGGCAGAAGAAACCGGTATGGCTGTAGAACTTGCGGTTGGGTGTCTGTCCGCCCGCTATGAGCAACATATTTTGAACCACTATTGGCACGGCAAGGAGATAACAAAATGGAGAGCAAGACAGCACAAAATATTCAGGACACATTTTTGAACACTGTCCGCAAAGATAAATCCCAGATTACGGTTTATCTTGTCAGCGGAGTGAAATTGACGGGACGCATCCGGTCATTTGATAAATATTCCGTTCTGCTGGAAAACAATAATCAGGAGCAGCTCATCTTCAAACACGCCATTTCAACTGTCGTCAGCGGCAAGCCAGTTTTGATGGCGGAGCATCGCCATGGGCCGGTGGGGACGCAAACTGTCGGGTCCGTCGGAGCAGCGGCAGGCGCGGGCCATGGTCCCGCATCCGCCGGATCGGGAGTGGCGAGCGCTCCGGTGCTGACGCCATCGAGCTTCTCGGCTTCGTGACACCATTCTTCCAGTTGCGATTTGGCGCGACCGGGGATGGTGACGACGGCAAGACGCTCGAATGATCGAATCGTTTGACTCACAGCGAGGCAGGGAGAAGACCCCGGGACAAGACCGGCGGGAACGAACCCTGATCATCGTATGCGAGTTTACCGGGAAAAAATATCGGCAGCGCCTCACTCCGTCTGCGCGCCAGGCGAAGGGCGCTGTGCGTGCGATTCGTGAACAGGAAGAACCGGCGGTCGACGCATTCCAGCGATCCGATCTCGACGCGCCGGGAATCCAAGTTCAGGAACTTCTCCACACCGCAAATTTCTGCTGAAGCTGCTGAGTGTCGTGAGCTGGCGGTCAGCGCGGGAGCGAACGTACTGGATGTGATCGTGCAGCGGCGCGATCATCCCGATCCAGCCACGCTTGTCGGCAAAGGCAAACTGGAGGAGATTGGCGGACGGGCCGAGGCCAGCCGCGCCGACCTGATTGTTTTCGAACAGAATCTGTCGCCCTCCCAACTGCGCGAACTGGAGCATGCGCTTCCATGCCGCGTGATCGATCGCACGCAATTGATCCTGGACATTTTTGCTTCGCATGCACGAACACGCGAAGGCCAACTGCAGGTAGAGCTGGCGCAACTGGAATACATGCTGCCGCGATTGGCAGGCCGTGGACGTTCCATGTCTCAGTTAGGCGGAGGCATCGGCACACGCGGACCGGGCGAAACGCAGATTGAAACCGATCGTCGAAAGATCGGCCGAAAGATTCAGGTGATTCGCACCCGCTTGGAAGCGGTCCGCAATATTCGCCGGCAACAGAGGCAGCGGCGCTCCTCTGTACCGGTGCCGACGGTAGCGCTGATCGGCTATACGAACGCTGGAAAAAGCACGTTATTCAACGCGCTCACGCAGGCGGGGGTGCTGGAGTCTTCGCGGCTGTTTGCGACGCTCGATCCCAAGCTGCATCTGATCACGCTGCCGTCGAGGCGGCGCATCTTGCTATCCGATACGGTGGGATTCATTCGTGCTCTTCCTCCGACGCTGGTGAAGGCGTTTCGCGCCACGCTGGAAGAGGTGCAGACCGCGGAAGTGCTGATCCATGTGGTGGACGCATCCAGTCCTTCGCTCGATGTTCATCGCCAGGAGGTGGAGAAAATCTTGCGCGAATTGGAAGTCGAGACGAAACCTCGTATTGAGGTGATGAACAAAATCGATCTGTTGCCGGAAGAGGAGAGAGGGAAGACCGGCGGTACGATCGCCGTCTCTGCTCGCACAAAGACAGGGTTGAAGGCGCTGCTCAACGCGTTAGATAAGGCGTTGGATTCCGATCCGTTGGAGGATCGAGACATGATTGTTCCGCAGAGTGAAGGCGGAGTGCTTGCAGCCCTTGATGCGGGCGCCATTATTTTGAAAAGGACATTTCAAGGCGCTGACGCACACCTGCTTGTGCGAGGGCCGGCTTCTCTGCTGGGGAAATATCGCAAATACTGGCAAAGTTGACCAATGGTATTCCATTTATTGACTGGGATGAAGAGGAGAATGAGCAGACCGGACGCCCGAATGTTGGACTACTATTCTGGGCATCCGGTTT
Source organism: uncultured Acidobacteriota bacterium (assembly GCA_963719625.1). Classification (GTDB taxonomy): domain Bacteria; phylum Acidobacteriota; class Terriglobia; order Terriglobales; family Acidobacteriaceae; genus JAKAAZ01. The sequence continues at coordinate 1,043,631 of CAVRDB010000035.1, forward strand.
GCCGGACCTAGGAGTAGGTCCGAGGCTGTTATGAACAGTGTAGGCCTCATTGGGACGAAGTCAACTGTCAGTTTGGTGAATTTTTCCATCTCGATGGAAATTCTTCGTATTGAAACATTCGCTTCGCCATTTCTGTGACGAAATGGAGATAGTTGCCGACTCAAGAGAGTAAATGAAGTGTGACGATCGAAGGGGCCAGCTTGAGGTAAATTCTGCTGGGGCGCATCGCATGCAAGACTGTTTGGAGGGCATGAAATGCGACAGGCTTTTCCTCTGCGCCGGTTTGACACTGCGGCGAGCGGTTTGTTACAACTGAGTGTTCCAGCAACAGTCAACCAACAATGAATCAATAAGATTCCCGCGTTGTCCCACTGCCTGCGAATCTGAAACCACGTTGCACAATGAGTGACCTGTTACAACAGCTTGGAGGACTTGTGCTCGGCGCGGTGCCGACCATGTTCCTGTTTTTGGTCACGCTGGCGGCGTATCGGTTTCTGGTCCACACTCCTTTGACGAAGGTCCTGCGGGAACGTTACTCGAAAACGCAGGGGGCCATCGAAAGCGCGGCCGCAGCGGTCGCAGCTGCGGAACAGAAGACGACCGAGTACGAAGAGCGTTTGCGAGCGGCACGGGCTGAGGTTTTTCACGTGCGCCATGACCGGTTGAATAAGATTCACCAGGAATTGGAGCTCGCGCTTGCCCAGGCGCGTGCGGCGGCACAAGAGAAAACTGCGACAGCCACGATCGCGATTGAAGAGAGTACGCAAGCGGCGAGACTTGAGCTCGACGGGTTGATCAGCGATCTTTCCGCGGAGATTTTGAAGCGCATTTTGCCGGCTGGAACGGCATCTCCCCAGGAACAAACATCGCAGGAGCAAGCCGGATGATCCATTCCGTTGCGACATTGCGCTCGCGCGCTTTGCATTCATCCAGGCTGCGTACTTTTATCCTGGTGGTCTGCGGATTGTTTCTACTGTCATTTGCCGCGCCGCGTTTCCAGGCCGTCTTCGCCGACTCGACCGCACCAAGCGCCGTTTCTGTTCAAAATTCATCCGCATCGCAAGCGAAGCGCCAGAAGGAAATTCAGCAGAAAAAGATCGACAACCCGGAAGTCGGCGATGACGCGAATATTTATCGGCATTCGCCGATAGTGCAGAGGCTGGCACGCATGTTCGGCCTGTCTGTGGAAGTGACTTCACGTCTGTTCGAAGCCTTGAACTTTATTGTTCTGCTGACCTTCATTGTCTGGTTTCTGGCGCGGATTTTGCCCAAGGCATTGCGTGGCCGCACAGAACGGATTCAGAGCCAGTTGCAGCAGGCCCGCACGGTGACGGAAGATGCGAACCGGCGTCTGGCCAGCGTGGAAGAACGGTTGTCGCGTCTGGACGCTGAGATCGATACCATCAAAACCAGGGCGGAGCATGAGACGCAGCTCGAAGAGAAGCGGCTTCACGAAGCTTTGGAGCAGGAGAAGCAGTCGATTCTCGATTTCGCCGCGCAGGAAATCGCGGCCGCAGGCAGCAACGCCCAGAATCAACTGAAACGCCTCACTGCCGAACTAGCTATTGAACACGCGAAACATAAGATTGCGGTGACGACGGCAACCGACCGTTCGCTGGTGGAGAGCTTTCTGGTGGACCTGGATCGAGAACGCAGAAGCAGCGGGGTGAATTGATGGATGCTTTTGCTCTGCAATATGCCCATGCACTCGCCGACGTTGTGCTGGCCGATAAGCTGGACACGAAAGCAATCGACCAGCAGCTTCAGGACTTTCAGTCGACCTGGACCGATAGTCGGCAGTTGCGGGAGGTGTTTCAAAATCCTTCCATCCAACTAGAAACAAAATTGAAAGTATTGGATGCCATGGTTCCGCGCATTGGGATGATGAAGCAAGTGCGCAACTTTGTGGCTTTGCTGTTGCAAAACGATCGCATCCACGCAGTTGAGCCGATCGTTGACAATTATCGAGAGGAAATCAACCGCCGGCTGCGTATCAGCGAAGCGGAAATTACCAGCGTTCGCGAACTGAATGCTGAGGAAAGATCGAAGATTGAAGCCAAAGCAGCGGCGTTGGCCGGCCTCGAGATTCGCGCGATTTACAGGCAGGATGCATCCCTGCTGGGGGGCGTGGTCTTGCGCATTGGCGATACCGTTTACGATGGCTCTGTTCGCGGCCGGTTGGAAGAGCTTCGCGAAAAAATGATGGCAGATTAACTAACCAAACAATTCAGATTTGAACTGGAAGCAGAATGGCGCAGATCAAAGCAGACGAAATTTCGCAGTTACTTCGAGAACAAATAGAAAACTTCGAGTCGCGCGTTCGCGTCGATGAAGTGGGAACCATCATTTCCCTGGGCGATGGAATCGCCCGCATCCACGGCCTGGACAAGGTGATGGCCGGTGAAATGTTGGAGTTTCCTCATGGCGTGGCTGGGCTGGCTATGAACCTGGATGAAGACCAGGTCGGCGCTGTTCTGCTTGGCGACTATACCGAGATCAGCGAAGGCAACCAGGTCAAGCGCACGGGCAAGATCATGAGCGTGCCGGTGGGCGATGCGATGATTGGCCGGGTCGTGAATGCGCTGGGCCAACCCATCGACGATAAGGGTCCCATTGCGACCACTCAATTCCTTCCCGTGGAGCGGCTAGCTCCAGGCGTCATTGATCGCCAGCCGGTGCGGGAACCGATGCTGACGGGAATCAAGGCCATTGACGCTATGATCCCGATTGGCCGCGGCCAGCGCGAACTTATCATCGGCGACCGCCAGACCGGCAAGACGGCCGTGGTGCTCGACACCATCATCAACAACGCGAAAAACAATTTGATTTGCGTCTATTGCGCCATTGGACAGAAGCGGTCGTCGGTTGCGCAGGTGGTGCAGACGTTGACCGATCATGGCGCAATGGCCTACACCATCGTCGTGGTGGCATCTGCATCCGAGCCGGCACCGATGCAATACATTGCGCCGTACGCAGCTACTGCAATTGGAGAATTCTTTCGCGACTCCGGCCGGCACGCGCTGGTGATCTACGACGATTTGTCGAAACACGCCGTTTCTTACCGCGAGATTTCTCTTCTTCTGCGCCGTCCGCCGGGACGTGAAGCGTATCCGGGCGATGTGTTCTATCTTCACTCGCGTCTGCTGGAGCGTTCTTCCAAACTGAGCGACAAGCTGGGCGGCGGTTCTTTGACCGCTCTGCCAATTATTGAAACGCAGGCGGGCGATGTCTCGGCGTACATTCCGACCAACGTTATTTCCATTACAGACGGCCAGATTTTCCTGGAGACAGATCTGTTCAATTCCGGGATTCGTCCAGCGGTCAACGTCGGCCTGTCGGTGAGCCGCGTCGGTTTCTCGGCGGCCGCCAAAGCGACCAAGCAAGTGGGCGCGACACTGAAGCTGGACCTGGCGCAGTATCGGGAACTGGCGGCGTTTGCGCAGTTCGGCAGCGATCTGGACAAGGCGACATTGAATCAGTTGAACCGTGGGCAGCGTTTGACAGAGTTGCTGAAGCAGCCGCAGTTCAAGCCTCTGACCATGGAAAAGCAGGTTGCAATTCTCTATGCCGGAACCAATGGCTTCCTCGATGACGTGAAGGTGGAATATGTGGGCGCGTTTGAGGAAGGATTTTATCCATATATGGAGACCGCGCAGTTGTCGGTCCTGAACGACATTGCCACCAAGAAGGCGCTGGATGACGATTTGAGAAAGCGGTTGAACGCAGCCATCAAGGAGTACAAGCAGAATTTCTTTGCTGAAACTCCTGAGGCCAATGTCGATGCCAAGAAATCCGCAACCGCGGACAGCGGCGCGAAGCGGGATGAAAAAACGCCGGCAGCAAACCCGCAAGCTGAAGTGGCGGCAGGGAAGCAAGCCTAGCCATGGCCAATGTTCTTGATCTACGGCGGCGCATCCGCAGCGTAAAAAATACGCGGCAGATCACCAAGGCCATGAAGATGGTGGCTGCGGCAAAGCTGCGTCGCTCGCAGGAGCGCGCGTTTGCGGCACGTCCGTATGCAAGGATGATCGCGAGCGTGTTGGCCTCGCTGATGCGCCGCGTCGATATTTACGATGAAGACACCGGCGAGACAAAGCATTCTTTGCTGGAGGCTCGGCCAGAAAAGCGTGTGACGGTTGTGGTGGTTACAGGCGACAAGGGATTTGCCGGCCCGTTCAACGCCAATGTTCTAAAAGCGACGCACAGATTTATCGAGGAACGCACCGACGTCGATATTGATCTGGAAATTGTCGGACGCAAAGGAATTGGCGTTCTGCGCCGCAGTTACCCGCTTGCCTCCGTCGCAGAAGATGAGCAGGTGGTGCACAGCCCGCAGGCGCGCACGCGCAAGGCGCGGGTGGAGATTGTTGGGGAGCACGCGGGGATGCTCGACAAGCTGAGCTTTGAGAAGGCATCGGAGCTGGCTCACATCCTGGTGGAACGATATGCGGCACAGGAAACAGATGCGGTCTACCTGGTCTACAACGAATTTCAGTCTGTGATCGCTCAACGCATCGTCGTGGAACGCATTTTGCCAATCATTGAAGTCGGCAAGCCGGACATTACCGCGGCCACTGAGATGGAACGTGAAGAGCGCGAGGAAATGGCGAAGGCTGCGGAGAGCGCAGGTGTCAGTCTGAAGGCTGAGGACACGCGCGAGGCCGACGAGGAAGCCAGCAAGTTCGGCACCGCACAAGTGGATTACATCTATGAGCAGTCACCGAGTGAACTGCTGGGTGCGTTGCTGCCACGTTATATTTCGACGCAGTTGTATCACGCAATGCTGGAATCGGTGGCTGCCGAACATGCGGCCCGCATGACGGCCATGGATGCCGCGACCAACAATGCTTCCGACATGATCGATGCCTATACGTTGACGATGAACCGGCTGCGCCAGGCCGCGATCACCAAGGAGATTATCGAGATTGTCAGCGGAGCGGCAGCGATTTAAACAGGATTGAGAAATCGACAAGCGAATTTATCAGCTGTAGCAGAGGATTTGGATAAGAGATCATGGCAGAAAATATTGGACACATTATAAAAATTGCAGGACCCGCGGTCGATGTGCAGTTTGAGGAAGCGACCATGCCGCCCATTTATCAGGCGCTACGGGTGACCAGCGAGGGATTCGACGTCCCAACGCCGCTTAACGTCATCGTTGAAGTGCAGCAGCATCTTGGCGAAGGCCGCGTTCGCTGCATTGCGATGGAAGCGACGGAAGGGATGGTGCGCGGGATGAAGGCGATCGATCTCGGCGGCCCCATTACTGTTCCCGTAGGCCGCGCCACACTGGGCCGGGTGTTGAACGTGATTGGAGAGCCCGTCGACGAACTGGGCCCGGTCGATGCCAAAGAGCGTCGCCCGATTCACCGGTCGGCGCCGGCATTCGACGAACAGTCGACGCGGGAAGAAATGTTTGAAACCGGCATCAAGGTCATTGACCTGATCCAGCCATTTCTTAAAGGCGGCAAGACTGGATTGTTCGGCGGCGCGGGCGTTGGCAAGACGGTTGTGATTCAGGAATTGATCAACAACGTCGCTTCTCAGCACGGCGGCTTCTCTGTATTTGCCGGCGTCGGCGAGCGCACGCGTGAAGGAAACGATCTGTGGCTGGAATTTCAGGAGTCCGGCGTTATCGACCTGAAGCATCTGGACAAATCGAAAGCCGCTTTGATTTATGGGCAGATGACGGAGCCGCCCGGAGCGCGCTTGCGCGTGGCCTTGACAGCACTGACCGTGGCTGAATATTTCCGCGATGAAGAAGGCTCGGACACGCTGCTGTTCATCGACAATATTTTCCGCTTTACACAAGCAGGATCGGAAGTCTCGACGCTGCTAGGACGCATGCCTTCCGCAGTGGGTTATCAGCCGAATCTGGCAACGGAAATGGGCGAACTGCAGGAACGCATTACGTCCACCAAGAATGGTTCCATCACCTCGGTACAGGCCGTGTATGTGCCTGCCGACGATTTGACCGATCCTGCTCCGGCGACAACGTTCGCCCATCTGGATGCAACCACGGTGCTGTCGCGTCCGCTGTCGGAGCTCGGCATCTATCCCGCTGTCGATCCGCTGGCTTCCACGTCGCGAATTCTAACGCCGCGCATTGTTGGTCAGGAACATTACGACGTTGCCCAGGGCGTGAAGCGGATTTTGCAGCGCTATAAGGACCTGCAGGACATCATTGCGATCCTTGGCATCGACGAACTGTCGGAAGAAGACAAACTGACAGTCATGCGGGCGCGCAAAGTGCAGAAGTTTCTTTCACAACCGTTCCATGTTGCGGAACAGTTCACCGGTATCCCGGGCCGATACGTCAAAGTGGCCGATACGGTGCGGAGCTTCAAGGAAGTCATCGAAGGGAAACATGACAACGTGCCGGAGCAAGCCTTCTACATGAAGGGCGACATCAACGATGTTCTGGAAGCCGCGGAAAAGATGAAGCAGACTGCATAAAGGCGTTTGGAATCGATGGCAGAGAACAATTCAATTCGTGTCCGACTGGTAACACCTGACAAGATTTTTATCGATGGGACGGCGGACTCCGTATCGCTGCCGTCGGCCTCCGGCTACCTGGAGGTGCTGTATGCGCATGCTCCGCTGCTGGCGGAACTTGGTCCTGGCGAAGTGACGCTGCATGGCGGTGATGTGGGAGATCAACATTTGTTTGTTGCGCAGGGTTTCGTTGAAGTGCTACCCGATCGGGTAACGATTTTGGCCGAAAGCGCGATTCCTCCCAGCGAAATCAATGTCGCTGAGGCGCGCCAGGAATTGGAACATGGGCAGAAGATGTGGCATGAAGCGGGCGATGAAGCGAGGCGCTATGACGAGGCCAATCGCGTCATCCGCGAAGCGGAAGAGCGCATCGCATCTGCCGGGCGGGCCGGAAAATCGGCCTGATTCTGCCGTGCATTCCGCTGGAAAATGCACGAATCCTTTTCCCTTCGGACTTTTCTCAAGTACAGATTGTTTTTCTTCGCGTGCTAGCTAGTGAAGTGCGAAGAGTCTTCTGTATTGCAACCGGCTAGTGAGTTGGATACGGTGTCAGGTCCATGGCGCCGGTCAGGCTGGCAAGTTTGTCTACGTGGTGGCGCTGGCACCAGTCTCGCAGTCCACTGGCAATACGTTCCGCAGCGCGGGGATCTGCATAGCTGGCGGTGCCGACCTGGACTGCAGTGGCTCCTGCCAGCATAAACTCGATCACATCTTCCGCGGTCGTAATCCCACCCATACCCAGCACAGGAATGGAAACCGTGCGTGAGGCTTGATGCACCATGCGCAGGGCCAGCGGTTTGATGGCTGGGCCTGAAAGTCCGCCGGTAATATTCGCCAGGCGGGGACGTCGTGTCTTCGCGTCAATCGAGATTCCGAGAAATGTGTTGACCAGGGAAAGAGCATCGGCTCCAGCATCCGCGGAGGCGCGTGCCATGTCTGCGATGCTGGTTACATTCGGAGAGAGCTTGACGATCAGCGGACGCCGCGCCAGCGGCTTGGCACGCAGCACCAATTCGTATAGTGCCGACCCGTCGGTGCCAAAGATCATGCCGCCGCGTTCGGTGTTCGGGCAGGAAGCATTCAGTTCATAGGCGGCGATCCCTTCGACGGCATTCAAGGCCTCGATCACCGCGCAATAATCTTCTATACAGCCGCCGAAAACATTCGCAATCGCCGGACACGGAAGTTTGCGAACTGCTGGCAGTTTTTGCTCAACGAACGCGGTGACGCCCATATTCTGCAGCCCGATGGCGTTCAGCATGCCTGCGGCTGTCTCGATGATTCGCGGTGGGGGATTGCCGGGCATCGGCTCTCTGGAGAGGCCTTTTGTCACGAAGGCGCCAATCGTATTCAGCGCTACGATGTCTTCAAACTCCACACCGTACCCGAAGGTGCCGCTGGCGGCGATGACAGGGTTGCGCAGCTCGATGCCACAGAACCGCACTCGCAAATCCGGCTTTGGATTGGTGGTCATGGTTGCTGGCCTGGGCCTGCCGGCGCAGTCTGTGGAGTGACAGGTGTAGCTGGTGTCGCAGTATTTCCTGCTGGCCGCGATGTCGCCGGGGGCGTCGTTTTGACTGCAGGCGTTGTCGCTCGCGTTGGCTGTGATGTCTCACCGGTCCTTCTGTGTCGCAACGACTCGCGTCTGGGCTTCACTTCTACCTCGGGATGGATTGCCTGGGTCAAAATGTGGCCGATGCTGGCAGAAGGCTGATTGACGTCGAGCAGCGCGGCAAGCGTCGCGGCAATATCGACCGGTTCCACTCGCCCGCGGAATGTTGCAGGAGTGAACACGGATCCGTAAAAGCCGAGGGGCACATGACGATCATAGGAATACGGGGAAAAATGCGTCGCGCCCTTGCCTGAACCTGGCACCTGATATGCATCCGGAATCAGCATGACATACCAACCGCCGTTGGGAGAATAACTATGGGCGATGAGGCGGCCAAATTCCGTAGGCGGCAGTCCGGGCTGCAGAGACTCCATCTGCAGGCGCGTGAATGTACGGAAAACAGCGGGCTGCGGAGGCAGGCGTTTAGCGCTGGGCTGAACCTCGGAATCCGGCGTTGCCGAAGTGGAATCGAGGCTGGCGATGGCTGCCGGGATGGAATCCTGGATGGCGCGCTCGCCTTCCAACTCGTTAATGCCATCGCGTTCAAACGTCGGAATATTCAGTGCGATGTAAGGTAAATCCTGGTCCGGCAACAGATATTCGAGCTTCTGGCCTGGCGAAAAGCGGTCGTTCATATTTTTGTTCAACGCGCTGATGAGAGGCTTGATCGGGATCGCCGCAGCTGGAATTCCGAACTGCTGGGCGATCGCAGGTACCGGGGCGACACCATGATCCGCAGTCAGAACCAGCCATACGCTGTGGAGTCCGCCGGGAACATTGTGATCGAGCCAGGTAGAAAATTGGTCCAGATTGCCATCGAGCTGGTCGACGAGTTGCTGCTGATCCGCCGAATCTGGACCGACGCGATGGCCCAGAATGTCTGTTGAGGAAATGCTGATGGTCAAAACATCCGTGACATTTCCTGAACCGAGGTTCTCACCTTGAATCAAAGCCTGGGCGAAGTTGAGTTCATATTGAATGGCAGCATCGGTGGGACCGACGGCGGAGAAAAAGGGCGCATCGGCGGAGACGCCCGCTGCGGTTCGCGCCTGGGCAACCTGATCGCTTTGGTTGAACGTTGCCGCCCAGTCTGGCAGGGAAGACATGTAATAGGTGGACGAAACAAATGCGCCGCTTTGTGGATCAATCCAGAAGGCTCCGTTGGCGGTGTGGCCGGCAGTGAGAATTGCGGCGCGATCTTTCAAAGAAATTCCGAACAGCTTGGATTCCCCTTTGGTGGCAAGGCGGACTTCATCGCCAATGGTCGTGGCTAGCAGATTGCGCGGCGAAGCGCCCTCCCGCGCAGATTGCGCGGCGTTGGCGGGCAGACCAATAAGGCTATAGCGCGGGTCTTCGACAGAAGTGATGGGCCGCTTGGTGTTCCGCGCCAGGTCCCACCATTCATTGCTGGCGATGCCATTGCCGTCTGTGTACGCGCCGGTTGCGATCGCTGAATGTCCGGCCGCCGTGACCAGATTCGCATAATCGAAATAGCAGTCCGGGAAATACGCGCCGTGGTCGAGGAACAGATTGAATCCGTTTCCTTTGAAGTCGGTGCGGTATCGCTCCAGGTAGTCCTCGCGAAACTGGTCAATCACCAGGATCACAACCAGTTTGGGATGGGCATCGTAGGCGCTGGCTGTGCACGGGATACAGGATGAAATCGGGAGCAGAAGAGCGAAGAGGCAAATCCAGAGACGTTTGAGCATAGCAATAGGGTCGCATGACGCGATTAACAACATGGTAACAAGAGGCGGCAACCGCGGGTAATCGCTCTGTCGTGTGTGGGACGAATCTGTTCTTCCGTGTAACGCAGAAGGGTGAAATGTCACTGCTATCGTGTAAAAATTTCTCGCCTGAAACGTTCGACATCGTAATCTTCGCATAGGTCAAGCCGGAACGATGTGATACTGCACGCTCGCAGTGCAGTCTTTCGAATGGCGCTTGAATTGCAAGTTGAATTTTTATACTCCCTGCACGACGTTAAGGATTCTTCATTGAAAAAGCTGTACGCAATATCCTCTCTCTCCTTTTTGTTAATCGCGTCCGTAGTCATAGCTCAAGCAGCATCAGTTCCGGTGATCTCTATACTTACGGCTTCACCCTCAACCATTACACGCGGGAAAAGTACAGCTATTTCCTGGCGAGTGAGCGGTGCAACATCGCTTATGGTTTCGAATGGATCTGGATCGGAATCTCTCACCCAGCCCTCCCCAGCAACGATTGCTCCAACCACCACCACAACCTATACTCTGACGGCTCGTAATGCTGCCGGCAGCGCTTCCCGATCTGTCACGGTGATTGTGCAGCCTGCTGCACCTGCTCCCCCGTCGACACCTCCAACTACGACGGAGCCGCCTCCCACCACTTCGACGACAACCCCTGCAACGAATCCGGCAGGCACTAAATTGACTGCTTGCGGAGACCTGACAAAGCCCGGCCTCTACTACCTGGCGAACGATGTATCCAGCACAGTAGGATGCTTTGCGATCGATGCTGCGGGAATCACGCTCAACCTGAACGGCCACACCGTCACATACGATACTGGCGGAGCAAGTCATGAACCTGCAATTGAAGGGCATGATTGCTGGTCGACCACCAACCCGGAAATTGCGGGGAATTGCGGCACCAGCCATGGCGGGTTTGAAGTGTACGGCGGCACCATCAAACAAGCCGTCAGCGCCAGCACATTCAGCCCGATCTTCGAATTTGGTCAGGGCAACTTCAGTTCCGCACCGTATATACACAACATCACAGCAACGTTTCAGAACACGGGCGCGCAGTTCTACTACTCCAGCTATCTGCCCGTTGGCGTGAAGATCGAGAACAATGTAATTTACGACAACGTAACAAACATTCAGAAGCCGGGTCAGGCGGCTCTTTCCGCGCGTTCGGCATTTCAAGGTCAGGCCATCTATATCGCGCAGGACAATCAGAATCCAGGCAGCGGCGACCTGATCGAAAACAACACGATCGTCGGTTCTCCGCAGGGAGGCATCCGGACGGTCAACCAACATAGCACAATCAGCGGCAACGACATCAGCATGAATGCGACCTATGCGAACGATTTCTGCGCTGATATTCCCGCCGACTACACCACCGTCACCAACAACAATTGCCATCCGAAAAGCGGACGCGGGTTCCACATCAACTCCAACCACGTAACCGTCTCCAAGAACACGATCAACGTGATCGAACTTCCGCAGAATGCAGAGTATGGCGGCTGCGAACTCGATGGCACATACGGCGTGCAACTCGAGTTCGACATGAGCTTCCTTCCAAGTCCGCCAGTAGGGGTGCAGGTGATGGGAAACACCATTACCGCAACCTCGGGGGCATGCGAGGCGATTGGACTGCGAGTGACTGGTATGACGCCGGCAGGAAATGCGGCTTTTACCGGCAACACGATTACCACGACGAGCAGTGGCGCAGCGCATGATTTCGCAATCAGCACAGATGCGAGCGACAACGAAGGCGTCACCTTCACCGGCAATACGTTTCGGTCGAGATACGCATTTGTCGATGGGGATTGGGACGGCTACAACAATACAAACATCGGGCACAACTCCTGGATGAATACACCGGAACTTACATTTTTGGCAGGGGATGGCGGCTGCGATCCAACACAACACGATGCGGGTGCAGTTTGCCCGGCGAGTGTTGAGTTTACCGACAGCCTACCCTTTACGATGACCTGTGGAGCGGAGAGCGCGGCTACTGTCACGATTGCCGGCGAAGTGAAAAAGTGTAAGCCAAACCAGTAAACCAATCCGTCCGTGCGAAGTAGATGAGTCGCCACGCAGCATAGCGAGGCGGCTCGTCTACGATTGTGTGATCTTGATTGTGTGACCTTGCAAAACCCTATCCGTTCATTTGCTGCGCCTGACTCGAAATGTGAAAATGGAGCTTTTCCATCCCTGAGCAATCTGCCCCAAGCTAACATCGTTCTAGCGCCGCCTTGGGAACAGACTTTCTGCACCAACGACCCGCTGCTTCCTCGTCTGGCTCGACACCAACGCCGTTGAGATAAACCATCCCATCGCTACAACTGCATCGTGCATCCCCGTCCTGAGCAGCAATCTGATTCAACCGAAACGCTTCGACTTCGTCGTTATCCAGCAATTTTCAGGGGAGAAATTGTAACAGTCCAAGCGTCTGTCTAGTCAATTGCTGACAAACGAGACGCGAGCCACCCTTGAATCTGAAATGTTTCAAAGAACGCCCGATTTTTTTCATTGACATGCCTGACCTTTAGGATTTAGCGTCCAATTCACAGACAAAATGACCGCAATAAGACGCTAATTCAACGCAGTGATGGCGCACGACAGGGCTGCAATTCGTCAACACTCCTCACTCAGGAACGGTTCGAATAACAAACTGCAGGGGATCCAACAAATTTCAGTTCGCAGCGCCGAGAACGTCGGAAATTTCATCGAGCAGACGGCAATGGGAATGGTTCGTATTGAGAGGGCAGGCGGAATGGCAACGAATAGGAAGCTTTTTTCTTCGGGTTTCGCGGTCTTGGTAGTTGTATTGCTGCTGCGGGCAAGTGGACACGGGCAGGCATGCCCAGCCCCCAACTGGACGACGGGTCCGACGGTATGGGCGGCGGAAGATAGCATCAAGATCGTGCAGGGCAACCAGGCGACAACGAACCTGCCGACTATCCCGGTAGATGTTAATGCCGGCGAATTCGATCCGAATGGATATCCACTGCATCCAGCGCCGCTCACGCAACTGAATCCAGTCTGGTCGTGCCCTGCGGGCGCGCCCGTCATTTCAGTACAGGGCGCGGGGCGCGAAACCGTTGCATTCCAATTGATGATCACCGCCGGCTCAGGTACGGCTCTCAGCAATGTATCGGTGAACATCAGTCCTCTAACAGGTTCAGGAACGACCATCACTTCCGACAATACGCAAGGCTCGGCTGTCACCCGCTACCTCGAAGGTTACATTCCGGAGACCTATCCAGGAGCTACCGGCGACATCGGCTCCGATACAATTTTGCTGCCAGTGAGTGGGAACTTCCCCGATCCTCTTATTCCGTTCTACGACCCCTACGATGCCGGGAACGGGCCAGTAGCCACTCCCTTCAACGTTGCTGCTGGAACAACCCAGGGGGTGTGGGTCGACATCGCCATTCCCTACAACCAAGCAGCGGGAACCTATACGGGAACGGTGACAGTCACAGGCAATGGCGTCGGAACGGTGACCTATCCTCTAAGCCTGACAGTATGGAATGGCAATCTTCCGCGCTTCAACGATCCCAACAATCCCGACATGCTGAAAGCGTGGATACCGCTCTACGGTTCGGAATTACAGGATGCTGAGGGACTCAACTGTTTGTACGACCCTAACCTGAAAGCTACCGTCGCGGCTTGCCCGGATTGGACCCTCGTTCACGAATACCTGACGATGGCGCATAACTACGATTTTGACACGCAAGTGGACGGGGTCGGCCCGACGCTCACTCCAGTGGCAGGAGCAGCGACTGCGCCGCCGTACCCGACCGCGATTACTTCCATTGACTGGACGAATTGGGACAAAATGAACGGTCCCGCATTGACACCGGGTGGACTCTTCGCGGATGGGAGCAGCATGCGGGTGATCGACGCGCCATTTTCCGGCGGCGGCGGCCCATTCAATGACGGATTCTACGAATATGGCTCTCTCGCCTGGAATAACTATGGAGACTATGACATCAATACACCGCCTCCGCCGGGGCTGCTGCAACTGTTTACAAGCTATTCGACGCAGATATCCCAGCACTTTACCAGCAATCAGCAGAATGCGGGATGGAGTAAAAACTCTGAGATTATTGCCTACACGTTCGATGAGACCTACGACAAATTGGGTGGGATGTCGAATCTGAATACCTATATCGAGCAATATGCGCAGGCGCTCAATCAAGCCAACGCGACGAATAATTGGGTGAATCCCCTGCGCTTCTTCTTGACGGCTCCTCCAGGATGCATTCCAGGCGCAACCGAGGGCGTTGAGACCGGTGCGATTTGTACGGCACAAGAGGGACTCTCCTATCCTGAGGTGGGAGGCGTGCCGAACGACTGGATCGAGGATTGGAGTCCAGACGGCGGGTTCTATGAACCGGGACCTTCCGCCTACACTCCGGATTACACGATGGACGGCGTGGCAGCGAATTCCACGGCTCCGGTTCCGATCGAGAAATGGATGTACGGCGGCGGCGGCCCATTCACACCCGATGTTGCCATCAACGCTGACGCTCTGGGACTCCGCACTTTCTTCTGGATTGCCGCGAAGTATGGACTGGACCAGACCGTTTCCAGCCCAGGCGATCCAAATCCTGTGCCAACTCCTGGCGGAGCATTTAACTTTGCCGCCAATTACTGGGCAGTCGGGGATACCGGCAACCCGTCGACAGCCAGCGACTGCTCCACCAGTCCTTTCTTCAATGGGGCAGGAGGACAGGGCTGGGATGGCAATGGATATTATTTCTATCCCGGAAACGAAGTGGGCTGTTATTACCAATCCAACTCATTAGGTACGCCGGTCGGCGCCACCGTTCTTACCGCGAATCCTGTGGCGAACGCCAATTGCTCCACCACCGACTTCTCCATCTGCAATGGGATTAGCGGTCCCGTATCGTCGATGACGATGGAGGAATGGCGCCGCGGGTATGAGGATTATATGTACATCTACCTGCTGCGCAAAAAGAACCCCGCGCAGGCCACGGCAATCGTGAATTCCATGGGCGGAGGCGGACTGACCAACTGGAATGCTTTGAACTGGCAAAACGCAGATCCCAATTACCTTATTTCGGGAGTTTTCGAGCCCAATGGGGGGAAGGGAAACGGGTTTGACTGTACCGCGCCTTCCCTGGGTCTCATCAATGGTCCGACGGGCGCGTTTGGGTGCCCGGGCGAGTGGTCGCACAATCCCAACCACTATGAAGAGGCGCGCATCATCATGGCGCAGGACCTGGGCTTCGTCTCTGCTACAGCGTTGCCGACGGTGACCGGTATCAGCCCAGCCAGCGGTCCGGCGGCAGGTGGGACCTCAGTGACAATTGCGGGGACGGGCTTCAGCAACGCAACTGTAATCAATTTCGGCAGCACGATTGCCCCCACATTCACTGTTAATTCCGCCACGCAAATCACAGCCGTCTCGCCAGCCGGCAACGGCACCGTCGATGTGACCGTGTCTACGCCAAGCGGTACCAGCGTCACCAGCGCCGCGGATCAGTTCGCTTATCCCGCAGCGGTTGTTGCTTCTCCCACCGTGACCGCCGTCAGTCCAGCCACAGGTTCGGTTGCGGGTGGAACGTCCGTGACCATCACGGGGACAAACTTCACCGGCGCCACTGCGGTCAACTTTGGCAGCAACGCCGCCACCGGTTTGACCGTCAACTCTTCCACGCAAATTACCGCGGTTTCACCTGCGGGCAGCAGCGGTACGGTGGATGTCACCGTAGTGACTCCGGGCGGCACCAGCGCAACGAATGCCAGCGATCAATTTGTGTATACGCCGGGAAGTTACACCATCGCGGCGAATCCAACGACTGTCACTGTCCAGGCCGGAAAAACCGGAACTGCAACGGTGACTGTGACACCCACCGGGGGCTATACAGGCTCGGTGATATTGAGCTGCGACAACCTGCCTGCAAACACCGAATGCGTGTTTTCACAGAGCGGCGGCGGAACGAATACGGTGATGATGAACGGGAACAATCAAGCCGTGCCCGTTACTCTGACCATTCAGACGAATGTGCTGCAGGCTGCGATGACTTCCGGACGGCAGAGTCCCTTGAGTCCTATTCTGCCGGCGTTGGCCTTCTGGTTCCCGGGCGGCCTGGCAGGGTTTGCGGCCTTCCGTCGAAGTAAGAAAAAAGGTCCGATGCGAGGACATTCAGTCTTCCTCGGTATCGCCCTGTTGATTTTGATGACGGGCGCGATGACAGCGGGTCTGGTGGGTTGCGGAGGAATGCATTCTCCGACCACGCCGGCCGGCACAACGACCGTGACCGTGACCTCCACTGCGCCTGCAGGCAGCAGCGGACTCAGTCAGTCTGCCAACTTCACCCTCACGATTACGCAGTAGGAGAAGACATGAAAACGATATCGACATTATTTCCTTCTGCGCACACATCTTCGGCATTCCAGCATTCTTCCGGATTGGCTGTCTTTGCAGGTCTTCTCACGCTGGGTCTAATGTCCCCCAGCCTGGTGGCGCAGTCAGCAGTATCGGGCCAGGTGACATTGTCTTCTACGCTTGCCGTGATGGCTGGAGGTGGGAGCGCAACTCCAACCACCACAGCAGGAGCTGCCACCAGTGCAAAATTGAACGCGCCGAATAGTGTGGCAACGGATGCGGCGGGGAATCTCTACATCGCAGATGCTACCAATAACCTGATTGAGCAAGTGAGCCCGGCTGGCCAGATCGTGGTACTGGCTGGCGGCGGCGGCACGGTTCCCAGCGCAACCGCGGAAACAGCAACCAGCGCAAAGCTCAGTAATCCTGCAGGCGTGGCGGTGGATGCATCTGGAAATGTCTACATTGCCGATGCCGGCAATAACCTGGTAGAGCAACTAAGCCCAGGCGGCCAGATCGTCGTGATTGCGGGCGGCGGCGGTACGGTTCCCAGTTTCACATCCGGTGCGGCGGCGAGCGCGCAGTTGAATAATCCTACCGGCGTCGCCGTGGATTCGTCCGGAAATGTCTACATCGCCGATCGGGGCAATAACCTGATTGAAGAAGTTACATCCGGGCAGATCGTCGCCATTGTCGGTGGGGGTATCAAAACTCCGCCCGAGTTTTCCTCCTTCACCAGGGACGCAGATACTGTTGCGCTGGATAATCCCAGTGCTGTTGCTGTGGATGGAGCCGGAGACGTCTACTTCATCGATCAAGGTCGTAGCGATATTGACGAGCTTACGGGCGGTCAGGTCGGTATTGTCTTCGGCGGAGGCAGCACGCCTCCAAGTCTCACAGCACAGCCAGCGGCCAATGCGGAGTTTAACGCTCCCGCAGGACTGACTCTGGACAGCAAAGGGAACTTCTACATCGCCGACCAGGGCAATAACCTGGTTGAAGAAATTTCGGGGGGACAGATTATTGTGCTGCTGGCCGGTGGCGGCGGCACGGTTCCAACGACAGCAGCAGGAGCGGCCACGAGCGCCGCACTCAATAGCCCTGCAGGTGCCGTGGCCGATGCAACCGGAAACGTCTACATTGCCGACCGGGGCAATAACCTGGTCGAAAAACTGGAAAGATCCCAGGCAGTCCTGCCTGCGACGGCGATCGGCTCGACCTCCGCTTCGCAGAACATTGAGATACAGTTGCAGGCGGCCACTGTAGTGACCAGCATCACGGCGCCCAAGGCCTCGAACGGCACACAGGAGTTTACAGTCGGCACCGTATCCGGATGCACTGTAGGAGGAGCCAGCAATCCCGCAGGTTCCGTCTGCATTGTTCCGGTTACGTTCAATCCGGCATATCCGGGGCTGCGTACAGCTACCCTGGCCGTGAATAACGGCAGTACGGTCGTCGGGACCGTCGGTCTCTATGGCACAGGGCTGGGACCGGAAATCGTGCAGTCGCCCGGATCGCTCTCCGTAATTGCCGGTGGTGGAACCACGGTTCCAAGCACGACAGCCACGGCGCCTCTCAGCACATTGGTGGCGAATCCTCTTGGTGATGCGGTCGATGGAGCCGGTAACTTATATTTTGTATCGGGCACAAATGGCAATGGCATGGTGGATGAAATCTCCGCAACGACCGGCCAGCTCACGGTGGTTGCCGGCGGCGGCGCGACGGTGCCTACTACCACGCCGATGCCGGCCACCAGCGCGAGCATTACTCCTTATGGCATTGCGGTGGATGCAGCCGGAAATCTCTACATCGGCGATTACGGCAATAACCAGGTTGAGGAGGTCGATGCAACGACCGGGCAGATTGTGGTGATCGCGGGCAACAACAGTGGAAATGGTGCGAGTACCACGCCGGAGCCTGCGCTCTCTGCGGCTATTTATCCATTTGGTGTCGCGGTCGATACAACCGGGAACGTGTACATCGTAGACAGGGATGGTGAATACGGAGATGGCACGATTGATGAAATACCGGCGGGAACGGGACAGATCGTGGTGGTGGCAGGTGCGGGCTTCTCGCAATCCTCCCCACAGTCGCCACTGACCTTTGGGTTCTACCAGCCTACAAATGTAGCGGTGGATGGAGCGGGCAACTACTACATCGCCGACGCCGGAGACGACCGGGTTGAAGAGGTGAATGTTTCCACGGGACTGATCTCGGTGCTCGCCGGATTTGGCCCCGATCTGCCCGGCACAACGCCAACGCCAGCCACCAACGCATCGTTGAACAATCCATTCAGCGTGGCGGTCGATGCAGCCGGCAATGTATATATTGCCGAGGGCAGCAATGCATTCGTCGATCAGGTGAATCCAGCCGGACAAATTGTGCGGATAGCCGGCGGCGGTACGACGCCGGCCAGTGTGGGTCCCGAGGCGGCTACCAGCGCGCAACTCTACAATCCGACCGGCGTCGCGATCGATGGCGCGGGAAATCTCTACATCACAGACTCCACCAACAACCTGGTAGAAAAAATAGCAGCGACTGCATTGCCATTGTCTTTCTCCGATACCTATGTGGGAGCAACCAATGCCGCGCCGCAGACTGTAACGATTGGGAACATCGGCAATCAGACACTCAACATTGCGAGCGTCAGTACGGCTGCAGATTTTCCGGCCACGGGCAGCACCTGTGCAGCGACGTCGCAAGCTCTAACTCAGGGTACTTCCTGTTTGCTGGTCTATGGCTTCTTGCCAACGACGGCGGGCATGCTGAATGAAATGGCGACTCTGACGGATAACACCTTGAACGCGACGAATGCACAACAGACGATTTCGTTGACGGGTACAGGAGTTGCTGCCATCGTTCCTGTAAATCCGGGAACCTATACGATAGCGGCGAATCCGACGACGTTGACAGTGAAGGCGGGACAAACCGGAACTGCGACGATCACATTAACTCCCACCGGGGGCTATACGGGCTCGGTGATGTTGAGCTGCGCCAACCTGCCAGCGAACACGCAGTGCGCGTTCTCGCAGACCGGTGGTGGAACCGATACCGTAATGATGAGCGGAAACAATCAAGCTGTGCCAGTCACGCTGACCATTCAGACGAATGTGCTGCAGACGGTAGCATCGGCAAGAGAACAAAATCCTCTCAATCCGATTCTGCCAGCTTTGGCTTTCTGGTTCCCGGGTGGCATCCTGGGGCTTGCAGGATTCGGTTCGGGTAAGAAGAAGGGCAAGAAGAAGGAATGGATGCGTGGCCAGTCACGACTGCTGGGAATCGCTCTATTGGTTCTGCTGACGGGTACGATGGCAGGGGTTCTGGCGGGTTGCGGCGGAGGATCGCATTCTCCCACCACGCCGGCAGGCACATCGACCGTGACCGTGACCTCCACTGCGCCCGCAGGCAGCAGCGGACTGAGTCAGTCTGTGACTTTCACCCTGACCATTACGCAATAGCGGAGACGAAGATAGAACTTGATGCGCAGGGCCAGCGCTCACCCATTCGGTGCTGGCGTTGGCCCTGCGCCTGATGCTACGCGGCTCTCAATGGTGGGTCTGTCCCGTGCTGGCGGAAACCGCTTCGCGTGCCGGCAGATGAAATTCCTCATCTCCCCCGTGCAGAGGATAGGTTCGTCCCAGCCATACGAGGTCTCCGGTCAAATCTTTTGGCAGGTCGATGGTCGCTTGCCACGAATCTTTCAACTCTGCGGTAGGCAACGTGAATATTTCCTCCAGCATGCGGCATCGTAGCTTCCAGGTGGGTCAGCTGTCCGAGGTGAGGTTCTATACGCACGCTCGCGAATCCCGGTGCGCTGGGCCGTATGCCAGCCACAACCGTCAGCAGATCGTAGTTGGGGCTGGCGCTCCAGGCATGGCTGTCGGAGCGGGTCGGTTCCGGAGTCTCAGCCCATGTACTTAGCCCCAGTCTGCAACATATTCCTCCACGGAGTCAGTTCATCCAGATAGACGTCTCCAATTCCGGCGTGCTCCAGTGCGCGACTGAGATAGAAGCGGAAGTAAAAAGTAAGTGGCGACATGGAGCGGTACCTGGTTGCCAGCTACCGTGGTTGCGGCTTCGGGCCGGGATGCCAGGATGCGCCGCAGGACTGCAACCTGCTGGGAACGGGGCACAACGTCCAGCCAAACAGCGAGAATGTTTGCTTCCTGGCTGTAACTGTTTTTCTCGGGAGTATCGGCGAACAGACCGTACCGCGCGTCCCAATTGGAACGAGTCAGAGCGGCGGAAGCTTTTTTGAAAGTCGCTTCATATTCCGCCGCGCGCTGGGGACTTCCAAATTTCGCTTCCATGTCAGAGGCGTCACGAAGCGCTTCCATATATTGCAAGGTAAGGAAGGTTGATCCGCCATTTGCGTCCTGCGGCGGCACGCCATCTTTATAGTTGCTTGTCCAATCGCCGAATTCCCACCAGTCCACCTTTCCCATAAGCCCATCGGGGCGCAGCCGTGCGGTATACCAGTCGATCACTCCACGTGTGTGCGGCAACGTCTCGCGCACCAGGGCTGGGTCGTCCACATACATCCAGTAGTCGTGCAGCATATCCACCCAAATCAGCGAGAAGGTTGGGATGACCTGCGGTAGCCAGGAAGGATAGCGGCTCTGGGTGAGGCCATTGGGAAGACGTGAATCATCAATGCTGGTGATGGCCTGGCGCGCCAGCCGACTGTCTCCGGCATCCACATAGGAAATCAGCGCTTCGATCCGTGTGTCTCCCACATATTGCAGACGCTCCCAGTACGGAGTGTCCATGTAGGTTGTATGGGCGCAGAGACGCGCCGTGCGCCATCCCGTTTCCCAAATACGATCGAGGTCGGGAATATCTCCTGCGATCTTTGCCTGCATTTGAAATGGATAGGCAGTGAACCAGGCCTTCAGACTCTCCAGACGAAGCGGCGTCGATTTCGTGGTCACGTCGATCTGGAGATAACGCCATGTGCGCCAGTTCAACGGAGTGAAAGCGCGCTGCTGACCGCCTCCGCTGATGAATTCGTCGGATAGACCCTGGATGTGACGGCCGTCAATTTGATTGCGATTGCCCTTCTTTCCATGCGCGTCATACAAAGCTTCCGCATAGGTCAATCGAATGTTCGCATCGCGTCCGTCGCTGACCACGAGCACAGGATATGCAGTTTGCAGTACACGATTATCGAGCAACAGGGTGACGTGCGTGTTTGCGGGGATCGTAAGTGGCTGCGCGGGAAACGCAGGCAGAGAAGGCAGCCCTTCCACACGGACCGGATCTCCGGCGGCAACCAGACGGTGTTCCATCGGCGGCAACAGGTCCGCTACGGATTGCCAATTTGTTTCCAGCAGCAGAGCGCCGCGTGTAGCCGCGCGACCGATAATCTCCGGTTTCTTCCAATCTTTGGGATTCTGCGAATCGGGCAGATCCCAGTTCCAATCGAGCGCACGCCCATCGATGTGTTCACCGAAGCCGGCACCAAAGTAGCCGGCAAATTTCTCATTGGAAACCGAACCCCATCCGGACTCTTGTTCCACTTGCCACGATGGACCCGTATTTGCGGACTGCTCAACTGCCGTGTCTCCCTGCATCAAGAAACCGGTGCGGCTGCTCATTTGCGCGATAGGCGCCAGGGTGCCAAAGTTCCACACAATTGCTGCGAGTGTATTGGTTCCTGGGTGGAGCAACGGCGCCAGATCGATGGTCTCAAAACGCCAATGGAACAAGTCGCCCCGCGCCGGACCTGCGCCCGCGAATTTGCCGTTTACATGCAGCAGAAATTGATTGTCCGCGCTGACATGCACCCAATAATGGGTGGGCACGGTAACGATGTTCAATTCTTTACGGAAGTAAAAAACGCCAGCGTCTTTTTGGGGAGCATCCGGGCATGCGATCCAATCCGCAGGCCATTCGCTGGAGACCAGAGTTGGATTCAACGGGCGAGAAATCTGCCCACGCATAGGGATGACAAGGCAGCCTAGACATCCAATCGACAACAGGAATCGCGACATGATCGTCAAGGATAACAAAACGCTGTCGAGCCGTGATCGAAGCGGGTAAGAAGCCAGGCAGGATTTTGCATGACTACCTCTCGATACTTCCACGACCGGGAGGGGGTTTGGCATTGCAACCGCCATGCGACAGCCGGTAGACTTGTAATGGCCGACGTGACTTGCGAACCGTCGCTGGGATACTTGGTCATCGGTCACTTGAAGGGGTCATGCGCTACGCACATCTCGCACCTGATCGCCGAAAAAAGTTGTGGCAAGTGGTCGATAAAGAATAGTTTTACAACGCGGAGAGGTGGCAGAGCCCGGTTGAATGCACCTGACTCGAAATCAGACATAGTCGCAAGGCTATCGGGGGTTCGAATCCCTCCCTCTCCGCCATCTAGTCAGCAGTGTTGGCATCTCTCGCACGCGCAACGAAGAAAACCACGAATTTCGGCCAATTGCTGCGATACTCCCTTGTGGAAGCGAACCAGAGATTTGGCCGCTCAGGCGTATACAGCGCAAAAGCCGGACTCTTCTCCGGACGCATATAGAGGAGTCCCTTTCAGGCCAAGGTTTCAGTGCCCTGGTAGGGCGTCATTTGCATGGTCTCCAGACACAACCGCGTTTATCCGTGCTAATCCGATCGGTCGATTTTTGACCTCTGCCGTGACAGAAGTGCTTTTGACTGTGATCGATTAGAACTATGGGGACTAATGGCTAACAAAAGCCCTCAAAAGCAGTGGAAAATGTGGGTAAAAACTCCTTCAGCACAGGATTTAGCACCCTCGCTATTCTTCTCGACACCTCTGCTACGCAGCGGCGGTGGTCTCCAGCTTTACTGCAGTAGGCAACACATTGGTAAACATAAGGTGAGTTCTCCGTAGTTATAAAGAACTGGGGCCGCACACAGGAATTCCTCTTTCTAACGCGGTCGCTTCGCGGACACCCGAGAATGTGCATGTGACTGTGAGATGGGCCCTGTTGAAAATCTGGCAGGAACAGCCCTGATCTCATGTGCATAGATCGGCAACCATTCGGTAAAGGAGACGGATGGTAGCCCCAAACTGCAACTGGCGACAGAGCTCTCTATCGATGGGCGCATGCGCCGCGACGTAAATCTACCCGCGATGGACGATCTCACCGACGTAGGTTCGGATCCCACTATATTCGGCCGATTAAGAGAGGTTTTCTACTCGGGCGCTATTCCTCCGGGTCGAATCGGGGGCTCTCCTCACTGTCTATCAGGGGTAATGGATGGACCTCGCTTTCGTAGCGACGATCAGGTGGCCGTCGAAAGTTCGAGTACGTTATCGAGGAAGTCCAATGCCTTCTTGCGATCAAGACGATGCGCGTTGAGCTGTCCTGAAAAATCGAGAAGACATTCTAGACATGCTTTTCGGCAAACTGAATTATGTTTTTCTGTCCCCTGCAAAATGCTCTGTGCCTTGAGAAACCACTCTTTTCCTTTGGTCATTAATTCGAGGCAATGCCCCGATCCACCTGGTGTCGCATCGTAGAGAAGAATTCGATTGCCATCACCGGGGCGCTTGTCGTCCAGCTCTAATTCGCGGCTGTCTAGGTCCAGCAGCGCCGATCCCGCCAGGACCAACGCACGGCCGAGCGAGTACATTGTCGCGTCGTCGGCAGACGAAGGCCACTCTAGGAACAACATGTCCGTTGTCTCACGTGCTGCTAAAACTCTGTTTCTCAATACAGACTCTTGATCTTTCAACCAGCACCTTAAGTTCGGGTTGGACGAGTAAATGGAGGGATGTTCGCGAAACTTTGGTGGCAACGGCGGAGGATTCCCCTTGCGGTCTATTGGTAGTCGTTCACTTTCCGCATAGCCACATCGTGTGCACACGGCGAAGCCGAAGCCCTTACCGCCTTTGCCGCTTCCCGCGTTTCGATACAGTAGCTCGCCTTTGCCGGCTTCGTAATACAGGGCCGTCAAGCCCGGTATTCCAACGAAGTTTGGATTCTGCTCAGTTGCATCGCCAACAGTGAATTCGTTCAGCGAAAAAATCTCCACTTTACCGATGCGATCTAACTTTCGACCGGGAGGCTTCGGCGGTTCCCATGCCGCGGTCGTGTAACCGAACCTCGGGAACATAAGCATTTGGCCGGGATCGGCTGGCCCCATTTGGCAATGTGGACATAGGCCGCTTTGACTCGTTGCAAGATACTCGTGCCCGTTCGCACAGTTCAACGCCCAATAATTGAGCATGAGTGCTTCATCCCGATTCGTCTCTGTCCAATGCTTCAAGATTCCCTTTGATTCGAGAACCTTTCCCCCACGAGCAAAATAGCTCCCGGTACGTACTCACTAAGCGCGATAAGAGACTGACGCTCTAACCGATACTTCTCTGAAGTTGTCGATTTGTGATCAGCTCCGTTCTTTGGAATTCGTACCGAAAGTTTCTGAAGGTTGATCGGAAATCCGTACCTTGGAAGAAAACCTGCGTCAGAGAGCCATGCGATAACACTGATCTCGCCCATTGCCTTGATCTGATAGCGTATTGAGTTCGCTTTATTCTTTTCTCCGATTGCCTCTTTTTGCGAAGCATGTTTCGGTATTTCGAGCCACGCATCGCGGAGAGCTTTGTAATCGTCTTCCCAACGCGATACCGACTTCCGGAAGACATCTACCGCCGATGCAAGAAAATCCTTCCATGAGGCATCATTCTTTGTAGCATTCTTCAACCGCGTTCCCACCACCAGGGAATTGCATCGATCTCTGTAGAGAGGGCCGTTGTTCTCAAGAAATTGAATGAAATCGGTATGGTAGCCCCCGACTGCAGGCGACCAGTCTGGCTTTCCGTTTCCGCTCCATCTTTCCGGACATTCGCCGACGCCACAGAATCTACCCATGTTGGAGTAAGCATCCATAGCGCCTGTATAGGCACCCTGGGGGGGTGCAAAGAATTCACCCAGAAGCATCGCGTGCAAGTGGCGCTGCGTGATACGGGGACGACTCTCTAAGAGAACGGTTTGCTGTCGATAGGACTTCCGGATAAAGTGGTCGAATCGCAAAAAGACTTCACGATCAAATGGACGACTGCGAGCAAAGGTCACGACGAGTGACGATCCATCCGACCGTCTTCCTGCACGGCCTGCACGTTGCATGTGATTGGCCCGACCGGGAGGCACGTTTCCCAATAGGACGCCATTTAGTCCTCCGATATCAATTCCCAACTCCATTGTTGTTGTTGAGGAAAGCAGGTTCCTTGCACCCTCTTTGAAAAGCAACTGTCGACGCTTGTTTTCCTCTGGGCTCAGTTGCGCCGAGTGTTCTTCACCCCACAATCCCGCGTCAAAAATTGGAGAGGCAGTAAGTTCTTTCCGCGTCCTCCCCCATCTCGTATCCGCGTCGGCCTGTTCACGCGTGATCTCCGCGACATGGCCGAGGCAGCCCTTGAGGGGAGACCAGCCGACAACTTCGCGCGGCCATAGGGTTCCGGTGTCGGGGCAGCGGAACAAGATATTAGGCTTCCTCAGACGTAGGCGGTCGAACACGAGTTGGAATGCGCTATCCGTTAGACCTTCGCTGACTTCATGAGTGCTCTCAGTCTTTAGCCAAGACCATTGATTAGCTTGCGCGGCTGCATATAGTTGATCGAACGCCGCTTCCAACAATTTGACTCCCAGTGACTCGTCAGCGCCTACAGCACTGAGCACTCTTCGTGCAAACCAAAGTCGCATCTGCAGGCGCAGTTGATCTTCGCTGCGACCGTCTCCACCCACGAACCTACGAGCCGACCAACCATTCTTAGTCCTGGTCATCCATCTTCCATATAATGGCGACTCGCCATCCCAGGTTCTCCGATCGGACGGCGCCGACCAATCAATCGCGCGATCCGCGCGCACGGTATCCAACAAGGCGGCGATGAAGTCTGGCCAAGCCGGCGTTAACTTCTCAATCGCGGTTGGATTGGCTGCAATTTGACTCTTAAAGCCAATGGGGAGCTGCAAGCCTTCAACGCCGGGAAAGACGATTTCGACCAATCCTGCCGCTTCAATCGAAGCAGCGGTTCGCAATGGATTATCCAGCTCTGTTGCGATCAGGCCTTCAATGTGGCCGATGACTTTTTGTCGATTGTCCTTCCAGTCCTGTTGTCTCCACTTGTGACGGTGCTTCTCGGCGCTCTGGCGTTCAAGTATTTCAGCGATACGATTGTCCTTTGAGACATATTCGGCGAAGGTATCGGCAGGCAGTCCAAGAGAGGAAAATGTCAGCTTCTCAAGCCATTCCTCTCGCTTGCTGCGAGCTTCATGCCGGTCTTGCGCGGGAAGAGATACATCATCCATATCCTCTCCGCATCTGTCAATTTGTCTGTTTATGTAGTCGATGGTGGGCGGTTGCGTCTCCCGTACTGTATTCGCAATTGCGGCCCGGATTAGTTGGATCTCATGCTGCCTCGACAATAGCGGGCCGAGACGCGCAGCCTCCCGGCGCGAGTCGCTGAAACATAGCAACCTACGACCCTTAGCCGGTTTCCACTCGCGGCTCTCATCTGGGTAGACGGGCATCCCATACAATAACGTCTCTGCTGTCACGCCAACGGCGAGACGTTCACCCCCTCTGAGCGGTTGGACATTTGATGAGAAGTCGTCTTCATCTGAATCGGGATCGGGAGCACTCCAATTGGACTTGCAGTGGGGGCATTGCTGTTGGCTACATTTCGATGGATCGTTGCACGCTGCACCGTGCTCTGGGCATGGAACGCGATATAGGGTGGTTCCTTCTTTTTGCCCGAAACACTCTCCCGTCAACGGATTGACGACCACTGCGCTAAGAGACAGACCTTCAGTCGCGGTGACGAGGTAATATCGGCGTTGCGGAATTTCCGCAAGAAGTCCGGATTCCATCTCGCCGGTTTCAGTGTTTTCATACCCACCCATCGCCCACAGACCGCAGGCCTTGCAACGGAGCACTGGCAGTGTGATTGAGTCACAAAATACGCATCGGTCTTGTGACGCTTGAAGGGCACCTACTTTGTCCTGGCGTGCGGCGTCAGGCGCAGAACATTTGGAATTGAGACACACCGAAAGCCCCTCGGGGGCGCGGACAAGGCAATGCAGACGGTGTGGAATCAGTGGCGACAATTCGTTAGACGATCGTGCGGAAGCTGCAAGACGAAGCAGAAGGACCGTTGCATCTTGCGTCTCAGAGTCGGAGTTCGACCAAAGCTCATTCGCAAGCGCATCCAGCGACCATAGTTCCTGAGAGCGAATCAATTCTGCGAGTTTACGGACAATTGGCATTTGCCCGAGCAGGAGCTTTAGAAATGGAGCGAGAACGTCGTTTGACCTTTTTTTGGCTGACTGAATTGCACTAGCTGTTACTGCGGTTGCCAATGCTTCGGCGACTCTTGATACACCCTGCTCATCCTGGGAGAGGAACCTGCCGTCGGCAGCGAGGGTCACGATGTTGAGATTTGAATGTTGGGCAAGGAATGAAGCGACCGGAACGGGAAAGTCTCCGGCCTCTTCTGCATCGAACTGTAGCGGTGCTTGTTCGCCTTCAATGACCTTGACTGAAGTCTGAGGCACGGAGAATATAGTGCTTGCAAAGCGGCCCATGTCTTCGAGTGTTCCGCCCAGGGTCGCAGAAGTTGCTATATGAGTGATGAGCTCTGGAGCGACACCACAGCGATCTCGTAGTCGCCGAAGCAAAAGCGTGATCTCGGCGGCAAGTGTTCCTGTATACAGGTGAGCTTCGTCCAGAACGATGTATTCGAGGGCTTCATCGAAGAATCCGCTGTCTTGGGGTCTGCAAAGCATGTATTCGAGCATTGAGTAGTTGGTGATAACAATGTCCGGAATGCTATCTCTGGCGGCATCGCGGCTGCGTCGCCGGCATGAGTTCCATTCTTCTCCTCGCGCCACCGCTTGCCTGTCCGTTTCCGGCGTTTCACTTGTGAAGTGAAAGAGACTCAGTCTTTCTTGCGAGTCGAGCAGTTCGTAAAGGCGGGTCACCTGATCTGTCACGAGAGCGTTCATTGGGTAGAGGATGAGGCACCGCATCCCGGAAGACCCTTTCCTCCTGGGTCGATCCCAAAGGCCGGAAAGGATTGGCAGCAGGAATGATTCGGTCTTGCCGGCACCGGTCCCGGCAGTTACGACTATCGATGGTCTGCTCTGCGGAAGTATTTGGTGGGCGGCGCGTATCGACTGTGACTGATGCTCAAAGAGAAGCCTGTCGGCGGGAAACTTCTTGTTAATGTCGAGATAGTCTACCAGATCTGCCGGGAAGCCCCCTTCCTGCGCAAGCGAAGCCAAACAATCGTCACTCTGTTTGCTTGGAAACGCACCCTGAATCCAGATCTGGCTGACAAGTCCACCATCCTTGCCCGCGCCAGACCATATCGCTTCCGCGCGGCTAGCGACCTTCGGGTCACGAACGTAGTTCTCGGCGGTTGCGAGGTTAACCGCGCGGTTTCTCATCTCTTCCACGAGCCGCAAGGCATCAAGCTGACTCATTAAGTTGTCCTTTCGATGCAATACAACAGCAATGAAGCGATCAAGAATTCACGACCCGTTCTGTATTCGGCAATACGATTTACGAGGTTGATTTCTTCAAATTCCGGTTCCTGGCCCGCAAGATGCGCTTCATAGTGTCGGGTAAATTCCGAGAGGGCGTCGGATGAGATGTACACGAGTTTTGCGCACTCCCTCGTCATATCTCGAAGAGCGCTGCGGACTTCCTCAATAGTTTGCAGAGTGAGCCCAAGCGCATCATGGATTACGCCCAGAATGCTTTGTCGATACCGTTCATCATTCACGTCGGCACGCGCCATGCTGTATGCAAATGAAGGGCAGATTTCTCCCAAGAGAAGCAACGTCTTCCGAAAATTCTCTACCGGCGATGCGGTCGGTTCATGTGAAAAGCGTGAATGCAGCGAGTTTGTGAGCTCATGTAACTGTTTCGTTCTTCGCTCGGAATAGTCCCAGAAGAGGGATCTGACGACCGTAGAAACACCGATCTCCCCCTCACGATGCAAAAGTGGCTTTCGCAGGACACTCTCGTCTAGCCAACCTCGCAGAAACGTTGAAGGGTATTGTCTAACGATGTGTTTTAGTGGTTCTTCGAAGGGCTCTCCAAGCACGGGAACTTTCAACCAGCGGAATAGGGCAATCGTTTCGGCGGTGACCGGCTTCCTCAACATTGGGGCTAGATAATCAGAATTCCAATAAGCGCCCACGCACATTCCTTCATAAGCGATAGCCATCAGCGCAACTGATCCCGTTTGCGAAAACTTCCATACGAAGCCATCGTTTTCAGTACGTATTTTCTCGGACGAGACTATTGACGGATCTGCTTCGGCATCCTGCCAGACAATGACTGTATGTTGCGGGGTGGGCAGTATCGGCGTTCTCAGATAAACGATGTGAGAGCCGCTACCAAAAATCGCCGGTAGGTAAAGCTCTATGCACCCCCTGTCTTCGACAACGCTAGCCAGCGTCTTCTCGCTGATGCCGTCGAAGTCCGCACACAATGACGCACCCCAAGCGCTCAAATCGCGAAGTTCGATTGTGGTCGAGCGTTTTCTACCTATAAGACGCGAGCCCTCGCGCAATTTAAAGTTTCCAGAATCAAAGACTCGAGCCCAACCGTCTCCAGAGGCACGGTTCAGGCGTCCATTCTTCGGAACTTGCCAACTAGGCTTTCTAACGGTCCCCATCCCCGGTTGCAGTATTGCGATACCGCTCAGATTTATCTTCAGCTTTGGAAGCACGGTACGCTTGTAATTGGATCCCTCAATGCGCACGCGGAGTCTAGCATTGCCAGTGACTAAATCCAACGAAACAGGAACGGCATGAACTGTCTTCCATCCTTCGGGACAGAGAACAAGCTGCGTTGTGCTGGCCCCGATGCACAATTTGACGGACTCGGCGTCTTCCGGTACGCCGGTGACGATGAGATCTGCCTGCGAACCAATTCCGATCGTCGTTTCCTGATCGGATTCCAGTGCTATATTCATCAGCCTTTGGGTTCTAAACTCCGAAAGTCGGGGTTCCCAAACGACGGCTTCGCCACACGTAATTTGTATCGCCTGCGTGAGGGGACGACTCAGACGAAACGCTGACCTGCCTTTTGCCTTTGCGAACTGCACGCCGGGTACGCTCATATCTGCATCGCAGACCACTGCGTAGTCACGGTTTGGATCCAACACTTCGTTCTCATCGACTCTTGCGCCCGAATTCAAGTCAAAGATCAGAAACGGCTTGTCGAGACCGAAAGCTGCCAAGTCTATACTTTCGATTGGTTCACCATTGCAGCTAATGGAGAGACTCTGTGGACGCAAGTTTGGAGGCTGACCAGTCGTCTGGCAGGCAAGCAGCCGGTTACCTCGGAAGCTGCCATTGGCTTCCATTGACCATCTATCCACCACGACACCATCTATCGCAAACACTGCTGTGCTCTTGCCAGCCAATAGGTCATAGATTCGTTCCTTATTCAATTTCAGTTGAAGGCGCGGTTTTGAGGCTATATCCCAGTCGAATACTGGATCGAAGAGTGCTTCGGGAAGCTCTGCTGCTCCGCTAGCCAAGATTGAGATAGTGCGAGGCCTATGAAGCTTCGCAACTTCCAATAGCGGATCAACCCAAGATGCTCTGATCCAAGGTGATTCGTGGAGCATTTGGGATGCGGCAAAAAGAGAAACTCTTCCTGTCCGAAATTCACGCAATGTAGTCCAAAGTTTTTGGAAGCTTCGGGACGAAACATCGAAATTCTCAAGTGTTGCGTCGGTTCCAATGAGCATTTTCACGGCCGTCGTAGAGCCAAGGCCGTCAAGCCAATCCGGCATTCGCCGTAGCGCCCCCTTGTAGGTGAACCCAATTTGCAATTTGATTGTGTCGAAATACTCTTGCTTGCCGGATCGGTCAATTAGGTTTCGCAATTGCAGCTTCCTGACCCCTGCGGCCATAGCAATTTTGCATAATTCGGTAGGATGGTCATTTGCAAAAAGAACTGAGTGAGTGGTTTTGTTCTTCCGGAATCTTCCAGCAATGCTAGGCCAAAGTGACTCTTCGCTACAGTGATCCCGCCCGATTTCAGACGCGAGAATGAGGAACAAAACACCGAACATTTCTCGACTCGATGCCGTGTGAGTCCCTTCGACGATATCCTGCCAAGTCCTGTCGCACCAGTTCCGCGGCCTTCCGTACTGAACGTCAAACCATGACTGGAGCTGCTCAATCTCAACGCCAGTGATTCTGGCTTCGGCTATCGATCTTGGAACATCCAAATCTTGAAATTTGGTGAAGAAGTACCAGTAGACCTGTTCCAGTTCCATTGAGGAATCGAGGTTGGGCAATCGGTTTTCACCTGTGCTCATATGAGAGGCTCGTAAATGGGAAAGCCTATGACTTGGACTGAGGCTGTCACCGACCGGAAACTGGTATCCGGAGCCGTCTTCGCTTACCTTAAGGCTTGTCTGCTGTGCCGCCAGTATACGCTTTGGAATTCACATCCTTCGCTCCTTTGTGTTCCACGATAGCGCTGACAAACTGACGTTTTCGACTATCCTGCAATCGATCGCAGATTCGTTTTCGGCGACGGTAAGGTTTGAGCCTGATACCGTCTGTGTGCTAAAGCTATGAACTTTATCGGCAACTTTAAGAATCCAGCGATATTCGTTGCGCCTCCCAATCCAGA
>CAVRDB010000036.1:0-8990 GCA_963719625.1 uncultured Acidobacteriota bacterium
ATCAAGGGCAGGCCGCCGTTGATCTTGGCTCGAGCATAGTTTCTCTTCCAGGGGAAGGGGGGATTTCGCAGAGAAACATTTCGCAGAGAAACATTTAGTTGCCTTAGCAACCATTCTTCGGAATTGGTTGCTAAGGCAACTAAATTGCTGATCCATTGAATAGCCGCCTAGAGTCCTTTTTAAGGTATTTTGCGTTTGCCTTCGCCGTACTTTTCATCGGCGGTTGCGGCTTCGGTTTTTGGGAGGTGCGACCGATTCACGAATCCGCAATTCTGTTTCGAGCACGCGGTGCTGCCCAGGGCTTGCCCGTTTCTCGGCAAGGTTTACGCGATCCAGCAACATCTGCACCGCAGTTGCGCCCATCTGGTAGCCCGGTTGGCGCACTGAGGCGAGAGGTGGGTCCATCAGTTCAGTTACATCAAGGTCGTCAAATCCAATGACTGAAATGTCCTGCGGGCATCGTAAATTCAGCTCACGAATGGCGAGTAACGCGCCCATCGCCATCAAATCGTTCTGCGCAAAGATCGCAGTCGGTCGATTTCGAATACGCAGCACGGCGAGCGTATCGTTGTAACCACCGATCCGGTCGAAGGTACTCTTTCGCAAGTATTCATTCCGGACCGGGAGTGCTGCGAGTTTCAATGCCCGCTTGTATCCTGTCAGACGCTCCTGCGCGTTAGTCAGGTGCAGCGGGCCAGTGATGCATGCAATCTTGCGATGGCCCAACTGGATCAGATATTGGACTGCGCGGAATGCTCCATCTTCGTTCGAAACCGTGACGGAATCTCCTTTCCAATGGCGCGGCATGCGGTCAAGAAACACGACAGCCGCTCCCGAGCGCCGGAAAGATTCGACTTCTTCGCTCAATTTTCCAAAGCTGGATGGAATGATGATAAGGCCGGTCGGCAGGTAGGTGCGCAGCTGGTGAAGATGCTCCATTTCCTTTGCATGATTGTTATCGGTGTTGCACAGGATAAGCCGGTACCCATTTGCAAATGCCATATCTTCCGCACCCCGAACAACCGCGGGAAAAAATGGATTGGTGACGTCGGGGATTACCATGCCGATCATATTTGTTTTGTCGCGTCGCAGCCCTCGAGCGAGAGCGCTGGGTTGGTACCGAAGAACCTCGACAGCGTCCAGTACTCGGCGGCGAAGGGGATCGCGCACCCGGGCCGAATTGTTGATGACATGAGACACGGTGCCGAGCGAAACGCCTGCCATCTGCGCGATCTGTTTCATGTTTGGCATATGGGTCTCAAAAAAACTACATAGAACGGTACAGAGAATTGTATCGAATCTCTTGCGTAAGAATGAAACGGTTCAAGAAAAATAAGTACGAAGATATATTTTTATCCGCATTTGTGGAGCGCACGAGGAAGAGTCTATTCGCTGATAAGAAATGGATTTCGCTTCATTCCATAGGGGTGCTGCTCCATATTCACCAACTCGCAATCCCAATCTTTAGCTGCAACTTTGAAAGATTGTTGACAATCGATATCTCGCAGTACTAATATTCGCTCCGTAATTTGAAAGCTTTCAAAGATGTTGTCAAATCGATTTCTCTTTGAGGAGATTCGCCATGTACCGGACCATTCGTGCCGCCGTTCCCGCACTTATTTTTCTGTTGATCGCAACAGTAGCAGGCTGGGCACAGTTTGCCCAACGCGGCGGAATTGAGGGAACTGTCTTTGACCCGTCCGGTGCTATTGTTCCTGGTGCGCAAATTACGCTGCTCGATATTGCACAAAACCAGAGTCGTCAGATTACGGCCGACGCAATGAGTCATTTCGAATTCGATAATCTTACGGCTGGGCAATATCAACTGACGGCTGCTCTCCAGGGCTTCGCGACAGAAAAATCCGAACCTATCGCGGTCAACATCGGTGCGATCGCACACTACGATTTCAAATTGCGTCCAGGTTCCGTGCAGCAGTCAGTCACCGTGTCGGGACAGTCACGTGGTCTGGAGACAGACAGAATCAGCCTTGATACCAACATCACCGCGCGTCAGCTTTCAGATCTGCCCCTCAACGGACGCAACTTCACATCCATCTCCGCCCTGGCGCCAGGAGTATCCACGTATCCGCAGGCGAATATCAACCCCGGTGGCACCTACTCGGTGGGCGCGATGTTCGCCATGGGTGGAACGCAAATTACCGCTGGCGGCGCGTTTCAGGGTTCGCGGGACAACGGTTTCTACGTCAACGGTGTCAACATCAACGATAACTATGAGAGCAGCATCAGCTTTGCGCCTTCCGTAGAAGCGCTAGGCACGGGAACGGTTCAGGTAGAAGATTTCTCTGCAGCCGTTGGGCACGATATCTCCGCGTTAATTATGCAAACCAAGGGAGGCACGAGCCAGTTTCATGGAGAGGCTTTCGAATTCATAGAGAACGATGCCCTGAACGCCTATAACCCTTGGGACAAGGCCAATCAAATTATTGCCGGAGTTCCTGCGGTTAAGCCAGTTTTGCGTCGCAATCAGTTCGGCGGCAACCTGGGTGGACCCGTATTCATTCCAAAACTCTGGCCTGGATTGAGGAACAAACTCTTTTTCTTCGCAAATTATGAAGACTTCATTGAGCACGACGGAAATGCTCTGGTAACTGCTTCGGTGCCTTCAGCTGCTGAACGTACCGGAGACTTCAGCGAGCTTCTCGGCAGCAATCCCAACCCGGTACAGCTGTACAACCCGTTCTTCACCACGTATCTTCCGAACGGAGAAAGTTCGCGACCGCCAATTCCAAACAATCGTCTCGATCTGGCTACGCGCCCGGACGGATCGCCTGTGGTCGACCCTGGGGCCGCAGCTATTTTGAATGACCTCTGGCCGTTGCCGAATGTTCCGAATACGCCGAGCAACGAGGTGAACTATGTTGCCTATCAAACTCCAGGATTCTCCAACTATCACATCGATACCCGTTTCGACGCGAGATTCACCGCCAATGACTCCATGTTCGTCACTTGGTCGAGATCGAGTGGAACATCGTCCCTCACCGGCGGTATTCCTCCCGACGAACTTCATAACTTTCCCACTCAGGATCAGGCATATCTGGTGACGGCGAACTACGTTCACATCTTCACCCCAAACCTGACCAATGAGTTTATCTTTGGGACCGGCGATGGCGCGTTGGTGACCATGAGTTCGAGCCAATTCGGCTATTACAACAGCAGCAGCAATCCATTCAATACGCTGTTTCAGAACACCGGCACAGGGATAACGCACGGCGTGCTGGCGGTGGAAACGGTCAACAATACCTATGCCACCGCGGGTACGGGGGAGGTATTCCGTGCGGAGAATGAGTCCTACCAGGTTTCCGACAACCTGGACTGGATACATGGTCGGCACTCGGTGTCTGCAGGCTTTAACTATTTCAGGAAGAGTGAGATTGACTGGGATATCCAGCGAAATGTGTCCTTTGGAGGCTTTAGTTCGAGCGGCGGAAATCTTGGCTATGTTGGTGGCGACAATATCGCGGACCTCGTGATGGGTCTACCCAATAATCTCTGGGTACGCTATACCATCAGTGGAGGAAGCCCTACCTCGCCGGATTACAACATCATCTTTCCTTATTGGGGCTTTTATGTGAACGAGAAGTTCCGCGTCAACCCTAAATTGACTATCTCCGCGGGTCTGCGCTATGACTTGAGCATTCCAGACTTCACACCCAACCCAGCCGTCGCTCCGTGCTGCGCCATCTATACTCCAACTCCGGAGGGCGGCGTACTGAAGTATCCAGGCATTGCTGCGGGAGTGCCGATACACTATCTCACAGCTCCCAAGAAAGACTTTGCTCCCCGCATTAGCATCGCCTATAGTCCTACCCCTCAAAGGGTCATCCGCGCCGGTTATGGAATCTTTTATGACACCGGAGCCAGCCAGGTATCCAACAACGTTGGAAATGCGATTTATGGAACTTCCGCCGCCGTCAATTACAACGTGAACAACGTTACCCTGGGCGCACCGCCCGATACTCCGGTATTGAATTTGTCGAACATCTTTCCGGCTCCATTGACCACGACTCTGGGATCGTTCCCGGTTTCCACAGGTACAGGCCAGGGATACGAAGGGGACGGACAATTGACCTCGATCACGTACTACGATCAGAAATCAGTGCCGCTGCCCTACTATCAGCGCATGCTTCTCGATGTCCAGCAACAAGTAGGAAGCCGTGACGTTTTCACGATATCCTACGCCGGAGCGCAGGGCCGTAAAGGGCAGAACGAGGTGAACATCAACCTGCCTCCTTACCAAACGGGATGGATATTCGGCGGCGGTGTTGGGGACCCCACATTTAACGCGGCGCGTCCGAATAACGCTGGCAGGTTTGGCGATATCTATGTGATACGGCCAAATTTGAATTCCTTTTACAACGCGTTAATCGTTCAGTATCAGCACCAGTTCAGCAAGGGGCTCCAGTTTATGAGCAACTACACCTGGGGCAAGACGGTCTCCGATTATCCCTGGATCAATACTCTGGGGAATAATGGCTCCTCTGGGGCCGGCGTCAGTGGATTTCAATATCCGAATCTCGATGACCGTGGCGAAGCGAACCAGTCTCATCGCCAGCGCTTTGTCTATAGCTGGATATGGGGCCCAGTCTATGGCAATACGTGGCCCGGATGGGCAAAGGCGGTGCTGACTGGTTGGCGTATCAGCGGCATCGGAACGCTGGAGTCGGGCGATGCCCTTACAGTGGAGAATGGCGGTCCAGCGATCCCTTGTCCAGTCAACGACGCCGGGACCAGCCGCTGCCCCACAGGCTATGGTTCGAGCGCGCAGGACGGCGCCGGGATGTTTGATGAACTGAATGTTTCAGGCAATCCGAATATAGGCCATTTCCAGAAGACCTTTTTCCGTCAGTTCGATACGTCGAAGTTTTCGGTGCCGCCGATGAATGTTCGCGGTAATTCTGGACTTGGAACTGTAAGGGGACCCGGCCAGAATAATTTGGATCTTTCGCTCGCAAAAACATTCCCAATTTTTAACACTCTCCATCTGGAGTTCCGGGCAGATGCATTTAATGCTTTAAACCACACGCAGTGGACGGGCGTGAATACGACCTACCCCAGCGGCAGTACGCAGTATCCTTTTGGACAGGTCAATGCAGCAAGAGAGGCCCGCATCGGTCAGCTGGGAGCAAAATTGGTGTTCTAATATGTTCCGAAGCCTCTGTGTGAAGCCGCTTCCAATCGGCGCTTTCTTCAGTTCAAGATGAGGCGAATGCCGCTTGACTGCGTCACTGTAATTGTCATGCGAAGAGCCGAGGAACGGACGGGCCGGTCGTATTTGTTCCACACTCGCGGGAGTCCTTGTGTATCAGCCAGAGACATATGCCATTGCACTTTTCTTTATGGTCGTCAGCATGTTGTGCTGGGGGTCATGGGCGAACACGGTCAAGCTGTGTCCGACATACAGGTTCCAACTGTTTTACTGGGATTATGTTCTCGGACTATTTGTCGGGGTTTTTCTCTGGGGATGGACGCTTGGTTCCTATGGAGAAACGGGACGTGCGTTTCTGGCCGATGTCGCAGGTTCCAGCACGACCAGTATCCTCTATGCGGCTCTGAGCGGAATCGTCTTCAACATTGCCAATCTTCTGTTGGTAGCGGCGATTGAGATTGCCGGACTTGCCGTGGCCTTTCCTGTCGCGATTGGTCTGGCGCTGGTCGTAGGGGCCGTCAGTAGCTATATTTTGTCGCCGACAGGAAATCCAGTTTTGTTGTTTGGCGGGATTGCATTGGTCGTGGCGGCTATCGTGTGCGATGCACTCGCGTATCGCCTGCGAGAGCGGGAGCACCGCGCGATGAGCCAGCGCGGCCTGATCATCAGCCTGGTGTCCGGTGTGTTGATGGGTAGTTTTTACCCGTTGGTGTCGCACGCCATGAGCGTGCCGCATGCACCCGGACCCTACGCTACTTCGTTTTATTTTGTTGTTGGGGCTGCCGTCTGTGCCCTAGTATTCAATTTCTCGCTGATGCATAAACCGCTCGACGGAAAACCTCCAGTCAGCATGTCTGCGTATTTCCAGGCACCGTTTCGCTGGCACGCCTGGGGTATTGTGGGAGGCAGCATTTGGTGTTCCGGAACGGTCTTCAACTTTGTTGCTTCACGCGCGCATATTGTCGGCCCTGCAGTTTCCTATTCCATTGGCCAAGGGGCAACGATGATTTCAGCCGGTTGGGGTGTTTTTGTATGGAAGGAATTTGCCGGCGCGCCGCACCGATCGAAGAAGTTGCTGGCTTTCATGTTCGTTCTGTTTATTGTGGGACTGTGTGCGATCGCCATTGCTCCCATCTTTCGAGCTCGTTAACGGAAGCATGAGAATTTGAAATGGACATAGGAAAAACAATGCGGCCGATCGTTGTGGTGGGAAGCATCAATATGGATCTTGTCTCAGTTGCTCCCAGGATCCCGGCGGCTGGAGAAACGCTCCTCGGGTCCGGATTTCAGATGCATCCCGGGGGGAAGGGCGCGAATCAAGCGGTAGCCGTTGCCCGCCTTGGGTATCCAGTCGAAATGATTGGAATGGTGGGATCGGATCTATTTGGCGAGCAACTGCGAGCGCACCTGCAAACTGCCAGAGTAGGGATTGACGGGATCAAAACGGTGAAAGGTCCTACTGGGATTGCAGCCATCACGGTGGCATCGGGCGGAGAAAACTGCATTGTTGTCACGCCGGGAGCCAATGCCGCAATGTCGCCGGAGTATGTCGAGCAGCATCTATCGCTGATCCGCAACGCAGGCATGGTTCTTGCGCAGTTAGAAATTCCCATCGAAGCAGTGGAACGATTGGCGGAATTGTGTGCGCAAGCGGATGTTCCGCTAATGCTGGACCCAGCACCGGCGCAAGCACTTTCATCCAGCCTCCTTAAGCGTATTTACTGGTTTACTCCGAATGAGACAGAAGCGGATTTTTATGCAAACCAGGGCATGGCGCTGCGAAGCGCGGATAGCCGCGGACCGAATGGTTCGGATGCAACGGGTCTGAATCAGACTGCGCGTTTAGTTCTGGCGCAGGGACCGGCGGGCATTATTCTCAAGCTGGGCTCGCGCGGTGCTTACCTTGTTACCGATAGTCTTGAGCAGCAACTGGATGCGTTGGCCGTCGATGTAGTGGATACGACCGCGGCAGGTGACGCGTTGAATGGGGCGTTCGCTGTTGGGCTGATGTTGGGAAAAACTCCCGCAGAGAGCGCGCGGTTCGCGGTGGCGGCTGCATCCATTTCTGTAACGCGATCGGGTGCGCAGCCGTCGATGCCGACGATGACTGAAGTCGCGAGGATGCTTGACGCGAATCCGTAGAAAACAAATTCTCCAACGCTCAATCTCGTCATAGCAATGTTGCAGCTACTCGGGTTATTCACAATAGCGGACCAAGAAAGAAAGGGAGGAAATGACGTTCAGCAAGATAGTCGGAATGTTATGTACTCCTTTTCTTCTGGCTTCAGCAATGCTCGTAGTTGTCCCTTTGCAGACGCACGGACAAACGGCAGGCCAATCTCCAGCGCAGCCATGGTATGTGTCTGCGGCAGCGATTCATCGCGTCACCTTGAAGCACGCAACAAAATATTGGCGGTTCGAACAGTTGTCGATGGATCCAGCAACAGCCAAACGCCAGATGCTGGCGTGGAAAAAAGAAGGAATCAGTGCGCTGGAGATTTTCGCGCCGGAAGAAGGCGGCAACAGCTACGACGGATTGGACGCAAAAGACCGTTTTCGCCTCGATCCCGGTCTCGGCAGTATGCAGGATTTCCGGCGCCTGGTGCAGCAGGCCCACCGTGTTGGTCTTGCAGTTGTCACATTCCAAAATCTTGGATACAGCAGCGTGGAAGCTCCACAATTCTTAAAAGCGGAAGATGACGTACGCGCTGATCGCGATACTCCAGAAAGGAATTTCTATTACTGGAGCAAAACGAAAGATGCTCCGCAACCTGCGATTGACGACAGCTATTTTCTGGTTCGTCCGAAGCAACCTGGCTACGACCCGGAGAAAAGTGAGTTCTGGCAGTGGAGTGATCGCGCCCAGCAATACTACTGGACACGCTGGCCGGGCAAAGATGCAAACGGACAACCCATCCATCTTCCTCAATACAACTGGACTGCAGATGCGTGGCCGACGGAAGCAGAGAAAGTTGTCAAATTCTGGATGTCGACTGGTCTTGATGGCATGATTCTCGATGCAGTGAACTGGTATACCGGCGCGACGTGGCAAAAGATCGACAATCGCGTTACGAGACCCATTGCGAGTTATGGGCGAAAGCTGATCCAGCCGGAGGGTGGCGGGGCCTTCCGCATCGATGATCCGATAGGGTGGATTACGGAAGGACACTTTACCAATCTGTACGATTATGGCTTGGGCATCTGGTGGGAGAAGAATAATCAGGCGCTCCGGCAAAGTATCGAAACCGGCAATCCCCATTTATTGGAGGCTGCTCTGCGCGCATATCACGATCGTGTTGTTGCCGCCGGCGGCACCCTCTACATGCCTGTGCCCAACCTTCACAATGCACAGCAGCAGCAATTCATGGAGGCTTTGTTGGCTACCTCCGGAGATATGCTTTGCTACTGCGATCCTCGTGGCGGAATTACACAGCCCGCGCCTGAAATTCCTGCGCTTCTCAAGCTGAAAGCATCCCATCCAGCTCTGTATCAGAACAGCATGAGGCGTCAAATCCCAACCAACGACGATACCCATTTCTATGCGACTTTGCGGGATGCGGTGAACCATTCTGAGCGCCTTCTGATCGTTTACAACTTTCAACCACAGTCGGCTCAGATAGACGTAGACCTTGGCGCAATTCACGCCTCTAGATATGTGGATCTAGACGGTGGGCAGACTCCGTTAATCCGTAACGGCAGTCTGCATGTGGAACTACCCGCATATGGCCACCGTATTTTCGCGGTAACTCAATCGTAGTAAAGAAGAGACAGCCACCAGTATTCGAAGTCGCAGCATGAAGTAGATCACCGATCATTGGAGATT